>NZ_FNHI01000008.1 GCF_900103455.1 Streptomyces wuyuanensis | reverse complement strand
ATCCACACCAGGCCAGAAGGCCCTCACCCATTTCAAGATCCCTCAGCCGAGACCTGCATCACCCGTCCACAACCTCCCGGGACAGAACAGCTAGGGCTCCGAGAGAACCGGCTGCAGTTCACCCTGCTGGTCATTGTCAACGTCTGCGTCGGCGGGCTGGTCGGTCTCGAGCGCACCACCGTTCCGCTCATCGGCTCCGAAACGTTCGGCCTGACCAGCGACCTGGCTGTCTTCTCCTTCATCATCGCCTTCGGCCTCACCAAGGCGTTCACCAACCTCGCCGCCGGCGCCCTCGCCGCCCGCTTCCGCCGCAAGCAACTGCTGGTGGCCGGCTGGCTGCTCGGCATCCCCGTCCCCTTCGCGCTCGCCTACGCACCGTCCTGGGGGTGGATCGTCGCCGCCAACGTCCTCCTCGGCCTCAACCAGGGCCTGACCTGGTCGATGACCGTCAACATGAAGATCGACCTCGTCGGCCCCTCCCGCCGCGGGCTCGCCACCGGCCTGAACGAAGCCGCCGGCTATACCGCGGTCGGCGTCACCGCCCTGCTCACCGGCTACCTCGCCACCAGCTACGGCCTGCGCCCCGTCCCCGAGCTCATCGGCATCGTCTTCGTCGTCGCCGGCCTCGCGCTGGCCCTCGCCGTCCGCGACACCGCCGCCCACGTCGCGCTCGAACTCGCCGACTGCACCAAGCCGCTGCCCACCGACGAGGACTCCGGCCTCAAGCCCACGTTCATCCGCACCTCCTGGAACAACCGCTCCCTGCGCGGCGCGAGCCAGGCCGGGCTGATCAACAACCTCAACGACGGGCTCACCTGGGGCGTCTTCCCCCTGCTGTTCACCGACCACGGCCTGGGGCTTGCCGCCGTCGGCCTGATCAAGGGCCTCTACCCGATCCTGTGGGGGCTCGGACAGATTCCCACCGGTCACCTCGCCGACCGCGTCGGGCGCAAGCCCCTGATCGTCTACGGCATGCTCGTCCAGGCCATCGGTTTCGTCCTCGCCCTGGCCCTGCTCGACCGCCCGCTGCTCGCGGGCGTCCTCTCCGCGGTCTTCCTCGGTCTGGGCACGGCCATGGTCTACCCGGCCCTCATCGCGTCCGTCTCCGACCACGCCCACCCCGCCTGGCGGGCCAACGCCCTCGGTACCTACCGGTTCTGGAGGGACATCGGCTACGCCGCCGGAGCCCTGGTCGCCGGCATCCTCGCCGACTGGCTCGGCCTCGACGCCACCGTCATCGCCGCCGCCGTCCTCACCGCCGCCTCCGGACTCCTCGCCGCCCGCTGGATCACCGAGCACCGGCCCGCCCCCAGGTGAACGACCACCTGCCCCGGCCGCGGCCGGGGCGGGTCCTGGGTGCCCCGCGCACAAGGCGCCCGCCCATCGCGCCAGGGACAGCACCGCTCCGCCCTTCGCCCGGCAATGCGAGCCTGACTGCCTCGACGGCTGTCCCGGGTGCGATCTCGTCGGTCAGCTCGCACGGTGCGGGGCGGAACCGGGCCAGGGCGGAGACCCGGCGCCCGCAGCGGGGGGTCAGGAGCGCTCTTCGGCCTTCTCCACCTTCTCCGCGCGCTTCTCCTTGAGGCGCACGGCCTCCTTGCGCACCTCGGCCTGGGTCGCACGCTCCCGCCGGAGCCACTCGGGGCTCTCCTGCTTCAGCGCTTCGATCTGCTCCGTGGTCAGCGCATCCGTGACACCGCCGCGGGCCAGGCCCGAAATGGAGACGCCCAGCTTCGCCGCGACCACGGGACGCGGGTGGGGACCGTCGCGCCGCAGCTCGCGGAGCCACTCGGGCGGGTCGGCCTGGAGCGCGTTGAACTCTTCGCGCGTCACGACGCCCTCCCGGAACTCCGCAGGGGTGGCTTCGAGGTACACACCCAGCTTCTTCGCCGCCGTGGCGGGCTTCATGGTCTGGGTTCCGTGGTGCGACGTCATGGGTCAAGGATATCGAGCGTGTGCACGAGGTCCGACCAGGGCGGATAACCTGGTGCGGTGACAGGCTCGGAAGCTTCCCCCTCCTTCAGGCTCGCCTACGTACCCGGTGTGACCCCTGGCAAATGGGTGCGGATCTGGCAGGAGCGGCTGCCCGACGTGCCGCTGGAGCTCGTCCCGGTGCCGGCCGCCGAGGCGCCCGGGCTGCTGCGCGACGGCGGCGTCGACGCGGGCGTGGTGCGTCTGCCCGTCGACCGCGCCGTCTTCAGCGCCATCCCGCTCTACACGGAGACGACGGTGGTCGTCGTACCGAAGGACCACGCCGTCGCGGCCGTCGACGAGGTGTCCCTGGAGGACCTGGCCGAGGACGTCGTGTTCCACCCGCTGGACGACACGCTCGAGTGGCAGGACCTCCCCGGGCGTCCCGCGATCGAGCGGCCGGCGACCACGGCGGACGCGGTCGAGCTCGTGGCCGCGGGGGTGGGTGTGCTGGTCGTGCCCCAGTCGCTCGCCCGCCTGCACCACCGCAGGGACCTCACGTACCGCACGGTCGTCGACGCTCCTCAGTCGAGCGTCGCCCTGTCCTGGCCGGAGGACCGGACCACCGATCTGGTGGACGACTTCATCGGGATCGTCCGCGGGAGGACGGTCAACAGCACCCGGGGCCGCCGTCCCTCCCCCGCCGAGCAGCCGAAGGACAAGCCCCGTCGCTCGGGCCGCCCGGCGGGCGAGGCGGCGGGCGGCAAGTCGGCGGCCGGCGGCCGGCGCGGTGCCTCCGCCGGGCGCAGGGGCGCCCGCCCCGGCAGGCCGCGCCGCCGGTCCTGATCCACGCCGTCCGGCGGTCGCCTCTCCGGACACAGGAAAGCGGGTGCCCCAGGAGGAACTCCTGGGGCACCCGACTTTCCGGCGGTCGGCGGCGGTGGCCGCTCTACCAGCGGTACCAGCGTCCCCGGCCACCACCCGCGCCGGCCGGCCGGATGACGAAACCGAGCAGCCAGACGACGAGGACGATGGCGGCGATCCACCAGAGCGCTTCGAGAGCGAATCCGGCACCGAAAAGCAGTACGGCGAGTATGAGAACCAGCAGCAACGGGACCATGTTTATCAACCTCCGAAGCCACGGTTGCCCCGGCCCCGCGAATTCACACACGCGGGATTCCGATTGCTCCTTCGTCTTTTCTCCTGCGCGCAGGGGGTTTGCCGGAGCGGGATCCGGTTACTCGACGAACCACACCTGTTGTCGACTTCTGGGAAGTGAGCGTCGTGGCTGCAGACGAGAAGACCCGGGCCAAGATGGAGCAGGCCAAGGGCAAGGTGAAGGAGACCGTCGGACGTGCCGTCGGCAACGAGCGGATGACCGCCGAGGGGCGCGCCGAGCAGTCCAAGGGCGACATGCGCGAGGCCAAGGAGAAGACCAAGGACGCCTTTCACCGCTGAGGTCGCGCTTTCCGCCCCGGGGCCCGGTATCCGCGAGACGGATACCGGGCCGCCCCGTTTCCGCAGCGATCACCGAATGGCGGCTCGCCATATGAGGCCGTAAGGCCGTCCCGCACGGAACGGAGTCCGCCGAACGGGCCCTCCGCACTCCGCGCCCCGCCCTTTCCGCACGGTGCGCCGCGCGCCGCCGGCCGCGGACTCCACTTGCCGCGTACCGCGTTCCGATGCCCCGCCGGCCCGGCGGCACACCTGCGGTCCGCCGTCCGGTCCCCGCGTCGGTGCGCGGGGGCGGTCCCACGGCGTCAGGCGGCACACCGTCCGTCCCCACCGGGGATTCGGCATGGTCCCAGGCGTCTACGCCCCGGCATCCCGCTGCGCCGCAGACGGTACGACGACCTCCCACTCGTCGAGGAGACACCCGCCACCTCTTCCACTACCCGGCCGGCGCCGGACCGGTCGGCGCCCGTGCGCTCCCATCCGGCGTCATCACGGCCCCGCCCGGGGCGAACGAGGTGCGCGCCGGCCCGTGGACACCGCTTCGGGTGGCACGGAACCCGACCGTTCCGCCAACGCGGCGGTCTCCACGGCCGCCTCTCCCAACACGCATGCGGGCAGCCACATTCCGGCAGGAATCCGGGATCCCGCTTCGCGGCCCCAAGGGGAAAGGATTCGCGCAAAGCGGCACCTGGGATTCCGGTAATCGAACACATCATGGACACTGCGTTCGGCCACAGGTACGGTGCGGCAGCATGTGGCCGGAACCATCGCGGGCCGCGGACCGACGGGCGCCGAGTGTGTCGACTTCCAGCGGGGGTGGCCGTGTTGCATGTCGCGACATCCGGTGAGCACGACTGCGGCGGCGTGGCCGCCGTCGACGCCCTGAGCCGCTCCGCACTAGCGGTGCTCCATCTGAACGGCAAATTCACGGCCATGTTCAACAGTCTGACGCTGGTGTACGGGCTCAGTGCGGCCCAGTGGCTGATCCTCGACACGATCCGGGCCGAGCCCCGGTCCGTCTCCGAGGTGGCGCGCCTGCTGGGCGTCACGCGGCAGAGCGTGCAGCGCACCGCCGATCTGCTGGTGGGTCAGGAGTTGGCGGGCTACCGCGACAATCCCGCGCACCGGCGCGCCAAACTGCTGGAGGCGACCGACAACGGCAGGGCCGTGCTGCACGGTGTCGAGCCCGGTCATGCCGATCTGGCCCGCCGGCTGTGCGGGGAGCTGGGTGGTGAGGACGACCTCCGCAGGATCACCGAGGTGCTGGGGGAACTGTCCCGGGCCCTTTGCGCCGTAGCCCCGCATGCGCGGCCCTGAGCCCGCGGGACGGGCCGGCGCGGGCCGTCCCTCCCCAGGCCGCACCCTCCGCGCACACGGCCGGAAGTCGCCGTGAACCCGGGGAGCTTGGTGTCTGATACCGAGCTACTTTCCTTGTCGTACGGCTACCGGCCCGAACCGGGTCACATCGGGGGAACCTTTGAACCAGTTGGTCTTCAGAATGCTCGGCCCCCTGCTGGTTCAGGCGGACGGGTTACCGGTCCGGATCAAGGGCAGACGGCAGTCCACCGTCCTCGCCATGCTGCTGCTCTCGGCCGACCGGATCGTGTCCGTCGACACGCTCGTGGACGCGGTGTGGCCGGAGTGCCCCCCGGCGACCGCGCGCAACCAGATCGCCATCTGCGTCGCGACGCTGCGCAAGACCTTCAAGGAGGCGGGTGAGAGCGAGCTCCTGCTGACGTCTCCGCCCGGGTACGTCCTCGCGCGTGGCGAACACCGCATCGACGTCGTGGAGTTCCTCCAGCTCGCCGAACGCGGACGGGACGCCGCACGGCACGGTCGGGCCGAGGAGGCCTGCGCCCTGCTGGAGGAGGCCCTCAGCAAGTGGCGCGGGGCGGCGCTCGACAAGCTCTCGGGCGAGCGGATCGAGGCCGAGGCCGCCCGGCTGGAACAGCTGCGGCTCGACCTCGTCGAGGAGCGCGCGGGGCTGATGCTCGAACTCGGCCGGCACCGGGTGCTGACCGGCGAACTCGGCGAGCTGGTCGCCCGTCATCCGTTGCGGGAGCAGTCACGCGAGCATCTGATGCTGGCGCTCTACCGCTCCGGGCAGCGCGCCGAGGCACTGGAGGTCTTCCGGCTGGGCCGCAGACTGCTCAACGAGGAACTGGGCATCGAACCGGGGCCGCCGCTCCAGCAGTTGCACGACCTGATCCTGCACGACTCCCCCGAGCTGTCGCGGCCTCCCGCGGCGGCTCCGTCCGCCTCGGTCACCGTGCAGACGGTGCCCGCCCAGCTTCCGGCGGACGTCATGCGGTTCACCGGACGGCAGCAGGAGCTGGCCGCCCTCGACCGGCTGCTGAAGGAGCCGTACCAGTCGCACGCCCCCGTCCTGGCGACGATCGCCGGTGTGGGCGGTGTGGGCAAGACGGCGCTGGCCGTCCACTGGGCGAGCCAGGCCGCGGACCGCTTCCCCGACGGTCAGCTCTTCGCCGACCTGCGCGGCTACGACGAGGAGAATCCGCCGGTCTCCCCGGCCGCGGTGCTCGACCGCTTCCTCCGTGCGCTCGGGACTCCCGCGCCGCAGATCCCGGAGGACCCCGACGAGCGCGCGGCGCTCTTCCGCAGTCTCCTCAGCACCCGGCGGACGCTGATCCTCCTCGACAACGTGCGGTCCTTCGCCCAGTTGAGACCGCTGCTCCCGGGCGGCGGCCGCAGCGTCGTCCTGGCCACCGGGCGCGAGGCACTGGACGACGTGACGGGCGACTACACCGCACTGCGGATCAGACTGCGCGTCCTCCCGCCCGCCGAGGCGACCACCCTGCTGACCAAGATCGCCGGAGCCGACCGCTTCGGCAGCGACCCCGTGGGGCTCGAGCAGCTCAGCGCACTGTGCGACTGCCTGCCGCTGGCCCTGCGGATCGCCGGGGCACGCCTGGCCGCCAAGCCCGGACTCACGGTGCGCGGGCTGGTGGAGAGACTGCGCGACCAGCGGCGGCGGCTGGACGAGCTGAGCCCCGAGGAGGGCGGGGTCCGGGCCGGCTTCCGGCTCACCTACCGGGACCTGGCGCCGGAGGCCGCCCGGATGTACCGCCGACTCGGCCTGCTGCGCACGCCGGACTTCGCGCCGTGGGCCGCGGCCGCGACGGTGGACACCAGCCTGCGGCGCGCCGAGGAACTGCTCGACCAGCTCGTCGACGCCCAGTTGCTGGAGGTCCTGGAACCGGTACCGGGCAGGCCTGCCCGGTACCGGTTCCAGGACCTGCTCCAGCTCTTCGCCCGTGAACGAGCCGAGGCCGACGAGTCGGAGGAGGAGTGCGACGCCGCCCTGGAGCGGGCGTTCGCCGCCTGGCTCTGGCTCGCGGAGGAGGCGCACCGGCGGCTGGACGGCCGGGACTTCCCGGTGGGCCGTCCGGCGGAGCCGGCGCCGGCCTTCCTGCTCGGAGCGGCGGACGAGCTGCTGGCCGCGCCGCTGGACTGGTTCGACTCGGAGCGGACCGCGGTCGCCGACGTGGTGGCGCACGCGGCCGAGACGGGCCGGGCGCGGTACGCGTGGGCCCTGACCGAGAGCGCCGTGCCCCACTTCGAGACGCGCAACTACCTGGAGGACTGGCAGCGTTGCGCCGACGCCGCCCTGTCGTCCGCCCGGCGCGTCGGCGATCGCGTGGGCGAGGCCACCATGCTGCGGCTGCTGGGCTCGCTCGCCATCTACCAGCGGCGCTACGAACAGGCCGAGGGGTGGAACATGGCCGCCCTGCGGCTGCTGCGGGGCAGCGAGGACGTCCACGGGGCGGCGCTCGCCCAGCGGAACCTGGCGATGTGCGCCCGTCTGCAGGGGGACTGGGACCGGGCTCTCGAGTTCTGCCGGGCGGCGCTCGAAGGGTTCTCCGAGGTGCACGACACCCGCAACCAGGCCCATCTGCTCGGCTATCTGGCGCAGATCGAGCTGGACCGGGGCCAGGTCGAGCAGGCGCTCCCGCTGGCCGTGGAGGCGGTGGCGCTCAGCCGGCGGTCCGGGTCCGTGCGGGCGGAGACGCAGAGCCTCTACCGGCTCGCGGAGGTGCGGCTGTGCGCGGGGGAACTGGACGACGCGGCCCATTCCTTCCACGAGGTGCTGCAGCTGTCCCGCAAGGAGGGCGACCGGGTCGGCGAGGCCCACGCGCTGCGCGGACTCGGCGAGACACAGTGGAGCCAGGGCCTGCTCCCGGCGGCCGAAAGCACGCTGAGGCAGGCCCTGGAGATCACTGAGGAGTTGTCCGACCGCTTCCTGTACGCCCGTGTGGAGACCGACCTCGGCTGTGTGGAGGCGCTGGGCGGCCGGCACTCGGCGGCGGCGGAGAGGTTCGAGCGGGCCCATGCGGCGCTAGGCGAAGTCGGAGCCCAGCCCTGGCGGGAAAGGGTGCTGAGGCTGCTCGCCGCACTGCGCGGCGGGCCGGGCGGGGCGGGTACGGCCGCGGAAGACCGGGCGGAACGTTGCTTCACGCCCCAGGCGTTGCGGCTGCTCCTTGCGGACCGGTCCGACTGAGCCGGTCCCGGAGGGTTCCGGGCGTCAGCCCCAGGGCATGTCGTCGTCGTAGGCCATGGCCGGTCCCACGGGCTTGACGATGCCCCAGGGCATGTCGTCGGCGTGCGTGACCGTCGTGGAGTGCGCGGTGGAGCCCAGTCCGGCGCCGGCGCCCGTGATGATTCCTGCCAGTACGAACAGACCGGCCATCGTCGCCCGCTTCGCCGTCCGAGTGCTGCGCATTGCGATTCCCCCTCATCGGTGGACCGTCATTGCCGCTTGCTGCGGTACGAACGGACAGTAGGGACGCCTCCTTTCGATCCTTTGTCCCACCGATTTCGCGCGCCGGGACCCCCGTGAAACCGACACGATATCGAGAAAATAACGCGCCCCTCTAGCGTCGTCCGGAGATTCTTCGCGGGTATCACGAACGGGGCTGCTCATGGAATTCCGAGTGCTCGGGCCGGTCGAGGTCCGCCGGCACGGGGGCAGAGTGCCGCTCTCCGGCACCAAGCTGCACACCGTGCTGGCAGCGCTGCTGCTGGCCCGTGAGGAGGTCGTCTCCGACGACCGGCTGAGCCGGCTGCTCTGGGGCTGGGCGCCGCCCGCCACCGCGAGCGCCCAGCTGTACACCTACGTGTCGCGACTGCGGAAAATCCTGGGCGACGACATACTCATCGACCGCAGGCCACCCGGATATGCCATGGCCATAGGCAATTCCTCGCTCGATCTGATCGAATTCCAGGAACTCGACCGCGAGGGCCGGGAAGCGCTCTCCGCACAGGACCACGAAAAGGCGGGAGATCTTCTGCGAGGCGCTCTCGCGCGCTGGAACGGCCCGCCTCTGGCCAACACCACGGACCATCTCGCGGCCGCCGAGGCCCCCTGCCTGACGGAGGCGCGCGCCGTCACCCTGGAGCACCGGATCACCGCCGACCTGGCACTCGGCCGGCACGAGGAGATCACCGTCGAACTCACCGGCCTGGTGGCGGAATTCCCCCTCCGTGAACGCATCCGCTGCCAGCTGATGACGGCGTTGTGCCGCTGCGGGCGGCAGGCCGACGCGATCCACCTGTACCACCACGGCCGCGCGGTGCTGGCGGAGGAACTCGGCGTCGACCCGGGGGAGGAACTGCAGGCCACCTACCGGGCGCTGCTGGACGGCTCGCTCGTGCGGCATCCGCAGCGGACCGGGGCGGCGGCGCCGAAGCCCGCCGGCCGGCGCCAGGACGACCAGGACGACCACGGCGTGCCCGCCACCCTGCCGCCGGACACGGTGGACTTCACCGGGCGCGAGCGCGAACTGGAACTGCTGTCCCGCGCGCTCGCCCCGGACGTCGCCGCCGCCGACCGGCCCCGCAGGGTGCTGGTGACGGGGATGGCCGGCGTCGGCAAGACCGCGCTCGCCGTGCACGCGGCGCACCGCTGCAAGCGGCACTTCCCCGACGGGCAGCTGTATGCCGACCTGCGCGCTCCGGACGGCACCGCGCGGCCGGCCGGAGGGGTGCTGCTGCACCTGCTGCGGGCACTGGGGCTCGCCGTCGGCTCCGGCCTGGCCGACGACACCGACGAACTCGTCCGGCTCTACCGGGAGCGCATCGGCGGCAGGCGGCTGCTCATCCTGCTGGACAACGCCGCGAGCGCGGCGCAGCTCGGACCGCTGCTCCCCAACACCCCCGAACCGGCCGTCCTCGTCACGGGACGCACCGCGCTGCCCACCGTCACCGGTGCGCACACCGTGGCCCTCGATCCGCTGGAGGACGGACCGGCGCTCCAGGTGCTGGCCGCCGCGGCGGGCCCGGACCGGATCGCCGCCGCCCCGGGAGCGGCGGCGGTCATCGTGGAGCACTGCGCCGGGCTGCCGCTGGCCCTGCGGATCGCGGGCACGCGGATAGCGGCCCGGCCGCACTACGCGCCGGACCGGTTCGCCCGGCGGCTGGCGGACCCCGACAGCCGGCTGCGCGAGCTCCACTCGGGCGACCTGGACGTGCAGGGCGCGCTCCTCGCCTCGTGGCGGGCGCTGCGGCCCGACGCCCGCCGGGCGTTCCCGGCCCTCGGCGGTCTCGGCCCCGAGCCGTTCCCCGCGGTGCGGGCCGCCGGGCTGCTGGGGCTGCCCGAGGGGGACGCCGAGCTGCTGCTGGAGGCCATGGCGGACGAGGCGCTGCTGGAGGTGAGCGGCGCCGACGAGTGGGGCCGGCCCTGCTACGTGTTCCACCCGCTGGTGCGGCTCTTCGCCCTCTCCCTTCCCGACGGCCGGGCGAGGGGCGAACCGGCCGGACGCTTCCGTGGGGCGTAACCGGTGGCTAACCGGCGCGCCCTACCCTCGCTCCGCCCGGCGGAGCAGCGACGCCTCCGCAGTCCCGGCCAGTTGAATTCCCGTTACCGCGAGTGGAGTTGGACCATGACCGAGCTCTTGCACGGCCCCGCCGACAGCGCCGCCCCCTTCCCCATGACCGAGACGCAGCAGGCGCTGATGATCGGACGGGGAGAGGGAGTCGAGCTGGGCAGCATCGGCTGCTACGGCTACTTCGAATGGGAGCGCCAGGACCTGGATCCGGAGCGGTTCGCCACCGCCTGGCGCCGGGTCGTCGCCCGCCACGACATGCTGCGCGCCGTCGGCCGCTCCGACGGCACGCAGCACGTGCTCGCCGAACCTCCCCCGTACGACACACCGGTGCTGGACCTGCGCGGGCTCGCCGCCGACGACGTCGAGCAGCGGCTCGCCGGACTGCGCGAGGAGATGAGCCACCGGGTGTTCCCGGTGGGCAGCTGGCCGCTGTTCGACCTCAGGTTCGTGCTGCTGCCGGGCGAGGGGAACCGGGGCCGGGTCCATCTGGGCATCGATCTGCAGGTGCTGGACGCCTCCAGCGCGTTCCAGGTGCTCTTCCCGGACCTGATCGACCTGTACGAGGACCCGGGGGCCGAACTGCCCGAGCCGGGGCTCACGTTCGCCGAGTACGCGCACTGGCGCGCCGACGTCTTGCCGGGCACCGAGGCGTTCCGCGCGGCCCGCGACTACTGGCTGGAGCGGGTGCCGCAGCTCCCGCCGGCGCCCTCGCTGCCGAAGGGCGGGGGCGGTGGGGGCGACGTGCGCTTCGAACGGCACGAGCACCGGCTGGCGCCCGCGGACTGGGACCGCCTCAGGAAGGTGGCGCGAGAGGCGGAAGTGACCCCGTCGGTGCTGCTCACCGCGGCGTTCGCCGAGGTGGTCCGCTGCTGGGCGGAAGAGACCGACTTCACCCTGAACTACCCGGTCTTCGAGCGCCCCCGGGTGCACGAGGACATCGGTTCGGTGCTGGGGGACTTCACCAACGCCGTGCTGCTCGCCGCCGACGGTTCGGGCGCGACGTTCCTCGACCGGGCGCACGCCCTGCGCGACCAGCTCCGCCGGGACATGGAGCACGGTTCGTTCAACGGCGTGCGGGTGCTGCGCGAGCTGACCCGGCTGCACGGTGCCGGCGCGCAGGCCGGCATGCCGGTGGTCGTCACCAGCCTGCTGGACTACCCGGCCCGCCGCCCGGTCACCGATCTGGGGCACGAGGTCCACTCGATCTCGCAGACCCCGCAGGTCTCCCTCGACGTCCAGTTGCGCGAGCTCGGCGGGGAACTGCGGATCATCTGGGACTACGTCGACGGCGCCTTCGCGCCGGGGTTCACCGAGGCCGCGTTCGGGGCGTACGTCTCCCTCGTCCGGCGCCTGGTGGACGACCCGCAGAGCCTGCACAGCCGGCGCTTCGACCTGATCCCCCCGGCCGAGCGCGAGCTGCGCCGCCGCGTCAACGACACCGCGGGGCAGATTCCGTACACCACCCTGCACGAGCTGTTCGCCGAGCAGGCCGCCCGCACACCGGACGCCGAGGCCGTCGTGGACGCCGGACGCCGTCTCACGTACGCGGAACTCGCCGCCTACGCCTGGCGGATCGGCCGCCGGCTGCGGCAGCACGGGGCGAAGCCGGGCGAACTGGTCGCCATCGTGATGGAGAAGGGCTGGGAGCAGTACGCCGCGGTCTACGGGATCCTGGCCTCCGGGGCGGCGTATCTGCCGCTCGACGCCTCCCTGCCGCCCGAGCGGCTGCGCAGGCTCCTGGCACACGCCGGGGTGGACAAGGTCCTCACCCAGTCCCGGCTGGAGTCCCGGATCGGCTGGCCGCCGCACGTCCACCGCTACCGCGTGGACGAGGACTTCGAACTCGGCGACGCCACCCGGCCCGGGATCGCGCAGACCCCGGCGGACATGGCGTACACCATCTTCACCTCGGGTTCGACGGGCGAGCCCAAAGGCGTGATGGTCGACCACATCGGTGTCGTCAACCTGATCCGCGACGTGGCCCGGCGGTTCGGGGTGGACGCCTCCGACCGGCTGCTGGCCGTCTCCGGACTGCACTTCGACGCGTCGATCTACGACGTGTTCGGCGTGCTGACGCAGGGTGGCACGGTCGTCGTCCCGCCACCGTTCGAGCACGCCGAGCCCGACGTGTGGGCCGACCTGGTGTCCGCGGAACGCGTCACGCTGTGGAACTCCGTGCCGGTGCTGATGGAACTCCTCGTCGGCGAGGCGGAGGTGCGCGAACGGCGCGGCGGCGGACGGCCGCTGGAGTCGCTGCGCCTGTCGGTGCTCTCCGGCGACTGGATCCCGCTGACGCTGCCCGACCGGCTGCGCGCCCAGTGCCCCCGCATCGAGGTGGTGGGCTCGGGCGGCCCGACGGAGACGATCTGCTGGTCGCTGTTCCAGCCGATCGGCGAGGTCGACCCGGCCTGGACCAGCATCCCGTACGGCAAACCCATCACCAACCAGCGGTACTACGTCGTGGACGGCTCCGCCCGGGAGCGCCCGCTGGGCGTGGTCGGCGAGATGGCCGTCGCGAGCGACGTCGGGCTGGCGCTCGGCTACCTGAACGACGAGGAACTGACCCGCAGCCGCTTCGTGGCCCTGCCGGACACCGGTGAACGGGCCTATCTCACCGGGGACCTGGGGCGTTACCTCCCGGACGGAAGCATCGAGATCCTGGGCCGGGGCGACTTCCAGGTGAAGATCCAGGGGCACCGGATCGAACTCGGCGAGATCGAGGCGGCACTGCGGCAGGACGAGCGCGTCGCGGCGGCCGTCGTGGTCGCCCCCGCCAGTGCCCACGGCGTCCGGCGGCTGCACGCCTACGTCGTCGCCGGCCCCGGGGGCACGGGCGAGCAGATCCTCGCCCGGCTCTCGGAGCAGCTGCCCGCGTACATGGTCCCCTCCGCGCTGACCGTGCTGGAGGAGCTGCCGCTCACCCGCAACGGCAAGGTGGACCGCCTGCTGCTCGCCTCCACCGCCGGAAGCCGCCAGGCCGCCGACGACTCCGCGGCGGCGGACGCGGCCACGGAGCCGGGCGACGCACTGGAGCTGGTGCTGTGCGCGGCCGTTGCCGACATCCTCGGCCTCGACCGCGTCGGCCCCGGCGACAACTTCTTCAGGCTGGGCGGCGATTCGCTCAGCGGAACCCGGCTGGCCGGCCTCCTCCAGGACCTGCTGGGGGTGCCGGTGCCCGTCAAGACCGTGTTCCGCACCCCGGTCCTGGCGGAACTGGCCGCGCGGATCGCCGCCGACGAGAAGCACGGCGCGGAGGCACTGGCCGCCGCGGAGGCACTCGGCGCGCTTCCGGACGAGGACGGCGCTGACCTTCCCGCCGGGGTATCGGACCTGCCCGGGGCCGCGGCCGGCGCCTGACCGACGACCACAGGAACTCCACGAGGGGACAGCCATGACCTTCACCCTGCCCGCGCCGCTGGGCGCCCCGGTCGAGGACGGTGCTCCACCGGCCGCCGGGGTGCGGCCGCAAGCACCGGACATGATCACCTTTGCCGGACACGCCGCCGCCCGGCTGCGCCGGACCGACGCCGTACTGTACGAACTGCTCAACCGGGAGGCGGCCCGGCAGAACAGCACCCTGATGATGGTCGCCGCCTCGAGCGTCGCCGACCCGTCCGTGCTGGCCTGCGGCGGAAGCACGCTCGGGAATCTCACCGCCGAGGGCTATCCGGGCGGGCGCTACCACGCCGGCTGCTCCGTCGCCGACGAGATCGAGCGTCTGGCGATCGAGCGGGCCTGTGCGGCGTTCTCGGCCCAGGACGCCATCGTCCAGCCGCACTCGGGGTCGTCCGCGAACCTGGCGGTGCTCACCGCCCTGCTCGCACCCGGAGACACCCTGCTCGGCCTGGACCTCGACTGCGGCGGCCATCTCACCCACGGCTCGCCCGCCTCCGTCAGCGGCCGCTACTACAACGCGGTGGGTTACCGGCTCACCCCCGAAGGGCTGCTGGACTACGACCGGATCCGCGATCTCGCCCTCGCCCACCGGCCCAAGCTGATCGTCTGCGGCGCGAGCGCCTACCCGCGCAGCATCGACTTCGCCCGTTTCCGGGAGATCGCCGACGAGACGAACGCCTATCTGCTCGCCGACATCTCCCACATCGCGGGCCTCGTCGCGGCGGGACTGCACCCGAGTCCCGTCGACCACGCCCACATCACCACCACGAGCACCTACAAGCAGCTGTACGGGCCTCGGGGCGGGCTGATCCTGCTCGGCCGCGACGCCCGCAAGTCCGGACCCGAGCGCGGGACCCTCGCCTCGACCATGCGCCGCGCCGTGTTCCCGTTCACCCAGGGCACCCCCGACCTCGCGTCGGTCGCGGCCAAGGCGCGGGCCCTGGACTTCGTGGCGGGGCCCGAGTTCGCCGAACTGGCCAAGCGGCTGGCGGACGGCGCCCAGGCGATCGCCGAGCGGCTGTCCGAACGCGGCCTGCGCCTGGTCACCGGCGGCACGGACACCCACATGGTGCTCATCGACCTGCGCCCGGCCGGACTGACCGGGGACGTCGCCGAGCAGGCCCTGGAGTCGTGCGGCATCGTCGTCAACCGCAACCGCGTCCCCGGCGACACCACCCCCGTGCGGACCACCGCCGGGCTGCGGCTGGGCAGCAACACCCTGGCGGCCCGCGGCATGGACCGCAACGCGGCCGGCGAGTGCGCGGACCTGGTCGCGGACGTCCTCGACGCGCTGCGGGCCGGCTCGGGGGTGCTTCCGGCCGAGGCGCGCGCGGCGGCGCGGGCCCGGGTCGACGGGCTGTGCGCCCGCCACCCGCTGCCGGGGTACCTGTCGTGACGTTCAGCGGTTTCCCGCCCTCGGCACCGCGCCTGTACGAGGACCTCGCCGCCGAGAACTCCAAGGAGTCGTGGCGGGGGCGTCATCGCGCGGTGTACGAGAGGGACGTCCGCGCGCCCATGGAGGAGCTCGCCGGAGAACTGTCGGCTCACTTCGCGGAGTACGCGGGCGGGGTGCAGGTGCTCGGCCCGGTGCGGGACACCCGGATGTCCCACGACAAGTCCCCGTACAAGACGTACCAGGGCGCGTACCTGGACGTGCTGCCCGCGCTGGGCTTCTGGATGCACCTGGACCGGGACGGGCTGTACGCCTCGGGGCGCTGGTACCCGTACGGCGGTGCCGAGGTCGTCCGCTACCGCGCCGCCGTCGAGGAGGAGGACGGCGGAGCGGAGCTGGCCGCGATCACCGCCCGGCTGACCGCCCTGGGGTTCGCGATCGGCGGCGACAGGCTCGCGACCCGGCCGCGGGGCGTGCCGGCCGGCCACCCCCGGCTGGAGCTGCTGCGGCACCGCAAGATCGACGCCGGACGGCGGCTCGGACCGGGCTCCGTGCTCGGTTCGGCCGCGGCCGGCGCCTTCGTCCGGGAGACCTGGGAGCTGGTGCGGCCGCTGCTGGACTGGGCCGCGGTCCGCGGGCTGACACCGCGACCGCGAGGCGACCGAGGAGCTGAGACACCGTCATGACCATGGAGACCGTCGATCTGCGCAGCGACACCGTGACCCGTCCGACGCCCGCGATGCGCCGCGCGATGGCAGTCGCGGAGGTCGGCGACGACCTGTTCGGGGAGGACCCCACCGTCCGCGCCCTCGAGGACCGCCTGGCCGGGCTGTTCGGCTTCGGCGCGGCCCTGTTCGTCCCGTCGGGCGTGATGGCCAATCAGATCGCGCTGAGACTGCTCGTGGCGCCGGGCCAGGAGATCGTCTGTGACGCCGACGCCCACATCCTGGCCCACGAGGAGGGCTCGCCGGCCCGGTACGGGGGGATCCAGACGCGCACCGTCCGCGGCGAGCGGGGCCTGCTCGGGGTCGAGGCGCTGGAGGGCGCGCTGCGACCCGGCAACGCCTACACGGTCGGCACCCGCGCCGTGGCGCTCGAGCAGACCCACACCCGCGCGGGCGGCACCGTGTACCCCCTGGAGACCCTGCGCGCGGTCCGGCGGCTGACGGACCGCGCCGGGATCTCCGTGCACATCGACGGCGCCCGGGTCTGGAACGCGCACACCGCGACCGGCACACCGCTCCGGGAGTACGGGTCCCCGGTGGCCGACACCCTGTCGGTGTGCCTGTCGAAGGGCCTCGGCGCCCCGGTCGGTTCCGTTCTCCTCACGGCCGCCGAGCACCTTCCCAGGGCGCGTTCGTTGCGGCACGGTCTGGGAGGAGGCATGCGGCAGTCGGGAATCCTGGCCGCCGCGGGCCTCCACGCGCTGGACCACCACCTGGAACGCATGGCCGACGACCACGCCCACGCGGCCCTGCTCGCGGCCGAGCTGCGGGACGCCGGATGCGCCGTGCGGCCGCAGGAGACCAATGTCGTCCTCGTCGACGCCCCCGGCGCCGAGGAGGTCGTGGCCGGTGCGGCCCGGGAGGGGGTCCTGGTGACCGCGCCCGGTCCCGGAGTGGTCCGGATCGTCACACATCTGGGTGTCGGACGGCAGGCGTGCCGTCGTGCCGCGGGGGTCCTGGCGGCCCTCATGGGCGAGGGTCGCCGGACGGGGGGCGGTTCCGCGGCCGCGGAACGCGCACAGCAATGGAAAGAGAGCGAAGTAGCCTGATGAATTTGGAAGTTCTGCCGGCGACCGCCGAACGATGGGACGACGCGCGAGCGGTCCTGCAGCCCCGCAAGAGCGCGCACACCTGCTGGTGCATGGCCTGGCGGCTGACCACCGGCGACTACGGGCGGATGACCGCCGACGAGCGGGGCGCGCACCTGCGCTCCCTCGTCGAGGCGGGGAACCCGGCGCCCGGGGTGCTCGGCTATCTCGACGGTGAGGTGGCCGGCTGGTGCAACGTGGCACCGCGCAAGCACCTCGACCGGCTCACCTCGTCGAAGACGATCCTCCCCGTGGACGACCTGCCGGTGTGGTCCGTGACGTGCTTCGTGGTGCGCAAGGAGTTCCGCGGCAAGGGCGTCGCGTCCGGTCTGCTGGAGGGCGCGGTGGAGCACGCCCGGGTCAACGGCGCCCCGGCGGTGGAGGGTTACCCCGTGGACCCGGAGGGCGGCCGGGTGAACCCCACCCTCGCGTACGTCGGCACGATGGAGATGTTCGAGCGGTCCGGCTTCCGCCGGGTCCGCAGGACCGAGGCCAAGAGCGACAAGCGCCACCGCTGGGTGATGCGCCGCGACCTGGACTGAGCGCCCCACCGGCGGGCCGGCCGGCAGGGCAGGTTCCGGGACGGCTCGAGGGCGGTCCGTAGAAGGGGCTCCCGCGCTGCGGGAGCCCCTTCTCCCCGCCCTCCTCAGGCGGTGTGCGCGGCGATGTCCCACAGCTGGGTGGGGCGGCCGCAGCGCAGCGCCTCCCAGGCGGCCCGCCGGTAGCACCCTGCCACCAGCCCGTCCCTGACCAGCCCGGAGGCGCCATGCAGATGGACCGCGTCACGGGTGACGTCCAGCGCGGTCTCCGCGGTCAGCGCGATCAGCCCGGCGGCGTCACCGGGGCCGAGCCGGTTCTCGTCGAGGTCCCTGGCGGCGTCGCCGACCGCCCAGCGCACCGCGTCGAGACGGGCCAGCAGACCGGCGACCCTGAGCCGCGGCCCCTGGTGCTTCACCAGCGCCTGCCCGAACTGCCGGCGGCTCCTGATGCGGGAGACGACGGCCGTCAGTGCCGCCGCGGTGATCCCGGCGAGCAGCGACGCCTGGTGGACGGCGGCGCGCAGTCCCGCTCGCGCCAGCGCCTGCTCGGCGGCGAGCCCGCGCAGGACCACGGATTCCGCAGGTATCCGGGCTCCGTCGAGGAAGGCGCCCGAGACCGCGCCGCCTCCGTGGTCGCGCAGCGCACGCAGTTCGACCCCGGGGGCCCGAGGATCGACGAGGGCGACGCAGGGCCCGTCGGGCCCGGATGCCAGGACGAGCAGCGAGCCCGGCTCCACACCCGCTGCGAAGGGCCCTCCGGAACCGGTCAGCACGACACCGCCGTCGTCGCCGTCGGGCTTCCAGGTGACGCCGGGCGGAACGGCCCCACGCGGGTCGGGAAGCCGGCCCGGTACGGCGACGGGGTGCGCTCCGTCCCGAACCCGGTCGAGCAGGCCGTCGAGTCCCTCCGGAGCGAGCGGCCCGAGCCCGGACATCAGGTCCAGCGCGAGGAACGTGTCGGTGAGCGGCACCGGCTGCATCGCGTTGCCGCCCTCCTCGCAGACCATGGCGATGACGGCCTGGCCGAGGTCGAGGCCGTCCATGCCGATGGGCAGGGCGAACTCCCAGGCCCCCACGCCCGTCAACGCCTCCCATGCGCTGACCGGCGTGCCGGCGTCGATCTCCAGGCCCTGACGGACGGTGAGCCGGAGCTGGCGGAAGAGGGAGTCCTCGTCCTCGCGCTCCCGCCACCGTTCCACGGGTGGCCTCCCGTCCCCTGTCCGTTGTGCTGCGCTTGTCAAGGCCGTACCTCCGCCCCAGAGTCGAGGCGCAGCCGGGCCAGCGTCTCGAGCATCATCTCGGCGGTGCCGCCCGATATCCGCATCCCGGGGGCTTCCCGCAGCGCCGAGTCCAGTGGATGTGCCACCCCGTCGGTACCGGGGTCGTCGAGGGTCATGCTGTGGTCGCCGTCCAGTTCGGCGGCCCACCAGGCGACCTCGGCGGCGAGTTCGGTGGTGTACCACTTGGCCGCCGCCGCCTCGTCCTCGTTGAGCTCTCCCCGGTCCAGCCGGGTCAGCACGCGCCGTACGAGCGTGCCCGCGGCCAGCAGGCGGGCGTTGAGCTTGGCGAGGCCGATCTGGTCGTGCTGGCCGGACTGCAGCCGTTCGGTGTGGGCTTCGAGCCGCTCCACGGCGGCGCGGTACCAGCGCAGGGCCTTGACGTAGTAGTCGAGTCCGGTGCGTTCGAAGGCGAGCGTCTTGACGACGATCGCCCAGCCCTGGCCGGGCCTGCCGACCACGTCGTCGGCGGTCACGGCCACCCCGTCCAGGGTGACCTCGTGGAAGGCGTCGTCCCCGATGCCGGGGACAGCGGTGATCGTCACTCCCTGCTGGGCCAGGGGCACCAGGAACAGGGTGAAGGCGTCGTTCTCGGCGCGCGCGAGGCACAGTCCGTAGTCGGCGAGGCCGGCGAACAGCGAGTGGACCTTGGTGCCGTAGAGCTTGTAGCCGCCGTTGCCGTCGGAGACGGCGCGGGTGGACAGGATGTTCAGGTCGGAGCCGGCCTGCGGCTCGCTGAAGAGCACGCAGCCGAAGGCGGTTCCGGCGGCGAAGCCCGGCAGATGGCGGGCCTTCATGGCGGGGCTCGCGACGTTGAGGAGGGTGGAGCCCACGATCTGCACGGTCAGGGTGTGCAGCAGGTCGGGTACGTCGTGCATCGCCAGTTCCTCGACGAGCACGGCGGAGGCGACCTGGCTGACGCCACGGCCGCCGAACTCCTCGGGCCACTGCGGGGCGAGCAGCCCCGCTTCGCCGAGCGCCCGGTGCACGGGGCGGGGGTCCCTGCTGCGCCGGGCGGCGGCGACGGGTGCGGACACCAGGACGTCGTGGATCTCCTCACGGAGGGCTCGCATGGGCGTGCGGGGCTCACCCTCACCGGAGCGGACGAGGCCGCAGTCGGCGGGGGCCCGGTAGAACTCGGTGGTGAGCAACGGTTACTCCCAGGGGCTAGGGCCGGTCGTCAAGGGGTGGTCCCGGGGGACGCGGCGGCACGGGCGAGGACGTCCTCGACTCCGCCGAGCAGCGCGGTCACGTCCCCGGGACCGGCGGCCCTGCGATTGAACTCGGCCGTTCCGCCGATCTCGCCGTCGCGTTCGACCAGGCCGAAGCAGGCCACGGTGACGGCGGGGTCGGTGCTGTACAGCTCCAGGTGGTGCGCGGGCGGTCCGGGAAGCTGGCCCACCTCGATGCCCGGCAGGCCGAGCGACACGGCCGGGTAGTTGTGAAGGGCGAAGAGGACGTCGTAGGGCTGGGTCCCGGCGGTGAACAGCTCGTCCACGGGAAGCCGCTGGTGACTCAGCGCGTCGGCGACCGCCGTGCGGGTGCGGTGCAGGATCTCCACGAACGACGGGCGGCCGGACAGGTCGACCCGGATCGGCACGACGGTGGTGAACTGTCCCACGGCCCCTTCGAGCGGCCCGGCGAAGCGGCCCGCGGCCGGCGTGCCGACGACTGCGCCGGTGGTCCCGTCGCGGCGGGCCAGGACGACCGCCAGTGCCGCGACGAGCGTCATGAACGGGGTGGCGCCGGCCGCGGCGCCGAGGGCGAGCCCCTCGTCGAGCGGGCTGCCCGGCCCGCGGTCCATCCGCACCGGTACATGGCCCCGCTCGAAGCCGCCGGGTGCCCGCGGCACCGGCGGGATCCCGGCGAACGCGCCGCGCCGGTCCGCCAGTTCGGCGGTGCCGTCCGGGGAGGCGAGCCAGCGCCGCTGCCAGTCCGCGTGATCGGGGAGCTGCAGATCCGGCGGGGCGAGCCTCCCGGAGCCCTCCCGGTAGCCGGTGGCGAGATCGGTGAGGAAGACCCCCGACGACCAGCCGTCGAAGACGCCCAGGTGCGAGGCGAGGACGAGGACGTGGTCGTCCGGGCCGAGCGTCAGCAGCCGGAAGGCACTGGTGCGGCCGCTCTCCAGGGACAGTGGTGTCGCGGCGCTCTCGGCGAGCTGGGCGCCCACGGCCTCCCGCCGCGCCGCGGGCGTGAGGTGCGCCAGGTCCGTGCAGGTCAGCCGCAGGCACGGCTCCTCGTCCACCGTGAGCAGCGGTCCCCCGCCGTCCGGGGGTTCCCCGATTCGGCAGCGCAGCGCCTCGTGGCGGGCCAGTACACCGGTGAGCGCCTCGCGCAGCCGTCCCGTGTCCAGTCGTCCCGTGAGCCGTACGGCGTGCGAGCCCGTGCCGCTGCTGCCGGAGGTGCCGAGCCGTTCACGCCTCAGGAGCCGGGCCTGGAGTGCGGTGGCCGGGACCGGCCCCGCGCCGGAGCGCGGGGCCGGCCGGGCGGGGACGGGGCTCCGGGCGGCGAGCAGCATCCGGGCGAGCTCCCGCTTGGCCTCCGGCAGCGCGGCGAGGGCCCGGTCGACCCCGGTCCCGGTGGGGGCGGTCATCGCCCGCCGTCCGGGGTCTGCAGCGAGTCGAGCAGCGCCGCGGCCTCCTCGTCGCTCATGTTCTCGATCTGGTCGAAGACCGCCAGCAGCCGGTCCTGTTCGCCGGCCGCCTCGGCCCGGGCGGTGCGGACGAGGTCGGCGAGTCCGGCGACGGTCGGACGGCTGAAGAAGTCGGCCAGCGCGATGTCGATGCCGAAGACGGCACGGACCCGTGAGACGACGATGGTCGCCTGGAGCGAACTGCCGCCGAGGGCGAAGAAGTCGCCCTCGACGTCGGGGCTCGTCCACTCCAGCAGCGGGGTGAGGATGTCACGGCAGATCTGCTCCTCGACGGCGTCGCGCGGCGCGGTGCCGCCGGCGGCCTGGTCCACGGGCAGCGGAAGCGCGGCGACGTCGACCTTGCCGTGCGGGGTGAGGGGCAGGTCGTCCAGGACGACCACCACCGGCACCATGTAGCCGGGCAGCCGGGAGGCGGCGTAGGCCCGCAGTCCCTCGGCGTCGGCGACCTCGGAGGCGTACCCGCCGGCCTGCTCGACGGTGACGTACGCGGCGAGGACCGGCTCGCCCCCGGCGCCGGGCCGGGCGACGGCGACGGCCTGCTGGACGGAGGGGTGGCCGAGGAGCACCGCCTCGACCTCGCCCGGCTCGATGCGGTGGCCGCGCAGCTTCAGCTGCCGGTCGGTGCGGCCGAGGAACTCCAGGTTCCCGCCGGGGAGCCAGCGCACGAGGTCACCGGTGCGGTAGAGCCGCTCGGTCTCGGGACCGTCGGCCCAGGGATTGGTGACGAACCGTTCCGCCGTCAGTTCGGGCCGCCCGAGGTAGCCGCGTGCGACGCCGGGGCCGGCGACGCACAGTTCGGCCGGGACGCCGGGCGGCACGGGACGCAGCCGCTCGTCGAGGACGAACGCCTGGTGCCCCGGCATCGGGCGGCCGATCGGCGGATTGCGGTCGTAGCTGCCGGTGCAGTCCATGAGGGTGACGGCGACGGTGGCCTCGGTCGGGCCGTAGCCGTTGACGAACCGCCGCTCC
Source organism: Streptomyces wuyuanensis (assembly GCF_900103455.1). Lineage (GTDB taxonomy): Bacteria > Actinomycetota > Actinomycetes > Streptomycetales > Streptomycetaceae > Streptomyces > Streptomyces wuyuanensis. Next base: position 257,599 of record NZ_FNHI01000008.1, on the reverse strand, counting down.
CCCGCCGTCCATTCGGCGACCAGCTTGCCGGGGAACGCCTCGCCGCCGACGGAGACCAGCCGCAGGGCGGGCAGGCGGGACTGGTCGAGCAGGGGCAGCAGGGCGGGCGGCAGCTCGGCCACGGTCACCGCGTCGTCGCGCATCCGGACCTCGAGGAGTGCCGGGTCGCGGCGCTCGTCGTCGGTGGCGATGACGAGCTCTCCGCCTGCCAGCAGGGTGGTGAAGACCTCGAAGACGGAGACGTCGAAGGTGAGCGGCGCGAAGTGCAGGACGCGGTCGCCGGTGCCGATCTCGTACGCCCGGGCGATGGTGCGGGAGAAGTGGGCGACCGAGCGGTGCTCGATCATGACGCCCTTCGGGGTGCCGCTGCTGCCGGAGGTGTAGAGCACGTAGGCGAGGTCGGCGGGGCTCGACGTCGGCGCCAGGGACGGCACTTCGCGCACCGGGGCCGTGGTGCCCGCCGTGACGAGTTCCAGCGGTACGGGCAGATCGGCCGCATCGTCGACGAGGGCGTGCCGGACGCCGGCGTCGGCCAGCACGGTCCTGGTGCGCTCGGCCGGGGCGGCCGGGTCGACGGGTATGTAGTGCGCACCGGCCTTGAGGGTGCCCAGCAGTGCGGCGACGGCTGCCGGGCCGCGTCCGAGGCAGACGGCGACCGGGTCGCCGTGCCGTACGCCCCGGTCGCGCAGCCGGTGGGCGATGGCCTCGGACCAGCGGTCCAGGGCCGCGTAGTCCAGTGTCGTGGCGCCGTGCCGGACGGCGACGGCGTCGGGCTGGATGGTGGCCCGTTCGCGGAAGGCCCGGTCGAGCGTGGTGGTCCAGGCGGCCTCGTCGACGGGTCCGCCGCGGGACAGCTCCCGGGCGTGCCGGGACGCTGCGGGCTCCTCCACGAGGCTGATCTCGCCTACGGGGAGGTCGGGGTCGGCGGCGACCTGCTCGATGACCCGGCGGAAGGCGGTGAGCAGCGCGGAGGCGGTGCCGTGCCGGTAGAGCGAGGTGTTGTACTCCAGGGACAGCTCCAGCCCGTCGTTCTCGCCGACGAGGAAGCTCATGTCGAACTTGGCCGCCCCGTCGTGCAGTTGCTCCACGGCGAAGTCGACATCGACGGAGCGGGTGGAGTGGGCGCCCCAGTGGCCGAGCGAGGTGAACTCGATCTGGAACAGGGGGTGCCGCAACGGGTCGCGGACCGGGCGTACGGCGTCGACGACCTGTTCGAAGGGGAGCTCGCTGTTGGTGAAGGCGTCCATGACGGTGCCCGCCGTGCGCGAGACGAGCTCGCGGAAGGTGAGGCCGTCCCCGACCTCCGTGCGCAGGGTGATCATCTGGACGAAGCAGCCGATGACCCGCTCCAGGTCCGGGTGCGGGCGGGAGGCGCTGGCCGTGCCGACGACGACGTCCTCGGTGTGGGTCCAGTGGCGCAGCAGGGCGTTGAAGGCGGCGAGCAGGGTGGTGAAAACGGTGGTGTCGGAACTCTCGGCGACCGCCTTGAGACGGTCCAGCAGGTCCTGATCCAGCCGGAGGCTCAGTCCGCGGCCGTCGCCGCGGGTCTCGGGGCTGCGCGGATGGTCGGGCATGACCTCGGTGGCCTCGGCGCCGGCGAGCAGCTGCCGCCACTTGTCGGCGAGCGCACTGCGGTGCTCGGCGTTGTCGAGCTTGGCGCGTTGCCAGGCGGCGAAGTCGGCGTACTCGACGGGCGCTGCGGCCGCCTCAGGGCGCCGGCCGCGGGCCGCCTGGGCGTAGCAGGAAGTGAGCTCCTCGGTGAAGATGCGGGTGGAACCCGGGTCCCAGACGACGTGGTGGACGACCCACAGCAGTACGTGCCGTTCCTCGGCGAGCCGCACCAGGTGGGCCCGTACGGGAGGGGCGGCGGCCAGGTCGAAGGGAGCCGACGCGCAGGAGGCGGTGAGTTCGGCGAGCTCCCGGTCCTGGTCGTCGCTCGCGGCGAGGTCGCTGGTCCGGACGCCGAGGACGAAGGCGGGCACGGGTTCCTGCCAAGGCACCCCGTCGACCTCGACGAGCCTGCTGTGCAGGACCTGATGGCCGGCGACGACGGCGTTGACCGCCTCGTGCAGCGCGGCCCGGTCGAGCGGCCCGTCCAGCCGGACGGCGAGGGCTATGTTGTTGCGCGCCTTGCCCGCGCCCAGCCGGTCGACGAACCACATCTGCTCCTGCTGGAAGGAGGCACGGGAGCGCGGTCCGTGGTCGGCACGCTTGAGCTCGACGCGGTGGCCGACCCCCGCGGTCATCTGGTTGCGCATCCGGCCCAGCAGCCGGGAGCGCTGCCCCTGGGGCAGCCGGCCGAGCCGTTCGGCGAGGTCAGACATGGGTTCCTCCGTTGCGGTGCAGATCGGCCAGCAGCGCGGCGAGCCGGTCGGGCAGATGCTTGGCGAAGTAGTGGCGGCCGCCGGGGATCACGGCGAGCCGCAGGTCACGGGCGTACCGGCCCCACGCGAGATGGCCCTGTTCGTATCCCTGGGTGGCGTCGTCGGCGTCGCCGACGACGCAGGTGAGCGGGGTGGCGAGGGGTCGTTCGTAGCCCTGGGGAGTGCGGGCGAAGAACCGGGCGGCCTCGGTCATGTCGTGCCGGACCATCCGCATGACGGCGGTCAGGTCGCTGTCGTCGAGGACGCCGTCGAAGCCGTCCATGGCGGTGAGGTAGGCGACGAGGTCGTCGTCGCTGGAGGTGCGTTCCATCTCCAGGGCGAAGTCGGGGTCGTCCTCCGGGAGTGCCGCGGCCAGGTGGAGCGCCACGGGCCGCAGCCCGTCGCGTTCCAGCACCTGTGTGGTCTCCAGGGCGGCGACGACGCCGGCGCAGTGGCCGTAGACCGCGAACGGTCCGGTGACGGTGCGGGCGATCTCGCGGGCGGCGAGTTCGGCGAACTCGGCGACCGGGAGCATCGGGCCCGGCGCGAGCGGGTCGTGGCCGGGCGGGGAGACGGCCACCAGCTCGATGTGCGGGGGCAGTTCGGCGGCCAGCGGCCGGTAGGCGATGGCGTCGCCGCCGCCGTGGGGGAAGCACACGAGGGTCAGGGCGGCCCTGTCGCCCTCGGTCCGGGAGGACAGCCGGTGCAGCAGCCGGTGCGGTTCGGTCCCGTCGCCGCCGCTGCCGCCCGCTTCGGCGGCGCGGGCGGCGAGGCCGGCCGGTGTCGGGTTGCCGAACAGGTCGACCACGCGCAGTGCGTGCGCCTCCGGCAGGGCCTCGGCGACGGCCCGGACCGCGCGCACGGCGGCGAACGAGTCGCCGCCCAGGGCGAAGAAGTCGTCGTCGACGGCGACGTCCGTGAGTCCGAGGACCTCCGCCCAGACGGCCGCGATCCGGCGGGCCGCGGGCGTTCCCCGGGCACCCCCGGTCTCGGCGGCGGGTCCGGCCGAGGGAGCGGCGGCACGCGGATCGGGCAGGGCGTTGCGGTCGACCTTGCCGTTGGGGCTGAGCGGCAGCCGGTCCAGGACGACGAGTTCGGCGGGCACGCAGTGCGGAGGCAGCACCGTGCCGAGGGAGGCGCGCAGGGCGGCGGTGTCCGGGACCGCGCCGTCCTCGGGCACGAGGTAGCCCACCAGGCGTGCCGAGCCGGCGGCCTGCCGGGCGACGACGACGGCCTCGCGGACGCCGGGCAGGTCGCGCAGGGCGCCCTCCACCTCGCCCGGTTCGATGCGCAGCCCGTTGAGCTTGATCCGGAAGTCGGTGCGCCCGAGCAGTTCGACGGTGCCGTCGGGCAGGTAGCGGGCGAGGTCCCCGGTGCGGTAGAGCCGTTCGGTGCGCCCGGGTTCGAGCTCGACGTGGACGAACTTCTCCGCGGTCAGCTCCGGCCGGTTGAGGTATCCGCGGGCCAGTCCGGCGCCGCCGAGGTGGAGTTGGCCGGGCACGCCGACCGGAACCAGCCGGTCCTCGGGGTCGAGGATGTAGGTGAGCTGGTTGGCCATCGGCCGGCCGTACGGAAGCTTCGTCCAGCCGGGCTCGACGCGGTCCACCCGGTACTCGACGGAGTGGATGGACGCCTCGGTCGCGCCGCCGAGCGCGGCGAACCGCAGCCCGGGAGCGAAGGCCCGGATCCGGTCGGGCTGGGTGACGGGGATCCAGTCGCCGCCGAGGAAGGCGGTGCGCAGGCCGGGCAGCGCGGGGCCGGAGGCGTGCTCCAGCTGGTCGAGGAGCAGCCCGAGCAGGGCGGGCGCGGAGTTCCACACGGTCACGCCGTGACGCTCGATCAGCTCGGCCCAGTGGGCCGGGTCCTTGGCGGCGGCGGGGTCCGGCAGGACGACCGTGCCGCCGGCCGCGAGCATGCCGAGCGTCTCGTACACGCTCATGTCGAAGCTGGGCGAGGACAGGGCGAGGACGGCGTCGCCGGGGCCGATGCCGTAGGACCGGTTGAGGTCGAGCAGGTTGTTGACGACTCCGCGGTGCTCCAGGGCGATGCCCTTGGGCGTCCCGGTGGAGCCCGAGGTGAAGATGACGTAGGCGAGGTCGCGGGAGGTGACGGGGACGGCGGGCCGGGTCGCGGGGAACGTCTCCACGAGGCGCCGATCGGCGTCCAGCAGGATCCGGGCGGTGCCGGGGCGCAGCGGCAGCCGGTCCGTGAGCTCCGCGTCGGAGACCACGATCGGCGGCGCCGCGTCCTCGAGCAGCAGGCGCAGGCGCTCCTGCGGGTACTCGGGGTCGAGCGGGACGTAGGCGGCGCCCGCCTTGAGGACGGCGAGGACCGCGGTGATCAGCCCGGGGCCACGGCGCAGGCACAGGGCGACGGTGCGGTCGGGGCCCGCGCCCTCCTCGATGAGGCGGTGGGCGAGCCGGTTCGCGCGCTCCTCCAGCTCCCGGTAGGTGACGGTCCAGCCGCCCAGGCCGCCGCAGACGACCGCCGCGGCGTCCGGCCGGCGGTCGGCGTGCTCCTCGAACAGCTGGTGGAGGCAGGCGTCCTGGGGGAAGGGGGCCCGGGTGGCGTTCCAGTCGTCCAGGGCGGCGCGGCGCTCAGCACCGGTGAGCAGTGGGAGGTCGCGGAGCGGCGTCTCCGGGCGGTCGGCGCCACCTTCGAGGGTGGTGAGGAAGTGGCCGAGGAGCCGGTCGACGGTCGTGGAGTCGAAGAGGTCGGTGGGGTACTCCACGAGGGCGCGGACGGTGCTGCCGGTGTCGTGGACGCTGATCATCAGGTCGTACTTGGTGGCGCGGGAGGCGAAGTCGAGGGGCTCGGTGCCGAGTCCGGCGAGTCCGGGCGCGGTGTCGGGGGTCTCGTCGAGCAGGAACATCACGGAGGTGAGCGGCGGCCGGCTGGGGTCGCGCGGCAGACCGGCCGTGTCCACGATCAGGTCGAAGGGCAGCTCCTGGTGGGCGTACGCCTGCAGGGTGGTCTGCCGGGTGGCGCGGACGAGGCCGGCGAACGAGAGGTCTCCGGGCGCGCCGATCCGCAACGGCAGGGTGTTGACGAAGAAGCCGATGAGGTCGCTGAAGGCGGGGTGGTCGCGGCCGGACACGGAGGTGCCGACGACGAGGTCGTCCTGGCCGGTCCAGCGGCGCAGGGTGGCGGCGAACCCCGCCAGTAGCGTCATGTACAGGGTGGCGCCCTCGGACTTGCCGAACTCCCTCAGCCGGGCGATGAGCCGCGGGGGCAGTTCGATGTACCGGGACGCTCCGGCGTGGCCGAACACGGGAGGCCGGGGACGGTCGGTGGGCAGGTCAACGGGGCTCGCGCCGGCGAGTTCCTCGCGCCAGAAGCCGGTGAGGCGCTCCAGCCGCTCGCCGCTGATGCGGCGGCGCTGCCAGGCGGCGAAGTCCGCGTACTGGAGGGCGAGCGGGGGCAGGGGGGCGGCGTCCGCCCCGGTCCTGGCCGCGTAGGCGCGCTCCAGTTCGGTGGTGAGCAGCCGCATGGACCAGCCGTCGGTGACGATGTGGTGCAGGTTGAGTACGAGCACGTGGTCGTCGGAGGTGATCCGGGCGAGCGAGGCGCGCAGCGGGATGTCCCCCGCGAGGTCGAAGGGGGCGGAGGCGTCCGCGTCGTAGAAGGCGCGGACGGCGTCCTCGCCGGGCAGTTCGGTCACCGGCAGCGGCAGCCGGTGGCCTTCCAGCACCCGGGGCACGGCCTCGCCCGCGCCCGGGACGTCCTCGTGGACGGTGCGCAGGATCTCGTGCCGGTCCACGAGGTCCTGCAGCGCGCCGTGGAGGGCGGGGACGTCGAGGGGGCCGCGGATGCGGGTGGCGACCGGCACGTTGTAGGCCGGGCTGCCGGGCTGGAGCTGGTCGACGAACCACAGCCGGCGCTGGGCGAACGAGAGCACCGGCGGCTCGGCCGGGTCCCGAGGTGCGGGCTCCGGGTCCTCCCGTACGGCGGCACGTCCCCCGTTGCGGCCGGCGAGGGCCTGGAACAGTGCCCGGCGGGACTTCGGCAGTGCGGCTATTCGTTCGGCGAGGGACTCGCTCACCTTGTGCCTCCGTGCGTGTGGTCGAGAGGAAGACGGCGGGGGGCGCGGTGGTGCGGGGTGCGGGGGTACGGATACGCGCCGACGGTGCGGCCGGCGGCGTGGTGCGCGGCTGCGGAGCGGGTGCCTGCCGGGGCCGGCGCCCGCTCCGGTGCGCGAGGAGTCCTACGCGCGCAACTTCACGTCGTCCCCGGCGGATCCCGCGGGCTCTGCGCCCGTGGAGTCCTGCGCCTCGGGGTCGTCGCCGCCGGGCATCTCCTTGATGGCCGCGACCGGGCCGCCGAGCAGCGTCAGACCGCCGATGGCGGTGATCGCTCCGGCGATGGCCAGGGCACCGGTGAGGCCGAGCGCCTCGCCCAGCGCGCCGCCCACCAGGTAGCCGAGGGACAGGGCGCCGTAGACCGCCGAGAGGGCGGTGCCGCTGACGCGGCCCATCTGCTCGTTGGGGGTGACGCCCTGGACCAGGCTGAGGACGTGGATGTCGAACATCGGGGACACGAAGCCGATGACGGCCTGGACCACGATCAGTCCGACGAAGCCGGCGACGGCGCCGCCGGTCGGGACCAGGACGTAGCCGGCGCCCAGGACGACCGCCGTCAGGACAAGGGTGCGGCCCAGGGTGAGCGCCTTGGAGACCTGCTCGGACAGCACCGCGCCGACGATCACGAAGACCGACATCACGGCGAAGGCCGCGCCCACCTGGCCGGGGCTCAGGTCGAGGACCTTGTACGCGTACACGATCAGCAGCGCGTCACCCATCGCGGCACCCAGATTGACCACGACGTTGGCGGTGAACAGGCTGCGCAGGACGGGGGTTCCGAAGAGGGTCTTCAGGCCCTCCTTCATCTCGGCCTTGGCCGAGGCCTTCGTCTCCTCCACCCTGGCGCGGGTGTCGCGGTGCCGGATCAGGAGCAGGGCGACCAGCGAGACGAGGAAGGTCAGCGCGTCCGCCGTGATCGCGCGGGCGGCGCCGAGGAACTGGATCAGCGCACCACCGGCACCGGCACCGACGGCCTCGGCGACGCTTCGGCTGATCTGGAGCTTGGTGTTGCCCTCGACCAGGTTCTCGGTGCCGATGAGCTGCGGCAGCCAGGACTGGTAGGAGACCTCGAAGAAGGTGGTCAGGATGCCGGTGACGCCGGCCACGATGTAGACGTGCGTCATCGAGACGGAGTCGAGTGCGAAGGCCAGCGGGATGGTGCCCAGCGCCAGGAAGCGGCCCAGGTCGGCCGCGATCATGACGGTGCGGCGCGAGACCCGGTCGGCGACGAGCCCGGCGACCGGGGCGAGCAGGAGGAACGGGAGGAAGCGCAGCGCGCCGAGCACGCCGACCTCGAACGCTCCCCCGTCGAGAAAGACGACCGCGAGGGTCGGCAGCGCGAGCAGCGAGATCTTGTCACCGAAGTTGCTGACGGTCTGCCCGAACCACAGGCGGTTGAAATCGGAATGCCGACCGAGTGCCATGTCGACGCCCTTTTCTGATCGGGGACGGAATTGTCGGACGGCACTGAACGTACGGACCGGCGGTTAGTGCCCGGTTACGAATCCGGGCGGTTGGAGACCGGGCGTAGAGACGGTATGAGAAGCGTTGTAGAACCGTGCGAGATCGGCGCTCTCACGGGCGATCCCTGCTTCGATCTGCTCCGTGGAAACCGCCTCGGGCGGCTCCTCGCCGGCGAACGGCTCGACGACCGGTCCGCTGCCGTTCCTGCCCCCCGACCAGGTGCCCACCGCCCGGCCGTCGACCATGACGGTCGCCCGGATGATCCCGCCGCCCGGCCAGACGCGGCGCTCGTGGACCGCCGGCACGGACAGTTCCCTGCGCCGGTATCCGACGAGGTAGTTGTCGAAGGCGGGCAGCAACCGCACATCGCCCCGGGGAATTTCCTCCGCGTTTTCCCACCGCGGTTCTCCCGCGGCCGCCCAGGCCCTTTTGCAGACGGTGGCGCGCAGCCCGGACCAGTGTGCGAAGTCGGCCGCGTCCGAGGGTCCGTGTGCGCTCCGGTAGCGGCGGGCCAGTTCGACCTCCGCGGCCTCCCCGGAGAAGGGCGGCGGGGCGGCGGCCGGCAGCCAGTCGTCGAGGAGGACGAAGGTGGCCTCTCCGTCGCGCTGGGCCCCGTGGCAGATCAGCCCGGACAGCGCCGCGCGCCGGATGAGGTGGAACGCGGACTGGCCCGTGGACTCGACGCCCAGGGTGGTGAGGCGTTCGGTGAGTTCGGACCGGGTGAGCGGGCCCTCGCCGTCGACGGCCTTCACGATCAGCCGGGAGGCGCGGTCGCACAGGGCCTCGTCCAGACCGAGTTCCCTCAGCCGGCGGGCACCGAGGGCCAGCTGGACGGGCCCGAGGAGACCGAGCAGCCAGCGGGCATCGGCGGCCGGGACGAGCTGGAGCGTGCCGCGCATGAACCAGCCCCGTACGGCGGTCCGCTCGGAGTCGGTGGCACGCCGTACGTCCTCCGCGGTCAGCCCGTCGACGCGGGCACGCAGACCGAGGGCGGCGGCGCCGAGGTCCTGCGCCTGGACGGCGACGACCCGCTCCAGGGCACCGGCGACCGTCTTCTCACGGGCCCGGCCCCCGATCGCCTGTGCGTGTGCTCTCAGCAGCCGGTCGGCAGTTCGTCGTTCCACGGTTCCTCAGTCTTTCACCGGAATGGTCCGTGCGCGCCGTCGGACACCGTCCGCGGCGGCACCTGTTCACGGGCCGCCACGCAGGCGACCGCCCCCGGCGCCCACCTGTCGGTGAGCCACCGGCCCGCCGGCGGGCCGGGGAGCCGCCGCGCACGGGCAGGTCGGTGCGGCCCGGCTCGTCGAGCGCGGCCGTACCGACCTTGACCGGTGGCTCCTTGCGGACCCACCGGCGCAGGAAGGTGCACCGCGGGCCGGGGAGCCGCCGCGCACGGGCAGTTCCGCCTCTCGCCCGGCCCGCAGGCGCGTTCCGCCAGGGCCGGATCCAGCCATCGCCTCCGTCGCCGGCCTCGATGTCGATGCCCACCGGCCCGTGAGCGCCGCGGCCGCGCCCCAGCCCCTCGGGGGGCGAGGCTCAGCCCCACGCCCGCGAGTCCGGCGGCCGTGCGGGCGCTGGCACCACCCGCACCTCTGCACGACCGTCAGGCTCCGCGCCGGGAGCCCGAGGAGCTCGGCGGCGCAGAGCCTGACGAGTGCGTGTGCGGCGACGAGGTCGTCGCGGTCGGCGGCGGACCGCAGGGCGGCCGCCCGGTCCCGTTCCGTACGGGTCGGCAGCCCCCGTGCGTCACCGGTTCCGGCGGCACGTCCCCGGCCCGCGCGACCAGCGCCACAGCGGTCGTCAGTGCCTGCGGCGGAGCACCGCGTAATAGCCGGGGAGCAGCAGCGCCTCCGAGTCCGACTCGGGATCGACCGCGTGCAGCCGCACCGCCTGGTCGTGCACGACCTCCCAGTCGTCCGCCGGGAAGGCGGCCGTGAGTTCGGGGCGGGTGAAGCGGTGGGAGTGCCGTACGCCGGCCGCCTCGAGCGGGCCCACCAGGTCCTCGGCCCGGCCGCGCTTGCCGCCGACGAAGCCGAGGTAGCCGAAGGAGTTGCTGGAGTAGTCGGGTTCGTGGACGATCAGCACCCCGTCGCGGCCGAGCAACCGGCCCGCGACGGACGCGAGCCGTGCCCGGGCCGCGTCGTCGAGGACGTGGAAGACACCGCGGACGAAGATGTTGTACGGGCCTTCGCCCAGGGCGGCGGCCTGGGCCGCGTCGGTCATGTCGACGGCGAGGTGGTCGACGTTGGCCACCCCTTCCTCGCGTGCCTCCCGGACGGCGTGCTCGATCGCGCTGGTGGACACGTCCACACCGACGACGCGCGGGTAGTGCGCGGCGAGTTCACGGCTGTAGCGGCCGTTGCCGCAGCCGAGGTCGACGACCGGCATGTCGTCCCGGAAGTGCCGCTTGGCCTGGTCGAGCAGCCAGGAGAACTCCTCGCCGCTGTCGGCGTCCCAGATGACGTCCCCGCCGCGGCCCGTGCGCTCGATGCCCGCCCAGTAGCGTTCCCAGGCGTCTCCGGTGTCCCGTTCCCCGGCGGCCTCGGCAGCCTCAGTCGTCCCCTCCTCGCCGGGCGGCGGCGAGTGGCGCTCCCAGGCGTCCTCCTCGGCCAGTGACTCGATGAGCGCGACGAAGTCCTCGAACATGCCCTCGATCAGGCCGTCCGGGTACACCGCGGGGAGGTGGTCCCAGTTGAAAGTGAGGCCGCCCGCCTTCTCGAACACCTGGAAGTCCAGCGAGACCTGCGGGGTCTGGGAGATGCCGTAGACGGGCACGCCGAGTTCGTTCTGCTCGTGGTTGGGCGGGTGGCCGGCGAGGCTGGTCATCACGACGGGCATCGCGGGGGCGAGGGTGCCGCGCAGTTTCGTCAGTTCCCGGAGGACCTGGACGCCGCTGAAGTAGCGGTGCTCCAGGTCGGCCCACAGGCGCCGCTGGAGGTCCCGGGCGCGGCCGGCGAAGGTCGAGGCCCGGTGTTCGACGGCGAGCAGCAGGGTCGTCGTGGTGTCCGCGAGAAGCGAGTTGACCTGCGGGTGCAGCGGAAGCCGGTTGAAGAGGGGGAAGTTTATGGTGAACCTGGCCTGCCCGGCGGCCCTGCCGAGGATCTCGGCATAGGCGGCCGCGAGCACACCGGACGGGGTGACCTTGCGGTCACCGGCCCGCTCCTGGATGCGGTTCCACAGGTCGGTGGGGACGACGTGGCTGAGCCGCTCGAAGCGTACCGGGAGCTCCGGGGCGTCGGCCGGGCGCTCGGGGAGCTCCGGCGCGGGCGGCAGCCCGGCGAGGCGGTCCCGCCAGTACCACTCCGAGCGACGGTAGAGCTCGCTGTCCCGCAGGGAGTTCCCGACGGCCAGCACGTAGTCGCGGAACGTCAGCTCCAGCGGAGGGAGTTGGGCCGACGGGTCGGCGTAGTAGGCGACGAGGTCCGGCACGAGGACCTGGAAGTAGCTCCAGGCGTCGGCGACCAGGAAGTCGAGGCAGAGGTGGATCCGGGCGCGACCGTCGCCGAGCAGGCTGATCCGCACGTCGAACAGGGGCCAGCTGTCGGCGTCGAGGACCTGGTGGGACAGCCGGTCCCGCAGCGCGGCGAGTTCCGCCTCGCGGGCGTCGGGTCCCAGCGCGCCGAGGTCGGTGACGGGGATGTCGTAGTGCGGGACCTCCGCGTACACCTGCTGGGTGCCGTCGGGGAGGATCCGGGTGCGCAGGGCGTCGTGGCGCTCGACGAGGCGGCGCCAGGCGGTCTCGAAGCGGGGTACGTCGAGGCTCTCGCTCTCCCACTCGAAGTAGCCGTGGCAGCCGACGTTGCCGAGGTCGACGAGTCCGCCGCGGCCGATCCACAGGGCCTGCTGGCTCTCGGTCAGCGGGAAGGGCGCGAAGCGGGCGGCCGGGTCGGGCACGATGGCGGCGAGTCCGCCGAAGCCGTCCCGTCCGCCCTCGCGCCGGGTCACGACGATCTCGCCCAGTTCGGCGACGGTCGGGCGGGAGGACAGGTCGGACAGGCTCAGTTCGACGCCGTAGCGTCGGCGGATCTCGTCGATCAGCTGGAAGGCGAGCAGCGAATGGCCGCCGAGGTCGAAGAAGTTGTCGTGGATGCCGACGACCTCGGTGCGGAACGCCCCGGCCCACAGCCGGACCAGCCCGTCCTCGATCTCGTTGCGCGGGGGCTCGTAGCCGGTGCCTACGCCGTCGTGGGGCTCGGGCGGCTCGGGAAGGGCGCGCCGGTCGACCTTGCCGTTGGCGAGGCGGGGCAGGGCGGACAGGACGACGACGCCGGACGGCACCATGTAGTAGGGCAGCGTGCGGGCCACGGCGGCCCGGATCTCGGCGGGACCGGGGTCCGTGCCGGGTTCCGCTGCGACGTACGCCACCAGGCGCCGGTCGTCGGCGGCACGCTCCTGGACGACCACGACGGCCTCGGTGACGCCGTCGACACGGGCCACGTGGGTCTCGACCTCGCCGAGTTCCACCCGGAAGCCGCGGATCTTCACCTGGGCGTCCGAGCGGCCGAGCAGTTCGACGGCGCCGTCCTCGCGGCGCCGTGCCAGGTCCCCGGTGTCGTACAGCACCGGGTGCGGATCGCCGTCGACGACGACACCGGTGCGGAACTTCGCCGCGGTGAGCTCGGGGAGGCCGTGGTAGCCGGCGGCCACGCCGGCGCCGGAGACGTGGAGCCGTCCCACCTCGCCCTCGGCGACCGGCCGGTCCTCCCCGTCCAGCAGGTGCACCCGCATGTTGGCGATGGGCACGCCGACGGGGACCTGACGGGTGGCACGGACCGCCTCGGGGGTGGCCTGGCTGGTGAAGTCGACGCCCGCGCCGAGGTCGAGGCAGGTCAGGACGTTGGTCGTCTCGGTCGTCCCGTACGTCATCACGACCCGGAACGGTGTGTCGGTCGGCGGCCAGGAGTGCACGCGCTCGGCCGTCGTCACCAGGACGCGCAGCGCCGTGTCCGCCGGCCAGTCGAGAGCCCAGACGGGCTCGGCGAGAGCGGCGACCAGCATGGTGTGGGTGATGCGCTCGGCGACGAGCCAGTCGCGGATCTGCTCCGGTGTCTGCGCGCGGCCCGCCTCGGGAATGTGGACGGCGGCGCCGAGGGGCAGATAGGGCAGCCACTCCATGATCTGCACGGCGAAGCCCGGTGTCGACATCCAGGACGCCCGGTCTCCGGGGCGCACCCCGTACGCGCGGGCGGTCCAGTGCACCAGGTTGGTGAGTGCGCCGTGCCGCTCCAGGACGGCCTTGGGCGTGCCGGTGGACCCGGACGTGTAGATGAGGTGGCTGATGGTGTCGGGGCCGGTGGCCACCCCGACCGGGGTGCCGGGCAGGTCGAGGCCGGCGGTGGCGACCTCGGCGCGGGACACGTCCTCGGGCAGGCGTGCGGCCGTCTCGGGGGGCGTGAGCACGAGCAGGGGCCCGGCGTCGGCGATCATGGCGGTGAGGCGCTCGTCGGGGTTGACCGGATCGAGCGCCACGATCGCGGAGCCCGTCTTCAGGATCCCGAGGGAACCGATGACGTAGTCGGCGCCGCGCGGATAGCACAGGCCGATCCGCTCACCGGGTCCGGCGCCCCGCGCGATCAGGGCGTGCGCGAGCCGGTTGGTGGCGGCCTCCAGCTCCTCGAACGTCCAGACCCGGCCGCCGTGCACGAGGGCGGGGGCCGCCGGAGTACGCGCGGCCTGCGCGGCGAGGAGCTCCGGATAGCCGGTGCGGGGGAAGTCGGTGTCGGTGCGGTTGAAGTCGGTCAGTGCGGTGGTCACAGCGCGGCCCTTTCTCGGGGTGCGGAGACTCGGCTGCGCAGCAGCCGCACCGGGAGGCTTCTGATGCCCCAGGTGAAGTTGGACGAGTTGAAGAGCGCGGGCCCGGTCAGCTCGAACCCGTCGAGGCTGCCGAGCATCTCGGTGAGCAGGGCGCCGAGTTCGAAGCGGGCGAGGCGGGCCCCGAGGCAGAGGTGTCGTCCGTGGCCGAAGGCGACGTGCCGGTTGGGCCGCCGGTCGACGCGGAAGGCGTGCGGGTCGGTGAAGACGTCCTCGTCGCGGTTGGCGGAGGCGTTCCAGAGCGTGACCCGGTCGCCGGCGGCGATGCGCGTCCCGTTGACCTCCGTGTCGCGCACGGCGGTGCGCAGGGCGTGCACACCCGGCGTGGTCCAGCGCAGGATCTCCTCGACGGCGGGGGCGATCCCGGCGGGTCCGAGGCTGCGCAGCAGCTCCCACTGCCCGGGCAACTCGGCGAACATGTGCACAGCGCCGGCGGCCGAGTAGCGGGTGGTCTCGTTGGCGCCGGAGAGCACGCCGTTGCAGTTGAAGACGATCTCCTCGTCGCTGAGGGGCCGTTCGGTGCCGTCGCCCTCGTCGACGAGGGTGTCGTGGGCGATCTGGCTGACCAGGTCGTCGCCGGGGCGGGCCCGCCGCTCGGCGAGCAGTTCCATGAAGTAGAGGAAGATCTCCGAGTGGGCGTTGCTGCGCACGGTCTCGTCCGGGGAGTCGAACGCGTCGGTGGTGAGCGCCCCGATCCAGGCCCAGTCGGCGCGGGGGATGCCCATCATGGCGCAGACCACCCTGTTGGGGAGCTGCTTGGCCAGGTCGATGAAGTCCAGCTCCTCCACTTCGGCGGCCTCGGCGACCAGTTCGCCGACGACGCGGGTGACGAGGCCTTCCAGCCGGGGCATCTGCTGGGGGCCGAACGCCTGGTGGAGGGCGCGCTTGAGCCGGGTGTGGTGGGGCGCGTCGGAGACGATCAGCATGCGCTGGGCGACGGCGGAGACGGCGGCGGGGTCGCTGCCGAGCCGCATGCCCTGTGCGGAGCTGAACGTGTCGCTGTCGGCGTACACCCGCACGACGTCGCGGTGCTTGCCGAGCACCCAGAAGCCCTTGTCCCCGGCGCCGGGTTCGGGGTGCCAGTGGACGGGGTCGTTGGCGCGCAGCCAAGTGAGGGCGGCCCAGAAGTCGTTGCGTCCGAAGGGCCCCGGGTCGAGCAGGTCGATGTGCATCTCAGGCTCCTTCGCCGGCGCCCGCGGCGGCGCGGGGTGCGGCGGTCGCGTCGCGCACGCTGCGGGGGCGGGTGTCGGTCCAGTGCGCGTCCACATGGGCCACGCATTCGTCCTCGCTGCCGCTGAACCCGGCCGGCGTCCAGCCGTCGGGCACCCCGCGCGCCGCGGGGTAAAGGGCGTACTGCTCCTCGTCGTTGACGAGAACCTGATGGGTCGTGGGCACTGCGTCCTCCGGGCTCGGGGCGGTGCTGCGGAAAGGGTGGCTGCCCTGTCGGCGGATCACCCGCCGGTCAGGCGGTGGTGACGGCCGCGGTCTCGTCGTCCCGCAGCAGTGAGGCGAGGTGTTCCAGGACCGCCGCGGGGCGGCGCAGCACGGCGTGGTGGCCGCCCTCGACGCGGTGCACGCGGAAGCCCGCCGCGGTGACGGCGGCCCAGCCGGCCAGGTCCCCGACGGTGACGGTCTCGTCGCCGGCCGCGCTCCAGGCGTGCACCGGCACGCGCAGCGGCTCGCCGGGCGTGTGGGTGTAACTCAGCGACAGCACGGCGTCCTTGCGGAGCATCGCGACCATCAGGGCCCGCGTGTCCTCGTCGAGGAACGCCGGATCGAGCCCGGCCGTGTCGAAGAGCTTGTCCAGTTCCTCGTCGTCCTCGACGATGCCCCGCCCGGCGCCGTCCCAGTGCCCGGGCGCGCGGCAGGCGCTGACCACGAGGACGTCGGGCGTCACCCGGCGGGCGATCTCGTAGCCGAGGAGCCCGCCGAAGCTGTGGCCGAAGACGACGAGGCGGCGGCCTCCCGCGACGATCGGGCGCAACTCGCCGGTGATCGCGTCGACGGCCTCGCCGAAGGTCTCCGGCATCGGCTCGCGCCAGCGGTTCTCCCGGCCGGGCAGTTGGACGCCGTGGACCTGGGCGACGCCGGCCAGGGCCTTGGCCCAGGCCCGGAACTGCTGACAGCCCGCGCCGGCCTGGGGCAGGCAGAGCAGTGCGGGGAGGCCCGCGTCGCCCGGGCCGTTGGGCCAGGTGGAGATCCAGCTACCCATGGCTCAGGCCCCCTCGGCGGTGCGCAGTCCGGTGTCGGGTACCGCTGACTCGGCGGCGAGGCGGTCGAGTTCGGCGGCGACGTCCGCGACGGTGGGCCGGGAGAGCAGCGATCCGAGCGTGAGGCGCAGTCCGGTGGTCCGCCGCAGGTCCGCGACGACGCGGGCCGCGGCGAGCGAGTGTCCGCCCAGTTCGAAGAAGTCGGCGTCCGGTCCGGGGATCTCGCGCTCCAGGGCCTCGGCCCAGACCGCCATGACGTCGCGCTCCCGGGCGGTGGCGGTGCTCCTCGCCTCCTCCCTGGCGGGCGCGGCGAGCAGCCGGGCGAGTTCGTCGCGGTCGGCCTTGCCCGTGGTGAGGGTGGGGATCCGGTCGACTACCCGGACCGTCGTGGGCACCGCGGCCTCCGGCAGCAGCTTGGCGCAGTGCCCGGTCACGGAGTCCGCCAGGCCCTCTCCGGCGCCGGGTGCGGCGACGAGCGCGAGCCCCAGCGTCCCGCCGGAGCCGAGGAGGCAGGCGGCGGCTGCCACGACTTCTGGCAGTTCGGCGGCGACCCGCTCGACCTCGCCCAGTTCGATGCGGTGGCCGCGCACCTTCACCTGGTCGTCGCGCCGGCCGCGGTACTCCAGTTCGCCGCCGGGTCGGCGGACCACGACGTCCCCGGTGCGGTACATCCGGGCGCCGCCGCCCTGGAACGGGTCGGGCAGGAACCGGGCGGCGGTGAGCCCCGGCCGGTTCCGGTAGCCGCGGGCCACGGCGGGCCC
This sequence comes from Streptomyces wuyuanensis, assembly GCF_900103455.1. Taxonomy (GTDB): domain Bacteria; phylum Actinomycetota; class Actinomycetes; order Streptomycetales; family Streptomycetaceae; genus Streptomyces; species Streptomyces wuyuanensis. Next base: position 240,911 of record NZ_FNHI01000008.1, on the reverse strand, counting down.
GCCCAGGTAGAGCTCGCCCTCGGTGCCCTCGGCGACGGGGACCAGCTCGTCGTCGAGCACGTAGGCGCGGTAGTCGGGCAGTGGCCGTCCGATGGCGCTCACGTCGTCACCCCGCTCGCTGTCGGCCCAGGTGGCCGCGATGGTCACCTCCGTCGGCCCGTACACGTTGAGCAGCCGCCGGCCGCGCGAGAAGCGCTCGGCGAGTGCGGCCGGGCACTGCTCGCCGGCGACGACGACGGTCTCGGCACCGGCCAGCGCGCCGCCGTGGGCGGCGAGGAGCGACGGGGTGAGGGAGGCGGTGCGCAGTCCCGCGGGGACCGGTTCACGGCCGGCGTCGGCGGCCCGGCGCAGCCCGTCCAGGGACAGGTCGACCAGGGCGACGCCCTGGCCGTGGACCAGATAGAGCAGCGTGCACCAGAGCCAGCCGTCGAAGGCGGGCGAGACGGCGTTCAGGCCGAGTCCCCCGGGAGGCAGGCCGAGTCCGGCGAGCGCGCGCACGAAGGTGTCGAGGCCGCGGTAGGTGACCTCGACGCCCTTGGGACGGCCCGTGGTTCCCGAGGTGTAGATGACGTACGCGCAGGTGTCCGGCCCGGGAGTCGCCACGTCGAGCGGGTGGGCGGCGCCTGCCCGGCAGTCCGGGCCGGCCGGGTCCAGGGTGCGGACGCCGGTCACGTCCAGCCCGGCGGGCACCTCCGGGGTGACCAGGACGGACACCCCGGCATCGCCCAGCACGGACGAGAGCCGTTCGACGGGGTGCCCGGGGTCGAGCGGCACGGCCGCGGCGCCCAGGCTCCACACGGCGAGCAGCGCGGGCACGCTGTCGCGGGACCGTCCGAGGAGCAGGCCGACGGCGGTCTCGGGCCCGGCACCGGCGGCGGACAGTCCGGCGGCGATCGCCGCGGTGCGTGCGGTGAGTCCGGCATGGCTCAGCGTGCCGTCCCCGGCGCTGACCGCCGGGTCGTCGGGGCGTTCGCGGGTCCAGCGCTCCAGTGCGGCGAACACGGGCGGGAGGGCGGTGGCCGGCCGCGCGGGGGCGGGGTGGGCGCTCATGCGTCGTTCCTCTCCTGGCCGGGGTCGCCGGCCGGCACGGTGGCGCGCAGACGCGGACCGACCACCCGGCCGCCGGACGCCTGGGGCAGCTGCATCGACTTGGTCTCGAGGAAGGCCTCCAGTCCGGCGGCGCCGCACTCGCGGCCGATGCCGGACTGCTTGAACCCGCCGAACGGCGCGGCCGGGTTGAACGAGCCGCCGTTGACGTCGACGAGGCCGGTACGGAACCGCCGTGCCACGCGCTCGGCCCGGGCGTCTTCGCCCGACCAGACCGCGCCGTGCAGCCCGTAGCGCGTCCCGTTGACGATCCGCACGGCCTGGTCCTCGTCGTCGTACGGGATGACGCACAGCACCGGCCCGAAGATCTCCTCCTGCCCGATGGTGGTCAGGGGGTCGACGTCGGCGAAGATCGTGGGACGGACGTAGTAGCCGGTGTCGAGGCCGTCGGGCCGGCCGGCGCCGCCCCGGACGAGCCGGGCGCCGCCCTCCGTCTCGCCGCGGCGGACGTACTCGCCCACCCGCGCGTGCGCGGCGGCGGACACCAGCGGTCCGAGGTCCGTCGCGGGGTCGCGGGGGTCTCCGGTCACATAGCCGTCCATGATCCGGCCGGCGATTTCCACGGCTTCGTCCTGGCGCTCCCGGGGCACCAGCAGCCGGCTCCACTGGAGGCACGTCTGGCCGGTGTTGAAGAGCACCTGGTCGACCGTGGCGCCGACGGCGGCCCGGAGATCGGCGTCGTCCAGGACGAGACTCGCGTTCTTGCCGCCGAGCTCCAGGTGGATCCGCTTGACACCGTCGGCGCCCAGCGCGGACACCCGGCGTCCGGCACGGGTCGACCCGGTCAGTGACACCACGTCGACGAGCGGATGGGCGACGAGCGCGGTGCCTAGGGTGTCGCCGGTGCCGACCGCCATGTTCACCACGCCCGGCGGCAGATCGGCCTCGGCGAACACCTCGGCGAGCAGCCGGGCGTGCAGCGGTGTGAGTTCGCTGGGCTTGTGCACGACGGTGCAGCCCGCCGCGAGGGCGGGGAGCAGTTTCTGCACCGTGAGCAGCAGCGGCACGTTCCACGGGGTGATGCAGGCGGCGACACCGGCGGCCTCGCGCACCACCAGCGAGTGGCCGACCCGCTCCTCGAAGGTGTGGGAGGCCGCGGTCTCCACGCAGTGCGCGGCCATGCCGACGGCGAGCCCGACCTGGGTCTGCAGTGCCATGCGGGTGGGAGCGCCCACCTCGGAGGTGATGGTGCGGGCGAACTCTCCTGCGCGGCGCTCCAGTCCCTCCACCACGCGGCGCAGCAGTCCGGCCCGTTCACGCACGGGTGTGGCGGCCCATCCGGGGAAGGCCGCGGCGGCTGCGCGCACGGCGAGGTCGGCGTCGCGCGGGGTGCCGGCGGGCACGGTGGCGAGCGTCTGCTCGGTGGCGGGGTCGGTGACGACGAGGCGGCTGTCGGCGTCGGACGCCGTCCAGCGGCCCCCGATCCACTGGTCGTCGTAGCGGGGCGGCAGGGCTGGTGCGTACGGCTCGGCCGGCGGTATGGCGAGGTCCTGCGGCAGCACGGTCACGGTGGATTCCTCACTGGGATGGCTCGGTCACTGGGTTCGTGCGGGCGGTACGAGTCCCGGGGCAGCCGTGGGGGGCGGGGGCCCGGCCCGGAGCCGGGCCGTGGGGGCGACGAGGCCAAGGGCGACCGCCCGGCCGTCGGGCCGGGCCCGCCGTACGGCACGTGGGCGGAGCCCGGGGAGCGCGGCGGCGGTCACCGGTACGGTGCGCTGTGGGACGGCTGCGGTCCGCGCGGGCAGCATCGCGTGCAGCAGCCGGTCGGTCTCCCGCGACGGCGCCACCGCGAGGTCGTCCCGCAGCCGGCGCGCGCACAGCTCGTACCAGCGGCGCACGCAGGCGTGTTCGCCGCGCACGCCGTGCGCCGTCATGAGCGCCCGGTAGGTCTCCTCGTGGTGCCGGTCGATGCCGAGCGTGCGGCGGCAGACCTCGATGAGGTCCGGGAAGTCCTCGCGCTCGGCGGCGTCGGCACGCAGCACGTCCAGGGCTCGCAGGGCCAGCGACCGCAGGTACTCGCGGTGTTCTGCGACCCAGTCGGCACGCTCGCCGCGGAGGAACTCGCCGTGGTACAGCGCGACGGCGGACCGCAGCCGTTCGCGGGCGAGGGGCCGGTCGCCGGACGCGGCGGCACGCAGACCCGTGTGGGCGAGCTCCTGGAAGCGGTCCACGTCCGACCAGAGGTCGGCGATGTCGAGGGCGTAGCCGAAGTCGCGGTAGTGGAGCCGGATCCCGGACTCGCCGGGGCCGTCGGGATGGGCGTCGAGGACGCGGCGCAGTGCGTGCGCCGCGACCTTCAGCGAGCTGTCGCCGGCGGCTCCGTCCGAACCGGGCCACAGTGCCTCGTACAGCCGGTCCCTGGTCAGTGTCTGACCGCGGTGGATCACGAGGTACTGGAAGAGTCCCCGGGCCTTTCCGGCGCGCCAGCGCCGCACCGGGGCGCCGTTCACGGTCAACTCGAAGTCACCCAGGAAGCGGATGCGTACCGCATGCCGTGCAATTCCGGTCACCGCGGTGGTCATCGCTTCCTCCTGGGGTCCGCCGCATGCCGTTCTGCCTGCGGCGATTCTGTTCCCGGGGTCTACATCCGGCCTATACCGGCCGGATAGCGCCTCTGTAGTTCCGTCATAGAGCCGCCTCGCACACTGAGGCTCCGACGGTCCCGGCCGGCGCCGGAGTTCAGGTCCTGCCCGGTCGGTCGTGCCGCGTCCGGCCCGCCTCCCCGCCGGCTCCAGGGCGCCCGACCGCGATTCCCGACTCCGAAATGAGGGCTGCTCCATGACCAGCACCGACACCCGACTGAAGAAGGTCGTCATCCTGGGCGGCGGCACGGCCGGCTGGATGACCGCCGCGTATCTGGGCAAGGCTCTCCAGGGAACGGTCGACATCACGGTGCTGGAGGCGCCGACGATTCCGCGGATCGGGGTCGGCGAGGCGACCGTGCCCAACCTTCAGCGCGCGTTCTTCGACTACCTCGGCATCCCCGAGGACGAGTGGATGCGGGAGTGCAACGCGAGCTTCAAGATGGCCGTGCGCTTCGTGAACTGGCGGACGGAGGGCCGGGGCGAGGCGACGGCCAGGACGCTGGACGACGGCCGGCCCGACCACTTCTACCACCCGTTCGGGCTGCTGCCCGACTACGACCAAACGCCGCTGTCGCACTACTGGTTCAAGCGCAAGTACGAGGGCCGCACCACGGAGCCGTTCGACTACGCGTGCTTCCGCGAGCCCCCGATCATGGACGCGATGAAGGCGCCCCGCTGGCTCGACGGGCGCTCGGCCACCCGCTACGCATGGCACTTCGACGCCCAGCTCGTGGCCGACTTCCTGCGCCGCTTCGCCATCGAGAAGCAGAGCGTCCGCCACGTCGAGGACGAGATGACCGAGGTGGTCCAGGACGAGCGGGGCTTCGTCACCTCGCTGCGGACGAGGGGCGGCAAGGACCTGGACGCCGACCTCTTCGTCGACTGCTCCGGCTTCCGCGGGCTGCTGATCAACAAGGCGATGGCCGAGCCGTTCGTCGACATGAGCGACCACCTGCTGTGCGACAGCGCGGTCGCCACCGCCGTGCCGCACGACGACGAGGCCGGCGGCGTGGAGCCGTACACCTCGGCGATCGCGATGTCCTCGGGCTGGGCCTGGAAGATCCCGATGCTGGGCCGCTTCGGCACCGGCTACGTGTACTCCTCCAAGTTCACCGAACAGGACGAGGCGACGGCCGAGTTCGCCGCGATGTGGGGGCTGGACCCGGAGAAGACGGCGTTCAACCACATCCGTTTCCGGGTGGGGCGCAACCGCCGGGCCTGGGTGAAGAACGTCGTCAGCATCGGGCTGTCGTCGTGCTTCCTGGAGCCGCTGGAGTCCACCGGCATCTACTTCATCACCGCGGCCATCTACCAGCTCGCCAAGCACTTCCCCGACACGACCTTCAACGAGGGTCTGATCGACTCCTTCAACCGTGAGATCGAGGTGATGTTCGACGACACCCGCGACTTCATCCAGGCGCACTTCTTCTACGCCCCGCGCAACGACACGCCCTTCTGGCAGGCGAACAAGAAGCTGACCCTCCCCGACAACATCCAGCAGAAGATCGCGGCGTACCGCGCCGGTCTGCCCATCAACTCCCCCATCACCGACGAGTCGACGTACTACGGCAACTTCGAGGCCGAGTTCCGCAACTTCTGGACCAACGGCAGCTACTACTGCATCTTCGCCGGCATGGGCCTGGAGCCGGACGCGCCGCTGCCCGCGCTGGCCTACAAGCCGGAGTCGGTGGCCGGCGCGGAGCCGCTGTTCGAGACGGTCAAGCGCCAGCAGCAGAACCTGCTGGAGACGCTGCCGAGCGCCTACGAGTACCTGAAGCGGCTGCACTCGTAGGCCGACCGGGGGCGGGGGCTCCACTCCCCCGGTCCCCGCCCCCCGACACCTCCCAGGCTCCGCAAGCGCTCCGGTGCGGATCCGGGTCCGGTACAGGGCCCCTTCCACCGCCGCCCCCACGGCCCGGCGCCCCGGCACAGTCCGCCGGACGCCGGGCCGTACTGCTTCGTCATCCACAGGGAGTCAGACATGCCCACCTTCTCCACCCATCCGGACATACCGGATCGAGACGCAGCCGAGGGGCCATCGGAGACGGAGGAACCCGTCGTCCTCCGCGAGGCGGACCTCCGCCCGTTCATGGCCGCCTTCCCCTCGGGGGTCTCCGTCGTCACCACGATCGACGCCGGCGGCCTGCCCCGCGGACTGACGTGCAGCTCGCTGGCGAGCGTCGCCCTGACCCCGCCCACCCTGGTGGTGTGCATCCGGACGGCCAGCCCGACCCTTCAAGCGCTGCTCGCACAGGGCCAGTTCGCGCTCAACCTGCTGCACGAACGGGCCCGCGGCACGTCGGACCTGTTCGCCTCCGGGGATCCGGCCCGCTTCGAACGCACCGAGTGGCGGCTGCCGCTGGGGGCGAGCGGCCCCCACCTGACCGCCTCCGCCCACGCCGTCGCCGACTGCTCGGTCGTGAAGACCGCGGCCTTCGGGGACCACACGGCGGTCTTCGCCGAGGCGCACCGGGTCACCGTGCGCCCGGCGGCGCAGCCGCTGCTGTACGGGCTGCGCCGCTACGCCGAGTGGTCCGCCGCCGCGGCGACGCCGCCGCCGGCCGCGTCCCCCGAAGGAGCCGCCCGTGTCCGCGGCTGAGATCATGCCGGCGGTGCTCGTCGCCGTACCGGCGGCGATCCTCGCGTGCCAGGCCGGGGCCGCGCTCCTGCGGAGGTTCGGCCAGCCCCCCGTGATCGGCGAGATCGCCATGGGCATCGTCCTCGGCCCCTCGCTGCTCGGGTGGCTGTGGCCGGAGGCGCAGGCCTGGCTGTTCCCGCAATCGGTCCTGCCGTACACCTCGGTGCTGGGGCAGATCGGCCTGCTGGGCTTCATGTTCCTCGTCGGGCTGGAGCTGGACCTCGGCGCGCTGCGCGGCAGTTCACGGACGGCGATGGCCGTCAGCCAGGCGGGCATGCTCGTGCCCCTGGGCCTGGGCGCGCTGCTGGCCCTCCCCTTGTACGGCCGACTGGCCCCGGACGGGGTGGGGTTCGTGCCCTTCACCCTGTTCATGGCGGTGGCCATGAGTGTCACGGCCTTCCCGGTGCTGGCCCGGATCCTGGTGGACCGGGGGCTGTACGGGACGCCGCTCGGCGCGCTGGCGATGGCGTGCGCGGCGGTGGACGACGTTGCGGCCTGGTGCCTGTTGGCGCTGGTGGTCGCGCTCACCGCTGCCGGGTCGCCGTTCGACGCCCTGTCGGCGGCCGGGCTGACGGTCGCCTTCGGTGCGGCGATGCTGCTGGTGGTCCGTCCCCTGCTCGTCAGGTGGTCGGCGCGGGGGCGCGCGGACCGGGCCAACGACGGGGTGGTCATGGTCCTGCTGTTCAGCGGGCTGAGCCTGTCCGCGCTGGCGACGGACCTGATCGGGGTCCACACGCTGTTCGGCGCGTTCCTCTTCGGTGTGGCCACGCCCAGGGGGCACCGCCGCGTCGAGGCGTCCGCCGCCCGGCTGCGTGCCGTGGTGGTGCCGCTGCTGCTGCCGCTGTTCTTCGTGCACACCGGGCTGAGCACGGAGATCGGCGCCCTGGCGGCGGAGCCGGCGCAGTGGCTGTGGACCGGAGCGCTGCTCGCGGTGGCGGTGCTCGGAAAATGGGGCGGAGCGGCCGGCGCGGCCCGCGTGTGCGGGCAGCCGTGGCGGGAGGCCATGTCGATCGGGGCGCTGATGAACTGCCGGGGTCTGACGGAGCTCGTGGTGCTGACCATCGGTCTCGAACTCGGTGTCATCGGGCCGGATCTCTTCACCATGCTGGTGCTGGTGGCACTGATCACCACGGCGGTCACCGCCCCGGCCGTGAGCCACTTCCAGCGGGGGAAGCGGCAGGCTCCGGCGGTGACGGCGCCAGCGGAGGCGGCCGCACCGTCAGGCTGAGCGGCGGGCATGCCCAGCGGCCGCTGAGGGCGTCCCGCGTAGGCGTCCTGCCGGCGGGCAACCGCTCGCCGGCAGGACGTTCGGACGAGGGACGGCGCGTACCGGGGACGGGACACCTCCCCCGGCCGGATGCGGCGGTCTCCCCGGCGCGGTACGCGCTGTTCGCTCTCCGGCGCCTCGGCAGGGCGAGACCGGACCCGCCGGGGTTCGCGCGGTCAGTCGCCGAGGCTTCGCAGGTACTTCGCGAACTTCTCCAGACCGTCGATGTTCCGCGGCCCGCTGATGCCCTCGTTGTAGTCGAGGACGAAGAAGTTGTTCTTCTTCACCGCCGGGAGTTCCTTCGTGTGGGGGGACTTCCTCAGAAAGTCGATCTTCTTCTGGGCGGGCAGGTCCCCGTAGTCGAGAATCATGATCACTTCGGGCTCGGCCTCGGCCACCGCCTCCCAGTTCACCTGGGTCCACCGCTGGTCGAGACCGTCGAAGACGTTCCTGCCGCCCGCGGCCGCGATGATGTCGTTGGGCGGCACCTGGCTACCCGCGGTGAAGGGCTGGTCGGTGCCCGAGTCGTAGAGGAAGACCGGTGCCGGATCGCCCTTCGGCGCCTGCGACCTGACCGCCTCCACGCGCTTCCTCAGGCCGTCGACGACCTTGTCCGCCCGGTCCTCGACCCGGAAGATCGTGCCGAGCCGGCGGAGGTCGGTGTACAGGGCTTCGAACGGGGTGACCTTCTCCGGGTACCCGGGGTAGTTGAAGCAGCTCTCCGTGTGCATGAAGCTCTGGATGCCGAGCTTGTCCAGGATCTCCGGTGTGATGCCCCGCTCGTCCTTGAAGCCGGAGTTCCAGCCCGCCACGACGAAGTCGGCCTTGGCTTCCACCACGACCTCCTTGTTGAGGAGGTCGTCGCTCAGCATCTTCACCTTGGCGTACTCGGACGCCCAGGGGGACTCGCTCACGGGCGGGTTCGCGGGCGGCATCACATAGCCGTGCACCTGCTCGGTGAGGCCGAGGCTGAACAGCTTGTCGGCGCTTCCGCCCTCGTACGCGACGGCTCGCTTCGGGGTCGTGTAGGCGACCGGCTCGCCGCAGCGCTTCACGGTGACCTTGCCGGACGTCCTGGTGTCCGATTCGACCTCGGCTCCGCAGCCGCCGAGCAACAGGGCGGCCGCCACCGCGGACGCCAGGGCGGTACGGCGCCGCACCGGGCGGGGAGATCGTGTTGTGCGCATGTCGTTGAGGTGCCTTTCAGGGAGTGGGGTCGAGCGAATACAGCAGTTGGGGACGGCCCGTGCGCGGATGGGGGACGACGTCGGCCCTGACGCCGAAGACCTCTTCGACCAGTCCGGCGGTCAGGACGACCGCGGGCGAACCGGCGGCCACCAGGCGCCCCCGGGACAGCACGCCGATGCGGTCGCAGGCGGCCGCGGCGAGGTTGAGGTCGTGGAGCACGACCAGGACGGTGAGTCCGGTGCCGCGCAGGAGCGAGAGCAACTCGACCTGGTGGCGGACGTCGAGGTGGTTGGTGGGCTCGTCCAGCACCAGGATCTCCGGCTCCTGGACGAGCGCCCGGGCCAGCAGGACGCGCTGGCGCTCTCCGCCCGACAGGGTCGGCACACCGCGGCGGGCGAGATGACGGATGTCCAGCCGTTCCATCGCGCGCTCGCACAGGGCCAGTTCCCGCCGGCCGAGGCCCTGGACGCCATGGAGGTGCGGTGTGCGTCCGAGCGCGACGACCTCCTCGACCGTGAAGTCCAGGTCGACGGTGCCGTCCTGGGTCATGGCCGCGACGAGCTGCGCGCTGCGCCGCATCGTCAGGCCGGAGAGGTCGTCCTCGCCCACCCGGACCGTGCCGGACGTGGGCTTCAGCGCCCGGTACACGCAGCGCAGGGCGGTGGACTTCCCGCTTCCGTTCGGGCCGACGAGGCCCACCACCCGGCCGCTCGCCACCTCCAGGGACAGGTCGCGCACCAGGCTCCTGCCGTCGGTCACGACGGTGAGCCCGTCCAGCGTCAGATCCATCTCAACGGCCTCCGAACAGATAGCCCTTGCGGCGCATCAGGGCGATGAACACCGGCACGCCGACGAGTGCGGTGATGGCTCCGAGCGGCAGCTCGCGCGGCGCCACCAGCGTCCGGGACACCAGGTCGACCCACACCATGAAGACCGCCCCGGCAAGGGGCGCCACGGCCAGTACGCGGGCGTGGGCGGCCCCGACGGCCATGCGCACCACGTGGGGCACGACGAGGCCGACGAAGGCGATGGCACCGCTGACGGCGACCATCACGCCCGTCACCAGCGAGACGAGCACGAGCATGCCCTTGCGGTGCCGGTCCGGGCCGATCCCCAGGCTCGCGGCGGTCTCGTCGCCCAGGGCCAGGACGTCCAGCGCCCGGCCGTACCGGTACAGCACGGCCAGCCCGAGCAGCACGACGGCGGACACGACCGGAAGCGCGCCCCAGCTCGCGGCGCCGAAGCTGCCCATCGTCCAGTACAGGACCATGCCGGTCGCCTCGCTGTCCGGGGCGAAGTAGACGATCACGCTCATCACCGCCTGGAACCCGAGGGACATGGCGACGCCCGTGAGGACGAGGCGCAGCGGCGAGAGCGAGCCCCGGCGGGTGGAGGCCGCGTACACCAGGAGCGACGCGGCCAGGGCGCCGATGAAGGCGCCGGCGGAGACCGCGTGGATGCCGAGCGCCGCGAGGCCCCCGGTGACCGTGACGCCGACGGCGCCGACGGACGCCCCGGACGAGACGCCGAGGACGAAGGGGTCGGCGAGGGCGTTGCGCACCATGGCCTGGATGGCGACGCCGACGGCGCTCAGCCCGGCGCCCACCAGCGCCGCCAGCAGCACCCTCGGCGTGCGGATCTGCCAGATGATCTGATATGTGGTCACCTCGTCCACCGCGATGATCCCGCCGCTCAGAGCGGCCCACAGGTACCGGGCGGTCTCTCCCGGTGCGATCACGGCGGACCCCAGGCCGATGGCCACGACGACGGAGGAGACGAGAACGGCGAGCAGCACGGCGCACGTCGTCACCAGGCCCCTGCGGGTGGTGATCCGCTCCTTCGCGCCCGCGGCGGGGCCGGCGGTCGGGGGCGCGGCCGGCCCGGTTCCGGCCGTCGGTGTGGACATCGTGGGCGGGGGCATGGAGCCGGCCTTTCGCTTCGGTCATGGGGAACCATGTGCGTCGAGTGGGGTTCTGGGTCTGCGTGCCGTCCGGACGCCGCGGAGTCGGCCGGACGGCACGCCTCCGGTCCGCTACACCGCTTTCGCCTCCTGCTCCTGTGCTCCGGCGCCGTGACGCGCCACCAGGAGGGCGGCGGCGAGCGCCACGAGGACGAGAGCGCCGAAGACGGCGGCGATCCCCGGGTAGCCGGCCAGGCCGAGACCGGCACCGCCCAGGGCCGCACCGACGAAGACCCCGAGGCTCTGTCCGGCGGCGTTGACGCCCAGGGCCGAGCCGCGCAGCGGGCCGCAGCGCCGCACGAGGAGGCTGACCGCGCACGCGGCCACGATCGCGTGACCGGCCGCGTGGAGCGCCGTCAGCGCGAGGGCGAACGGCAGCCGGTGGGTGAAGTAGAAGCCCACGACCGAGACCAGCGCCACGACCAGGCCGACGACCAGCAGGCGCTCGGTGCCGATCCGGGTGCCGGCGGAGTTCGTGACCCGGCCGGTGAGCAGGTTGCTCACGAAGTACGACGCGCCGCTCAGCGTCCAGACGAAGGCGAAGAGTCCGGGGTCGAGTCGGAATCGGTCGTCGTAGTAGGCGGCGAGGTACGCGAGGTAGCCCATGAAGACCGCGGTGCGGAGGAAGGAGACCAGGAGCAGTGGCACCGCCCCGCGGACCGCCCCCAGAGCCCTGAACGACGCGATGTAGCCGAGGCGTTGCTCCCTTCCGGGGCCCTCGGCCGCCGCCCTGCGGCCCCGTGCCAGGAAGACCAGGGCGAGGAGCAGCGAGGCCGCGGTCACGGCGACGAGGTCTCCCTGCCATCCCCAGAGGACCGCGGGCAGGGCCACGACCGGCGCCGCGAGCATCGCCGTCATCGACTGCGTGGCCGTGACCAGGGTCGCGGCCCGGCCGGCCGCCTTCCCCGTGCCGTAGCGGTCGGCCGCCGCGGCGGTGAGGGCCGGGTTCAGGACGGACGTACTCGCGCCGACCAGCAGGCAGAACACCGCCAGCAGGACGAAGTCCCCGCTCGCACCCAGTGCCGCCGAGAGGCCGAGAGCGGCGAGCCCGCCCGCGGCGGCCCATTCCTTGCGCACCCGGTCGATGAAGGGAGCGAGGGCCGTGCCCACCAGCAGGGCGGCCAGACCGCCCAGTCCGCGCAGACCGCCCGTCGCGGCGACACCGCTTCCGGCCTCGTCGGCGATCGGCACCAGGTAGGTGCTGAAGATGGTGAACGGCAGCAGCCCCACCGCGGAGGCGAGCAGGACCGGCCACAGGGCACGGGCCATCCTCAGGTCGCTCGGCAGCGCTTCGTCCGGCTCCGCCGCCGCGCGGTCCGCCCCGTCGCGAAGTGCGGCCTCGCCGGCGGCCCGGCGGCCGGCCGCCTCCCGGCCGTCCGTGGGGTTCCGGGCGTCGGCGCTCACGAGCCGTCCTCACGCGCGGACACCGGCTCGGCGGCGCGGTAGCGGTACATGACCGTCGCATCGGCGCTGAACTGCGAGAAGGGGAACGGCTCGGCGTTCAGCGCGGTGACTCCGCCGGGCAGGAACGCACGGGCGACCGCGCTGCCGGTCTGTGCGTAGACGACCAGCGGAACGCCCTGGTCCCGGCAGTGCTCGAGGATGAGGTCGAACGTGCCGTTGCTCAAGGTCATGCCGGTGGCCACGACCGCGTCGGCTTCCTTGAGGACCTCGGTCATGTCGTCGGCTATCTGCTCGCCCCACTGCGTGGTGCGCAGGTTCAGGTCGCAGGGGAGGCACACGCCGCCCCGGTCGCGTATCGCCGCCACCAGCGGGTTGACCACGCCGATGAGTGCGACCTTCGTCCCCGGCTCGATGCCGAGGAGGCCCGCGATGGACGCGTCACGCGCACGGGCACGGGCCTCCGGCGTTCCGGCGGGCAGTGCGACCGGCTCGGCGTCGACCGCGTCCCGGTGCGGCTGCACCTGGGAGAGGTAGGCGTCGAGGGCGGCGACGCGGACCGGTGTCGACTCGTCGCGCAGCAGCGTGTCCAGGGTGTGGCCGGAGGCGTTCTCGCAGAATCCGGGAGGGAGTTCGCCGGCCTCGAAGGAGCAGGCGCCGAAGGACCGCCCGACCCGCAGCACGAGGTAGTGGTTGTGGTACGTCACCTCGCTCCCGGCGAGCCGGGTGGTGTGGTAGAGCCAGAACGCGCTGGTGACGGACAGGTCCTTCGGATCCGGTCCGTAGGCTCCCGACATCACGGCGTCGGTCAGTTCCGCGACCGTCTGCGGCTGGGGGTGGGGCATTTCGGCTTCTCTCATCGGGGTCGTGTGCTGCTGCCGGGGCTTCGGTCAACCGCCGGCACGGGTGACGGAGTCGTCCGCGGTTCTCGGCGCCGGAGCGCGGAGGCCGGACCAGGAAGTCGTGGACCAGGGGTGTCTCAGCTCGTCGAGGGACGTGATCTCGTGCGGCTTCAGGGCGTCGATGTGCTCGGCCTCGGCGTGCCTGGCGTAGGCGCTCTCGACGTAGCGGTGGCCCGTGTCGGCCGCGATGAAGACGTATGTGCGCGAAGCGTCCCTCCGGCGTTCCCACTGAGTGGCCAGATAGGCGGCGCCGGTCGACAGACCGGCGAAGATGCCGCTGCTCCGCAGGAGTTCGACCGCGCCGGACAGGGCGCAGTCGAAGTTGACCCAGTGGATCCTGTCGTAGAGGTCGTGCCGGACGTTCCGGAACTCGATGGCGCTGCCGATCCCCGCGATGATCATGTCGGGGTCGGGGACGTGCTCCGAACCGAAGGTGACGCTGCCGAAGGGCTGCACCCCGACGAGCGACACGTCCCGGCCCGCGTCGCGCAGATAGGTGGCGATGGCACCGGTGGAGGCGCCCGAGCCCACTCCTCCCACCAGCGCCAGGGGCCCGTCGGGCAGTTCCCGGGCGATCGCGCCGGCCACGTCGCGGTAGCCGTGGTAGTGGATGCCGTCGTGGTATTGCCGCATCCAGTGGTACGAGGGGTTCTCCTCCAGGATCTCGGCGATGCGCCGTACCCGGAGCTCCTGGTCGAGGCGCAGGTTCTGCGACGGCCGGACCTGCTCCAGCGTGACGCCGAGGATCTCCAACTGGGCGCGGAGCGTCCGGTCCACGGTCGTGGAACCCACGATGTGGCACTTCATTCCGTAGCGGTGGCAGGCCAGCGCCAGGGCGTGCGCGTAGATGCCGCTGGAGCTGTCCACGAGCGTGTCACCGGGCTTGACGGTGCCCGACTCGAGAAGGTGGCGGACCGCCCCCAGGGCCGAGTAGATCTTCATCGTCTCGAACCGCAGACAGACCACGTCCGGCTGCAGGGATATGAGATCGGGTCTCTTGACCGCTTCCGCTATGTGCGTGTACATGCCGTCTTCCTGTCAGAAGGCCGCACTGCGGCCCGGCCCGGTCCGGCCGGCCGGCGGGGTGTCCGGGCCCCCGGGGCCCCGGCCGGTCGCCCCTTCGACCACCCCCTCGGAATGCCCGAACCGGCGGTCGTCCGGTGCTCGTTCCGCTCGTCCATGCGCCCTCCTCGTGCTGGGTACCGACGGGATCGAGCCGAGAGCATCACCTAGATGAAAATGATTGTCAACTCCGACTGAGCACTCGTCACCGACTCGCGATCGCGGCTTGCCCTCGCGGGCCGGTCTCATATAAAAACGATTATCGCTTTCATCTGATGGTCGACGGGAAGGAGTTCCGTGAAGCTGTCCCAGCAGGCCGCGCCTCGACGAGGTCTGCCACCGGGGGCACCGGCGGGAACGGGAGTGGGCACCGCCTTCGGGACCTTCGGCGAACTGCTCCAGGGCGTACTGCCGGAGGAGAACGGGGACTTCCTGGTCACCCTGCCCGTCGCCCGGTGGACGAGGGCGACGTTCCGTCCGGACCCGGACATCGGCGAGCTGGTGGTCCGGCCGCGTCGGAAGCAGAAGGCCCTGCGGCTGGCACGCATGATCGTCGGCGAGGCGCCCGAGCCGACCGGCGGGGTGCTGACCCTCAACAGCGTCATTCCGGAGGGCAAGGGGCTGGCCAGTTCCTCGGCCGACCTGGTCGCGACCGCGCGGGCGGTGGGGCAGGCGCTCGGCCTCCCGATGCCCGCCTCCCGGATCGAGCGGCTGCTGGCGCGCATCGAACCCACCGACGGCGTGCTCTATCCGGGCATCGTCGCCTTCCACCACCGCAGCGTCCGCCTGCGCGCGGTCCTGGGTTCGCTGCCGGCCATGACGGTGGTCGGCGTGGACGAGGGCGGGGCGGTCGACACGGTCGACTTCAACCGCATCCCCAAGCCGTTCACCGTGGCCGACCGGCACGAGTACGCGCGCCTGCTGGACCGGCTCGCCGGCGCCGTGCGGTCCCGCGACCTCGCGGAGGTGGGCAGGATCGCGACGCGCAGCGCGCTGATGAACCAACCCCTGCGGCACAAATGGTCCTTGGACCGCATGCGGGAGATCTGCCGCGAGGTCGGCGGGCTGGGCGTCGCCGTGGGCCACAGCGGCACGACCCTGGGGGTGCTGCTGGACGCCACGGACCCCGCCTGCCCGCACCGTGCCACCGCCGCGGCGAAAGCGTGCACGGAGCTGACGGGGGGCGTGGCGGTCTACCGCACGCTCAGCTTCCCGAACGCCCTGCGAACGGAACCGGGTCCGCGCGTACGGGTGTGACCGGCATCCGGCTCCGCTGCCACGGGAGCGCCGGCGGCCGGTTGCCGCCGATTCCGCGAACGCGGCGGGCGGGAGGTCTTCGCGCCCATGCCTGGCACCCGGGCGGGTGCCGCTGCCACCCGGAACGGCGGCTCGTCGCTCGCGCCCGTGGACGCCCGAGTGAAGATCGTGCACATGCCATTCATCGTGCTCATGGTGGTCTCGCGCACAGCTGAGGACAGAACTATGGTGTCCCACCACATGTGACGGTGACGTGCCGCTTTCTACGTTGTGCCGACACGAATACGTCCCCGCCAACGCCTGGAAGTGGTGTTCATGGCCGCCTCGGCAACCGCTCCACCCGAGTCCTCGAAACTCCGTCGCATCGTCGCCGCGAGCCTCATCGGCACGACGATCGAGTGGTACGACTTCTTCCTCTACGGATCAGCCGCGGCGCTGGTCTTCAACAAGCTGTTCTTCCCCGAGTCCGATCCCCTCGTGGGAACCCTGCTGTCGTTCCTGACGTACGCCGTCGGGTTCGCCGCGCGACCGCTCGGGGCGCTGGTGTTCGGGCACTACGGGGACCGCCTCGGGCGCAAGAAGCTGCTGGTGCTGAGCCTGCTGCTGATGGGCGGGGCGACGTTCGCGATCGGTCTGCTGCCGACGCACGCCACCATCGGGAGCGCCGCTCCCGTGCTGCTGACGGTCCTGCGGCTGGTGCAGGGATTCGCACTCGGCGGTGAGTGGGGCGGAGCCGTACTGCTGGTGTCGGAGCACGGCGACGCGCGCCGGCGCGGCTTCTGGGCCTCGTGGCCGCAGACCGGGGCGCCGGCAGGGCAGTTGCTGGCCACGGGTGTGCTGTCCGCGCTGACCGCGCTGCTGTCGGATGCCGCCTTCACCTCATGGGGCTGGCGCATACCGTTCCTGCTGTCGGGTGTGCTGGTCATCGTCGGCCTCTGGATCCGGCTCTCCGTCGACGAGTCGCCGGTGTTCAAGGCCGCGCTGGCGCAGGCCGAGCAGCGCAAGGCGACGACCGACGAGGTCGAGAAGATGCCGCTCGTCGCGGTACTGCGCCACCACTGGCGGGACGTTCTGATCGCCATGGGCGCCAGGATGGCGGAGAACATCAGCTACTACGTGATCACCGCCTTCATCCTCGTCTACGCCACCACCTCGGCCGGTCTGAGCAAGCAGACCGCGCTCAACGCCGTACTGCTCGCGTCGGCCGTGCACTTCGCGGTGATCCCGTTCTGGGGCGCGCTGTCCGACCGGATCGGACGCCGGCCGGTCTATCTGATCGGTGCGGTCGGCGTGGGCGCGTGGATGTTCCCGTTCTTCGCGCTCATCGACGCCAAGTCGTTCGGCAGCCTGCTGCTCGCCGTCACCGTCGGGCTCGTGCTGCACGGTGCGATGTACGCCCCGCAGGCAGCGTTCTTCTCGGAGATGTTCGCGACGCGCATGCGGTACTCGGGCGCTTCCATCGGCGCACAGTTCTCCTCGGTGGCCGCCGGGGCGCCGGCGCCGCTGATCGCCACGGCGCTGCTCGCCGACTACGGCAGCTCCACACCGATCGCGCTGTACGTCATCGCCGCCGCGCTGCTCACGGTCGTGGCCGTCGCGTGCGCCCGTGAGACCCGTGACCGCGACCTGGCCTCCGTGGAGGCGGGCCGCCAGGGCGAGGACTCCGCCCGGGACGCCCGGGAATCGAGTGCCGCGGACGCTCCGGCGTCCGCTTGATCCCGCCGCGGTCCCCAGGGCCGCGTGGACCGTGCGCAACGGTCCACGCGGCCTTTTGCACGGGCGGCCGCGGGCCGCGCGGGCGATGCGGACGGGCGGCGGCCGCTCCCTCGGCGCACCACTGCCGCGGAGCATGCCCCGTCAGCGCGCCACTGCCCCCGATATCGCGTGCAGCCGCAGCGCCAGCTGGATCTCCAGCGCGCGGGCAGGCGACTGCCAGTCCTCGCCGAGGAGCCTGCCTATGCGTTCCAGCCGCTGGGCCACCGTGTTCACATGGACGTGCAGTTCGTCCTTGGTGCGGGCCGGACTCATGCCGCCGGCGAAGTAGGCGTCGAGGGTGCGCACCAGGTCGGTGCCACGGCGCTCGTCGTAATCGGCGACCGGACCGATGGTGCGGTGGACGAAGCCCTCGATGTCACCGGTGTCGGCGAGCAGCAGACCGAGGAATCCCAGGTCCGGTGCCGCGGCCCCTTCTCCGGAGCGGCCCAGCAGCCGCAGGGCCTCCACACAGCGCCGGGCCTCCGCGTAGGCCGCCTGGACCGAGGCGGGGGTGCCGGCGGGTGCCTCGACCGGCGCCGAGGCACCGACGGTGACGGGCTCGCGCAGGGTGCCTCCCAGGTGCTTGGCGGTCTGACGCGCCAGCTCGGGCGCGCTGTCACCCGGGCCCAGCGGCAGCAGGAGCACCGTGCCGCCGTCGCGGGTCGCCGCCAGCCCGTGGCGGGTGGCCGCCAGGTGCGAGGCCGCGGACCGCAGGCGCTGGCGGTCCGCGGTGGCCCGGTCGCCGCCCCCCGGGCCCGGCGGGGCGTCGATCCGGGCGGCGAGCACCACGTGCGGGGCGTCCAGATCGGCCCGGAGCCGGGCGGCGCGCTCGCGCAGCATGCGGGGGTCGCGACCGGACGCGTCCAGCAGGTCGTCGAGCAGTTCCCCGCGGACCCGTTGCTCGGCCTCGCCGGCGGAGCGGCGGGCCAGCAGCAGCAGAGACGTGACCATCGCGGCCCGTTCGAGAGTGCGCCGGTCGACGGGGTCGAGGGCGGGCTGGCCGCGCAGCACGAGCGCTCCGAGGAGTTCCCCGCCCGCCGAGACGGCGACTACCCAGTCGTCCCCGTGCCGTACGGCGTGGCCGTCGGCGCCGGTGAACTCCACGCCGGCCAGCGTGGACGCGCCCGGTTCGGCGAACTCCACCGCCCCGTCGAGCACTTCGGACACCGCTCCGGCGACGTCGTGCACCCCGCCGCCGTGCAGGACCAGTTCGGTGAGACGGTCGTGGACGTCGGACGCCCGCTCGATGACGGCGCTGTGGTCCCGGATGATCGCGTTGGCCCGCTCCAGTTCCGCCAGTGCGCTCCGCGTCTCGGCCAGCAGGTTCGCGGTGTCGATGGCGACCGCGGCGTGGGCGGCGAAGGAACCGAGCAGCGCGACCTGCTCCCGCTCGAAGACCCGGGCGCGCCGGTCGGCGGCGAAGAGCACGCCGATGACCTGGCTGCCCAGCATCAGCGGGACGCCGAGGATCGCCACGAGCCCTTCGTCGCGGACGCCCGAGTCGATGGCGCGGGTGTGCTGGAAGCGCTCGTCGTCGAAGTAGCTGTCGGTCACGTACGGCCGGGCGGTCTGGGCGACGAGTCCGCCGAGCCCCTCCCCCATGCCGAGCCGGAGCTGCTGGAAGCGGGCCGACACCGAGCCCTCGGTGACCCGCATGTAGGTGTCCCCGGCCGCCGGGTCGTTGAGGCTGAGGTAGGCGACCTCCGTGCCGAGGAGGGACCGGGCGCGCTGGACGATGGCCCGGAGCACCGCGTCGAGGTCGCGCAGCCCCGCCAGGTCGTGCGCGGTCTCGAAGAGCGCGGACAGCTCCGCCTCACGGCGGCGTCTGCCCTCCAGCTCGGCGCGGACGCGCAGGGCGAGCTGCTTGGCGTGCTCCAGAGCCGAGAGCGTCTCGGGGCCGGCGCCGCCCGCGCGGGCGAGGAGCGCCGGCCGGTCGTACGCCTCCGCGGCCGCGCCGCGTGCGAGGAGCTCCAGGTAGGAGGCCTGATCGTGGGACATGGACACAGGGATACCTGCCGTGCCGGGGGTCCCGCCAGCCCTGTGGACGACGGGGCCCGTGTGGACAACTCCGTCACCCGCTGCCCGCGGATTCACCGCGGCCCGTTCAGTGCGCGGTCCAGCCGCCGTCCAGGACGAGCGAGGCACCGGTGACGAAGGACGCCTGCGGGGTGCACAGGTAAGCGACCGCCTCCGCGACCTCCTCCGGTTCGATGAGCCGCTTCAGGGCCGAGTCCTTCAGCAGGACCTCGGTGAGCACGCGCTCCGCGGGGATGCCGTGGGCGGCGGCCTGGTCCTCGATCTGCTTCTCGACGAGGGGGGTGCGCACATAGCCCGGGTTCACACAGTTGGAGGTGACACCATGGGCCGCGCCCTCCAGCGCCGCGGTCTTGGAGAGTCCTTCCAGACCGTGTTTGGCGGCCACATAGGCGGACTTGAACGGCGAGGCGCGCAGCCCGTGGACGGATGACAGGTTGACGACGCGCCCCCATCCCTTGGCGTACATCTGCGGGAGCGCGCCTCTGATCAGCCGGAACGGAGCCTCGAGCATGACGGTGAGCACGGTGTGGAAGACGTCCGGCGGGAACTCCTCGAGGGGGCGGACGAGCTGCAGGCCCGCGTTGTTCACGAGCACGTCGGCGCCCGCGGCCGCGTCCTCCGCGGCGTCGAGGTCGGTCAGGTCCAGGACGAAGGGCTCCACGACGCCCGCGAGGCCGAGGCCACGGGCCTGCCCGACGAGCCCGTCGAGGCCGGCCGCGTCCCGGTCGACGGCCCTGACCTTGGCTCCGGCCGCCGCGAGCCGCAGTGCGCAGGCGCGCCCGATGCCGCCCGCTGCCCCGGTGACGAGGGCGGTGCGGCCGCCGAGGTCGAGGGAGACGGACGGCTTTCCGGTGGAGGTCACGGAGTGAGGGGCGGGACCCGGGTTCATGGTCATGTTCCGCACCCTAGGGACAGTGAAGTCAGCGACCGATGTGGTCAGCGCCCATAGTTCACCCGGCCACCGTGGAGTCGAACCACGTCTGGCCATCGGTGAGTGCCTGCTTGATCCGGAAGAGGGCGAACTCCTGGAGCTCCGGCAGCGCGTCGACGGGGAACCATCCCACCTCCAGCGACTCCTCGTCGTTGACGCGCGCCTCTCCGCCGACGGCCCGGCAGCGCAGGCACACGTCCATGAACTGGCACTTGTCGCCGTTGGGGTAGGTCACCGGCCGCGCGAGCGTCTGGACGAGCACGACACGCTCGGGGACGCAGTGCACGGCGGTCTCCTCGTACACCTCCCGCACCGCTGCCGCCGCCGGCTGCTCCCCCGGCTCGGGGATGCCGCCGATGATCGACCACCTGCCGGTGTCGGCGCGTCTTCCCAGGAGCACCCGCCCGTCGTCGTCGAAGACCACGGCGCTGACCCCCGGCAGGAAGAGGAGCTGGTGACCGGCGGTGGTCCGGATCTCGCGAATGAAATCGGGGATGCCCATGAACCGACCCTAACGGGCGGTGGCCCGACGCTCCTTCGCACGGGTGCGGACCGCCCATCCCAGGGCGCCGAGCGCGAGTGCCGCCAGCGCGCCCTCGGGCAGTGTGCCCATGCGGGTCGCGGGGGTCAGGGAGGAGCGCAGCGGCACCTCGGCGACCAGGGCGTCCGGGGTGAACATCCGGGTCTGCTTCACGATCGTCCCGTCGGGCCGGATGATCGCGCTGACACCGCTGGTCACGGGCACGACGACGGCCCTGCTGTGCTCGACCGCCCGTACCCGGGACATCGCCAGCTGCTGGTAGGTCATCTCGCTGCGGCCGAAGGTGGCGTTGTTGCTGGGTACGGAGATGAGCCGGCCTCCGTGCGTGACGGTGTCCCGCACCGCCCAGTCGAAGGCCGCCTCGTAGCAGGTGGCGAGGCCGACCTTGGTACCGGACAGATCGAAGACGCCCACCTTGCCGCCGGGGCCGAAGTCGCGCCGGACCCGGTCCACGTCGGAGCTGAAGAGACGGACGAACGGCCGCATGGGGATGTACTCGCCGAACGGCTGGACGTGCCGCTTGTCGTAGGTGGCCACCGGCCCCTTCTCGGGCTCCCAGGCGATCAGGGTGTTGCGCAGCGGCCCGGTCTCGGGGGTGAGCACGGCCCCGATCACCGTCGGCGCCCCGATGGCCCTGACGGCCCGGTCGATCACGAGCCGTGCGTCGCCGTTGCGGTAGGGGTCGAGGTCCGAGGAGTTCTCGGGCCACAGCACGAAGTCCGGCTGGGGCACCTTGCCCGCGGCGACGTCCCGGGCGAGCTGCTCGGTGCGCTTCGCGTGGTTGTCGAGGACGGCCCGGCGCTGTGCGTTGAAGTCGAGGCCGAGTCGCGGCACGTTGCCCTGGACGGCCGCGACGGTCGCCGTGCCGTCCTCGGCGGAGTCGTCGAGGAGGGGCAGCGCGGCGAGGGCGGCGGTGACGGGGACGAGGACGGCGAGCGCGGCGGCGGCCAGCGGCCCGCGCGGGAGCTCGCCGGTCCTCCGGTGGTCATGGACCCGGCGGGCCGTCTCGTAGAGCCCGAAGCCGCAGAGCGCGACCGCGAAGCCCAGGACCGGGGTGCCGCCGACCGCGGCGAGCGGCAGGAAGACGCCGTCCGCCTGCCCGAAGGCGATCTTGCCCCAGGGGAATCCGCCGAACGGCACCCGGGCGCGCACGCCCTCGCCGAGGATCCACACGGCCGCTGCCCACACCGGCCACAGCGGCAGCCGGGTCACGACGGCGATGCCGACGCCGGCCGCTGCGACGAACAGCGCCTCGACGGCGGCCAGTGCCAGCCACGGGACGGCGCCGACCTCCTCTCCCGTCCAGACGAGGAGCGGCAGCAGGAAACCGAGGCCGGCGAGGTAGCCGAGCCCGAACGCGGCCCGCGGCCGCCGTCCGTACAGGCTCCAGCCGAGCAGCGCGAAGGCGGGGAGCGCCAGCCACCACAGGGGGCGCGGCGGGAAGCTCAGGAACAGCATGGCTCCGGACAGCGCGGCTGCGGCGGGCCTGGCGGACCGCCGCAGCAGCCGGCCGGCCCGGTCGGAGGAGGCCGGCACGGGCTGCCGGGTACCGGCGGGGGTGATGGTGGCGCTCACGTGCCGGAGTCTACGGCGGTGCGGCCCGCCCACGTCGGCGCGGCCCAGCGGGGACGGTCCCGGCCCCGGCTCGCCGCGGGAGCCGAAGGGGCGTTCCGGCCCCGACGGGCAGGCGGGGTCCCGCCGTCGGTCAGGCGGCGGTCGTCGTTCCCGTGGAGGCTCCCGGCCGGAGGTGGTCGCGGATCACGCGTACCGCCGTTTCGGCGTCGTCCACGGTGACGGTGAACGTGCGGCCGTCGCCGAGGGTGAGCGCGATGCCCTCGCCCCGGCGGACGATGACGGCGGTGCCCTGCTCCGGACGCCAGCGGCAACCCCAGCCGCCCCAGTGGCAGGGCGTGACCTTGGGGACGAATTCGGCGCCGACGACCTGTTCGAGCGGAATTCTGCGCCGGGGTACTCCCATGTGGCCGCAGCGCACTTCCATGGCGTCCCGGTCGACCTTCACCGCCACATGGACGAAGGCGAGGGTCCCGAAGAGCATCAGCAACCCGGCGGCGACACAGCCGATGACCGACATCAGCAGCGGGACGAGGCCCGACGTCCACGGCGCGTCGACGGCGAGTTCGATTCCGAGGGCCATGCAAGCTGCTCCGGCAGCGGCGAGCACCCACTGGAGGCGGTTGGTCGCGCGACCGGTCCAGAGGGCGGGGGGTGGCTCTCCGGCCTGCCCCTTGTCACGGGGGTGGTCCGTCATGCCTCGCACAGTACTCACCTTCCGGTTCGGGAGCACTGCCTCGTACCGATGTGCCCGCAGCCGGGGAAACGGTTCCTCTGTCCCGCTTCTGCCCAGGTCGTCGCGGGCGAATCGGGCATCGGGCGCCGGGGCGCTCAGTGCGCGGGCGTGACCGGATTCACCGCTTCGAGGAGCCTGCCCTCGGCGTACGTACGGGCCGCTGCGGGAAGCTCCGACTCACGGCCGCTGAGCAGCACCGTCAGACCGCCGTCCGGTGCCGCCGCGGGCGCGGGACCTGCACCGACGCGACGCAGCGCCTGGGCGGCGACGGCTCCGGCCGAGCCGTGCAGGACGACCGGCGGAAGCCCTTCCGGACGGCCCTGCGCCACGGCGGCGCGGATGTGCTCGGCGACGAGTTCGTAGTGGGTGCAGCCGAGGACCACCGCGCATACGTCCGAAGGGGTGAGTGCGGCCGCGGCGGCCACCGCGCGGGCCACGGCGGCCTCGTCCGCCCACTGGACCGCGTCGGCGAGACCGGGGCACGGCACCTCGGTGACCCGGGCTCCGTCCGCGAAGTCCGCTATCAGCCTGCGCTGGTAGGGGCTGCCGGTGGTGGCCGGGGTGGCCCAGATGGCGACGCGGCCGCCACCGGCGGCCGCGGGCTTGATCGCGGGTACCGTCCCGACGACGGGCAGGCCGGGCTCCAGTGCGGCGCGCAGCGCGGGGAGGGCGTGGACGGAGGCGGTGTTGCAGGCGACGATCAGCGCGTCGGGACGGTGTGCGGCCGCCGCCCTGGCGACGGTGAGGGCGCGCTCGGTGACGTCATCCGGAGTTCGCGGGCCCCACGGCATGCCGTCGGGGTCGGAGGAGAGGACGAGATCGGCATCGGGCCGCAACCGGCGCACCGCGGCGGCCGCCGCGAGGAGGCCGATTCCGGAGTCCATGAGCGCGATCTTCACCCGGTCACCCTAGCCGACCGCCCTTGCGGTCCCCTCGATGTGGTGCACACTGCGGCGAATGAGCCCCCTTGCGTGGATCGCCCTGACTTCCCTGGCCGCGTGGCTGTGGCTGCTGCTCGGGCAGGGCTTCTTCTGGCGGACGGACCAGCGGCTGCCGCGGCGGACGGCGCCGGCGGACTGGCCGTCGGTGGTGATCGTCGTGCCGGCCAGGGACGAGGCCGCCGTGCTGCCCGAGAGTCTGCCGTCGCTGCTGCGGCAGACCTACCCGGGCAGGGCCGCGGTGGTGCTGGTCGACGACGGCAGTACGGACGGCACGGGCGAACTGGCCCGCAAGTTGGGCGAGCAGTGCGACGGGCTGCCGCTGACCGTGACCTCGCCGGGCGATCCGGATCCGGGGTGGACGGGCAAGCTGTGGGCGCTGCGGCACGGCATCGCCATGGCCCGCACCCTCCGGCCCGACTATCTGCTCCTCACCGACGCGGACATCGCGCACGAGCCGGACAGCCTGGGCGAGCTGGTCGCGGCAGCGCGGTCGAACGATCTTGACCTGGTGTCGCAGATGGCGCGGCTGCGGGTGTCGACCGGCTGGGAGCGCCTGGTCGTGCCCGCCTTCGTCTACTTCTTCGCCCAGCTCTATCCGTTCCGCTGGATCAACCGGGAGCCGGCGCGGGCCACGGCGGCGGCGGGCGGATGCGTCCTGCTGCGCACGGAGACGGCCGAGCGGGCCCGAATCCCCGAGTCGGTGCGGCAGGCGGTGATCGACGACGTCGCCGTGGCACGGGCGGTGCGCCGGGCAGGCGGACGGGTCTGGCTGGGGCTGGCCGAGCGGGTGGACAGCATCCGCCCCTATCCCCGGCTCGCGGACCTGTGGCGGATGGTGTCCCGGAGCGCCTACGCCCAGCTGCGGCACAGTCCGCTGCTGCTCGCAGGGACGGTCGCCGGACTCGCGGTCGTCTACCTGGCGCCGCCCGTCGCGGTGTACGCCGCGACGGTACCGGGGGTTCCGGGGGCCGCCGTGGCCGGCTGGGCGGGGCTCGTGGCGTGGGCGGTGATGACGGCGACGTACGTCCCGGTGCTCCGCTACTACCGGCAGACGCTGTGGCTCGCCCCCACCCTGCCGTTCACGGCGCTCCTCTACCTGCTGATGACGGTCGACTCGGCCGTGCAGCACTACCGGGGGCGGGGCGCGGCCTGGAAGGGGCGTACGTACTCCCGTCCCGAGGCCGCACCCGACCGCTGACGTCCGGCGTAGGTCACTTCCTGCCGGGTGTCCAGTTCATACCCCAGCCGTAGGCGTAATCGATGGTGCGCTGGGGGCTCACTCCGCGTTCCGGCACCAGATAGCGGGCCTCGCGCTGGACGACGAGGTCACCGCCCTGGTTGGTGATCAGGGCGAGGGCGCAGACGGTCGACGGGACGGTGCACTCGTCCAGGGAGAACTCGACGGGTGCGCCGTGCTGCGGCTGGAGGGTCACGGTGGCGTGCAGATCGGCGAAGCTGCGGGCGCCCTCGTAGATGGTGACGAAGATGACCACGCGGCGGAGCTTGTCCCGGTGGTCGAGATTGACGGTGAGGTTCTCGCCTGTGGTCACCGCGCCGGTGCGGTCGTCGCCGTCGAGGTGGATGTAGGGGGGCTGGTTCAGGGCGCCGAAGGCGTTGCCGAGCGCCTGGACGACTCCCTTGCGGCCGTCGGTGAGTTCGAAGAGCGCGCACAGGTCGAGGTCGAGATCCGAGTGCATGGCCACGGCCCGGCCGAGCTTGGCGCCCCAGCCCTTGAACTGCTTGCGCACCTCCCAGTTGAGGTTGACCCTCAGGGCGCCGGACGTGCCGCCCTGCTTGCTGAGCGAGACGGTCGGCGACTCCTTGGTCAGCGTGACCTTGGTCAGGCGTACGGGCGCGGTGGGGGGCGCGGGCGGCGGCACGGGCGCCGGCGCGGCGACGGGTGCCGTGGGCGCCGGGGTGTGCGCCGTCGCCATCGGCGTGGGGGGTGCCGCCGGGGCCGTGGGCCGGGGTGCCGCGGGCGGAGCCGGGGGCGCCGCCTGCTGGGGTTCGTCGACCGAGATGCCGAAGTCGGTGGCGAGTCCCTCCAGTCCGCTGTCGTACCCCTGCCCCACCGCCCGGAACTTCCAGGCGCCCTGGCGCCGGTAGAGCTCGCCGAGGATGAAGGCCGTCTCGACCGTCGCGTCCTGGCTCTCGTAGCGCGCGATCTCGGTGCCGGCCGCGGCGTCCAGGACCCGTACGTACAGTCCCGGCACCTGACCGAAGCTGCCTCCGTCGGCGGAGGCGGCGAGCACGATCCGCTCGACGGCGGGCTCGACGCGCCCCAGGTCGACCGCGAGCCGGTCGGTCGTGGCGCCGCCCGCGGCGTGCTTGCCCTCGTGGCGCACCGCGCCCGAGGCGTGCGCCGGCTGGTTGTAGAAGACGAAGTCCGCGTCGGAGCGGACCTTTCCCGATCCCGAGTCGAGCAGAAGTGCCGACGCGTCCACGTCCGGGACCCCGGTTCCCGAACTCCAGCCCAACTCGATCTGGACGCTCAGTGCGGCTACCGGAACATTGGCTCCTTTGAGCATGGACATCCTCGCCCCCATCGCGGTTCCTCGTGCCCGGAGAAGTGTGTGCGGACAAAGTAGCCGCGGTGCCGCCCGGGCACCCCCCGCGACCCGTGGGTAACCCCTTCCCAGCTTGCCCTTTACACGATCTAGACGCTGTGGGACGACCGTTTTTCCCGGGTTCGCTCGGATTGGGGAATCCCGGTCACAAGTAACACGTCAAACAACCCTCTTATCGGGCTCCCCAACCAGCACATCGTGGGCTTAACTTATGTGCCATGACCTCCCCCCGCTCCACCTACGGTGGCGGTTACTACTCCGCGCCGTCTTTCCCCGACACCCCGATCTACGACTCCCTGGTCGCTGAGCGGGGCACGCCTCAGATCGCGCCGATCCGAGTGCCTTCCGCGTACGACACCGGCAACAGCTACCTGCCGGCGTTGCCCGCGGCCCTCCCCGCCCTCCCGGCGGGCCCCTCCCAGCCCGGTCCGGCATACGGCTACCCCCAGCCCGTGCCGCAACCGGTCCCGCTGCAGCAGGCGGCGGCCCCGTACATCCCCCAGCAGCCCGCCGGCCCGCGCGGCTACCCGGGCGGCCAGCCGCAGCCCATGGCCCGCCCGATGGCGGGCGGGTACGAGGCGATGCGTCCGGCCGCGGCACCGCGGCCCATGTCCGCACCGGCCCCGTACGACGACCCGTACAACCGGCCGTACCAGGGCGGTGGCTACTGAGGCCGGCCCGACCGGTGTGACCGGCGGAAGGTGCGGAGCACCTGGCAGGATGGCCGTATGGCGACTCCCGTGCTCCGCTCCCTCCACATCCACCCGGTCAAGTCCGTCGCCGGCCACGCGCCGGCCGAGGCCGCCGTGGAACCCTGGGGGCTGGCGGGCGACCGCCGGTGGATGCTGGTCGACGCGGCGGGCCGGGCCGTCACCCAACGCCAGCAGCCGCGCCTGGCATTGGCCGCCGCGGCGCCGCTCGCGGACGGCGCCGTCCGGCTGACCGCACCCGGCGCAGCACCGCTGACCGTGGCGGTGCCCGAGCCGTCCGCCACCGCCGCCGTGGAGCTCTTCGGGGAGAAGGTGGAGGCGGTGCCCGCGGGTGCCGCCCCCGACGGGTGGTTCAGCGCGTACCTCGGCCTGCCGGTCCGGCTGGTGCACCTCGACGACCCCGCCTACCGCCGCCCCATCGACGCGGACTACGCGCTGCCGGGCGAGACGGTTTCGTTCGCCGACGGCTTCCCGCTGCTCCTCGCCTCCGTCTCCTCGCTCGACGCGCTCAACTCGCTGATCGCCCAGGGCGACCACGCCGACGAGGGCCCGCTGCCCATGAACCGCTTCCGCCCCAATCTCGTCGTGGACGGCACGGCCCCGTGGGCCGAGGACGGCTGGAAGCGCATCGCGGTCGGCGAGGTGTCCTTCCGCGTCGCCAAACCCTGCGGCCGCTGTGTCGTCACGACCACCGACCAGACCACTGCCGAGCGCGGCAAGGAGCCCCTGCGCACCCTCGCCCGGCACCGCCGCTTCGGGGACCGGCTGGTCTTCGGCCAGAACCTGGTGCCCGAGCACACCGGCACCGTCCGAGTCGGCGACCAGGTGCGCGTCCTCGCCTGACCCGCCCCGGCCGAATCCGCATCAATCCCCCTTTCCGGGGGAACCCGCCGCAGAGGCACGCTCGTTGGGAGAGCGACGACGTGTGATTGCTCTCTCTTCGCCCGAGTCGCGGGCGAGCCGTGCCCCGGGAGGTTACGACTGACGCGGAAGGGGGTGCGGAACGGTGCGAGCGGTCTCGGGACTCTGGCGCTGGCGGCACAATCCGCTGCGCCGCACGACCGATCTCGTGGAGGCATGGGTGGCGTGTGCCGCCGCCCTGTTGCTCGTCCTCGCGGTGCCCGCGGCCGGATGGGGGCTCGGCGGGCTCGCCGACGAGGCGATGGCGGAGTCGGTGCGGGAGCAGTCCGCGGAGCGCCGTCCCGCGGTGGCCCGCGTGCTGCGCGCCGCGCCATCGCCCGGGCGCACGGCGTCCGATCCCGACTCGGCGGTGGACCAACGGATACGCAGGCCGGTCGTGGCCGAGTGGACGGCACCGGACGGCACCCGGCGCAGCGGCACGGTGACCACCGCGGTCCCCACGGCCGGTCCCGGCGACACGTTCCGGATCTGGACGGACGGGTCGGGCGACCCGGTGGCCCGCCCGATGGACCCGGACACCGCACGCGCCCACGCCGTGCTCGCGGGCGCCGGCGCGGCGAGCGCGGCGGCGGGACTCGTGGAGGCCGCCCGGCGGACGGTCGTACGGCGCCTGATGCAGCGGCGGTACGAGGAACTCGACCGCGAGTGGGCGAAAGCCGGTCCCGACTGGGGCCGCACGGGCACGGGCAGCTGACCGGTCAACCCCCGCTTCCCACGCACGCTACGGTGGTGCGACGCGCGGCACGGTCGCGACCGACGCACGAGGTGGGGGCAGATCAGCACCATGGCACAGGGCACGGTCCAGGTGACGCACACCGGCACATCGCGGTGGCGGCGCCGCACGGGTGAGTACGCCTCCCTCGCCGCGGCCCTGGAGGCGGCGGCCGACGGCGACATCCTCACCGTCTCGCCCGGGACCTACCGGGAGAACCTCGTACTGCGGCGTGCCGTCACCCTGCGCGGGGCGGAAGGCTCGGCCGGCTCCGTGCGCATCGCCCCCGCCGACGGGGTTCCGCTGACGGTCCGCGCGTCGGCGACCGTGCAGGACCTCCACGTCGAGGGGCAGGACGCCACGGCGCCGGCGCTGCTCGTCGAGGACGGCGCGCCTGAGCTGACGGATCTGCGGATCGTGACGCGCTCGGCGGCGGGCATCGAGGTCCGCGGTGAGGCCCGTCCGACGGTGCGCCGCTGCACGGTGGACAATCCGGCCGGCGTCGGGATCGGCGTACTGGACGGCGCCGGCGGGGTGTTCGAGGAGTGCGAGGTCGTCGCCGCCGGACAGTCCGGGGTGTCGGTCCGCGGCGGCGCCCACCCGAGGCTGGAGCGCTGCCGGGTGCACCACGCCTCCGGTTCCGGGCTGAGCGTCACGGGCGAGGGCAGCTCCCTGGAGGCGCTCGGCTGCGAGGTGTACGAGATCAAGGGCGCGGGCATGCAGGTCGCCTCGCGGGCGACGGCCCATCTGACGGACTCGCGGGTGCACCGCACCTCGTCCGACGGCATCACGCTCGACACGGACGCGGTGCTCACCCTCGCCGACTGCGACATCCACGACGTCCCGGAGAACGCGGTGGACCTCCGGTCGCGTTCGGTACTGACGCTCACCCGCTCCACAGTGCGGCGGTTCGGCCGCAACGGTCTCTCCGTGTGGGACCCCGGGACACGGGTGGACGCCAACCAGTGCGAGATCCACGACAGCACGGGCGACTACCCGGCGGTCTGGGTCAGCGACGGCGCGACCGCGGTGCTCGACTCCTGCCGGGTGCACGACGTCCCGGACGCCCTGTTCGTCCTGGACCGCGGTTCGCGTGCCGACGTGGTCGACAGCGATCTCACCCAGGTGCGGAACACGGCCGTGTCCGTCAGCGACGGGGCCACCGCCCAACTCGACGACTGCCGCATCCGGGAGGCCTCCACCGGCGCCTGGTTCCGCGACCACGGCAGCGGCGGCACGCTGAGCAACTGCACCATCGACGGTGCCCAGACGGGCGTCATCGTCACCAAGGGCGCGGATCCGTCGATCGAGCGGTGCACGGTGACCAACCCGGCCGAGGCCGGGTTCTACGTCTCCGCCGAGGGCCGCGGCACCTTCCACGGCTGCCGGGTCTCGGGCAGCGGAGGCTACGGCTTCCATGTGATGGACGGCTGCCGTACGACGCTGACGCGCTGCCGCACGGAGCGGTGCGCACGCGGCGGCTACGAGTACCCCGAGGAGGGGACGGCCGTCGAGGACTGCACCAGCGACGAGAGCGGTGTGCGCGCGACGCCGCCCGTGACGGCTCCGGTGGTGGCCACCGCCACCCAGTCCCCCGGGCTGCTGTCGATGATCCCCGGCCAGCGCACCGCCGGGCCCGAGCCCGCCGCCGCGCCGGCGTCCGCGCCCGGGCCGGGGCCCGCGGCCAGGACGTCCGACGCGGTCCTCGGTGAACTGGACGCGCTGGTGGGCCTGGAGAGCGTCAAGCGCGAGGTCCGCACGCTCACGAACATGATCGAGGTGGGAAGGCGCCGGCAGGAGGCCGGCCTGAAGGCCGCGTCGGTCCGTCGCCATCTGGTCTTCACCGGCTCGCCCGGCACCGGCAAGACGACGGTGGCCCGGCTGTACGGCGAGATCCTGGCGTCCCTGGGGGTGCTGGAGCGCGGCCATCTGGTCGAGGTGTCCCGGGTCGACCTGGTCGGCGAGCACATCGGATCGACCGCGATCCGCACCCAGGAGGCGTTCGAACGGGCCCGCGGCGGCGTGCTGTTCATCGACGAGGCCTACGCCCTCTCACCGGAGGACTCCGGTCGGGACTTCGGCCGGGAGGCCATCGACACGCTGGTCAAGCTGATGGAGGACCACCGGGACGCCGTGGTCGTGATCGTCGCCGGATACACCGCCGAGATGGAGCGCTTCCTCTCGGTCAACCCCGGTGTCGCGTCCCGCTTCTCACGGACCATCACCTTCAGCGACTACGTCCCCGAGGAGTTGCTGCACATCGTCGAGCAGCAGGCGGAGGAGCACGAGTACC
Organism: Streptomyces wuyuanensis; assembly: GCF_900103455.1. Taxonomy (GTDB): domain Bacteria; phylum Actinomycetota; class Actinomycetes; order Streptomycetales; family Streptomycetaceae; genus Streptomyces; species Streptomyces wuyuanensis. The sequence continues at coordinate 209,828 of NZ_FNHI01000008.1, read as the reverse complement.
GGCTGGCCGACGGCACGGCCGAGGCACTGGGGAAGTACTTCACGGCACTGCCGAAGGGCCCTGCGTTCGGCAACGGCCGGACCGCGCGCCAGACCTTCGAGTCGATGGTCGAGCGGCACGCGGGCCGGGTCGCCGAGCTCGCCGAGCCGAGCACGGACGATCTTTCGCTGCTCTACCCGGAGGACCTTCCCGAACTGCCCTGAACCGGCGCGGTGTCGTCGCGCTGGCGGGGCAGCGCGGGCGGCAGCCGTTCCAGGAGTGCCCGGCGCTCCTCGGCGAACGCGGGGTCGGCCTGGTAGTCGGAGTGCCCGAGGACGGGCTCCGGCAGGGGATGGGTGTCCGTGCGTCCGTACACCACGGGGTCCTTGAGTGCTTCCCGGTCGACTTCGGGCTTGCCGTCCTCGGCCGGGAGCCGGACCGGCCCGCCGATCGGATCGGTGTGCCGCCACAGGTTGCGCCAGCAGTGCAGGTCCCGGTGCAGGCCGCGCAACTGCGCCGCTCCGAAGTAGGCGGGGAACCAGCGGGCGTAGAGCCGCTCCAGCGGTGAGCCGTAGGTGAGCAGGGCGACGCGCCGGCGGGTGGCCGAGGGGAGCTGCCAGACCGCGGCGGCGGCCAGCACACTGCCCTGCGAGTGACCGGAGATCACGAGCCGTCCGCCGGTGGCAGACGTCCAGGACGCCATGCGCCAGGTGAGGTCGGGGACGGCGCGTTCGGCGTAGCAGGGAGGCGCGAAGGGGTGGGCGGCGCGCGGCCAGAACGTGCCGACGTCCCAGAGGATGCCGATGGTGCGGCGGGCCGAGGCGTCCCGATAGGCGCGCCGGCCCCAGGTGACGAAGAGGACGAAGCCCAGTCCGATCAGCCAGGAGCCGAGGGCCTGCGCCACGTCGGCGGCGGCCTCGACGACCGGGTGGGCCCTGTCGAAGGCCTCACCGGGCACCTCCGCGCTCACCCACGCCCCGGCGACCGCGCCCGCGCCGAGCAGCAGCGTGGCGAAGCACAGGATGCCGAGCAGGGCGGGTGCGGCGTCGGTGAGATCCGCCCGGGCGCGGGTGCCCGCGATCCGGCGGGTGCGCACCTCGTCGGGCCGCTCCCCCGGATAGTCCTGCTCGACCCGGTCGCCGAGGGCCCGCGCGGTGCGCCAGGTCCGTACGCCGAGGACGCAGAGGGGCACCAGGAGCAGGAGCAGGAGGACGGGGATGACGGACGCCTGCCAGCTGAGCAGCACCGGCGGACCGGGGATCGCTCCCTCCCCCTCCCCGGGGGTGCCCGACCCGTCGAGCCAGTCGGCAACCCGCTGTGCGACGCCGCCGGTCATGACCCCTCCGAGCGCGCACGCGAGCAGGGCGACCGCGGGACCGCCCAGACCCCGCATGGCGGTACGGCCGTGCCGGACGCGGAGGTGCAGCAGTTGCGCGGCGACGGCGAGGACGACGACGAGGGCCCCCTGGGCGAGGGCGATGACACGGAAGGCGACCTCGCCGGGGAGCGTTCCCTGGGAAGCCCAGCCGGGGCGGGACCAGGACGCGTACACCATCGCGACGGCGAGCAGGACGAGGGAGGCGCAGGGCAGCCAGCGCACCACGGCGCGGTCGATCCGGTTGTCGAGGACGTTCTCGCTGCGCCCGCGGCGGAAGACGACGGCGACGACGAAGACGCCCGCGAGGACCAGTACCGCCTCCATGGCCCAGCCCGCGGCTTCGAGCCCGCGCACGCCGGCGCTCCGGTCGTGGCGCGCGGCGGCGCCGGTCACGGCGGCGGCGATGACCAGGAACCCCGCTGCGGTGTGGGCCGCGCGCAGCCGCGCGACCAGCCGGCGGCCGTACCAGAACCCGGGCCGCCCGAGCGCGGGCCGGACGGTGTTCCCGGTGGCGGCGGGGCCTTCCCCGTTCCCGGCGGTGAGGTAGCCGTCGCCGTTCCCCCCGCCTTCGGGGTCCTCGCTCTGCGCGAGGCCGGGGCGCCCGGGTGGCATGGTCGTGACGCTCGGCGGGCGCTGGGCCTCGTACGCGCTCCAGGTGCGGTTGGACAGGTACCAGAGCAGGCCCACCAGCGCGGCGGGCAGCAGGGCGGCCAGGGAGAGCCGGCGACCGGGCTGGGACCACCAGCCGCCGTTCGCGGCGGAGAGGAAGCCGATCCAGGAGCTGTCCCGGGAGCAGCGGGCGGACCCCGCGCACTGCCAGGCCGTCAGGTCGAGGGCGACCTCGCAGGCGGCTGCCGTGAACAGCACCGTCAGGCTGAGGGCGACGAGCCGGACGAGCGTCCCGTACAACCGTAAGGTCCGGGGCCTGCCCGTGGTGGCGGGCCGCATCCAGTGGGCCAGGTTGACGACCATGAACGGCAGGAGGAGCAGCCACAGCGCCCTGGCACCGTTGCCGGAGGTGAGGTTGGACCAGCAGTACGCCTCGGGGATCGGCCCTTCCCGGTCGCCGTCGCAGTAGGGGCGGTGCTCGGCGTCGGCGTCGTCGGTGCGCCGGTACACGGCGGCGGTCGCGTCGCCGGTGATCCGGACCGTACGGGGATCGCCGAGCATGTCCTGCGGGGTGGCTCCGCCGACGCCGTGGACCAGCAGCTCCAGTGCCGCTCCGCCGGGCTGCGGCACGGCGTCCGGTGTGGGAGGGGACACTTCTGCGGCTCGCTCTCTGCCGGCGGGATCACGGCGGTGGGAGGATCTGCGGCACGACCAGGATCCCGGAACACGGCGCGCCGCCGCATGCCCCTCCACGGAATCTCCCCGCCACCGGGGCGAAGCCACCGTGGGAGGATGGGAGTCCTCGGTGAGCAGCGGTGACCCACCACCGAGCCCGGCAGCGAACCCGACAGCGAAACGGAAGGACCGGCCCCGGCGGTGAGCGACAATCAGAACCTCCTCGCGGAGCAGCGGCGTGCTCTGATCCTCGACGAGGTGCGGCGGCGCGGCGGTGTGCGGGTCAACGAACTCACCCGCCGGCTGAACGTCTCCGACATGACCGTGCGCCGCGACCTGGACGCCCTCGCCCGGCAGGGCGTCCTGGAGAAGGTGCACGGCGGCGCGGTTCCGGTGGCCGAGGCGAGCACGCACGAGCCCGGTTTCGAGGCCAAGTCGTCGCTGGAGCTGAGCGCCAAGGAGGACATCGCCCGGGCTGCGGCCACGATGGTCGTCCCGGGCAGCGCCATCGCCCTGTCGGGCGGCACGACGACGTACGCGCTGGCCCACCATCTCCTCGACGTGGCCGATCTGACGGTGGTGACCAATTCGGTGCGGGTCGCCGACGTGTTCCACACGGCGCAACGGGCCGGCGGAACGGGCGGGCGGCGACCGGGCGCCCCGACGGTGGTCCTCACCGGCGGAGTACGCACTCCCTCGGACTCGCTCGTGGGCCCGGTCGCCGATCAGGCGATCCGCTCCCTCCACTTCGACGTGCTGTTCCTGGGGGTCCACGGCGTCTCCGTGGAGGCGGGTCTGTCGACGCCCAATCTCGCGGAGGCCGAGACCAACCGGCGGCTGGTCCGCTCGGCGCGCAGGGTGGTCGTCGTGGCGGACCACACCAAGTGGGGCACGGTCGGGCTGAGTTCGTTCGCCCGGCTGGACGAGGTGGACACGCTGGTGACGGACTCGGGGCTGCCGGACCGGGCACGTGTGGAGATCGCGGAGCATCTGCCCAACCTGGTGGTCGCCGGTGAGGCCGCCGAGCCGTCCCCGGAACCGGCGGAGCCGACGTCATGACCGTCTTCCGGGTCGTACGGACGACACCGCTGCCCGCCGGGGAGGCCTGGCGACGGCTCACCGACTGGCCCGCCCATGCCGCGCAGGTGCCCCTGACCCGGATCTCGGTGGTGACGGACGGCCCCGGCGGCGAGGGCACCCTGTTCGTCGCCCGTACGGGCGTCGGGCCGGCACACTTCGACGATCCGATGGAGATCGTGCGCTGGGAGCCGCCCGCGGCCGGGCGCCCCGGGCACTGCCGGCTGGAGAAGCGCGGCCGGGTCGTGCTGGGCTGGGCCGAGATCGAGGTGCGGGAGTCGCCGGCCGGGACGGTGGTCACCTGGACGGAGGACCTTCGTGTGCGGGGTCTGCCGGACGCGGCGGGGCCGGTGCTGGCGCGGGCGGGCCGGAGGGTCTTCGGCCGCGCGGTGGACGGTCTGCTGGGCCGCACCCCGGGACCGGCGGCGTGATGACCTCCTGACGGCTTGTCAGCTATGGTGTGCGGGCCCTCGCCCGACCCGTGCCCGTCCTTCGTCCGCAACCCGGTTCGATCCAACTCCCCGCCCGGCCTTCGCCGGAGCCTCGGCCACCCGCCACCCGCTCGTCGTCCGCCCCCTTTCCGCCATCACCCGCTCGTCATCCGCCGCTTGTCCGACTGCCCCGGAGGTACGGTTCATGGCTCACCGACTCAGGCCCGTGGAACTGGACTTCACCCTGTCCGCGCCGGTCCGGCTCGTGTTCACGGCGGAGGTGCGGGCCGACCCCGCGGCCGTGTACCGCGCGCTCGCGGAGGACGTCGAGGGCTGGCCCGGCTGGTTCACGGCCATCACGTCCGCGCGGCCGACCCGGAACGGCGCGGGCCGGGAGGTCCGGCTGCGCGGCGGCACGCGCTTCCAGGAGACGATCATGAGCACGGAGCCCGGCGAACGCTACGCATACCGCATCGACGAGACCAACGCCCCGGGCATGCGGGCGATGCTGGAGGAGTGGCGGCTGACGGCCGCGGGCTCAGGCACCCGGGTGCGGTGGACTATGGCGGTCGACGGCTCGGCTCCGTTGCGCCTCCTCATGGGTCTCGCCAAGCCCGCGATGGGCCGGGCCTTCCGCGACGCGGTGCGCAATCTGGACCGCCGGCTCACCTCCGCGGCGGCGTAGCCGGTTGCCGCAGCCGGCTCCCCGGCCGTGCGGCGAGCGGACCGCGTGGGAGCGGCGCCGGATCCGCCACCGGCCGTGGGCGGACCGCTGGCCGGCCGCCGGTCCGGTTCGGCGGACGACCCCGGTCAGCCGGGCCAGACCCCGGTGTCCAGGAACTCCTCGACGGCGGCGGTGTACGGGGCGATGTCGAGCCCCTGTCCCGCCAGCCAGTCGTCGGAGTAGTACTTGTCCAGGTAACGGTCGCCCGGGTCGCAGATCAGGGTCACGACACTGCCCTGCTCCCCCGCCGCCACCATCTCGGCGACGATCTTCAGCGCGCTCCACAGACCCGTGCCGGTGGAGCCGCCGGCCTTGCGGCCGATCGCCTTCTCCAGGGCACGTACGGCCGCGACGGTCGCCGCGTCGGGCACCTTCATCATCCGGTCGATGGCTCCGGGCACGAAGCTCGGCTCCATGCGCGGCCGTCCGATGCCCTCGATGCGGGAGCCGCAGTCGCTCGTGGCCAGCGCGTCGCCCCGGGTCCAGCCCTCGAAGAAGCAGGAGTTCTCGGGGTCAGGGACGCAGACCCTGGTGTCGTACTGCATGTAGTGGACGTAGCGGGCGATGGTCGCCGAGGTGCCGCCCGTACCGGCGGTGGCCACGATCCAGGCGGGCTCGGGGTAGCGCTCCAACTTCAGCTGCTGGTAGATCGATTCGGCGATGTTGTTGTTGCCGCGCCAGTCGGTGGCCCGCTCGGCGTAGGTGAACTGGTCCATGTAGTGCCCGCCGGTCCGGGCGGCGAGCGTCGCGGACTCCTCGTACATCTTCCGCGAGTCGTCCACGAAGTGGCACCGGCCGCCGTGGAATTCGATGAGGCGGCACTTCTCCCCGCTGGTGGTGCGCGGCATCACGGCGATGAACGGCACGCCGATGAGCTTGGCGAAGTACGCCTCGGAGACGGCGGTCGAGCCGCTGGAGGCCTCGATGACCGGCTTGCCGGGCCGGATCCAGCCGTTGCACAGCCCGTACAGGAACAGCGAACGCGCCAGCCGGTGCTTGAGGCTGCCCGTCGGGTGGGTGGACTCGTCCTTGAGGTAGAGGTCGATACCCCACGACTCGGGCAGCGGGAACCGCAGCAGATGGGTGTCGGCCGAGCGGTTGGCGTCGGCCTGGACTTTCCGCACGGCTTCTTTGAGCCATGCCCGGTACTCGGTGTCGCTGCGGTCCACATCGACGGTGGCCATTGCCTCATAGGTGGTCATGCGCCCCGCTCCTCTCTCTCAGGCCGACGCTCCCCACTGCCCACAATAAGCCCCTCACCTGCACAAACGTTGACTTTGGGGTTCCATAGGGGTTGCTTGTGGAAGCGGCGGGGACGCGCTCTGGTGCCCGTGCGGATGCCTGTGCAGACTGAGGTGCAGGAGCGGGCGCGAAGGGGGCGGCCATGTCGGAGGCGGAGTTCACGGCAGCCATGCCGGAACCGGAGTTCAGCGCCACGGGCGTGCGGATCGAGCGGTGGCCCCGCTCGCTCACGACGGCCGGTCAGGTCCTGGTCGAGGGCGGCAGGCTCGCCCTGCTGACCAGTTACGGACGGGTCATCGACAGCGCGCCCGTGCAGGCGGTCCGGGTGGGCAAGCCCTGGTTCGCGGGCGGCGACAGCGCCGTCGCGACCGTCAACGGCACCCGCTACCGGCTGACACTCAGCGGCGCCCGCCAGGACCTCGGCGACGGGGCGCTGACCGGCCGCCTCCTGGAGGTGCTCCGCAAGGCCGGGGGCGGTCCCGGCTGATCCGGCGAACCGTCCCCCACCTGGCCGCATGTGCGCGGAGTTGCGGAGGCGTCACGCCGGGTTCACTCTTGATTCATCACTCAGGGTTCACCGGCGGTGACACTGTGACCCAGCCCCCGCCGGCACAAACAGCAGGCAGCAGCCAACTGCTGGATCCGATCCTTCGTCTTCTTCCGGACCTATTTCGGGGAGTCGCAGCCGTGATCAGCGAGGCAAGCAGGCATTGCACGGTGGAGCTCCAGGCTCTCCCGTCGCGGATCGGTCAGGTCCGCAGAATCGTGTCGGCGCAATTGCGCTACTGGCAGCTCGATCGCTTGATCGACCAGGCGGCTCTCGGCGTCACCGAGCTCCTGACCAACGTCCACCGGCACGCACAGCCCGACAAGCTGTGCACCGTGGAGATGGAGCTGCTCTTCGACCGGCTCACCGTACGGGTGCACGACCACGACCCCCGGATACCGACGCTCGGATCCGCGGGACCGCTCGAGACCACCGGCCGTGGTCTCGCGCTGATCGAGGCCGTGAGCGAGAGCTGGGGAGTGCTGCCCAAGGGCGACGCGGGAAAGGTCGTCTGGTTCACGCTCCCCACGACCCTCCCGGCCCCGGCGGCACCGTCGCCGTACGCGGTCACCGCGGTCTTCGGTACGGCCGCCACCCCCTTCCCCGTCGTCGAGGCCGAGCCGCGGGAGCGTGCCCCGGTGCGGGCGGCCGTGGCGACCTGAACAACACGTCATCGGCCAGGCCCCGAGCGGCCGTCCCGGACTCCGGGACGGCCGCTCGCGGTGCGGGCGTCAGGCCGGGCCGCCCTTCGCATGCGGCCCGAACTGCTCGTCCAGCACCGACAGCCGGCGCCAGTACTCGTCCTCGTCGATCTCACCGGCGGCGAACCGCCGCCCGAGCAGCGCGATCGGCGACGGCTCCCCGTCCGTCGCGTGCGGCCGGCCCCACGGCCCGGAACGGCCGCGCCGGGCGGTGCGCCTCAGCAGCGTGATGCCGCCCAGGATCACGGCCGCCCAGACGAGCGGGAAGAGCAGGATCCACGGGCCGGGCCCGTCGTGGGTGAGCGAGTTCATTTCCGGTCGGCTCCTCGTGTTCCGGTGGTGATGTCCCGTGCCATACGAGCGTCACCCCGCAAGGGCGTCCGGGTCGTCGTACGGCCGGCGGCAGTGCGGGTACCGCGCCGGGAGTACGAGTACGTGCGGTCGCGGATGAACTCCGCGCTCGGCCCGACCGAACGGCTGCGACTCCGAGGCCGGCCGCGGGAGCGAACGGACGGAGGCGTCCGACGGCCCGGGGAGCACCGGGCCGAGGGCGAAGCGAACCGGGGGAAGGACCGGTCGACCGGGAACAGGTGACCGAGGCCGGCCCAAGGGCGGGGCGACCGGGACCGGCCGTACGGCCGAGCCTCGAATCAGGCGGCCGTGATCGAGCCGGCGGATCAGACGACCGGGATCAGTGTGAGGTAGGCGAGTCCGAGCACGCTCCGGTAGCCGCGCAGCCAGCTCGCCCGGTGACGGTCCACCCGCTCGCGGGTGCTGTCGGCGAGGGGGTGCCCCTCATGGGTGGCGAGCCATTCCTCGACGTCGGCCAGATAGCCCGACTCGAAGTCCTCCCACTCCGATTCACTCGCGGTCTCGATCGCCTCGACACGGAACCCGGCCGCGGTGGCGGCCTCGGCGACGTCGGCCAGCAGAAGGTGGTCGTCGGCTCGCGCGTCCGGCCACATCGCGGCCAGTTCCTCCGGCGTGGGAACGCGCTGCCAGAAGCCCTCGCCGAAGAGCACGCGCCCGCCGGGGGTGACGAGTGAACGCAGCGCGCGGAGCGCCTCGGTGGTCGCCGAAAGCGTCCCGGACGTACCGGCCTCGCCACCGGCGGCCGGGCCGCGGTCCTCGGCACCGCCGCCCGCGGCGGTGCCATCGGGGTCGAGCAGCGCCTGGCCGGAGCCCACGCACAGCACGACGTCGGCCGGCCCGTGCGGAGTGCCGGTGGCCGACTCCTCGAGGAACCGGACGCGTTCCAGGAGCCCTCGCCCGACCGCGTTGCGGCGTCCGCGGGCCAGATCCTCCCCGTTCAGGTCGATGCCCACGCCCTTGGCACCGGGCGACGCCTCCAGCAGCCGCAGCATCAACTCGCCCCAGCCGCAGCCGATGTCGAGCACGGTGGCCGGCTCCCGGCCGGCGAGACGTGCGACGAGCCGGGCTGCGCGCTCCTCGGAGAGCGGCCCGTGGAAGGTGAGTCGGGTCAGGCGGGGCGGGAGATCGGTGTCGGCCATGCCGTGGACCGTACGGCCACCGCCCCTCGGACGCATCCGAATTCCCGCGCTCCGGCAGCGCATCGGCGGAGGCGGCCGGTCGTCGCTGGGGGCTCAGGAGACGCGCTGCGCCAGCACGCTCAGCGGATCGTCGAGCACCGGCTGCCAGGCCAGTTCCGCCGCGCCCACCAGGCTGTTGTGGTCGAGGGTGCACGGCAGGATGGGCACACTGCCGCTGCGGCCCCACAGGCTGCGGTCGGCGACCACGGCCCGCAGCCGCTCGGGATCGGCGTCGAGCAGTTCCCGGTGGAGACCGCCGAGGATGATGCGGTCCGGGTTGAGGATGTTGACGAGCCCCGCGAGCCCGAGGCCCAGTCGGTCGACGATCTCCTCGCCCGCCGCCCGCACCGTCGGGTCGTCGTACTCCTTGCGCAGCAGGTCCCTGGCCTGCTGGAGCAGGGAGACCTCGGGGCCCGGGTCACGGCCGGCCGCCGTGAGGAACGCGAGCGGGTCGGCCTCCACGTCGAGGCAGCCGCGGCTGCCGCAGTGGCAGGCGCGTCCTTCGGGGTTGACGGTGAGGTGGCCCACCTCCAGGGCGAGACCGGAACTTCCGGTGTGCAGTCTGCCGTCGAGGACGAGCGCGCCGCCGACGCCACGGTGGCCGGTGGCGACACAGAGGAGGTGCTGGGCTCCGCGGCCCGCACCGTGCCGGTGCTCGGCGAGGGCCGCGAGGTTCACGTCGTTGCCGGTGAAGGCGGGTCCCGTGATGCCGGCCGCTCGTACGCGATCGGCGAAGATGTCGCGGACGGGAGCGCCCGCCGGCCAGGCGAGGTGCAGCGGATTGAGGGCGGTGCCCTCCGGCTCGGCGACGGCGGAGGGCACGGCGAGCCCGGCGCCGACGCAGCGGCGGCCGGACTCCTCCAGCAGTTCGGCGCCCGCCTCCACGACTTCGCCGAGCACCTGCGCCGGGTCGGCGGAAACCGTGACGCAGCCGGGCGCGGTCGCCACGATCGTGCCGCCGAGTCCGACCAGTGCGGCTCGGAACCCGTCGGCGTGCACCTGGGCCGCGAGGGCGACGGGGCCGCTCTCGTCCACGGCGAGGCGGTGGGACGGACGGCCCTGGGAGCCGGCGGCCGCCCCGGGACGGGAGTCCACCCGGATCAGGCCGAGCGCCTCGAGTTCGGCGGCGACCGCACCGGCCGTGGCCCTGGTCACGCCCAACTCGGCGGTCAGCACGGCCCGGGTGGGGGCACGGCCCGTGTGGACCAGTTCCAGTGCGGGGCCCAGGGCGCTGCGGCCTCTCTCCAGCCGCGTCCGGGTGCTCGTCGCCTTGCCGTTCATGGGCGAAGTCTCCCATGATCCCGCAGGCCGGGGGACGCTTCGGGGGGCGCCCGCACGGGGGCGGCGGGACGGCGGTGCGGGGCTGTTCCCGGTACGGCCGGGCGCGGGCTGCGTGCACCCGGGCCCCGCGCACGGCCCGGCCCGGGAACGCCGCTTCGGACGGCGGGCGCGGGCGGTCGGCCGTGTTGTGCGGGAGCGGCGACGGCCCCTATGCTGATTTTGTGCCGCTACTAAACAAACCCTCCTCCACCCATTCCCTCACCCGGCTCCGGACCGCCCTCACCGTCTTCTTCGGCCTCGACGGCTTCCTCTTCGCGGGCTGGGTCGTCCGCATCCCCGCCATCAAGGAGCAGACCGGAGCCTCGGCGAGCGATCTGGGCCTCGCCCTCCTCGGCGTCTCCGCCGGGGCCGTGGTGACGATGACGCTCACCGGGCGCCTGTGCAGGCGCTTCGGAAGCCATCCGATGACCGTCGCGGCCGCGGTCCTGCTCTCCCTCGGCATCGCGCTGCCCGCGCAGACGCACTCCACACTCGCCCTGGGCCTGGTGCTGCTGGTGTTCGGCGCCGCCTACGGCGGGATCAACGTGGCCATGAACAGCGCCGCCGTCGACCTGGTCGCCGCGCTGCGACGGCCCGTCATGCCCAGCTTCCACGCGGCCTTCAGCCTGGGCGGCATGATCGGCGCCGGCCTCGGCGGGCTGGTGGCCGCGGGCCTCTCCCCCGCCGCACACCTGCTCGTCCTCACCGTGACCGGCCTCGCCGTCACCGCCGTGGCCGGACCGGTACTGCTGCGGTACCCCTCGCCCTCGGTGCCCTCGAGCAGGGTCCGGGCCGCCTCCTCCGGCGCACGGGACGAACGGGCCCCGCGCCCCGACCGCCGTACGCGCCGGCTCGTCGCCGTGTTCGGCGTCATCGCCCTGTGCACCGCGTACGGCGAAGGAGCCCTGGCCGACTGGGGAGCGCTCCATCTGGAGCAGGACCTCGGCGCCCACGCGGGCATCGCGGCCGCCGGGTACTCGCTGTTCGCCCTGGCGATGACCGCGGGACGGCTCACCGGCACGACGCTCCTGGAACGGCTCGGCCAGACCCGGACGCTGGTCGCGGGCGGGGCGACCGCCGCCGTCGGCATGCTGCTCGGTTCCCTGGCGCCGACGGTCTGGCTCGCCCTGCTGGGCTTCGCCGTGACCGGGCTCGGACTGGCGAACATCTTCCCCGTGGCGGTGGCGCGTGCGGGGGCACTCGCCGGACCCAGCGGTGTGGCCACGGCCTCCACGCTGGGCTACGGCGGCATGCTGCTCGGCCCCCCGGCCATCGGCTTCCTCGCCGACTGGTTCTCGCTGCCGGTGGCCCTGACGACGGTGGCCGCGCTCGCCGCCGTGGCCGCGGTGATCGGCTACGCCGCCCGCCGGGCCCCGGCCGGGCCGGCCCCGGAGGCGCGGGGCGAGGACCGGAGATCGCCGGCCGCCACTGCGCCTGCCCGCCGGGAGGCATGCCCGACCGGACCTCGCTGACGGCAGCGGGTGGCGGGACGGGCCGGCCCGCTGACGGCAGCCGATGGCGGGACGGGCCCAGCCTCGCTGACGCGTCCGTGCGCGGGCCGGGGCGAACCGCCCCGGCCCGACCCGGCCCAGCGCGCGCCCAGGCGATCACGACGCCACCGGGCATGCGCCCCGGCGGCTCGGAAGGCTCGCGCTCCGAACACGCCGGCGCGTGCACTCGCGGCGTGCGTCGGCCGCGACGCCGAGCGCGCACGACCGCCGCACCGACCCGCTCGTCCGGAATGGCACACGGCGTGGGGGCGTTGAGAAGGCGATGAGTCAGCTCTCTCCCGAGGAATCGCCCCTCTCGGCCGAGCGGCAGGCCGCCCGCGAGCGGCTCGCGGCCGACCGTACGGGCACGCGCGAGCTGATCGCGGCCCTGAGCCGCGAGTACGAGGGAATCGTCGAGGCGAACGCCCTGGTGGCGGTGGACGACGAACACGACCCCGAGGGATCGAGCACGGCCTTCGAGCGTGCGCACGTCGCCGCGCTGCTCGCCCAGGCGCGCGACCACATGGCCGATCTGGATCGGGCGCTGGAACGCCTGGAGCGGGGCGCGTACGGACGGTGCGAGAAGTGCGGCGAGCCGATACCGGCCGAGCGGCTGGAAGCACGTCCGGCGGCGACCACCTGCGTTCGCTGCGCCGCGGCCCCGCGCCGACGCCGCCCCTGACCCGTACCCCCTGACACCGACGCGCCGGCCCCTGGAGGGGGGATGCCCGCCGGTGCAGCCGGACCACGCCGCGTTCGCGGGGATCCCGTACGCCCGTCTCCCGTCAGGCCCCGGCCCAACCCCGCCGCGCTGAGGGCTGAGTAGCGGCTCGGGTTGAGTACGGACTCCCTGAGTACCCGTACTCAGGCACAGCGCCGCCTGTCGCGCGCACCATGGACGCATCGACCTCAGGGGGCATCCGCCATGACAATCCGGTTCAGCAACGCACGGCGCCTGCCGGGCCTCGTCCGGTCGGCCGTCGTCAGTCCCGCATCGCTCGCCTATCTCGGCGTCGTCGCCGCCACGGCCCTCTTCGTCGCCGTCGACAGCCTGTTCGTGCACCAGGCGGACGCCTCGCTCGCCGGGGTCTGGCTGTTCCTGCTCGCCGCACCGGCCATCTTCGTCTTCATGATCGCGGGCTCGCTGCTGGGCGACGCCACGGCCGGCTCCGCCTGGTTCCTCTACCCCTCGCTGGTGGTCTCGGTACTCGTGCAGGCGGTCGCGCTCGGTCTGTTCGTGCGCCTGCTGCGGGCCGAGCGCCACTCGCCCCGGCCCCACGGCGCCTGAGGTACACGTCCCGCTCTCCCCGACTCCCGCCCTGTCCCGGACTCCCGCGTCCCGGACCGCCGTAACCAGGCCGAACTCCCCAACGCATCCCGCCGGTCCGGTGCCGCGGGCACAATGGCCACCATGGAGACGGGCGAGCTGATCGAGCACCTGCGTGCGGAGGGCCGCTCGCTCGCCGGTGCCGCCGAGGCGGCGGGGCCGGACGCGGCCGTGCCGACCTGTCCCGGGTGGCGGATCAGGGACCTGCTGAGGCACACCGGCACGGTGCACCGCTGGGCGACGGCGTTCGTGACCGAGGGGTACACGGAGTACCGCCCGGACGCCGGTGAGCCGGACCTGGACGGAAAGGCGCTGCTGGAGTGGTTCCGCGAGGGACACGGTCTGCTTGTGCGGGCGCTCTCCGAGGCCCCGGCCGATCTGGACTGCTGGACCTTTCTGCCGGCGCCTTCACCACTCGCCTTCTGGGCGCGCCGCCAGGCCCATGAGACGGCCGTGCACCGTGCGGACGCCGAGTCGGCGCTCGGCGAGCCGGGTCCGGTACCGCAGCGGCCGGCCGCCGACGGCATCGACGAGTTGCTCCGCGCGTTCCACGGCCGCCGCCGGAGCCGGGTGAGGACCGGGGTGCCGAGAGTCCTGCGGGTACGGACCACGGACACGGGCGACGTCTGGACGGTAAGGCTGTCGGCCGAAGCGCCGCGCACCTACCGCTCGGCGGAGGGACCGGCGGACTGCGAGCTGAGCGGTCCCGCGGGGAGGCTCCACCTCGTGCTGTGGAACCGGCTTCCGGTCACGGACGTGACGCTGGACGGCGACGGGGAACTCGCACGGCTCTGGCGGGAGAATTCCGCGATCACCTGGAGCTGAGGCCCTGCGGCCCCTGGGCACCGGACCGCGGGATCCTCGGCCCCCGGGTGGTCGCCCTCAGTGGGCCGCCCGGTCCGTCAGCATCCGGGACAGCACGGCCCGCTGGAGCGGCTGCACCTCGGCATGGCGCTCGCGGCCCTTGTCGGTGAGCACCACCCGAACTCCGCGCCGGTCCTCGCTGCACATCCCGCGGGACACCAGGCCTTCCTTCTCCAGCCGGGCGATCAGCCGGGACAGCGCGCTCTGGCTGAGATGCACGCGGGAGGCGAGCTCCTGCACCCGGTACGAACAGCCCCCGTCCTCGGCGGCCCCTTCGGCGAGCACGTCCAGGACCTCGAAGTCGCTGGCGCCGAGTCCGTGCCGGTGGAGTTCACGGTCGAGCTCGCACATCGTCCGCGCGTGCAGCGCGAGTACATCACGCCATTCGTTCACGAGCGCACGCTCGGACTTCTTCGCGGCCATGGCCCGCACGTTAGCAGAAGCCGGCCACTTCATTGCAACGGAATTAAATGCGCTTGCATTCAATGCACGTGCATGTAGTGTCGCCTTCCATGACCTCTCAGACCGACGTCCCCACGTCACGGGAGCGCTGGACCCCCCGGCTGTGGGGCACTCTCCTCGTGCTCTGCGCCGCGATGTTCCTCGACGCCCTCGACGTCTCGATGGTGGGCGTCGCCCTGCCGTCCATCGCCACCGACCTGGGCCTGTCCACCGCGACGCTCCAATGGATCGTCAGCGGCTACATCCTCGGCTACGGCGGACTGCTGCTGCTCGGCGGCCGCGCGGCCGACCTGCTGGGCCGGCGCAGGGTATTCCTGATCGCGCTCGCCGTGTTCGCGCTGGCCTCGCTGCTCGGCGGGCTGGTGGACTCCGGACCGCTGCTCATCGCCAGCCGGTTCGTCAAGGGCCTGAGCGCCGCGTTCACCGCGCCCGCCGGACTGTCCATCATCACCACGACCTTCAAGGAGGGCCCGCAGCGCAACCGGGCCCTCGCCATCTACACCACCTGCGCGGCCACCGGCTTCTCCATGGGCCTGGTGCTGTCCGGCCTGCTGACCGAGGTGAGTTGGCGGCTGACGATGCTGCTGCCCGCTCCGATCGCCCTGATGGCGCTGCTCGCGGGCATGCGGCTGATCCCGCACAGCCGCAGGGAGGACTCCGGCAAGGGCTACGACGTACCGGGCGCCGTCACCGGGACCGCCGCGATGCTGCTGCTGGTCTTCACCGTCGTCCAGGCACCCGAGGCGGGCTGGACCTCGGCCCGTACGCTGCTGTCCTTCCTGGCCGCGGCGGGGCTGCTCACGCTCTTCGCCGGGATCGAACGGCGGAGCCCCCACCCGCTGATCCGGCTGGGCGTGCTGCGTTCGGGCAGTCAGATCCGGGCCAATCTCGGCGCCGCGTTCTTCTTCGGCTCCTACGTCGGCTTCCAGTTCCTCGTCACCCAGTACATGCAGTCGCTGCTCGGCTGGTCGGCGCTGCAGACGGCACTGGCCTTCCTGCCCGCCGGCGCGCTGGTGGCGCTCTCCTCCACGAAGATCGGCGGGCTCGTCGACCGCTTCGGCACACCCCGGGTGATCGCGACCGGGTTCACGCTCCTGGTGCTCGGCTACGCGCTGTTCCTCCGGATCGACCTCGTGCCACGCTACGCCGCGGTGGTCCTCCCCTCGATGCTGCTGCTGGGCGCGGCGTGCGCCCTGGTCTTCCCCTCGCTCAACATCCAGGCCACCAACGGCGTCGAGGACCACGAGCAGGGCATGGTCTCGGGGCTGCTGAACACCTCGATCCAGGTCGGCGGGGCGGTCTTCCTCGCCGTCGTCACGGCGGTGATCACCGCCGGCGGCGGGACGGGCGGCACTCCGCAGGACGTACTGGACAGCTTCCGGCCCGGCCTCGTGGTGGTCACCGTGATCGCGGCGGCGGGTCTGCTGGTCACGCTCACCGGGCTGCGCCGCCGGCGCGCCGAGCGGCGGACCGTCGTGGTCGCGCGGTCCGGCGAGGACCCGGACCTGCGGGACGCGACCCTCCCGGCCGCGACGGAACCCGTAGGCGCCCGGGACTGACACCAGGCCCGTCGACGACCGCGGAGCGACACGAACAGGGCGGCGGGTGCGGGGGATTGCCCGCGCACCGCCGCCCTGTGACACTCGCGGCATGGGGGAACGTACACAGGCGGAGCGGGACGAGATGACCGTCGAGATCGGTTACGCGCTCTTCAGCGCGGCCTTCGCGGCGGCGGTGGTCTTCGGGGCGATCGCGGGACCGAAGCTGATGTTCGCCATGCCGTACGCCGTCGAGCGCGGGCTGCTGCTCGCCGCCACGTCCGTGGCGGCACTGGTCTTCCCGCTGCGCGTGGTCACGGTGCTGCGGCGGTTCTCGCGCGAGGCGGACCGGCGCGACCGCCCGGATCGGCCCGGCCGGTCCGAACAGTGACCCCCGGTCGGCCCGTGCCGCCCGATCAGCCAAGCCAGCCGGGCCGGACGAGCCCCGACTCGTAGGCGAGGACGACGAGTTGGGCGCGATCCCGGGCACCCAGTTTGACCATCGTCCGGCTGACGTGTGTCTTGGCCGTGAGCGGGCTGACGACGAGCCGGCGGGCGATCTCCTCGTTGGACAGCCCGATGCCGACGAGGGCCATCACCTCCCGTTCCCGTTCGGTGAGGTCCGCGAGGGCTTCGGCTCCTGCGGGTTCCTTGGAGCGGGCGGCGAACTCGGCGATGAGCCGCCGCGTGACGCCCGGCGACAGCAGCGCGTCTCCTTCCACCACCGCCCGCACCGCGCGCAGCAGTTCCTCCGGCTCGGTGTCCTTCACGAGGAACCCGGAGGCGCCGGAGCGGATCGCCTCGAAGACGTACTCGTCCAGCTCGAAGGTGGTCAGCATGACCACCCTGACCCCGTCGAGCCCCGCGTCGCCGGTGATGCGGCGGGTGGCTGCGAGCCCGTCGAGCAGCGGCATGCGGATGTCCATCAGGACCACGTCGGGACGGAGCGCGGCGACCCTCTCCAGAGCCTCCTCGCCGTCCGCCGCCTCCCCGGCGACCTCGATGTCCGGCTGGGCGTCGAGCAGCGCCCGGAAGCCGGCGCGTACGAGCGCCTGGTCGTCGGCGAGCACCACCCGGATCACGGCGTCTCCTTCGGCTCGATCGGCAGCTCGGCGTGCACGCGGAAGCCTCCGCCCGCACGGGGACCCGCCTCGATCGTGCCACCCAGTGCCGCGGCCCGTTCCCGCATCCCGACGAGCCCCCGCCCGCTTCCCCCGTGGTCTCCTCCCGTGGCGGGACCCTCGTCCTCGACGGTGAGGGCGAGACGGCCGGGCGCGTACGCGATCCCGACCCGGGCCGTGCGGGAGCCGGAGTGCCGTACGACGTTCGTGAGCGCCTCCTGCACGATGCGGAAGGCCGCGAGGTCGGCGCCGGGCACGAGGGCGGTCTCCTTGCCCTCCGTCACGACCTCCACCCTGAGCCCCGCCCCTGCGGCCTGCTCGACGAGTTCGGGCAGCCGGCCGAGTCCGGGGGCGGGTGCGCGGGGTGCCTCGCCCGGCGCCCGGAGCGTGTCGAGGACCTGCCTCACCTCGCCGAGCGCCTCCTTGCTGGCCGCCTTGATGGTGGTGAGGGCAGTACGGGCCTGTTCCGGGTCGGAGTCGAGCAGAGCGAGCCCGACCCCAGCCTGGACGTTGATGACGGAGATGGAGTGGGCGAGGACGTCGTGGAGTTCGCGGGCGATGCGCAGCCGTTCCTCGTCCACCCGGCGCTTCTCCGCGGCCTGCCGTTCGGCGTGTTCGCGTGCCCACTGCTCCCGGCGTACGCGTACCGCCTCGGCGGCCGCGAGGACCGCCGCGATCCAGGCGGCCCCCACCAGCTCCTGGCCCCAGGCCGCCGCCCGGTCGCCGGCCGGCGGCAGATACGCGAACAGCCAGTGCGCGATGAGGAGATGACCCGCCCAGAGGAGCCCGACGGCTCCCCATGCCGGGCGGCGGTGTCCCGCGACGACGGCCGAGAACACGGCCACGGCGACGGTGAGGAAGACCGGTCCGTACGGGTATCCGGCGCCCAGATAGACCAGGGTGACGACGACGACCGCGTAGAGGGCGGCGACCGGGTGCCTGCGGCGGACGAGCAGGACCGCGGGCCCCGCGAGCAGGAGCAGCCGGCCGAGGACGTCGAGGGACTCGCGGTCGGGCTGGTTCCGGGCCGCGAAACCCGTCCCGGCCGACACGATCACGGCCAGGACCAGGCTGGACCGCCACGGCAGCCCCGTCCCGTCCCGGGAGCCTGGCCGACGGCGCCACCACGGCGCGCCCCCGTGCGCCCACGGCGGGCCGTGTCTCCAGGGCGGGCCGCCGTCGGGGCGGGAGCGCTGCTCGTCCATACCCGTCACGCTAGACCCGGCCGCCGCGCGGGGGCGTCAGCCGTGGGCGGTGATCACGCGTACTCCCGGCGGAGTACTCCGCGGGGCCGCACGGAGCGGCCGGTCCCGGCCGCGGGTCAGCCGGAGCCCGCGACGGGCCGGCCGGAACCGGTGACGGGCCGGCCGGAACCCGCGACGGAGCCGGAGCCGACCGCGGACGGGAGGATCCCCGCCTCCCGGCCGAGCCGATCCGCGGCGTGCGCGAAGAACGCATCCCTGTCCTCGACGACCCGGTGGAACTGCCCGAACACCTCGAAGGAGATCAGCCCGAAGAGCTGCGACCAGGCGGCGACCAGCGAGGCGACGAGCTCCGGCGGCAGCCCGGGGGCGAGGTCCGCTGCCATCCGCTCGGCCTCGGGGCGCAGCCCGTCGGGGAGTCCGGGCGGTGCGGCGCCCGGTCCGTCGAGAGCGTCGCGAGCGACGCCGACGAGGGCGAGGCCGACCCGGGAGGCCGGCTCGACGGTGACCTGGGGGGCGGCGTAACCGGGCACGGGCGAGCCGTAGATCAGGGCGTACTCATGGGGGTGCTCGAGGGCCCAGGCGCGAACGGCGGCGCAGACCGCCCCCCAGCGGGCGAGCGGATCCCCGCCGGTGCGGGCGGCCGTCTCCGCAGCGGCGCCCACGGAGTCGTACGCGTCCACGATCAGCGCGGTGAGCAGTTCGTCCCGGCTGGGGAAGTAGCGGTACAGCGCCGAGGAGACCATGCCGAGTTCCCGGGCGACGGCTCGCAGGGAGAGTTTGGCGGCGCCGGCGGCGGCGAGCTGTCTGCGCGCCTCGTCCTTGATGGCCGCGGTGATCTCGCTGCGCGCCCGCTCCCGGGCCCCGCGGACGGCGGGACCGGTGCTGTCGGCGGACCGGGCGGTGCGGTGCTCGCTGTTCATGCGGAGCAGTGTTCCATGTTTCGGAGCACCGACCAACAACGAGAGCACTGCTCTTGCACCGGACATCCGCGTGGTGCACACTGCTCACAAGAGAGAGCAGTGCTCTCCCCGGCCCGGTGGCGGTCCGGGATCCCGTCGATGGAGGTCGCCGTCATGTCGTCGTCGCCGCACTACATCAAGGCCGGACCGGTTGCCCGGCGCTTCAACGACCTCGTCGGCCGGCTGGCACGTCACGGCGTGAGCCTGCTGGGGTCCGCCGAACTGTCCGTTCGGGGGCGCAAGAGCGGCCGGATGCAGCGCATCCCGGTCAATCCGCACAGCCACGGCGGCGAGCAGTACCTGGTCTCGGCCCGCGGCCACTCCCAATGGGTCCGCAACATGCGCGCGGCGGGCGGCGGGGAGCTCCGCGTCGGCCGCAGGATCCGCACGTTCACCGCCACCGAGGTCATGGGCGACGCCGAGAAGCTCCCGATCCTGCGCGCTTATCTGAAGCGCTGGGGCTGGGAGGTCAACCAGTACTTCAAGGGCGTGACCGCCAAGTCCTCCGACGAGGAGATCCTGGCGGCCGCCGCCGACCATCCGGTGTTCCGGATCGCGATGGTGCAGTGATCACGGTGGTGGGGTGAGCCGGGGCGAGAGGTGATCGAGCGGGGACGTACGAGGACCACCACCGCACGATGATCACCACCGCACGGCGATCGGCCCACCGGCGGTGATCAGGACGTGGCGCGCGCGCCGTCCGTCCCGTCTTGCCCGCTCGCCCCGTCCGGTCCGCCCGTCCCGTCCTGTCCGCTCGCGGCATCCGCGGCGTCGCCCCGCGCCGCCGGGGCGGGGCGGGTGCGGTCCATCGCCTCGAGGGCGCGCCGGGCCATCCCGTGCGAGCGCACGATGCCCGCCAGCGTCGTGGCCCCGCGCGTGATGTCGGAGAACGCCTTCCAGGCCGGACGGAATCCCGTGATCACGGCATGCAGGAGGCCCGGGCGCCGCTCGAACACCGAGAGCATCCGCCGACCGACCCCCATCTCCACGCCGAGCCCCGCCTTGATGGCGAAGGCGTAGTTGAGCGCCTGGCGGCGGGCGTCGACGGCGTCGTTCGCCTCCGCGATCCGCACCGCCCACTCCCCGGCCAGCCGGCCCGAGCGCAGCGCGAAGGAGATGCCCTCCCGGGTCCACGGCTCCAGCAGGCCCGCCGCGTCGCCGCAGACCAGCACCCGTCCACGCGACAGCGGCGAGTCGTCGCTGCGGCAGCGGGTCAGATGCCCGGACGAGACGGCCGGTTCGAATCCGGCCAGTCCCAGCCGGGCGATGAAGTCCTCGAGATAGCGCTTGGTGGCGGCACCCTCACCGCGGGCGGAGATCACCCCGACGGTGAGCACGTCGCCCTTGGGGAACACCCAGCCGTAACTCCCCGGCATCGGGCCCCAGTCGATGAGGACCCGGCCCGCCCAGTCCTCCGCGACCGTCGCGGGCACCGGGATCTCGGCCTCCAGGCCCAGGTCCACCTGGTCCGTCTTCACGCCGACGTGGGCTCCTATGCGGCCGGCGCTGCCGTCGGCCCCGACCACGGCGCGGGCGAGCACGGTCTCCCCGTCGGCGAGCACGACCGCTACCGTGCGGCGGTCGGGCACGGCGGATCCGTGCTGCTCGACCCGGGACACGGTGACCCCGGTGCGCAGCACGGCACCGGCCTTCTCCGCGTGCTGCACCAGCGCCGCGTCGAACTCCGGCCGGTTGATGAGCCCGAACAGCATCCGCCGCGAGCGCCGGGTCCGGGCCAGTCTCCCGTTCATCGAGAACGTGACCGCGTGCACCCGGTCCTTCAGGGGAAGTTCGAAACCGGGCGGCAGCGCGTCCCGCGAGGGACCGATAATCCCGCCGCCGCAGGTCTTGTAACGAGGCAGCTCGGCCTTCTCCAGGAGGAGCACCCGGCGGCCGGTCACCGCGGCCGCGTAGGCCGCCGACGCTCCCGCGGGCCCCGCGCCGACCACGACGACATCCCACACCGGCTCGTCCCGCCCGTTGACGGCATCTGCGTTCTCGCTGCTCACGATGTGCTTCTGCTCCTGATCCGACGCTCGGCCCAAGGTCTCCACGGCATCCTACGGCGCGACCCCCGCCCGTCCCGCTGTGGGAGGATCGCCGTACCTTCGCACTACACACAACGTCGCACCCACAAGGAGCGTGCCCATGACCGCGAATCCGATCGCCGAGACCGTCGCGTCCCTGATGCCCCGCGCGAAGGCGGAGCTCGCGGAACTGGTGGCGTTCGAATCGGTGGCGGACCCGGCGGTCGCGCCCAGGAGCGAGTGCGAGGCGGCCGCGAACTGGGTCGCGGACGCGCTGCGCTCCGAGGGTTTCCAGGACGTGGCCCTGCTCGACACCCCCGACGGCTCGCAGTCGGTGTACGGCTTCCTGCCCGGCCCCGAGGGCGCACCGACGGTGCTGCTGTACGCGCACTACGACGTGCAGCCGAAGCTCGACGAGGCGGCGTGGGTGTCGCCCCCGTTCGAGCTGACGGAGCGCGACGGCCGCTGGTACGGACGGGGCGCCGCCGACTGCAAGGGCGGCTTCATCCTGCACCTGCTCGCGCTGCGCGCCCTCAAGGCGAACGGCGGCGTGCCCGTCTCGGTCAAGGTGATCGTCGAGGGCTCCGAGGAGCAGGGAACCGGCGGCCTCGAGCGGTACGCCGAGGCGCATCCGGACCTGCTCGCCGCGGACACGATCGTCATCGGTGACGCCGGCAACTTCCGGGTGGGCCTGCCCACCGTCACCGCGACGCTGCGCGGCATGACGATGATCCGGGTCACGATCGACACCCTGGAGGGCAATCTGCACTCCGGGCAGTTCGGTGGCGCCGCCCCCGACGCACTGGCGGCGCTGATCCGCGTCCTGGACTCGCTGCGCGCCGAGGACGGCTCGACGGTGATCGAGGGGCTCGACGCCGACACCGCCTGGGAGGGGCTGCAGTACCCGGACGCCGACTTCCGCAGGGACGCGAAGGTCCTGGACGGTGTGGACCTGATCGGCAACGGCACGGTCGCCGACCGGATCTGGGCACGCCCGGCCGTCACGGTGATCGGCATCGACTGCTCCCCCGTCGCCGGTGCCACCCCGTCCGTGCCGGCGAGCGCCCGCGCGCAGATCAGCCTGCGCGTGCCGCCCGGCGCGGACGCCGCCGAGGCGACGAAGCTGCTGTTCGCACACATCGAGAAGCACACGCCGTGGAACGCGCGGGTGCGCATCGAACAGGTCGGCCAGGGCCAGCCGTTCCTCGCCGATGTGCACAGCCCGGCGTACACGGCGATGGCCGACGCCATGCGGATCGCCTACCCCGGTCAGGAGATGCAGGCCGCCGGCATGGGCGGTTCGATCCCGCTGTGCAACACGCTCGCCGAGCTCTACCCGTCGGCGGAGATCCTGCTGATCGGGCTGAGCGAGCCGGACGCCCAGATCCACGCCGTCAACGAGAGCGTCTCGCCCGAGGAACTGGAACGGCTCTCCGTCGCCGAGGCGCACTTCCTGGTCAACTACGCGCGCTCCCGGCAGGTCTGACGGAGACCGGCCGCCGCCCCGGTCCGGCGCTCCCCGCTGCTCCGGGCGCCGCCCGCTGCCCCACGCGTTCGGCGAAGCTCGCGGAGAGCGCAGATGCGGGCGGCGGACGGCGGCGGCCGCATACGTTCGCCGCATGGACGTCATCGAGGTACTGCCGCGGCTGCACATGTTCCGCTTCCGTATCGGCCAGGCCCACCTCTGGCGCGACGGCGGCGAACTCACCCTGATCGACGCCGGGGACGCGCACGCCGGCCCGGACATCGAGCGGGCGGTCCACTCGCTGGGTGCCGATCCGGACCGGCTGCGCCGGATCGTGCTCACGCACTGCCACCGCGACCACACCGGCGCGGCGGGGGAACTCGCCGGCCGGTTCGGCGCCCGTGTGCTGGCGCACCGGCTGGACGCACCGATCATCGGCGGCCGGGCGCCCGTGCCCGAACCGGTGCTGCTGGACTGGGAACTCCCCCTGTACGAGCACGCCCTCACGGTCCCGGAGGCCCCGCCGGTGCGCGTCGACCGCGAGTTGGAGGACGGCGACGAGCTCGGGTTCGGCGGCGGGGCCCGGGTGGTGCACGTCCCCGGCCACACCGAAGGTTCGATCGCGGTCCATCTGCCGCGCCACGGCGTGCTGTTCACCGGGGACGCGGTCGCGGGGGTCGGCCGGGTGATGCCGGGAGTCTTCGACGTGGACCGGAGGCGGACGCTGGAGTCGGTGCGCCGGCCGGCGTCCCTGGAGCCGTCCACGGTGTGCTTCGGGCACGGCGATCCACTCACGGCGGACGCGGCCGCCGCGCTGCGCGCCGCGGCCGGGGCGACGCCCTGAAGCGACGCGGCGTGCCGGCACGCCGGCGCGGCACGCACCGCGTGCCCCGGGCGGCGAGGGCGGGCCGGCGCGTTGCGGCGAGCGGCCCGCCACGAGCCGGGCGCGGCGGACGGCCCCGGCGCGAGCCGGACCGAGGCGGGGCACGGGACGAGCCACGGGGCCCGGCCGCGGGCGCACGCCTGCGGTGAGCCGGCCGCCGGGGGCGTACGCCGACCGACCGCCGGCCCGGCGCGACGCCGGACGCTCGCGCCGCTCCCTCAGCCGACGGGCACACCGGCTTCGAGATTGAGCACCGTTCCGCGTTCCCGGGCCCGCAGGGCCCAGCGCAGCCGCTCGTAGCGCACCGGGGGCAGCATCCCGGCGGCCTCCTCCTCCGACGCGAAGCGCCAGCCCCGCAGCTCGGCACCGGGCAGGCTCACCCGCGCGGCGGCGTCGTCACCGGTGAGCCGACCGCCGTCGAAGAGCAGCCGGAGACCCCCGTACCCGGGCGGGCGAGGTGGCTCCCAGTCGACGACGAGCAGCCGCGGTACGGCGTCGAGTTCGATGCCGATCTCCTCGGCGACCTCCCGGATCCCCGCGCGTGCCGGGGCCTCGCCCGCCTCCACGACACCCCCGGGGAACTCCCAGCCCGGTTTGTAGGTGGGGTCGACGAGGAGTACCCGATCCCGTTCGTCGAACAGCAGCACCCCGGCGGCGAGCGTCTCGGCCGTCGGTTCCGCCGTCTGCACGATGTCGCTGACCGCGGCCGCGCCGGAGCGTACGGCCCCGGCCACCGTCTCCGCGGTCTCCCTCGGAGTGAGGGCGGAGTTGTCGACGACATGGGCGTCGGTGCCCAGCCAGCCGAGGGCGCTGCGGTAGCGCTCGATGTGGTCGTACGCGTCGCCCTCCCCGGGGCGTCCGCCCGGGTCGCCCGGATCCTCGCGGGCGGCGATCCGCATCCGCAGGATCGTTTCGTCCGGGCGGAGGAGCACATGCCGGACCGGGATCCGGCGCGCTGCGAGACCACCGAAGATCTCGTCGCGGTACTCCTGCCTCAGCAGGGTCATCGGGACCACCAGCACCCCGCCGACCTCGGCCAGCAGCGCGGCCGCGGTGTCCACGACCAGCCGGCGCCAGATCGGCAGGTCCTGGTGGTCCGTCACTTCGGCGAGACGCTTCTGGGGCAACAGGGCCCGTATCGCTCCGCCGATCACCTCGGGGTCGTACAACGTGCTGTTCGGGATCAGATCGATCAGCTCGCGCGCAGTGGTCGTCTTGCCCGCGCTGAACGCACCGTTGATCCAGACGATCACGGTTCCCCCTCCTCCGTAGCCCCCTGTGGGCTGCCCGCAACACCCTGCCACGGAAACGTCACTCCGGATGTGTGGCGCCCCCCGTGCGGACCGGGGCGTAACACATCCGGACGGAGCTTCGTTGGGGATCAGGAGTGAGCGAGGGGGTGCGAGGTGTTCCGAACGGTGCTGGAGAGGTTTCCCGCAGGTGGCCCGCGAGGGAGCTGGCCGGCCGAGGAGTTCGCGCGGGCCCGGCGGGACGAGGGCGTCCCCGCGGAGGTCGTCATGGATCTGGACACGGACGCGTTCCTCGTCGTCATCCCGAGGCAGGGGTCCGAGTCCCGCTGAACCCGCCGCCCGCGGTCACAGGGCCCAGTACGGTCCCGAGACGACACGGTGGAGCAGCCGCACCGACGATCCGTCCGGTGTGGTCGCACGGACCTCGAACCGCAGATGACGGCCCTTGGGGACGTCCGCGGCGCACTGGAACTGGTGGCCGCCGGGCCCCTTCCCGGTGACGGTCAGATACGCGGAGGGGTTTCCGCCGGCGGTGTCGGTCAGATAGAACCGGCCCTCGATGCGCGCCTCCTTGTGGGTGTTGTCGGCGAACAGCAGGTGGACCACGGTCGCATGGCGCCGGGGCCCCGAGTGCAGGACGGCGTCCGTGAAGGCCAGGCCCGTCCAGACGCCGGACCGCAGCACGACGTCGACGGTGTTGGATTCATTGAGCATGGACGGCATGTCGGGTTCCTCCTGGGGCGGGCTCTGTCCGGTGGCCCGGGCGACGATTCCGGGAAAGACCGCGTTCCTGAACTGGCGCACCCGGGCGTCGCCCGGGCATGCGGTGCCGGACACCGCCCAGTCGGCGTGCAGACGGTGGTAGCCGTAGCCGGGGTCGGAGGCCGAGCGGCAGACCCGCAGCGGTATGCCGTGCCGTTGGTGCAGCCAGGCGCCGAGCGCGATCAGCCTCTCGACCTGCTTCGCCGTCCAAGGGTCGGTGTGCTGCAGGTTCGACGCCGTCTCGATGCTGACCGCGCCGGTGCCGTCCGGGCGCAGGTTCGCCTTGTAGTTGGCGTCGGCCCGGGTCTCGGTGCCGATGTACTGACCGAGGTCTCCCTCGTAACCGAGACCGAAGTGCGACTCCAAGCTCGAGCTGTCCCGCCAGTACTCGTAGATCCGCCGTGCCGTCCACGGCGCCGCGATGCTGTGCATGATGAACTGGGTCGGCCGGATGGCCGGCTGACCGTCCGACTCGGGCTGTAACTCGTACTTGGTGGCACCCGGGTACCAGGCCATGCGCGCACCCCCTTCTGTCGTGCCCATGATCCTGATGCCGCAGGCCGGGCCCCGGGAAACCACGTGCGGCGGCTTTTCGGCGTGGCAGGGGGAGCATCCGTGCCCATGTGGCCCCCAGGGCCCCGGCTTTCGCCCGCGCCGGCCGCGGCCCTGGGCCGATCCGGGGCCGATGGCCCCACCGGCCCGGGGCGCTCACCCGCGGCCGGGGCCTCACCCCTTGCTCGAACCGAGCGTCAGTCCGGCGATGAAGTGGCGCTGCAGCAGCAGGAAGACCAGGATCGTCGGGAGGGCCACGATCACCGAACCCGCGGCCAGCAGGTTGTAATCGGTGAAGAACTGGCCCCTGAGGTTGTTGAGGGCCGAGGTGACGGGCAGCTTGTCGCCGTCGGAGATGAACACGAGGGCCCAGAGGAAGTCGTTGTACATCCAGGTGAACTGGAGCGTGCCGAGGGCCGCGAGCGCCGGACGGCACAGGGGCAGCGTGATGCGCCAGTACCGGGTCCACACGCCCGCGCCGTCGACGACGGCGGCCTCCAGGATCTCCTGCGGCAGCGTGCGCATGAAGTTGGCGAGCACGAAGACGCAGAAGCCGATCTGGAAGCCGACCTGGACGACGACGACGGCCCAGTGGGAGTCGTACATCGTCATCGATTCGGACATCCTGTAGGGCAGCGGGATCCGGTTGAAGAGTACGTACAGCGGGGTGACGATGACCTGTTGCGGGAGCAGGTTGCCGGCGGTGAAGAGCATCAGCAGCAGGATCGAGCCGCGCAGCTTCAGCCGGGCGACGGCGAAGGCGACGAAGGACGCGAGGAACAGCGTCACCAGGACTCCCGGCACGGCGATGATCAGCGTGTTGACGAAGTACTTCGTCATGCCGGAGTCGGTGAAGGCCTGCCGGTAGTAGTCGAGGGACAGCGTCCGCGGCAAGGAGAAGTAGCCGTGCTCGGACGTCTCGTCGTAAGGCCGGAGCGACGCGTACACCGCGAGGGCGAGTGGCGCCAGGAAGGCCAGGGAGACGGTGGTCAGGAAGGCGTGGACGCCGAGCCGGCCCGGGCGGAGAGGGCGGCGCCCGG
Organism: Streptomyces wuyuanensis; assembly: GCF_900103455.1. Lineage (GTDB taxonomy): Bacteria > Actinomycetota > Actinomycetes > Streptomycetales > Streptomycetaceae > Streptomyces > Streptomyces wuyuanensis. The sequence continues at coordinate 182,650 of NZ_FNHI01000008.1, read as the reverse complement.
CCGGCCGCGCTCCGCCGGGGGCGGTGGGAACGGCGGGCAGGGCCGACGCGACGGCCGGGGTCGTGGTTTCGGCGGTCGTCGGGCGCAGCTTGGTCAACGGGTCTTCTCCCCTCGGATCTCCTGGACGAGATACGTCACGACGAATCCCAGGGAGACGGTCAGCAGCACGACGGCGATCGCGGAGCCGAAGCCGATCCGCGCGGCCTCGCCGATGATGTTGTCGGTGACGAGCACCGAGAGCAGTTCCAGTCCGTTGCGGCCCTTGTTGACGGCGTACACGATGTCGAAGGCGCGCAGGGCCTCGATGACGGTGATGACGCCGACGATGACGTTGACGGGCCGGAGGGTCGGGAGGACGACCCGGAAGAAGGTCTGGGTCTCACCGGCCCCGTCGATGGCCGCGGCCTCCTTGAGTGACGGGTCGACGGCCTTCAGCCCCGCCAGGTAGAGGATCATCACGTAGCCGGTGTGGCGCCAGGCAGCGGCCAGCAGGACCATCCAGATGTTCAGATCGGGGTCGCCCAGCCAGTCGGTGGGGTCGCCGGTGTCGCCGAGGACGGCGTTGAGGGCGCCCTGGTCGCGGGAGAAGACCAGTTGGGCGATGAAGCCGACGACCGCCAGGGACAGGACGACGGGCATGTAGAACGTCGACTGGTAGAAGCGGCTGAATCGGACGCCCCGGTCGACGAGGACGGCCAGCAGCAGCCCGAAGGGCGTGGCCACCAGGCCGAGGAACGCCAGCCACAGCAGATTGTGCCGGGCCGCCGGCCAGAACGGCGGATAGCCGGTGAAGAGGTTGGCGTAGTTGTCCGTTCCGACCCATCGGATTTCCCCGATGCCGTCCCAGCTGGTGAACGAGAGCGCCACGGAGGCGAGCGTCGGCCCCCAGATGACGACGATGTCGAGCAGGAGGGGTATTCCCAGCAGCGTGCCGAGGACGGCGAGGTCACGCGGGGTGAATCTCCGCGGGCCTCGCCGTCCGGTGCGCCGCGCGGTGTTGAGCGCCACGAATCGGTTCTCCCAGGGCGTGCGGTGGGGGGTGTCGCGGTCAGCCGGAGGCGAAGACCGTCTTCTTCTGCCGTTCGATGTCGTTGACGAGTCCGTCCACGTCCTTCGGGTCGCCGATGAAGCGCTGGATGGCCGGGATCATCACGGTGGACGAGAAGTCGGGGCGGGTGTCGCGGTCCAGGAACTGCGAGATCTGCTTCGCTCCGGAGACGAGTTCGACGGCCTTGCGCTGCAGCGGCGTGTACCCGGAGGTGTCCGCCTCGCTGCTGACGGCGATGTTGTTGGGGTCGTGCCGCAGGTAGATGTCCTCTGCCTCACCCGTGGCGAGCCACTTCAGCAGGTCCTTGGCGCTCTCCATGGTCTTGTCGTTCTTGAGGTTCCGGGACTTCTTCGCGAGCAGATAGCCGTCGATGGGAGCCTCGACCGCGTCCTGCCCGTGTTCCGGGTTGATGACGGGGAACGGGAAGAAGTCGAGGTCCTGCTGCTCGCTCTCGGGAAACTGCTGGCCGGGGTGCGGGAGTCCGAAGACGGCCATACCGGTCTGGCGCTTCTGGAGGCTGGTCGCGGCCTCCTGCCAGGTGCGGCCGTTGGCGTCGGGCTGGCAGTACGGGAGCAGCCGCCGCCAGGTGTCGAAGACCTCCTTGACCTGCCGGCTGTTCCAGGCCTCCTCGCCGGCCATCAGGTTCTTGTGGAACTCGTAGCCGTTGGTCCGCATGTTGATGTAGTCGAAGGTGCCCATGGCCGGCCAGCCGTCCTTGTCGCAGAAGGCGATCGGGACGAGCTTGTCCTTCTGCATGCGTTTGGCCAGTGCGACGTACTCGTCGAGGGTCCCGGGCGCCTGGTAGCCGCGCTCCCGGAAGAGGCTCTTCCGGTGGAAGACCGCCCACGGGTAGTAGTAGTACGGCGTGAGGTACTGCTTGCCGTCCTCCCCCGTCGACTGGTCCTCGAGGGCCTGCGAGAAGCCCTTGTAGCCCGCCCACAGGTCGGATATGTCGTGCAGCAGGCCCTTCTTGGCGAAGAACTGCATGCGGTAGCCGGCGAACCACATGAACACGTCGTCCGGCTGACCCTGCAGATAGCGGTTGATGTTCTCCTGGAACGTGTTGTGGTCCACGGTGTTGACCTTGACCTTGCGGCCTTCGGCGGACTGCTTGCCGTACGCCCCGAACGCTTCGGCGAACGCCTTGCGCGGCACCGGGTCGGAGGCGTTGGAGCCCATCGTGACGGTCTTCCCGTCGCCGCCGGGTCCGCCGCCGCAGGCGGCGAGCAGAGCGGGCAGCGTGACCGCGCCCGCACCGGCGGCCGCGCCCCGCAGCACGTTCCGGCGGGAGATCCGATGACCCGCCACGCTCCCCGGCTCGGACGGTCCTGCGAACGATGACGGTGCCATGTCGTTCTCCTTCCAGGGCGCAACCTCGATATCAAACACAAACGAACGCGAGGATTGGATCCCACCCTCAAGGCAAGGCCCCGTCAAGGGTTTTGACACACAAACGGTCAACCGTTACGGCTTCTCTTCCAACAGACTCCAACAAGCCCTACCGTAAACGCGCGCCAACCGGGCAGGGCGTACGCCGGTGACGCCGCCCCCGTGTGAGCACGGAGGGGTGCCACGATGCGTCACGTTCGTTCGATGCGGAACGGGGAAGCGGCCGGAGCGCGGGAAGCGCCGAACGGGGCGGCGGCCGGCACGGCGGAATCGACTCGGTGCGGCGATCGCCGCACCGCCGGCCACGTGCTTGAGAAGCCGAGAACAGCGCCTGTCCCGCAGGGTCCGGGTCCGCGTGGAGACCCCCGGCCTCGCCGTCTCGGAAAGTGCTCAGTCGAGACAGAACTCGTTGCCCTCGATGTCCTGCATCACGATGCAGGCGTCGTAGTCGTCCGCCAGGAGCTCCACGCGCACCGCGCCGAGCGCGACCAGTCGCGTGCATTCGGCCTCGAGCACGGCCAGGCGCTCTGCTCCCACGAGCCCGGTGCCGACCCGCACGTCGAGATGCACCCGGTTCTTGACGACCTTGCCTTCGGGGACGCGCTGGAAGAAGAGGCGCGGGCCCACGCCCGAAGGATCGTTGCAGGCGAACCACGACCCCTGGTCCTCAGGAGGCCGCGTGCGGTCGAATTCGTCCCACGTGGCGAACCCCTTCGGCGGCGACACGACGTACCCCAGCACCTCGCACCAGAAGCGAGCGACCCGCTCGGGCTCCGCGCAGTCGAAGGTGACTTGGAACTGCTTGATCGATGGCATCGGCGCACCATAGCAAGGGGCTCGGCCGCTCATCTCCCGCGGGAATCCGCTTCCTGACGGGGTGATCGCTGCCGGGCCGTGCGGTCACAGGTGGGTGCCCCGATGCCCGGGTCCGCCGGGCGTCCGGGAACGGCGTCTGCCGCAAGCACGCGACCAGGTGTTCGAGCCGGGGACTCGCGGCGCACGCCGTCGGAGCATCGAGTACCGCACGGGCGTTCGGTGCCACACGCGACCGTCACACAGGCCGACCCCGACGTGGGGAGTCACGCCGACCCGGCCCTCGCCGGCGCCCGGCGGCAGCACGACACGCCCGGCGCCGGCACGACACGCCGACGATCACGTTCCCTCGGTCGGAGCAGTGGACGACGCCTTATGGGTCTATTCAGAGAGCTATCCGGTGATTTACATGCTTATCGTCGGCGTGTTGACGCCTCATCGGATGGGGGCGTCCGAAGAGATCTCGGAGACCTTATGCGTGCAGCAGTAATCGCCCTTGCCCTCGCGGCCTCGATCGCCACGGCCGCGCCGGCAACCGCCGTCGCCATGGACGATGGAGGCAACGAGAACGGCGGCGGCAGCAACAGTCTGACCGTTACGGGTCTGACCAGTGACCAGAGGCTCGTGCAGTTCCGCGCCAACCGTCCGCAGGACGTCAAGGAGATCGGCGCGGTCACCGGACTGCAGGAGGACACGACGCTGGTCGGCATCGACTACCGGGCGCAGGACGGCCGTCTGTACGGCATCGGCAACGCCGGTGGCGTGTACACCATCAATGCGGAGACGGCGGCGGCCACCCTCCTCCACCGGCTGGAGGTCGCTCTGGAAGGCACCCAGTTCGGTGTGGACTTCAGTGCTTCCGCCAACCGGCTGCGGATCATCAGCAACACGGGGCAGAACCTCCGCCACAACGTCGAGACCGGGGACACGGAGACGGACACGGACCTCACGATCCTCGGGGTGACCGGCGCGGCCTACACCAACAACGACGCGGACCCGACCACGGACACCACGCTGTTCGTCATCGACACGAACGGCGACCAGGTCGGTGTCGTGTCCCCGCCGAACACCGGCGTCCTCGAGCCCACGGGCGACCTGGGGCTTAACGCCGCGCTTCCGGCCGGTTTCGACATCTACTCCTCGGCCAAGGCCACCAACCAGGGCTTCGCGTCGCTCCAGACCATCGGCGGCACCACGGGCTTCTACCGCGTCAACCTGCTGACCGGTGAGGCCACGAGGGTCGGCCAGGCGTTCCCGGTCCAGGTGGTCGACATCGCGGTGCCGCTGGTCCAGGGGCAGGATGACGACGACAACGACGGTCCCGGCAACGGTGACGGTCCCGGCAACGGCAAGCCGGGGAACGGCAACGGAAACTGATCCGACCGGTCCCGGGTGCGTGACGCAGGTGCTGTGCCGGAGCGTTCCTCCGGCACAGCACCGCCGTGTGCCCGCCGGGCCCGCGCACACCCGCCCGGCCCGGGAACGTCACCCCACCGTCGAGGCACGGCGGTTCGCCTCCGGCGGAGGGGGTCGCCTGCGGGCGCGGCGAACTGCCCGGCCGCGGGCCGCCGTTCGGCGGCGTCACCGGCGGCGCGCGCCCGGTTCTCAGCCCGCGGCCGTCGCCGCGGCCTCGCCCCGCGGGCCGCGTGACACCGCGGCGGCCGCGCCGAGGAGACCCGCGTCGGTGCCCGTCATCGCCGGCGCCACGACGAGGTCCCGGACGAAGGACAGGGTTGCGTAGTCGCGCAGCGCGCGGCGCAGGGGAGCGAAGAGGACCTCGCCCGCACCGGCCACTCCCCCGCCGATCACGGCGATGCGGATCTCGACGAGCGTGGCGGTGGCGGCGATTCCGGCGGCAAGGGCCTGCGCGGCGCGTTCGAAGGAGGCGATGGCGACCCGATCACCCGCCGCGGCGGCCGCGGCGACGGCGGCCGCCGAGCCGTCGCCGTCGGGGCCGGGGCGCCAGCCCCCTTCGATGGCACGGCGGGCGATGTTCGGGCCGCTCGCGATCCGCTCCACACAGCCGCGCGCCCCGCACGGGCACAGGTCGCCGTCGAGGTCCACGCTGATGTGGCCGATGTGGCCCGCGTTCCCGGTCGGGCCCGGATGCAGCCTGCCGCCGAGCACGAGCCCGCCGCCGACTCCCGTGGACACGACCATGCACAGGGCGTCGTCGTATCCGCGGGCGGCCCCCTGCCAGTGCTCGGCCGCGGTCATGGCCACTCCGTCGCCGACCAGTTCCACCGGCAGCCCGCCGGTCGCCGCCCGCACCCGGTCCACCAGCGGATAGCCCCGCCAGCCGGGGACGTTGACCGGGCTGACGGTACCGGCGTGCGCGTCCACCGGCCCCGCGCTGCCGATGCCCACCGCGGTGACGTGCAGCCAGGACGGCGAGGCGCAGAGCTCCCCGAGGACCGACGCGACCGCGCGCATCACCGTCTCGCCGTCCTCGCGCGCCGGGGTCGGCCGCTGCGCGCGTACGAGGATCCTGCCGCTGCCGTCCACCAGCGCACCGGCGATCTTGGTGCCGCCGATGTCGAGCGCGGCGACGAGGTCGTTATGCATCGGTGTGCGATCTCCCGGGGGACTGGAGCAGCGGCTTCTCCCACCAGTCTCCATTCCCCTGACAACGTTGTCCAGGGCCTATGCTCGACGCCACAGCCTCGCACAGCCCCAAAGCGTGCGCACGCAACATCCGCCAGGTGCCCGGACGGGCACTCCCGACGACGACAGGACAGCGCATCGTGGCCGAGTTCGCCCGCCGCACCGACACCCGCTACGGCAACCGGCCCACCATGAAGGACGTGGCCGCGCGCGCCGGAGTCGGGCTGAAGACGGTCTCGCGGGTGGTGAACGGCGAGCCCGGGGTCACCCCGGACACCGAACGCCGGGTGCAGGAGGCCATCGAGGCGCTGGGGTTCCGCCGCAACGACAGCGCGCGCGTCCTGCGCAAGGGCCGTACCGCCTCGATCGGACTGGTCCTGGAGGATCTGGCCGACCCGTTCTACGGGCCGCTGAGCCGCGCCGTGGAGGAGGTCGCCCGGGCGCACGGCGCCCTGCTGATCAACGGCTCCAGCGCGGAGGACCCCGACCGCGAGCAGGAGCTGGTGCTCGCGCTGTGCGCCCGACGGGTGGACGGCCTGATCGTGATCCCCGCCGGTCACGACCACCGCTATCTGGAGCCCGAGATCAAGGCGGGCGTCGCGACGGTGTTCGTGGACCGTCCGGCGGGCCGGATCGACGCGGACGTCGTGCTCTCCGACAGCTTCGGCGGCGCGCGGGAGGGCGTCGCGCATCTGATCGCGCACGGGCACCGGAGGATCGGGTTCATCGGCGACCAGCCGCGTATCCACACCGCCGTGGAGCGGCTGCGGGGCTACCGGGCTGCGATGGAGGACGCCGGACTGCCGGTTGACGAGCGCTGGGTGTCCCTGGGCTCGACTGACCCCGCGCGGGTCACGGCGGCCGCGGAGGAGATGCTCTCCGGTCCCGAGCCGGTCACCGCCGTGTTCGCCGGCAACAACCGGGTGACGGTGACGGCGGTGCGGCTGCTGGCGGGACGGGACGTCCCGGTCGCCCTCGTCGGGTTCGACGACATCGAGCTCGCCGACCTGCTGGGCATCACGGTGATCGCACAGGACGCCGCCGCGCTCGGCCGTACGGCCGCCGAGCGGCTGTTCCGCCGGCTGGACGGGGTCTCCGAGGCGCCGGCGCAGGTGGAACTGACGACGAAGCTGCTCGCCCGCGGCTCGGGAGAGGTGCCTCCGCCCGGCGCCTGACCGCCGGCCCGGCCCGGGCGCGCCCGGTGGGTCCGCCGTGGCTCCACGCCCTCGACCGGGACGGCCGCGCCCGCTCGGGAAGAGTCGTACCGGAGAGCCGCCCCGCGGTCGTCGCCGGGACGAACACGCGGCCGGCACGTTCGGCCCCGGCACCCGGCACCCGGCACCGGCACCGGCACCGGCGAGAGAGTCCCCGACCGGCCCGCACCGGCAGCGGGCCCGCCACGCGTCACCCGCCACGTCACCCGTCACGCCTGCGGCGGCCCGAGGCCCCGACGACCCCGCAGGCCGGGACCGAGGCGCCCCGGAAGGCGGAAGCCCACCGCCGGGACGGCCGCCGGCCGTGCGCCGCGAACCGCCCGCGGGCGGCGGTGAATCGGATCGGGTTCGGCGGCTACTGCGCCGTGGCCGTCAGGTCGCCGCGCCGCGGCCGGGCGAAGGCGTCGAGTTCGGCCCTGGTGAGGCCGGCGAGACCCGCGACCTCGGCGTCGTCGAGCGCGCCGCAGTCCAGTCCGCGCAGCAGATAGCCGCTGAGCGCCTTGGCGGTGGCGGGCTCGTCCATGATGTCGCCCTCGGTCCGGGCGACGTACGCGGCAAGGCGCGCGGCCGCGGCCTCCACGCCCTCGCGGTAGAACGCGAACACGGCGGCGTAACGGGTCGGCAGGTGGCCGGGGTGCATGTCCCAGCCCTGGTAGTACGCGCGGGCCAGGGCGCGTCGTGTCAGCCCGTAGTGCAGCCGCCAGGCTTCGTGCACGCGTTCGGTGCCGCCGACCGGCAGCACGTTGGTGGAGCCGTCCGAGACGCGGACACCGGTGCCGGCGGCGGCGACCTGCATGATCGCCTTGGCGTGGTCGGCGGCCGGATGGTCGCTGGCCTGGTGGGCGGCGCTGACTCCGAGGCAGGCGCTGTAGTCGAAGGTGCCGTAGTGGAGGCCGGTGGCGCGGCCCTCGGCGGCGTCGATCATGCGGGCGACGGTCGCGGTGCCGTCCGCCGCGAGAATGGCCTGGCTGGTCTCGATCTGGATCTCGAACCCGATCCGGCCCGCGTCGAGTCCATGGGTCCTCTCGAAGGCTTCGAGGAGCCGGACGAAGGCCGTGACCTGCTCGGGGTAGGTGACCTTCGGCAGCGTGAGGACGAGGCCGCCGGGCAGGCCGCCGTGTTCCATCAGGCCGGTCAGGAAGATGTCGGTGGTGCGGATGCCGCGGTCGCGGACGGCAGCCTCCATGCACTTCATGCGGATGCCCGTGTACGGCGCGGCAGTTCCCCCCGCGTACGCCTCGGAGACCAGCCGGGCCGCGCGGGCCGCGTCCGCGTCCTCGTCGCGGCCGTGGTAGCCGTCCTCGAAGTCGACGCGGAGGTCCTCGACGGGCTCGCGTTCCAGCTTCGCCCGTACACGGGTGTACACGGGCTCCGCGAGGTCGCCGGGAAGTCCGAGCACCCGGGCGAGGGTCGCGGCGTCCGGTGCGTGTTCGTCCAGCGCGGCGAGGGCCTGGTCTCCCCAGGAGCGGATGGTTCCGGCGTCGAAGGCGTCGCCGGGCACGTAGACGGTGTGGACGGGCTGGCGGGTGCCGGGGTCTCCCGGATAGCGGCGGGCGAGCTCGGCGTCCACCGGCGCGAGGGAGGCGCTGATGTCCTCGGCGACCGCGCCGGCGAGGCTCGTCGACACCTTCTCCTGCTGACCCATCTCGGCACCCTCCACACTCCCATGATTCCGTCTGACGGAATCAACAATCCGTATGGTGAAGCTATCCGGGTGACTGACCTGCGTCAATGGTCTCCCGGAACGCCGCGGGGCCGCGCGGTGGGTTCACCGCGCGGCCCCGGACGGGTGTCCTGCCGGACTCAGCCCTTGCGGGCCTTGACCTCCTCGGTCAACTGGGGGACGACCTCGAACAGGTCGCCGACCACGCCGTAGTCGACCAGGTCGAAGATCGGGGCCTCGGGGTCCTTGTTGACCGCCACGATCGTCTTCGACGTCTGCATACCGGCTCGGTGCTGGATCGCGCCCGAGATGCCGGAGGCGATGTACAGCTGCGGGGAGACGCTCTTGCCGGTCTGGCCGACCTGGTTGGAGTGCGGGTACCAGCCGGCGTCCACGGCGGCGCGGGAGGCGCCGACGGCCGCGCCGAGCGAGTCGGCGAGCGCCTCGATCACCGAGAAGTTCTCGGCGCCGTTGACGCCGCGGCCGCCGGAGACCACGATCGCGGCCTCGGTCAGCTCGGGGCGGCCGGTCGACTCGCGCGGGGTGCGGGAGACGACCTTGGTGCCGGTCGCCTTGTCACCGAAGGTGACGTTCAGCGCCTCGACGGCGCCGGCGGCCGGGGCGGCCTCCACGGGCGCCGAGTTCGGCTTCACCGTGATGACCGGGGTGCCCTTGGAGACACGGGACTTGGTGGTGAAGGCGGCGGCGAACGCGGACTGCGTTGCCACCGGGCCCTCGTCGCCCGCCTCCAGGTCGACGGCGTCGGTGATGATGCCGGAGCCGATGCGGACCGCGAGACGGGCCGCGATCTCCTTGCCCTCGGCGGAGGACGGCACCAGCACCGCGGCCAGGGAGCCGCCGGCGGATACGGCCTCGTACGCGGCCTGCAGCGCGTCCACCTTCGGTACGACCAGGTAGTCGGCGAACTCGGGCGCGTCGGCGGTGAGGACCTTCACCGCGCCGTGCTCGGCGAGGGTGGCGGCGGTGGCCTCGGCGCCGGAGCCGAGCGCGACGGCGACCGGCTCGCCGATGCGGCGGGCCAGCGTCAGCAGCTCCAGGGTGGGCTTGCGGACGGCGCCGTCCACGTGGTCGACGTAGACGAGAACTTCAGCCATGGGACTTCTTCTCTCCTGCTTGCGAAGTGTGCGGGGCGGTTGGGGTGATGACCGAAGCTCAGATGAACTTCTGGCTCGCGAGGTACTCCGCGAGCTGCTTGCCGCCCTCGCCCTCGTCCTTGACGATCGTGCCCGCGGTGCGGGCCGGACGCTCGGCCGCGGAGTCCACCGCGGTCCAGGAACCCTCCAGGCCGACCTCCTCCGCCTCGATGTCGAGGTCGGACAGGTCCAGCGACTCCACCGGCTTCTTCTTCGCGGCCATGATGCCCTTGAAGGACGGGTAGCGGGCCTCGCCCGACTGGTCGGTCACGGACACGACCGCCGGCAGGGACGCCTCCAGCTGCTCCGAAGCGGTGTCGCCGTCACGGCGGCCCTTGACGGTGCCGTCCTCGACGGAGACCTCCGACAGCAGGGTCACCTGCGGAACGCCGAGCCGCTCGGCCAGGACGGCCGGGAGCACACCCATGGTGCCGTCCGTCGAGGCCATGCCGCAGACGACCAGGTCGTAACCGGTCTTCTCGATCGCCTTGGCCAGGACCAGCGACGTGCCCATCACGTCGGTGCCGTGCAGATCGTCGTCCTCGACGTGGACGGCCTTGTCCGCACCCATGGACAGCGCCTTGCGCAGCGCGTCCTTGGCGTCCTCCGGGCCGACGGTCAGCACGGTGATCTCGGCGTCGTCCGCCTCTTCGGCGATCTGCAGCGCCTGCTCGACCGCGTACTCGTCGAGCTCCGACAGCAGGCCGTCGACATCGTCGCGGTCGACGGTCAGGTCATCGGCGAAGTGCCGGTCGCCGGTGGCGTCGGGCACGTACTTCACACAGACAACGATCCTCAAGCTCACGCCGGCTCTCCTACTGCATCGTCATTACTGAGCTGCCTTGTGCAGGCAGCATAGGCGCCTGAAGGCGGGGTTTCCGGTCGGGGCGACCGGCGCTCCGAACGAAATATTACTCGCCAGTACACCCACTGCTTACCCCATGAGCAAGCGCTTGGAACTGTGACCTTGCCAACGCTGTGTAACCGGGATCTCTCAGTCCCTCAACGCGTTGAAGCGGCCTTGGTGGTACAGCAAGGGGCGCCCGCTCCCCTCCGGGTCGCCCGCGACCGCCTCGGCGATCACGACTCGGTGGTCCCCCGCGGGAACTCGGGCCACCACCCGGCAGACCAGCCACGCCAGCACGCCGTCCAGGAGCGGAACGCCCTCGGGTCCGGTACGCCATCGAGTGGGCGGGGCGAACCTGTCGGCGCCCCTGCGGGCGAAGGTGGCTGCCAGATCGCGCTGGTCCTCGGAGAGTATGTGCACCCCGACGTGCCCCGCCTCGGCGATGACCTGCCAGCTGGAGGACGCGGTCCCGATCCCGAACGACAGCAGCGGGGGCTCGGCCGCGACGGAGCTGAGCGAGGTGGCGGTGAACCCGACGGGTCGGTCACCGTGCGCGGTGACGACCGCGACTCCGGCGGCGTGGCGGCGGAAGACCGAGCGCAGCAGGTCGGGGGAGGCCAGTCGAGCTGTGCCGAGGCCGGGTGTGGCCGCCATGGAGGGTTCCTTCTGCGAGGGGATCGGTCGGGGGCGTCGCGGCTCAGACACCCGGACAGCGAGCGCTCGCGTCGTGGGCCGGATCGTTCCGGTGTTGCTTCCGGCCGATGGGAAGGAGTTCTGTTGGCACATCGTCAGACTGACGATTGCCGGTGCGTGCAGTCAAGTGGGCCCGGACAGATGGGAGGTGTGTCACGGCCGTCACCGTCCGTCGGGGCCGCGACCCGGCCACCGCCCTCGACGGGTGCGCCGTCAGACGGCCTCGCCGAGGGCCGCGATGACATCCGCCTTGCGCGGCTGCCCCGACGCCCTCCGCACGATCCGGCCCCGCGCGTCGAGCACCAGCACCGTGGGCGTCCGCAGGATGTCCAGGTCGCGCACGAGCGGGAGCCGGTCCTCGGCGTCGATCTCGACGTGGACGACCCCGTCGACCATGTCCGCTACCTCCGCGAGCGTGCGCCGCGTCGCCCGGCAGGGCTGGCAGAAGGCGCTGGAGAACTGCACGAGCGTCGCCCTCTCCCCCAGCTCCGCGCCCAGTTCGGCCGCGCCGAGCCGGCGCTCCTCGTCCCGCCCGCGCACCTTCAGCCTCCCGCTCGTCCGCCGGTGCAGCAGCCCGAACGCCCCCGCCACCGCGAGGACGACCACGCACACCACGAGTCCGGTCATCGACTACCTCCAGCGTTCACAGGACCGCAATGATTCCCGCCCCCGGCCTCCGCGTTCCCCGGGGGATCCTGGGCGGCATGGACACCATCGACGTCAGGGGGCCGCGCTTCGGCGCCGCCGTCACCGCCGCCGTACTCGCCGCCGTGCTCGTCACCTCCGGCTGGGCACTATTGGCCTGGCAGGCACTGTGCTTCGCCGTCGGCGCCGCTGCCGGCGTCCAGCACTCACCGTACGGCTGGGTCTTCCGCACCCTCGTACGGCCCCGGCTCGGCCCGGCCACGGAGACCGAGTCCCCCGCGCCTCCGCGGTTCGCGCAGGGGGTGGGGCTCGTCTTCGCCCTGGTCGGACTCGCCGGGTATCTGTGGGGCCCGGAGTGGCTGGGCATGGCGGCCACCGGCTGCGCGCTGGCGGCGGCGTTCCTCAATGCGGCCTTCTCGTACTGCCTGGGGTGCGAGATGTACCTGCTGGCACGCCGCTCCGTCCCGGTCCGCGGCTGAGCGGGGGACGCCCGGAGAGGGCGGGACGAACACCGTGGCGGCGTGACAGGTGACACGACGTGACGAGAATCTCGCCGTGCGACGCGCCGAGGACTGGCCGTTGCGCCGCTCATGCGGCACGATCTGCCCAATGCCGAAAACCTACGGCTGCGTAACTTCCGCTGGGAGAACCCTCCCCGGGACACAGAAGGAAGGGCCTCTCCCGACATGGCAGAGCTCGTCTACCGGCCGGTCATCGGCGCCGCACTCGCGATGTTCAAGGCGCTCGACCTGAAGATCGACAGCCAGGGTTCGGAGAACATCCCGCGCTCCGGCGGCGCGGTGCTGGTGAGCAATCACATCAGCTACCTGGACTTCATCTTCTCCGGTCTGGCCGCGCTGCCGCAGAAGCGCCTGGTGCGCTTCATGGCGAAGGACTCGGTGTTCCGGCACCGGGTCTCGGGCCCGCTGATGCGGGGCATGAAGCACATCCCGGTGGACCGCAAGCAGGGCGAGGCCGCGTACACCCACGCGCTGGAGTCGCTGCGCGCGGGCGAGGTGATCGGCGTCTTCCCCGAGGCCACGATCTCCCAGTCGTTCACGCTGAAGGGCTTCAAGTCCGGCGCGGCGCGCCTCGCGCAGGAGGCCGGCGTGCCGCTCGTCCCGATGGCCCTGTGGGGCACGCAGCGGCTGTGGACCAAGGGCCGCCCCAAGAACCTCCGGCGCAGTCACATCCCGGTGACGATCCGGGTCGGGGAGCCCATGGAGGCGCCGACGGACCAGTACGCCGGGGCGATCACCCGCCGGCTGCGGGAGCGTGTGCAGGAGTTGCTGGAGTCGGCGCAGCGCGCCTATCCGGTGCGCCCCAAGGACGCCTCCGACACCTGGTGGGTGCCCGCACACCTCGGGGGTACGGCCCCGACGCCCGCGGAAGTCCGCGAAGCACGCTGAGCGTTCCCCGCAACTCCCCTCCTCCACGGTCAGCTTGCCGTCGGCGGCCGTGCCGGCTTGCCCCGTCCCGCGGGGCCGCGAAGCCGCGGCCCGTGGGCGTCACCCGGTCGTGCGGATCGTGATCCGGGCTCCTGGGCTGAGCTTCTCCAGCGACTCGGCGAGCTCCGCCCCCGCCGTCTCGAGTTCCGCGGCGTCCATCGGGGCGAGCGACTCCAGCAGGAAGAGGGCGTTGACGGACTCCTCGGTGAGCCGGGTGCGCGGGCCCTGGCGCCAGTTCCAGCGGCGGCAGGTGACGCCTTCCTCGTCGCACCAGACGATCTCGCCAGGCTCGGGGTGCTCGACGGTCTCCTCACCCGCCGCGGCGGTGACGAACGGCTCCAGGCCGGTGGCACGCACGAGACGCATTCCTCCCCGGATGCGGTCCGCGTCCTCGCCGCCCACCGGGATCAGACGCGCCACGCTGAGCGCGTTGTACGCGTCGACGAGCAGATTGATCCGGGGCAGCCCGGCGCCGGTCAGCGCGCGCCTGGCGAGCGCCTCGGCGGAGTTGCGGGTACGGGACGGCTTGGCCCCGAAGGCGCTGTAGGCGTCACGCCAGGCCGCCATGTGCGGGTCCTCGTGCGGAGCGCGCCCGCCGAGGCGCTGCGCCAGGCGGCGTGCCGCATCGTCGAGCAGTGCCGAACTCGCTTCGCTGCTCGGGCCGTTGGCCAGGCCGCGGGCCTCGACGACGAGCGGGGTGAATCCGGGGACGAGGGCGTGGACCTCGTCGGACACGGTGAGCGATAGAGGCATGGGCGTCCTTGCCTGGGTGTACTGCGGCGTGGTGTGCGGGGCCCCTCAGAGTGATGCGGGGAGGTGCTCCCAGAGGGAGAGCCGGTCCCGCGCGGACCGGAGCGCCCTCAGAACCTTGGGGTGCGGTTCAGCATACAGGACCGGATAGTCCATCTCATTGGACTTCGGGTCGGGACTGAAGGCCAGCCGCTCCGCACCCAGCGAGAACCGGGCGTCCACACCGGGCTTGTTGCCGCGGGGGTCCTGGCGATGCCAGGTCCGCCCGTCGGGCATCCGGACCGCGACGAGCCCGTGGACGACGTCGAGCTTCTGGTAGCAGAGGGCGGCGGGAACGGATCCGGCCCGCAGCAGCGCGACCAGGGCGTGGGCCTTCGCGTAGCAGACGCCCGTGCGTTGCTCGATGACGTCGGACGCCCGCCAGGTGACCCTCGGATCATTCGCGTCGTACGAGTGCGGGATGGCGTCACGGACGAACTCGAAGGCCGCCCTGGCGTGTTCATGTGCGCCTGAGGTATCGGCACGAAGACGGGCGGACGCCTCACGGACCACCGGATGCTCATGGTCGACGACGTCGTCGGCGGCAAGGTAGGCCGAGATCTCGGGGACCTGCTGGATCAGCTCCATGGCGCGCGAGCATAGGAATGCGACCGGTCGAGAGTCAATGAACTTTCGACCGGTCGCATATCCATGCGGCGAGCGAGTGCGATGCGGCGACGGGGCCGGTGCACCCGCAGTGGCGTCAGTGCGCCATTTCGTCCTTCAGCGCCAGGACGAAGGCGTCCACGTCGTCCTCGGTGGTGTCGAACGAGCACATCCAGCGGACGTCCCCGGCCGCCTCGTCCCAGAAGTAGAAGCGGAAGCGCTTCTGGAGCCGGCGGCTCACCTCATGCGGCAGCCTGGCGAACACCGCGTTCGCCTGCACCGGGTAGAGGATCTCGACCCCGTCCACGGCCCGGACGCCCTCGGCGAGCCGCTGCGCCATGGCGTTGGAATGCCGGGCGTTGCGCAGCCACAGGTCCTTGGCGAGCAGGGCCTCCAACTGCACGGAGACGAACCGCATCTTGGAGGCGAGCTGCATCGACATCTTGCGCAGATGCTTCATATGGCTGACGGCGTCGGGGTTGAGCACGACGACCGCCTCGCCGAAGAGCATGCCGTTCTTGGTGCCGCCGTACGAGATGACGTCCACGCCGACGGCGTTGGTGAACGCGCGCATCGGCACGTCCAGCGACGCCGCGGCGTTGGCTATCCGCGCCCCGTCGAGATGGACCTTCATGCCGAGCCCGTGGGCGTGCTCGACGATCGCCCGGATCTCGTCCACCGTGTAGACCGTGCCCAGCTCGGTGTTCTGGGTGATCGAGACGACCTGCGGCATGGCGCGGTGCTCGTCCTCCCACCCCCACGCCTGCCGGTCGATCAGCTCCGGGGTGAGCTTGCCGTCCGGAGTCGGCACCGTCAGCAGCTTCAGGCCGCCCATCCGCTCCGGAGCGCCGCCCTCGTCCACGTTGATGTGGGCGGTCTCGGCGCACACGACGGCGCCCCACCGGTCGGTGAGCGCCTGCAGCGCGGTGACGTTGGCGCCGGTGCCGTTGAAGACGGGGAACGCCTCGGCACCGGAACCGAAGTGGCTGTGCATGATCCGCTGAAGGTGGTCGGTGTAGTCGTCCTCGCCGTAGGCGACCTGGTGGCCGCCGTTGGCCAGGGCGAGCGCGGCCATGACCTCCGGGTGCGCGCCCGCGTAGTTGTCGCTGGCGAAGCCCCGTACCTCGGGGTCGTGGTGCCGGCGGGCGTCGGTTCTCGGCGGGATCACGGCTCGGGGGTCAGCCACAGGCGCTGTCCATTCACTTCCGGGGCGGGCCGGTCCCAGACTCCGGCAATGGCCTCGGCCAGTTCCTTGACGTCCGTGAAGCCCGCGAACTTGGCGTTCGGGCGCTCGGCGCGCATCGCGTCGTGCACGAGCGCCTTGATGATCAGGATGGCAGCCGCGGCACGCGGGCCCTCCTCGCCCCCAGCCTTCCTGAACGAGTCCCCGAGCGCCAGGGTCCAGGCCTCCGCCGCGGCCTTGGCGGCGGCGTAGGCGGCGTTGCCCTCGGTGGGCTTCGCCGCCCCGGACTGGCTGACCAGCACGAAGCGGCCCCTGTCGCTGCGCTTGAGCGCCTCGTGGAACGCGAGCGAGGTGTTCTGGACCGTGCGGATCAGCAGCTTCTCGAGGAGCTGCCAATCGCTCAGGTCGGTCTCTCCGAAGGTGGCGCTGCCGCGCCAGCCGCCGACGAGATGGACGAGGCCGTCGACGCGGCCGAACTCCTTCTCGGTCTGGGCGGCCCACTCGCGGGTCGCGGTCGGGTCGAGCAGGTCGACGGTGTCGCCCGTGACGGTCGCACCGCCGTGCGCGTACCGCGCCTCGTCGACCGCCTGGGCCAGTCGCTCGGTGTCCGCGTCCGACGCCACGACGATCGCGCCCGCCTCGGCGAGGCGGAGCAGGGCGGCGCGGCCCGCCGGGCCCGCCGCTCCGGCGACCGCGATCACCGCACCGTCGAGGGCCCCGTTGCCGTTCGCATTCATGGTGCTGGTCTCCTCCGTCCGAGAGCTCACGCGGCGACTCGCTCGGCGGACCGGGCCGTGATGCCCTGGGTCGAGGCGATCACGCCCTTCAGCTTCTTGGAGAGCGCCTCAAAGAACATGCTGAGCGGAAACTCGTCGGGAAGCACGTCGTCCACGAGCTTGCGCGGCGGCTGGCTCAGGTCCAAGGCGTCGGGGCCCTTCGCCCAGCGGGAGCCCGGGTGCGGCGCGAGGTAGGTGGAGACGAGCTCGTACGCCTTGAACCAGTGGACGAGCTTCGGGCGGTCGATGCCGTCGCGGTACAGCGTCTCGATCTCGGCGCAGAGCTGGTTGGTGACCTGCGGGGCACGCTCCCAGTCGATCCGCAGCGTGTTGTCCGTCCAGCGCACGACGTCGTGCTTGTGGAGGTACGCGAAGAGCAGCTGGCCGCCGAGGCCGTCGTAGTTGCGGACGCGGTCGCCGGAGACGGGGAAGCGGAACATCCGGTCGAACAGCACCGCGTACTGGACGTCACGGCCGTGCGTGTTGCCCTCGGCCTCCAGCTTCACGGCCTCCTTGAAGGCGGTGAGGTCGCAGCGCAGCTCCTCCAGCCCGTACATCCAGAACGGCTGGCGCTGCTTGATCATGAAGGGGTCGAACGGCAGGTCGCCGTGGCTGTGGGTGCGGTCGTGGATCATGTCCCACAGGACGAAGGCCTTCTCGCAGCGCTCCTGGTCGTGGACCATCGAGGCCACGTCCTCGGGGAGGTCGATGGAGAGGATGTCCACCGCGGCCTCGGTCACCCGGCGGAAGCGGGCGGCCTCGCGGTCGCAGAAGATGCCGCCCCAGCTGAACCGCTCGGGGGCCTCGCGCACGGCTATGGTCTCGGGGAACAGCACCGCCGAATGGGTGTCGTAGCCGGCGGTGAAGTCCTCGAAGGTGATCCCGCAGAAGAGCGGGTTGTCGTAGCGGGTCGCCTCCAGCTCGGCCAGCCAGTCGGGCCAGACCATCCGCAGGACGACGGCCTCGAGGTTGCGGTCCGGGTTGCCGTTCTGCGTGTACATGGGGAAGACCACCAGGTGCTGGAGGCCGTCCACGCGCTCGGCGGCGGGCTGGAAGGCCAGCAGCGAGTCGAGGAAGTCGGGCACGTCGAAGGCGCTGTCGGCCCACTTGCGCAGATCGGCGACGAGCGCGCGGTGGTACGCGGCGTCGTGCGGAAGCAGCGGGGAGAGCTCCTCCACGGCGGCGGTCACCCGCTCGATCGCGTACTCGGCGGCGGCGCGCACGGGGGCGCCCTCCGCGTCGAAGTCGATGGAGCCGTCCTTGGACTGCCAGGGCCTTATCTCCTCGACGGCGTCCTTGAGCGTCAGCCACGCAGGATGCTCGACCACCGCAGCGGTCGTCGCCGCGCCCACCGCAGCGTTCTGCACAAGAATTTCCGTCATGTCACTTCCTCCACGGGAGAACCTCGCGTCAAGACACCGTATCCGTGCCCAGTTCTCCCGTACAAGGGGAGCCCTGGGAAATTATCCTGCCTTACCCCCATGGTCACCGCAGATTTTTCTGTGACCTAGGCCATTCGGGACGATGGCTGCGGCATGCCGCGCAGGGGCCACCCCCGGGCCGGAGTCGGCCCGGGGGTCGTCAAGGCCCGGAGGACTCGCCCACGCGCGAGTGAGCCCGCCGCGGGGCGCAGCGCCGGAAGGCCGCGTTCCCCCAAGCCCGGGACCTCATGCACGACCGGGTACGGGCGTGGCGCAGGCCACTAGGCTGCGGCCGTGCCGCGCGGGGCAGGAGCCACCGTGCGGGAGCCGCAAACAAGAACGGCCCGAGCCCGACACATCGACGGAAGCGAGAAGATCTTGAGTTTCCTCACCATCGGTCATCGCGGGGTCATGGGTGTCGAACCGGAGAACACCCTGCGTTCCTTCGTCCGGGCGGAGCGGGCGGGTATGGACGCGATCGAACTGGATCTCCATCTCAGCAAGGACGGCGCGCTGGTCGTCATGCACGACGCCGACGTGGACCGGACGACCGACGGCACCGGGCCGATCGCCGAGATGACCCTCGCGGAGCTGCGGGAGCTGGACGCCGGTCAGGGCGAGCGCATCCCGGTCTTCGAGGAGGTCCTGGACGCGGTGAGCGCCCCGCTCCAGGTCGAGATCAAGGACGCGGCCGCGGCACGGGTCCTCGCTGACGTGATGGTCAAACGCGATCTCGTGGAGCGGATCGAGGTCACGTCGTTCCAGGACGACGCGGTCAGGGAGATCACCGCGCTGGTGCCCGGCGTGCGCACGGGCCTCATCGCGAGCCGCTGGGGCAGCGACATCGTGGAGCGCGCGCAGGCCGTCGGCGCCCCCACGCTGGCACTGAACATCCGCCGGCTGACCCTGGAGACGGTGGAGCGCGCCCACGACGAGGGACTCCGGGTCATCGGCTGGGTCGTCAACACCCAGGACCACCTGCGGCTGGTGCGCGCCCTCGAACTCGACGGCGCGACCACGGACTTCCCGGAGATCAGGCGCACCGGCCGCTTCACGGCCTGACGGTCCCGGCCGGTCGGCTGCCTACCGGTCCAGGCTCTTCACGAGCAGTTCGAACTGCAGGTCGTCGCGGCGCGGTACGCCGAAGCGCTCGTCGCCGTACGGGAACGGAGTCATCCGTCCCGTGCGGCGGTACCCGCGCCGCTCGTACCAGGCGATGAGTTCCTCACGCACCGAGATCACCGTCATGTGCATCTCCGTGACGCCCCAGGTCTCCCGCACGAGGCGCTCCGCCTCGGCGATGACCTGCCGGCCGAGTCCGCCGCCCTGGAGTCCCGGGCGTACGGCGAACATGCCGAAGTACGCCGCGTCGCCGCGGTGTTCGAGCTGGCAGCAGGCCACGATCCGGTCGTCGCGCCGCACCACGAGCAGCTTGCTGCCGGCCGCCCCGATCACCTGCCGGACGCCCTCCGGGTCGGTGCGCTGCCCGTCCAGGATGTCCGCCTCGGTGGTCCAGCCGGCCCGGCTGGAGTCCCCGCGGTAGGCCGACTCGATCAGCTCGACCAGTGCGGGCACGTCGGCGTCGGTCGCGTCGCGGTAGGACAGCTGCACCGGGTCCGTGGGCGGGGCGGTCTCCATGGGGCGGTTCTCCGTTCTCCTCTTCGCCGGCGGTCGCGGCGCGGCGGACGCACGCGCTGCGGACGCGCTGCCCGCCCGACCTTAACGCGACGCGCCGGCGGTCTACCGTGGTGACCATGATGCATGTGCTGAGCAGCCGCATCCTGCTGCGGCCGACCGATCCCGAGCGGTCCCGGCGGTTCTACGAGGACGTTCTCGGCCTGCAGATCTACCGCGAGTTCGGCACCGGGCCCGACCGCGGAACGGTCTACTTCCTGGGGGGCGGGTTCCTGGAGATCTCCGGGCGTTCCGACACCCCGCCCGGTCCGGGGGCGGCGCTGTGGCTCCAGGTGTCGGACGCCAAGGCGGCCTACGGCCATGTGCTGTCGCACGGAGCCGCGGTCGAGCGCCCGCCTCGGCGGGAACCCTGGGGGCTCGTCGAGATGTGGCTGACCGACCCGGACGGGGTGCGGATCGCCGTGGTCGAGGTGCCCGAGGACCATCCGCTGCGCCACCGGCCCTGATCCCGGCGGCAGCGCCCGCACCGCGGACGGGAGCCGTCCGGTGCGCCCCGCAAGGCCGCGCGCGGCCGCACGGGCCCCGCGAGCGCCCCGCGTACACCCGTGCGCTCGTATGCGCCGTGCCGCGGCTGGGCATCCCCTGCTCGACACGTCGAGCGGGGAGGTGTGCGGTGCACGGACCGGCGACGCCGGGCTGGCTGCTCGTGGCACTGTGCGCGGTGTCCGGCGCGTACTGCGTCGTGCGGATGCGCAGCTGCGCGGGCGAGGCGCGCAGCGCGGCGGCCGGCGAGGCGGTGATGGGGTTCGGGATGGCCGCGATGGCTGTGCCGGCCGCCGTCGTGGCACCGCCGTCGTGGGCGTGGCTGCCGTACGCCGCCCTGTTCGGGGCGGTGGGCCTGCGGGCCCTGTGGGCCACACGGGCCTCCCCCGCCGGCGCCCACCATCTGCACCATCTGGTCGGCTCGCTGGCCATGGTGTACATGGCGCTGACCATGTCGCCGCTTCCGGCCGGCGGACACGGGGAGCACGGCGGACAGTCGGGTACCGGCGGAGTGCCGCTGGTGACGGGGGCGCTGCTCGTGTACTTCACGGCGTTCGTCCTGCGCACGGGTGCCCGGCTGGTGCCCCTGCCGGCGCCCGCGGGCGGCCCTGCTCCGGCCTGGGGGGCGCGCCCCGAGATCGCCCTGGCGTGCCGCGTCTCGATGGGCGTCGCGATGGTCGCCATGCTCCTCACCGTCTGAGCGTGCGGGGGCGGACCGTGTCGTACATCACTTGCCGTGTGAAGCCATACCTGTGAGTAGCACCGCGCTCATAGTCTGGGGCCCATGATGGTCTCCCTCGCGCTGCTGTCGCTCGGCGCACTGGCCGCCGTCGTCGCACCGCGGCTGATGTCGCGGGCCGACTGGCCGGAGCGCGAGCCGGTGGTGGCGCTGTGGGTGTGGCAGTGCGTGGTCGCGGCGGTGCTGCTGAGCTTCGGGCTCTCCATGACCATCAGTGCGGCCGCCGCCTGGCAGGCGGTGCGGGCCCCGGTCTTCGCGCCCGCGCCGAGCGCGGTCGTCGAGGCGTACGCCCTGGGCGCGGGCGGTCCCTGGTCCGCGGTGCTGGCCGTCGTGCTGGCGTGCGGAGCGCTGTGGACCGGTGCGATGCTCACCCGGGAGATCCACCGGGCGCACGCGCGACGCAAGCGGCGCAGGGCCGAACTCCTGGTGCGCGCTCCCCTGTTGCCGGGTGAGGACCCGGGCGACGATCCGCTGGTGGTGCTGGAGGGCGAGCGGCCCGACGCATGGTGGCTGCCGGGCGCCGCGCCCCAGCTGGTCATCACCACGGCCGCCCTGCGGCGCCTGAAGGGCCGTCAACTCGACGCGGTGCTGGCCCATGAGCAGGGTCACGCCAAGGCTCGCCACGACTGGCTGCTGCACTGCTCGGCGGCACTCGCCAACGGCTTTCCCCAGGTCCCGGTGTTCGCCGCGTTCCGCGACGAGATGCACCGGCTGGTGGAGCTTGCGGCGGACGACGTCGCCTCGCGCCGTTTCGGCCGGCTCACGATCGCCCTCGCGCTGGTCGAACTGAACGAACACCGCGGAGTCTTCGGTCCCTGCCCGGCCCCCGACGCCCAACTGCACCAGCGGGTGAACCGGCTGCTGGCCCCGGTGCCGCGGCTCACCGCGGGCAGGCGGCTGCGGCTGACCGCCGCCGCCGTCCTGGTGCCCGTCGTACCGCTGCTGGTGGCATTCGTGCCGGGTCTGAGTGCTTTGAGGTAACTAGCGGGGCGGATCGGGGGCAGGATTCTTCTCATGCGTCCCCCCACCCCCACCTCCACCCCCGTCCCGCGGTCCCCCGCCCCGGAGCCACCCCCTCCGGTCCCCGGGGCGCGTACCGCCTCGCTGACCGCCGTGGTCGCCGTGCTGCTGCTGGTGACGGTGGCCGTGGGCTGGTCGCCTCTGGTGTCGCTCGACCGTACGGTCGCGGTCGAGCTGCACGAGTCCGCGCTGGCGGAGCCGGGATTCACCCGTGCGAACCGGATCCTCAGCGACTGGGTGTGGGACCCGTGGACGATGCGCGCCCTGGTCACCGCGGTGGTCCTGGCCCTGCTGTGGCGCGGCGAGCGGCTGCTCGCCCTGTGGATCGCGGCGGCGAGCCTGGTGGGCGCGGCGGTGCAGCAGATGCTCAAGGCCCTGGTGGGACGGCAGCGCCCGGTCTGGGCGGAGCCCGTGGACACCGCCCACTACGCCGCCTTCCCGTCCGGTCACGCGATGACGGCCGCCGTCACCTGCGGGCTGCTCCTCTGGCTGCTGGCACGGTCCGGGACCGGGCCGGGTCTCCGGCGGACGGCTGCCCTGCTGGCGGTGGTCTCGGTGCTGGGTGTGGGCTTCACCCGGCTGTATCTGGGGGTGCACTGGCTGACGGACGTCCTGGCCGGCTGGCTGCTCGGGATCTGCCTGGTGGCCGTCACGGCCGGCTCGTACGAACGGCTGGCCTTGAACCGGGGGCCCTGAGGCCGGGAGGATCGCCGCATGGCGATCAAAGGCGTGCTCTTCGACTTCTCGGGAACGCTCTTCCGGATCGAATCCGTCGCGTCCTGGCTGCGGGCCGCCCTCGACGAGACCGGGATCTCGGTCGGCGAGGACGCGTTCGAACGGTACGCGCGCGAGCTGGACGCGGCCGGCGCTCTGCCCGGCGGCTCCACGCCGGAGCTGATCCCCGAGGCCCTGGCCGAGCTGCGGTGGACCCGAGACCGGGACGCCCAGCGGCACCGGGACGCCTACGTGGGCCTCGCCCGCCGCGTGGAGCTCCCCGACCCCAGGCTGTACGACGCCCTCTACGAGCGGCACAAGACGCCGTCGGCGTGGCGCCCGTACCCGGACGCGGCGGAGGTGCTCGGCGAGCTACGGCGGCTCGGTACGGGCGTCGCGGTGGTCAGCAACATCGGCTGGGACCCGCGGCCGGTGTTCCGGGCGCACGGCCTGGACGGCTTCGTGGACGCGTACGTGCTGTCCTACCGCCACGGGGTGCAGAAGCCGGACGAACGGCTGTTCCGCGCGGGCTGCGAGGCCCTGGGGGAGGACCCGCGAAACGTCCTGATGGTCGGCGACGACCGGCGGGCGGACGGCGGGGCGGCGCTGCTTGGCTGCGCCGTGCACTTCGTCGATCACCTGCCGGTGGACGAGCGTCCCGAGGGCCTGCGTCCGGTACTCGGACTCGTGGGCTCGTGATCCGGAACGACATGGGTGAAGTGTCGGCCGAGAAGCGTGGGAATCGAGGCCGCGAAATCGGACAATAGAGACAAAGGCCGGAAATCCCTGCTCGGGTGATCCGCGCGAATCCATGGCGGAACGGATCGGACCGGGCGATCCCCCGCGTCGCCCGGTCCGTCCGGTCAACCCCGCTGACCAGGCATACGAGCGCCTCGCAACGGGTCGCGCTGAGTATATTGGCTCCGAGCCAGTCAACGCAGGAGTTAAGCATGTCCCCGCGGAGCGCATCGGTCAATGAAGAGCTCCGTCGGCGTTCCCGGGAGCGCCTGCTCCAGGCGACCGTGGAACTCGTCGGGGAGCGCGGCTACGAGGCGACGACGCTGGGGGACATCGCCGACCGGGCGGGGTCGGCCCGCGGACTGGTCTCGTACTACTTCCCCGGCAAGCGCCAGCTGTTCCAGTCGGCCGTGCACCGGCTGATGCACCTCACGCTGGAGGAGGCGCTGGAGCGCGAGCCGCGCACCGCCGACGGGCGGGAGCGGCTGGCCCGGGCGGCCGACGCGATCCTGGGGCTCGCGGTGGACCGGCCGGTGCTGATGCGCGCGCACATGGCGGGCATCCTGCAGGCAGAGGGGTTCGTCCAGTGCCCCGAGCAGCAGCGGCTCGCCTTCCTGCTCCGCGACACGGTGGAGCGCTACGGGTCGCCGGACGTCGACGCCGACTACCCGCTGCTGCGCGCCCTGCTGATGGGCGCGGTCTTCGCGGTGGCGCTGCCCGGCGCGCCGATGCCGCGCACGCGGCTGCGGGCGGAGCTCTTCCAGCGGTACGGGCTGGCCTGGGAGCTCGGCTTCCCGCCGGGCGGGGAGCCGCCCGGCGGGACGTCGCACGAGGGTCCGGACCTCTCCGCCACCGGGGTGGCGCGGTAGCGGCCGGCCCGGAGGGCGGGACGACCGCCCCGGAAGGAGCGGTGCCGCCCGCCGGGGCGGCACCGCGACGGCACGGATCAGTGGTGGTGGCGGTCGAAGTAGTCCGGCTGGGTCTGCACGTTGAGCTCGTGCATCCGGACGCGCTTGGCCGCGTCGGTACGACGGTCCTCGAGCTTCAGCACGTCGAAGCCCTTGGCGATGTCGTTCGAGTAGATGTAGCCGTTGTAGTAGTACGCCGACCACGAACCGCCCGTGGTGATGGTGTCGGTGGTCAGCGGGCCGCGCTCGAAGTAGGCGATCTCCCTCGGCCTGGCGGAGTCCGTGAACTCCCACACCGACACGCCGCCCTGGTACCAGGCCTGGACCATGATGTCGCGGCCCTTGACCGGGATCAGCGAACCGTTGTGCGCCACGCAGTTCTCGGTGGCGGCCTGGTGGCGGTCGATCTTGAAGTAGCTGCGGAAGACGAGCTTGCGCCTGTCGCCCTTGCCCACGATGTCGTAGATGCCGTCGGCTCCGCGCTTCGGGCCGATCTCCGCGTTGCAGGTCGCGCCCACGCCGCCGCCGAGCTCATCGGTGAAGACCACCTTGTCGGCGTCCTGGTTGAACGTCGCCGAGTGCCAGAAGGCGAAGTTGACGTTGTCCTGGACCCGGTCGATGACCTTCGGGCGCTCGGGGTTGCGGATGTCGAACAGGATGCCGTCACCCATGCACGCACCGGCCGCGAGGTCCTTCGACGGCAGCACGGTGATGTCGTGGCAGCCGGTCGTCTTGGAGACGCCCGGGTTGGTGGGTGAGCCGGGGTTGCCGCCGCCGTCCGGGCCCTCGCCCGGGAACAGCACCGGGAATCCGACGACAGCGGACTTCTCCGGGGCGTTGCGCGGCACCTTGATGACGGAGATCCCGTCGTGCGGCGGCTGGCAGTCCGGGAACGTCGCGTTCGGCGAGTACGACGACACGTACACGTACACGTCGCGCCGCTCGGGCACGAGGGTGTGGGTGTGCGAGCCGCACGCGGTCTCGACGGCTGCGACGTACTTCGGGTTGCGCTTGTCGCTGATGTCGAAGACCTTGACGCCTTCCCACGAGGACTTCTCCGTTGCCGGCTGGCTGGTGCTGGCACAGGAGTTGTCGCTGCGCGAGGAGTCGGTGGAGAGGAAGAGCAGGTCCCCGGAGACCGAGATGTCGTTCTGGGAGCCGGGGCACAGGACCTGGGAGACGGTCCTGGGGGCGCGCGGGTTGCTGATGTCGAAGATGCGGAAGCCGTCGTAGTTTCCGGCGAACGCGTACTTCCCCTGGAAGGCGAGGTCGGAGTTGGTGCCCGGGAGGGCGTCCTTCGGGATGTTGGCGAGATGCCGGATGTTGTCGCTGTGGACGACCTCGTCCACGGCGGGTATCTCGCCACTGTTCGTCAGGGCCTTGGCGGCTGCCGCCTGTTCGGACGAGACCTTCCTCTCGGCCGGGACGTCTCCGGGGTCCGGTGTGGCGGCCGCGGGTCCGGCCGCCAGCAGAGTGGCCAGCAGGCCTGCCGCGGCTGCCGCCACGCCCAGACGTCTGCGCCGCACGCGGGTGGTGTGCAACGGGGTCACCGTTTTTCCTCCCCTAGTTCCATTCCGTAGTTGAACCATGCACTGACCCCGGCAGTATCGTCCTCAGCATGCCCATATCAACAGATGGCAACAGAGACGTAATGAAAGTCGTGGCGGCCGTCGTCGCGGCCGTACTCGCCCTGGGCGCCTGCGAGTCGGGGTCCGGCTCGGGCACCCCGAAGGCCGAGGGGTCTCGCGGCACGGCGGTCGTGGCCCCGGGGAAGCCCGGCGAGCCCGCCCGCACGCTCTCGCCCGAGGAGGCCGCCAGGGAACTGCCGGACGACAGCCCGAACGCCGCCGACGTCTCGTACGTCCAGATGATGATCGTCCATCACACCCAGGCGCTGGAGATGACGGCCCTCGTGCCCGACCGGGCCGGCGGCACCCCGGTGAAGCGCCTCGCCGACCGCATCAAGGCCGCGCAGCAGCCGGAGATCGGGGCGATGCAGGGCTGGCTGAAGCAGCACTCCAAGGCGACGGACGGTCACGGGGCCCACGACCACGGGGCGATGCCGGGCATGGCGACCGAGGAGCAGCTGGCGCAGCTGCGCGCCGCCAAGGGCAAGGCCTTCGACGAGCTGTTCCTCAAGCTGATGATCACTCACCACCAGGGCGCGTTGACGATGGGGGCCACCGTGCTGTCCGAGGGGAACAACGTCCAGGTGGAGGAAATGGCCAACGACGTGATCGCGCAGCAGACGGCGGAGATCAACCGTATGCGCACGATGTGAGACTTACCGGGCGGCCTCCCCGGTGCAATGCTGGAAGCACCCTGCGGGAAGGAGCGCAGCCGTGCTTCGAGTCGCCGTCGTCGGATCCGGGCCGAGCGGGGTGTACACCGCTCAGGCCCTCGTCCAGCAGTCCCTCGTGCCGGACGTCCGCGTGGACGTCCTGGACCGGCTCCCGTGCCCCTACGGGCTGGTGCGGTACGGAGTCGCGCCCGACCACGAGAAGATCAAGTCACTGCAGAACACCCTGCGGGCGGTCCTGGAGGACGAGCGGATCGGATTCGTCGGCAACGTCGAGGTGGGCGCGCACGGACTGACGCCGGCGCGTCTGCTGCGGCTCTACCACGCGGTCGTCTACTGCGTCGGCGCCGCGAAGGACCGCAGGCTGGGGCTGCCCGGCGAGGATCTCCCGGGCAGCTTCTCGGCCACCGACTTCGTGTCCTGGTACAGCGCCCACCCGGACGCCGCGGGCAGCGGATTCACCCTCGGCGCCCGGTCGGCGGTCGTCATCGGGGTGGGCAACGTCGCCGTGGACGTCACCCGGATCCTCGCGCGCGGCGCGGCGGAGCTGCGGCCGACCGACGTGCCGCACGAGGCGCTCGGCGCCCTGGCCGGCAGCCGGGTGCGGGAGGTGCACATGGTGGGCAGACGCGGCCCGTCCCGGGCGAAGTTCACCACGAAGGAACTGCGCGAGCTGGGCACTCTGCCGGACGCCTCGGTCGGCGTCGAGCCGGCCGATCTCGCCTTGGACCCGGGGTACGCCGATCCCTCGGGACTGCCGGCGGTCGGCCGGCGCAACGTCGACGTGGTGCGCGGCTGGGCGGAGGCCGGCGAGGACTCCGCCCGGGCGCGGAGCATCCGGCTGCGCTTCTTCCTGCGCCCGGTGGAGCTGCTCGCCGAGAACGGGCGGGTCGCCGCGGTGCGCTTCGAGCGGACCGCGCCGGACGACGCGGGCGGCGTGCACGGCACGGGCACGTACGAGGAGATCGAGGCGCAGCTGGTGCTGCGGGCGGTCGGCTATCGCGGAGTTCCCCTGGAGGGGCTGCCGTTCGACGCCGCGCGGGGCACGGTGCCGCACCTGGCCGGCCGGGTGCTGCGGAACGGCTCGCCGTCCGCGGGCGAGTACGTGGCGGGCTGGATCAAGCGGGGCCCCACCGGGGTGATCGGTACGAACAGGCCCTGCGCCAAGGAGACGGTGGCCTCGATCCTCGCGGACGCACCCGCGCTGGCGGCCCGTCCGCTCCCGGACGAACCGCTGGACGTGCTGCGGGATTCGGGGCTGTGCCCCGTGGAGTGGCCGGGCTGGCTGGCGATCGAGGAGGCCGAGGACGCGCTGGGCCGGTCGCTGGGGCGCCGCTCGGTGAAGATCGCCGATTGGGCGGGGCTGCTGGGCGCAGCCGGCGTAGGCATGGCTCCGCAACTCCCGGCGGCGTAGCGGCGACTCCCCCGGCGCGGCGGCCGGACCGTTCGGGGCGTGCAGGGCCGGGCGGGCACGGATGCTCGGTCGGACCCGGGTGCGCGTTTCAGGCACGGGTGGTGGTCGACACGGCGGCCGGTGCGGGCGCGCGTGGTCGGCCGGCGCCGTGGCGGGCCGCCTCGGCATGTGGTCAGCCGGCGCCGTGGCGGGCCGCCTCGCCGGCGGCGGCGGTCAGGACGCTGTCGAGCAGGCCGGGAAACAGCTCGTCCAGATCGTCGCGGCGCACCCCGTTCATCTTCGCCGTGCCCCGGTAGACCTGCCGGATCACCCCGCTCTCGCGCAGCACGCGGAAGTGGTGGGTCGACGTGGACTTGGTCACGGGCAGATCGAAGTACGAACAGGAGAGCTCGGACTCGGCGGTCGCCAGCTCACGCACCACCCGCAGCCGCACCGGGTCGGAGAGCGCGTGCAGCACGCCCTCGAGCCGGATCTCGTCGCGCGTGGGGTGGGCGAGCTCGCGAGGGCTGGCGGCGGTGGTCACGGGGACTCCACTTCGATTCGGGGCCCCCATTGTACGAAATTCGTCGTAGTTCGAGGCGGGGCGTGCGCGCCGCGGAAGAGCGGGGGCTGCCGCCGTGGTGCCCGGCCGGGCCGGGCACCACGGCGGCAGCCCTCCGCGTACGGCGGGCTACTCGACGACCAGCTCGACGTCGATGTTGCCGCGGGTGGCCTTGGAGTACGGACAGACCTGGTGCGCCTGCTTGACGAGGAGCTCGCCGGTCTCGCCCTCCAGCGCCGCGGGCAGCTCGACGCGCAGGACCACGGCCAGGCCGAAGCCGCCGTCCTCGTCCTTGCCGATGCCCACCTCGGCGGTCACCGAGATGTCACCGGTGTCGACCTTCGCCTGGCGGCCGACGAGACCGAGCGCGCTGGCGAAGCAGGCCGCGTATCCCGCCGCGAACAGCTGCTCCGGGTTGGTGCCCTCGCCACTGCCGCCCAGGGCGGCGGGCGCGGCGAGCGGCAGGTCCAGCCGGCCGTCGGAGCTGACGGCGCGTCCGTCGCGGCCGTTCGCGGTGGCGACAGCGGTGTACAGCGCGTTCATGGAAACCATCCCTCGGTCGTTGGGGCCGGACCCGTGGGGCGGGCCGGACAGGTACTACTAGAGCACACAATTAAATTGTGCACAACTCAATAGCTCGCGAGACAGGTACGCTGGACCCATGACGACGACACCGGACGCCGCGCCCGACGCGGAGATCCTCCGGCTGGACCGGCAGATCTGCTTTTCGCTGCACGCGGCCTCGCGGGCCTTCAACGGCGTCTACCGGGCAATCCTGAAGGACCTCGGCCTCACCTACCCCCAGTACCTGGTGATGCTGGTGCTCTGGGAGCACGGCGACCTCTCGGTGAAGACGATCGGCGCCCGCCTCCGGCTGGACTCCGGCACCCTCTCGCCGTTGCTGAAGCGCCTGGAGGCGCTCGGCTTCGTGGAGCGCCGGCGCAGCGCCGAGGACGAGCGCTCGGTCACCGTGCACCCGACGGCGGCGGGCACCGCCCTGCGGGAGCGGGCCGCCCTCGTCCCGCGCAGGATCGCGGCGGCCACCGGGCTCTCCCTGGAGGAGATCGGCGACCTCCAGGAGCGTCTGTCGATGCTGACGGCCAAGCTCGACGGCGCCGACCTGGACCTCGACCCGCTCGGCAGTTGCGCGGACCCCGAAGACTGACGCGCCGGACGGGACCACACGGACACGGGCACGCCTTGTACGAGAGACATCGTAGTTTGACAATTACCGTACTACGATGGCTATCGTACGAGCGGCATCTACGCCCGCCGTGAGAAGGAGCCCGCCGTGAGCGCACTGTTCGAGCCGTACACCCTGCGGTCCGTGACGATCCCGAACCGCGTGTGGATGGCACCGATGTGCCAGTACAGCGCCGAGGCCACCGGACCGGACGCGGGTGTCCCGACCGACTGGCACTTCGCCCACTACGCCGCCCGGGCCGCCGGAGGCACCGGCCTGATCCTGGTCGAGGCGACCGCGATCGCCCCCGAGGGCCGGATCAGCCCGTACGACCTCGGCATCTGGAACGACACCCAGACCGACGCCTTCCGCAGGATCACCCGGTTCCTCAAGGATCAGGGCGCCGTGCCCGGCATCCAGATCGCCCACGCCGGGCGCAAGGCCTCCACGGGCCGCCCGTGGAAGGGCGGTGGGCCGGTGGGCCCCGACGCCGACGGCTGGCAGCCGGTCGCGCCGAGCCCGGTCCCGTTCGACGACGGCCACCCCGTGCCCGATGAGCTGACCGCCGACCAGATCGCGGCGCTCCCGGGACAGTTCGCGGACGCCGCGCGCCGGGCGCTGGAAGCGGGCTTCGAGGTCGTCGAGGTGCACGGCGCGCACGGCTATCTGATCGGCGAGTTCCTCTCCCCGCACAGCAACCGCCGCACCGACGAGTACGGCGGCTCCTTCGAGAACCGCACCCGGTTCGCGCTGGAGGTCGTCGACGCCGTTCGCGCGGTGTGGCCGCAGGAACTGCCGCTGTTCTTCCGGATCTCCGCGACCGACTGGCTCGAGGAGAACGGCTGGACCGCCGACGAGACCGTCCGCTTCGCCTCCCTGCTGAAGGAGCACGGCGTGGACCTGCTCGACGTCTCCTCCGGCGGCAACGCCGCGCGCGTGCGCATCCCGGTCGGACCGGGCTACCAGGTGCCGTTCGCCGCCCGGGTCAGGAACGAGACGGAGCTGCCGGTGGCGGCCGTCGGACTGATCACCGACCCGGAACAGGCCGAGAAGGTCCTCGCTAACGGCGAGGCCGACGCCGTGCTCCTCGGCCGCGAACTGCTGCGCAGCCCCTCCTGGGCCCGTCGGGCCGCACACGAACTCGGCGGGACCGTCCGGATCCCCGAGCAGTACCACCGCTCGGTCTGAGCCCGTGCCCGGGTCGTGAACGGCCCGGGCGCGGAGCACGCCCGGGCCGGGCGCGGGACGTGTCGGGGCGGCGGGGCGGGAGCGCTCCGGGACCGGGCACGGCCGGGCCGACCTGCGGGAAGGGGCGCTCCGTGGGCCGCTGTCGGTGGGTGGGTGCAGACTGGCCCCTGTCCGCGACAACGGCGTCCTGGAGGTGTCGGCGATGACCGACGTTCTGCTGGCAGTAGGCACGCGCAAGGGGCTCTTCCTGGGGACCAGGAGAGCCGGGCGGTGGGAGTTCGACGGCCCCCACTTCAACGCCCAGGCCGTGTACTCGATCGGGATCGACACCCGCCGCGGCGCCGTGCCACGACTGCTGGTCGGCGGGGACAGCGCGCACTGGGGTCCGTCCGTGTTCCACTCCGACGACCTGGGCTCGACCTGGACGGAACCGGCCAAGCCCGCGGTGAAGTTCCCCAAGGACACCGGAGCCAGCCTGGAGCGGGTCTGGCAGCTCCACCCAGCCGGTCCCGAGGCCCCCGACGTCGTCTACGCGGGCACGGAGCCGGCCGCGCTGTTCCGCTCGGAGGACGCCGGGGAGACGTTCGAGCTCGTCCGGCCGCTCTGGGACCACCCCACCCGCTCGAAGTGGGTGCCGGGCGGCGGGGGTGAGGCCGTGCACACCGTGGTCACGGACGCCAGGGACGCCGCCCGGGTGACCGTCGCCGTCTCCACCGCGGGTGTCTTCCGCAGCCAGGACGGGGGCGCCGCCTGGAACCCGTCCAACGACGGCGTGTCGGCGGTCTTCCTGCCCGACCCGAACCCGGAGTTCGGCCAGTGCGTCCACAAGATCGCCCAGGACGCCGGCGATCCCGACCGGCTCTACCTCCAGAACCACTGGGGGGTGTACCGGAGCGACGACGCGGGCGCCAAGTGGACGGACATCGGAGCGGGCCTGCCGTCGGACTTCGGCTTCGCCGTCGTCGCCCATCCGCACCGCCCCGGCGTCGCCTACGTCTTCCCGATCAACGCCGACGCCGACCGGGTACCGGCGGAGCACCGGTGCAGGGTCTACCGGACCACCGACGCGGGCGGGACGTGGGAACCGCTCTCGCGCGGGCTGCCCGAGGGCGACCACTACGGCACGGTGCTGCGCGACGCGATGTGCACCGACGGGGCCGACCCGGCCGGGCTCTACTTCGGCAACCGGAACGGCGAGCTGTACGCGAGCGCGGACGACGGCGACAGCTGGCAGCAACTCGCCTCCCATCTGCCGGACGTGCTCTGTGTCCGGGCCGCCACGGTCGGTTGAGGAGGCCTCCGGCGCGGCCAGTAGAGTGCGCTTCGTGGCAGCACGACCGTTGAAAGAAATCGTCGATGCGGGGTGGGCGGACGCCCTGGATCCCGTGGCCGAACGCATCGCCGCGATGGGCGACTTCCTCCGCGCGGAGATCGCCGCGGGGCGGACGTACCTGCCGGCGGGCGCGCATGTGCTGCGCGCCTTCCAGCAGCCGTTCGACGAGGTGCGCGTCCTGATCGTCGGCCAGGACCCCTATCCGACACCCGGTCACGCCGTGGGGCTGAGTTTCTCCGTGGCACCCGAAGTGCGGCCGGTACCGGCCAGTCTGGAGAACATCTTCCGGGAGATGCACACGGACCTCGGGCTGCCCCGGCCGTCGAACGGCGATCTGACGCCGTGGACCCGGCAGGGCGTGCTGCTGCTCAACAGGGCGCTGACCACGGCGCCCCGCAAGCCCGCGGCCCATCGGGGCAAGGGCTGGGAAGAGGTGACCGAGCAGGCCATCCGCGCCCTCGCCGCCCGCGGCAAACCGCTCGTGTCCGTGCTGTGGGGGCGTGACGCCCGCAATCTGCGACCGCTGCTCGGCGACCTCCCTGCGATCGAGTCGTCCCACCCCTCGCCCATGTCGGCCGACCGCGGCTTCTTCGGCTCACGGCCGTTCAGCAGGGTCAACGATCTGCTCGTCCGCCAGGGAGCGCAGCCGGTGGACTGGCGGCTGCCATGACCGGAGGCGGCGCGGGCGGCTGGGTCCTGGGGGCCGACTCAGGGGGTTCGGGTCTGCGCGTCGCCCTCGCCCCGGCCGCCGACACCTCGGCCGCGCTGACCGCCGCGTCCCGGGAGCCGGTCCGCACGGGTGCCGCCGGGATCGAAGCGGCCCATCTGCTGGAGCAGTTGCTGCCGATGGCACGGGAACTCCTGCGGCGTGCCGGGGCGGAGGCGCCCGTCGCCCTCGCGATCGGGGCCGCGGGAATGGCGACGCTCGGTGACGAGCTGCGGGCCGTGCTGCCCGGTGAGCTCTCGCGCGAGCTGGGCGTACGCGAGGTCGCGCTCGCCGCCGACGCCGTCACCGCCTACGCGGGCGCGCTCGGCCAGCGCCCGGGCGCGGTCGTCGCCGCCGGCACGGGCATGATCGCGACCGGTACGGACCTCACGAGCTGGCGCCGCGCCGACGGCTGGGGTCATCTGCTCGGCGACTGCGGCTCTGGAGCCTGGATCGGCCGGGCCGGTCTGGAGGCGGCGCTGCGGGCCCATGACGGGCGCAAGGGAGGCTCCCCGGCGCTGCTGGCACGGCTGGAGGACGTCTTCGGCCCGGCGCCGGGGCTGCCGGGACTGCTGTATCCGCGTACCGACCGTCCGGCCGTGCTGGCCTCGTTCGCCCCCGAGGTCGCCCGCTGCGCCGCGGACGACCCGGTCGCCGCGCACATCCTCTCCGAGGCGGCGGAGCACATCGCGGCCTCGGCCGCAGCCGTCTGCCCTCCCCCGTCGGCCGGTGACTGCCGAGTCGCGCTCACCGGCGGGCTGTTCGGCATGGGCGATCCGCTCCTCGTGCCCCTTCGGGAGGCCCTCGCCCGGCAACTCCCCTTCGCCCGTGCGGTATCCGCGGCGGGCGATCCGCTGGCCGGTTCGCTGACCGTCGCGGCCGCACTCGCCGGCGGCACACTGAGGCTGCCGCAGGATCCCCGGCTGCTCGTCCTCACAACCACCCTTACCGATCAGACCCGGACAGGAAGCCGTTAACGAACTCATCGGGTAAACACGGACAGACGGCACTCGACCGACCCCTCCCTGAGCAGGCACGACGACGAAACCAGTAGCATGCGGCGCCATGAGCTCCCCCACTGGGCCCGCATCCGGCCTGCCAGTACGAATGCCGCGACCCCGCCAGCCCGGGCGCCACCGCCGCCCCGAGCCCGTGGTGGCACCCGAGGGCGCGCCGACCCTCGTCCTCGCCGTTCCCGGCACCCCCTCGTCCGCGATACGCAGCCTCGCCGAGGAAGTCGTCAGCATCGCCCGTTCCGAACTGCCCGGCCTCGAGGCCGCGATCGGTTACCTCGACGGTGACGACGCCGAGTACCCCACGCTGGGGAGCGTGCTGACCCGTTCCGCCGCCCTGCGCACGGAGCGCTACGAGCTGGCGAAGGCGGCCGGCCGTGAGGTCGCCGAGCCCGCGGGCCCGGCCTCCGTCGTGGTGCCGCTGCTCGCCGGCCCGGACAGCGCGCTGATCCGCCGGATCCGCCAGGCCGTCATGGACAGCCGCGCGACCGCGGAGCTGACGGACGTCCTCGGCCCGCACCCGCTGCTCGCCGAGGCCCTGCACGTGAGGCTCTCCGAGGCGGGCCTGGCCCGCGCGGACCGGGCCCGGCTGTTCACCGTCGCCACCGCGGCCGACGGCATCGTCCTCGCCACGGTCGGTGGCGACGAGGCCGTCCAGGCCGCCGGCATCACCGGGATGCTGCTGGCCGCGCGGCTCGCCGTGCCGGTCATGGCGGCCGCCCTGGACCAGGAGGGCGCCATCGCGGCTACGGCCGAGGAGCTGCGTACCTCCGGTTCCGCCCAGCTCGCGCTGGCCCCCTACCTGGTCGGTCCGGAAGTGCCCAACGGTCTGCTCGCGGCCGCCGCCGCGGAGGCGGGCTGCTCCGCCGCGGAGCCGCTGGGCGCCTACCCCGCGATCGGCAAGCTGGTGCTGTCGCAGTACACGACCGTGCTGGGCATCACGCCCCAGCCGCAGGGCGCCCAGTCGCTCTGACCGGTCGCCGCCCCGCACGGACGGAAGGGCCCACGCCGGACGGCGCGGGCCCTTCGTGCGCCCGGAGTCTGCGTGTTGCCACCCACTGGCCGGGCAGGGACCCCGGTACGCAGGGCGCCTCCACCGGGCGCGGTCCCCTCACCGACGTCGTGAGGGCACGGCATCGCGGCAGAGGCGCCTCGCGACCGCGGGGCACCCGCCTGCGCGACGCCAGGGCGTCGCAGCGGAGTTGGCCTCATGACCACAGGGCAGACGCCTGCGCGGCGCCGCGGCCTCGTACGTACCGGGCCTCGTACGTACAGAGGCATCCCCGACCTCCCGCGGACGGCAGCGGTGTCTCAGGCGAAGACCACGCAGGTCGCCGCAGGCACGGCGAGCGACCCCGCCCGCTGCGGCACGCCGGTCACGGCGTCGATGTCGAACCAGGTGACGTCCCCGGAACGCTCGTTGGCCGCGTACAGCCGGGTGCCGGTGGGGCCGAGCGCCAGATCACGCGGCCAGTGGCCGCCGCACGGCACGGTCGTGACGTGCTCGGCCTTCTCCCCGCCGGCGCCGAGCCGGAGCACGGCGATGGAGTCGTGGCCCCGGTTGGCCGCCCACAGGAACCGGCCGTCGCGGGACACGGCGAGAGCGGAGGCGAAACTGGGCAGGTCGTGCCCGTCGGGGAGGACGGACGCCTCGCCGAGCGGTTCCAGGACGCCCCGGCCGGCGTCCCAGCGGCACGCGGTGAGGGTGGGTCGCAGCTCGCCCAGTACGTAGACATGCTCCCCGGCGGGGTGAAAGGCGAGATGACGCGGTCCCGTGCCCGGCGCCAGCGCGGTCTCGGAGTGCAGGGCCGGTGCCGCCCCGCCCGCCGGATCCAGCGCGCACACCCTGACCGAGTCCGTGCCGAGGTCCACCGTGAGCACCCACCGCCCGGAGGGGTCGGGGAGCACCTGGTGGGCGTGGGGTTCGCCCTGCCGCTCCGGATGCGGACCCCGCCCCTCGTGCCGCAGGACGCCGAGGACGGGGCCGGGGCGTCCGCCGGGACCCACGGGGACGCTGCTGACGCTGCCGGAACCGTAGTTGGCGGTGAGGAGCAGGCCCGGGGCGAGGGACAGATGGGTCGGTCCGGACCCGTTCACCGGGACCGGCGCACCGAGCAGGCGGGGCGGCCCTTCACCGCCGATGTCGAAGGCGGCGACCGCCCCTTCCTCCGTCTCGGAGACCGCGTAGAGCACGGGTCCGCCGTCCGTCGTACCGATCGCGAGGTACGACGGGTCGGTCACGGCGTCCGTCGCCGACACCTCCGTGAGTACCCCGGTCGCCGGGTCCACGCCGGCCGTGACGATCCCGCGGCCGCCCGCCGAGGTGAACGACCCGATGAACGCCCGTACCGCGTTCCTGTGCTCCATTGGCGCCTCCCCTGCCGCTGCGCCGTCCGGCGCCACCGCCGGCCGGTCCCTGTGCCCTGCCCGGCCGACGGTAGCAGGCGGTCTAGACCAGGTCGGTCGCGCGTGCCGGCTCGGGCGCCGGCTCCTCGCCGCGCGCCCGGGCGAGCGCCTCCGGGTGGTGCGCGAACACGGGCCGAGCCTGCACCGTGTCGTACGTCCGGTGGAAGACGCCGGTCGCGGCCCCGGAGATCGGCGGCACGATCCAGGACCAGTCGGCTCCCACCCGGCGGCCCCGCCCCGCCTCCTGCTCCAGGTGGGCGAGGAACCGGCGCGACTCCGTGTGGTGGTCGGTGATGGTCACGCCGGCGGTGTCGAAGGAGTGCAGGACGGCCCGGTTGAGTTCGACCAGCGCGCGGTCCTTCCAGAGGGTGCGGTCGGTGGAGGTGTCGAGGCCGAGTCGCGCGGCCACGACCGGCAGCAGGTCGTAGCGGTCGGTGTCGGCGAGGTTGCGGGCACCGATCTCGGTGCCCATGTACCAGCCGTTGAACGGGGCCGCCGGGTAGCAGATGCCGCCGATCTCCAGGCACATGTTGGAGATGGCGGGTACCGCGTGCCAGCGCAGCCCGAGGGCGGCGAACCAGTCGTCATCGGGGTGGCGCAGGGGCACTTCGTGCACGGCGTCGTCCGGGAGTTCGAACCAGCGGGGCTTGTCGTCGCTGCCCTGGACCACCAGCGGCAGTACGTCGAACTGCGTACCGGGACCGCCCGGCCAGCCCAGGCCCGTCGCGTACGCGGTGAGCCCGGCGTTGCGCGGATCGCCGGTGACCCGGCCGGCGCCGTCGGCGTAGCCCGCGTACCGCACCAGTTGTTCGTTCCAGATGCGCGGGCCGGGCCGGCCGGGGGCCTCGGGCGCGAAGACCGTGATGACGGGCCGGATCCGGCCGCCGTTGGTCGCCTCGCGGAGGTGGGCGACGGCCTCGGCGGCAATGGTGTCGGCGTCGCGCACGTCACGGCGGTCCCGGACGCGCAGGGAGCGCCAGTAGAGGCGGCCGATGCAGCGGTTGCTGTTGCGCCAGGCGACGCGCGCCCCGTGGGCAAGTTCGTCTGCGGTGTGACGGTATGTGCCGGTAGCGTCAATCTCGGCGTGCACGGCGGCTATCCGTTTCGCCGGGTCGCCGGCCCCGCGCTCCTCCGAGTGGTAGAGCCGCAGGAACTCCTCCGCTTCCTGCCGGAGTCGTGCGAGGTCGGCGGCCGGTGCGGGCCGCACCGGTACTGCTTCGGCGGGCCCGGAGCGGCCGACCGGGCACTGCCCGGGCGGAGGAACGGGCTCCGCCCGGATGAGCTGCGCTCCGGCCGGCTGGGGATCCGACGGGCGGGACTTGCGGACGGCGGCTCTGCGAAGGAACTTCCGCATGGTGCGCACCCCGGTGTGTGAAGGCGATGTGGATGCCGCCCGATCTACCCCGAACCTGGCCTGATCCACCCTGTAAATGCCAGATGCACGTGCCCAGTTGGGAGCCGCCGCCCGGCGCACGGAGGTTCGCGCGTGGGCACGGGTGTCCGAACGCACGCCGGTACGTGCAGGCCGGCCCTCGTCCCGCCGCGGGCCCGGCGCGTGGCGGCAGCCGCCCGGCGCGGCCGCGGGAGCGCTCGGGCGACGCGGGGCCCGTGGCAGGCGGGCGCACCGGGGCGTGATCCGGCCAATGGACCGTGCGGCGCGCTGCGGTCCGATCGGCCAGCCGTGCGGGCGTTCGGGCGTTCGGGCGTTGTGCGGGCGTTCAGACGGTGGCGAGCGGCGCCCGCGGGGAGGTGCGCAGCGGCGCCGCGAGTCCCGCGAGGGCCCGCTCCAGGCCGTGGAGATGCGTGAGCGCCGCCTCGACGCCCGGATGGTGGTGCGCAGCCGCCTCGCCCCCGGCGGGGGCCGGCGCGTGGCCCGGCTCGGCGTCGGACTCCAGCGCGTGCACCGCGGCTTCGACCCGCCAGCAGGCGGCCGCCAGCCGGGCGTCGTGGGAGGCGTACGGGTCCGCCGCGACGGCGGCCAGCCCCCGTACCTCACGGGCGCAGTCGTCCAGCAGGACGAGGACCTGACGGGCCCGGGCCTTGCGGGCGCGCAGCGGGCTGAACGGGTGGACCAGGGGCGCCAGCGACATCCGCACCCGGGCGAGCAGTTGCTCCAGCTCGGCGGCGTGCGGCACCGGGTCGGCGGTCTCGTCCCCCGCGAGCCTGCGCATCGCGACGGTGGTGCAGTCGTGCACGCAGCGCACGGTCAGCCGGATCCACGCGTTGGTCGCCGCATGGGTCGTGACGGGCAGCACGAACGCCACCGCCAGCGCCGCGGCGAGGGCGCCGACCGCTGTCTCGGCGAGGCGCAGCGCGAGCAGGGCGGGCCCCAGGGCTCCGAGCAGACCGTAAAGCAGCGAGACCAGCACGGTCACCGCGAACATCATCCAGCTGTACGAGACGGGGGCGCTGTAGAAGATTCCGAAGACGCACGCCAAGGTCAGGACGGCCGTCGGCAGCAGCGCGCCCTGGACGGGCACGGCGACCACGAGGCCCACGGCGATGCCGAGGACGGTGCCGAGGACCCTGCGGAAGCCCCTGACGAGCGTCTCTCCCCGCGCGTTGGTGTTCACGAAGATCCACCAGGCGGCGCCGACGGCCCAGTACCAGCGCTCGTCCGAGAGCAGCTGCCCGGCGGCGAGAGCGAACGCCCCGGCGACGGTCACCTGGACGGCCTGCCGGGTGGTGGTCCGGGCCAGCCCAGTTCCCGCCGGCAGCGCGGGCGCCGGGGGAGGTGACAGACGGCGCTCGAAGCACCAGGCACCGAAACGGACGGCGGAGGCGGCGAGGACGGCCAGGACGACGGAGGAGTAGAGCTCCGGGATCTGCGCGGGCACCGTGCGCAGGAACTGCGTAACGAAGAAGGTCATGAACGCGAAGACCCCGAGGGCGTGCCCGCGCGGTCCCCAGCGCCGCGCGTACACCGCGGCGCCGGCGACGGCCACGAAGGCCACGTCGCGCGCGCCCGGGGTCGCGTGCAGGCCGGCCGCCAGGGCGAGCACCGGAAGGCCCACCGCGAGCAGCAGGGCGGTGGTGACGGCCTGGTCCCGGATCCGCGGGTCGGTGACCGTGAAGAGGGCCAGGAGCGCGGCGAGCCCGCCGGTGATGACCGCGGTGAGCGTGTGTCCCGTCAGTGCGCACACGGCCACGGCCAGCCCGATGCCGAGGACGGCCCGCGTGGCGCTGCGCAGCCGCAGCAGCCCCGGGTCCGGAGCCACGAACACCCTCTTCAGCACTTCTGCCCGTCCCTTCGACGTACCGGCATGAAAAAGGCGCCGCGGAGTCCGCAGCGCCATCGACCTGCATATGGGACCATCCCGTGCCCCACTGGCTCAAGTCGACGTTGATCCGGTGGGCCATTGGCCCGGTACGGGACGGCACGGCGACCGGATCAGCGGGCCAACGGACCAGTCCGGGGCCATCCGGGTGCGCCATCGGGCGGCGCCGGGCTCCCGAGGCCGGGGGCTGCCGCCTCCGCACCGCGTCGCCTCGGGGCCTTCCGTGTCCGCCCGTGATGGCCGCCGCGGCTGATGGGCATCGCGCCGGAGACGGCCCGTTCCGGCTCCGTCCGCCGCGGATTCCTCCGTATCGCGTCGTCAGGCATGCCCGGCGGTATCGCGGCAAGGCGGGAGCCAGCCCGCCGTCGGACGTGCGGCGACGGACGCGCTTGCCGGCGCCGGCCGTACCGCAGCCGATTGCGGTCACCGCGCGGGCATGCGCACGGTGAACGGAGCCGACGGGCGCCCGGCGGTACCCCCCATCCCGGGCCCGGCGCCGAGCGGTCCGTGGAACGTCCCGGCGGCTACGGGACGCCAGGGGGACGAAGGGATGCGTGAGTCCATGGCCGGAGCCACGGGTGGAGCGGGCGGACGGCAGGAGGCGGAGGCGGGAAACGGACCGGGCGGTCCGGGCGGTCCGGGCGAGGGCGGCTACGATGCCACGCCGTTCCTCCCCGGCCGGCGTGCGCGGCTGCCCGGGCTGTGGAAGGCCGCCGCCCGGTGCCGCGGATGCCCGCTGTACCGGGACGCGACCCGGACGGTGTTCGGCGAGGGGGACGCCGGCGCTGCCGTCCTTCTGCTCGGTGAGCAGCCGGGCGACCAGGAGGACCGGCAGGGCCGGCCGTTCGTCGGCCCCGCAGGGAAGGTCCTGACCCGCGCGCTCGCCGACGCCGGACTCGACCCGGCGCAGGCGTACGTGACCAACGCGGTCAAGCACTTCAAGTTCACCGTTCCCGAGGGCCGCAAGCGACGGATCCACAAGGCTCCGAACCTGCGGGAGATCACGGCGTGCAGACCGTGGTTGATGGAGGAACTGCGGCTCGTGTCGCCGGAGGTCGTGGTGGCGCTCGGCGCCTCCGCGGGGAAGGCGCTGCTCGGCTCGTCCTTCCGGGTCACCGAGCAGCGCGGCGCACTCCTGCCGTGGCCGGACACCGTCCGGGACGGCGGGAGCGTCCCGGACGTCCGGGGCCTGGTGGCGACGATCCATCCCTCGGCCGTGCTGCGTGCGGACGACCGGGAGAGGGCGTACGACGGGCTGGTGGCCGATCTGAGGGTGGTGGCCGACGTCCTGGGCGGCCCGGAAGGAGGCGGTGGCCGATGACGATGGAGCATCCCGCCGATCGCGGCGGGCCCACACCGGGCAGGTTCGACCGGATGGCGGAGAAGGCCTCGCACCTCACCAGCTCACCGGTCTTCTTCGGGTTCTGTCTGCTGCTGGTCGCCGGAGTGGTGGCGGTGCACTTCGCGGATGTCTCCCTGACCTGGAAGATCTTCGCCGGTGAGTGCATGACGGCCGTCACCCTGCTGCTCCTGGCACTGCTGAAGAACTCGGAGCTCCGCAGCGAGCGGGCCCTCCAGCGGAAGCTGGACGCCATCGCCGCCGCGCTCCTCGAAGCCCAGCAGGGCGAACCCGGCAAGGCGCACGAGGACCTCAAGGCCGCCATCCGGTTGGAGGAGGAGACCTGAGGAAACCCCGGGGCGGACGGACCGAGCCGCCCGGGGAGGGGCGCCGGAC
Organism: Streptomyces wuyuanensis; assembly: GCF_900103455.1. Taxonomy (GTDB): domain Bacteria; phylum Actinomycetota; class Actinomycetes; order Streptomycetales; family Streptomycetaceae; genus Streptomyces; species Streptomyces wuyuanensis. The sequence continues at coordinate 140,964 of NZ_FNHI01000008.1, read as the reverse complement.
GGGCGCGGCCGCGCTGGGAGCGGGGCGGGGAAGCAGTGAGGCGCGGAAGGAGCGGGGCGGTGGCACGGGGCCCCCGCCCCGCCCGTGTCAGCCGCCCACGTACTTCCGCAGGTGCTCCGCCGTGAGGGTGTCGCCCGTAGCGACGAGATCGGCGGGGGTACCGGTGAAGACCACGCGTCCACCGTCGTGGCCGCCGCCCGGGCCGAGGTCGATCAGCCAGTCGGCGTGCGCCATGACGGCCTGGTGGTGCTCGATCACGACGACCGAGTTGCCCTCGTCGACCAGCCGGTCCAGCAGCTCCAGGAGCTTGTCGACGTCGGCCATGTGCAGGCCGGAAGAGGGCTCGTCCAGAACGTAGGTGGAGGACTTCTCCGCCATGTGGATGGCCAGCTTGAGCCGCTGGCGCTCACCGCCCGAGAGGGTGTTCAGCGGCTGGCCGAGCCGGAGGTAGCCCAGTCCGACGTCGTCGAGCCGCCCGAGGATCGTGTGCGCCTGCCCGGAGGGGAAGAACGCGTGCGCCTCGGAGACGGACATCCCGAGCACCTCGCTGATGTTCTTGCCGTTCAGCCGGTACGTGAGCACTTCCGTGGTGAAACGCCTGCCCTCGCACTCCTCGCACACCGACGCGACCCCGGCCATCATCGCGAGGTCGGTGTAGACCAGCCCGAGCCCGTTGCACTTCGGGCAGGCCCCCTCCGAATTGGCGCTGAAGAGGGCGGGCTTGACCCCGTTGGCCTTGGCGAATGCGGTGCGGATCGGGTTGAGCAGCCCCGTGTACGTCGCGGGATTGGAGCGCCGCGAGCCGCGGATCGGAGTCTGGTCGGCGACGACCACTCCCTCGCGCCCGGCCAAATATCCGTGGATCAGCGAGCTCTTGCCGGAGCCGGCGACCCCGGTGACGACGGTGAGCACGCCGAGGGGCACGTCCACGCTGACGTCCTGGAGATTGTGCAGGTCTGCCCCCTTGATGGAGAGCTGTCCCCGCGGCTCGCGTACGGTCTCGCGCAGCCGCACCCGGTGCCCGAAGTGCCGCCCGGTGAGGGTGCCGGAGGCGACCAGCCCCGCCACGTCGCCGGTGTAGCAGATCTCGCCGCCCGCTTCGCCTGCGCCGGGCCCCAGGTCCACCACATGGTCGGCGATCGCGATCACCTCGGGCTTGTGCTCGACCACGAGCACCGTGTTGCCCTTGTCCCGCAGCCGCAGCAGCAGGCCGTTCATGCGCTGGATGTCGTGCGGGTGGAGGCCGACGGTCGGCTCGTCGAAGACGTAGGTCACGTCGGTGATGCTGGATCCGAGATGCCGCACCATCTTCACGCGCTGGGCCTCGCCGCCGGAGAGCGTGGAGGCGGCCCGGTCGAGGCTCAGATACCCGAGACCGATCTCCACCAGGGACTCCAGGAGGTGTCGCAGACTGTCCAGCAGCGGTCCGACGGACGGATCGTCGACGGTCCGCACGAATGCGGCGAGGTCGCTGATCTGCATGGAGGAGCAGTCGGCGATGTTCACCCCGGCGATCTTCGAGGACAGGGCGGCCCGGGACAGCCGCGTGCCGCCGCACTCCGCGCAATCCGTGAAGACCACGGCCCGGTCGACGAACGCTCGGATGTGAGGCTGCAGGCCTTCCCGGTCCTTGACCAGCCAGGTGCGCTGGATCTTGGTGATGAGGCCTTCGTAGGTGAGGTTGTTGGAGCCGACCTTGACCTTCACGGCGGTCCTCCGGAGGAGGTCAGCCCACTCCTGCTCGGTGAAGTCGTCGAGCTTCTTGTCCGGGGCGTAGAAGCCGGAGGCCGCCATGACCGACCAGGGCCAGGAGTCCACCGCGTAGCCCGGTACGCGGATCGCGCCCTCGTTGAGCGACTTGGTCCGGTCGACCAGCTGGTCCACGTCGATGTCCGAGACCTGGCCGAGCCCTTCGCAGTTCGGGCACATGCCTTCGGGCAGATTGAAGCTGAAGGCGCCCGAAGTGCCGATGTGCGGGGTGCCGAGCCGGCTGAAGACGATCCGCAGCATCGTGTACGCGTCGGTGGCCGTGCCCACCGTGGAACGGGAGTTGGCGCCCATGCGCTCCTGGTCGACGACGATCGCCGCGCTCAGATTGTGCAGACCGTCGACGTCCGGGCGGCCCAGGCTCGGCATGAAGGACTGGATGAAGGCCGTGTAGGTCTCGTTGATCAGGCGCTGCGACTCGGCGGCGATGGTGCCGAAGACGAGGCTCGACTTGCCCGAGCCGGAGACACCGGTGAAGACGCTGAGCCGGCGCTTGGGAAGGTCGAGGTCGACGTTCCGCAGGTTGTTCTCCCGGGCCCCGCGGACCTGGATCACCGTGTGGCCGTCCGCCGTGGTCGACTCCTGGGGGGCGTGGTCAGCGGGCATGCGTTTCCCTTCGGGATGTTCCGGGCGGCGGTGCCACGCTTTCACATCGCGCGGTCCCGGTGGCCGGGGAACCGATGTATGGCCGGATCCATGCCGTATGACTGAGCCATTGGTACAGTCACGAAGGGAACGACGGGCTGCTGGGAGGCCGATGGCCATGGCGGTGGACGAACTCGACACCCGGATCCTGCGACTGATGATCGAGCAGCCGCGCACCAGCGTGCGGGAGTACGCACGCGTCCTCGGCATTGCGCGGGGCACCCTCCAGGCCCGGATCGACCGGATGGAACGCGACGGCGTGATCACGGGCACGGGCCCGGTACTGTCCCCCGCCGCGCTCGGCCATCCGGTCCTGGCGTTCGTCCACATCGAGGTCACGCAGGGGCATCTGGACGAGGTGGGCGACGCGCTGGCCGCGGTGCCCGAGATCGTCGAGGCGTTCTCCATCACGGGCGGCGGAGACCTGCTGACCAGGGTGGTCGCCAGGGACAACGGTCATCTGGAGGATGTGATCCAGCGACTGATCAACCTTCCCGGCGTCGTCCGCACACGGACGGAGATGGCGCTGCGCGAACGCGTGCCGCACCGGATGCTGCCGCTCGTGGAGTCGGTGGGCCGGGGCACCCGCACGGCGCGCTGACCTCGGCCCGGGTGACCGGTTGGCATCCTGGGTGCATGAGCACTGCGCACCCTTCGGTCATTTTCGATCTCGACGGAACACTCGTGGACAGCGAGCCCAACTACTACGAAGCGGGCCGACGCGTTCTCGCCGGGTACGGCGTCACGGACTTCACCTGGGAGCACCACACCCGCTTCATCGGGATCGGCACCCGCGAGACCCTCGAGCGGCTCAGCGAGGAGTACGGGCTCGGGACGCCCGTCGAGGATCTGCTGGCCGGGAAGAACCGCGCCTATCTGGAGCTCGCCCGCGCCGGTACCGAGGTCTACCCGGAGATGCGGAAGTTCGTCGAGATGCTCGACGCGGCGGGCGTGCCGATGGCGGTGGCGTCCGGTTCCTCCCGTGCGGCGATCGAGGCGGTGCTCGCCGGCACCGGCCTGGACGCGTTCCTCACCACCCTCGTCTCCGCCGAGGAGGTCGCGCACGGCAAGCCGCGGCCGGACGTGTTCCTGGAGGCGGCGCGCAGGCTGGGCACGGACCCCGCCCACTGCGTGGTGGTGGAGGACGCCCCGCCCGGGGCGGCGGCGGCACACGCCGCCGGTATGCGCTGCATCGCGGTCCCCTATGTGCCGGAGACCGCCACGGACGAGGCGTTCCGCACCGCGGGGCTGATCTTCCCGGGCGGTCAGGCGGAGTTCACGGCGCAGGCGGCGTACGGCTGGATGGAGCGAACGGCCCCGGCCGTATGACGTAGCGTCGCCACCTCGGCGGCGCCGCGGCAGGCGACGCCTGGCTGCGCGCCTGCACGCCGTTACCGGCGCCCGCACCCACGCCCGCGCCCGCGCCCGCGCCCGGATGAACGGACAGCGGACGAGGGACGCGCCGTAGCCGTGTTAGAGGTTTCGGACGACAGCCCCGCACTACTCGCGAAGTGAGTGGTGCGGGGCTGCGCCTACGCGGGCAGCGCCGGGAACACGACCACCGAGCCGTCCGTGTTGCGGGCGATCTCAATCGCCACGTCTGTCGTGCCGCTGTTGACCGTGACGCCGTCACTCAGCCTGTGAATCCGGTGTGCCGCGCGCATCAGGCGGTCGACTTCACCATTCGTGAAGACGGGCCGCAATCCGTTCGGGCGTGCCAGCTCCAGCGCCGACAGGCGTACCAGGACGCCAGCGATGCTCGACTCCAGTTCGTCGAGGCGCTGCTGGTCGCGCTTGAGTGCGCGGGCGAAGTTCTGGAACAGGTTGCCGGGGTCGCTCTGGGCATGCTCGACGGCCTGCAGGACGACGACCCGCCGCTTCAGCGCAATGGCCAAGGCGGCGAGTTCGAGGTGGGTACGGAACGTACCGCCGTGATCGTCGACGCCCGGGAAAGATTTGGTCAGCGTGCCGAGCTCGACGGCCTCGCCTTCGGGCAGTTTGTCCAGGGCACTCTGCCATTGGGCAAGACGGCGGTCAGCGGCGCCCAGCGCCGTGTTGATGGCATGAACTGCCGAGTCCAGTCCCAGCGAGACACCGGGCTTTCCCTGGTCGAGCAGAATGGCAGTGGCTTTGTCGATGGCATCGCGGCAGCCGTCGAGTTCACTGTGCTCGTCCTCGAGCTTCTGTTCCTTCAGCTGTTCCAGCAGTTCCGTGATGTGCTCGATGGCCTGCTGGCGCTTGTGGTCGACGTTCGCGCTCACCCCCACCGCGACGGCCATGAGCACGAGCGGTGCGGCCACGGTGAGAGCCGCGCTGCCGGCGACCGCGACGCCGGCCGTCGCACCGGCTCCACCGGCTGCGCCCGCTGCTGCCGCCTTGCCGACTGGCACGAACGTCGCCTGGGCGGCGATGCCCGTCGAGTTCACGAGTGCACCGTGGATGCCACCCGACGCTGCCTTCGACGCCATCGGGCGAACGATGCCCTGCCCGAACTGGGCGGCGACCTTCGCCGGAACCACCATGCGATACAGGCCTTCTCCGGCAGCGGTCGCCGTGGAGGAACTTCGCGCCGATTGCGTGATGAGCTGCGACAGGTGCTGTGCCAAGGGACTCGCGACGTCGAGCGCTATGCCTCGGCTCCGGTCGAGCTCGTCGGGCAGCGGATGTACCTCGAGTGTGGCGATCGGCTCGTCGGCCAGGACTGCCAGAACGCCGCGCAGTTCAGCCAAGCGCTCAGCCGTCATCGGCTCGTCCCCGGTCAATGCGGGCACTCGGACGTCTCCGGTCGCCAGCGTCCACACCGGCACGTTTGCCATGCGGTCGTCAGTCATCGTCCCCCCTTGAATTCCGGCAACAGCCTATGGCTGACGTCCGACAGGAACCGCATGAACCTCGAACCTCGTTCATTCAGCTACGGGCGACGTCCCCTTCCACCATGCTCTTCGGCATGAACGAAGACGTCTTCTGGCAGCTCATCGAAGAGTGCGCCCATCAACCCCCGACCCTGAGGGTGATCAGCTCGCCGCTGCCCTGACGGCACGCCTGGCGAACGGTCCTGTGACCGACGTGGGCGGCCTCGCCGAGCAGCTCTCCTGGGCTCTGTACAGGCTGGACCGCAAGGAGTACGGCGACGGGCTTCGGGCGATGCCTTCCTGTACACCCGGGCTGCCGTCGTTGCGGCACGGCGTGGGGAGAACGAGAACGCACTTCGAGCCCCGGAACGTTTCATACCGTTCGTCGACGACCTCGTGTGGGCCGAGGTGCTGATCCATGTACCCGATAACGCGCACGAGCATCTCACCGGCGAGGAATGGAACCGCAGCACTCGGCACAGCTACGAGTCGTACTCCAACGCGGCCGGGTGGACCAACGCATAGCCGACAGGCTTTCTGTCTCACCAGGTGAGGCCACGTCTCGATCGGCCGCGGCCCATACGGGGATCCCGCGGCCGCGCCCAGGGCGATCTTGATCAGCCCAGGAAGCTCAGCCGGACCTGCCGGTGCGGGTTGTCCTTGTTGGTGTCCACCAGACAGACCGACTGCCAGGTCCCGAGTTCCAGCATCCCTCCGACGACCGGCAGCGTGGCGTGGGGCGGCACCAGCGCGGGCAGGACGTGGTCCCGGCCGTGGCCCGGGCTGCCGTGCCGGTGCTGGTAGCGGTCGTCCGCGGGAAGCAGCACGTGCAGCGCGGACAGCAGGTCGTTGTCGCTGCCCGCGCCGGTCTCGATCAGCGCGATGCCCGCGGTGGCATGGGGCACGAACACGTTGAGCAGGCCGTCGCGGCCGCCGGCGGTCTCCGCGAGGAACTTCTCGCACAGGCTGGTCAGGTCGGTCACGACCTCCGCCGTACCGGTGGTGAGATCGAGGACGCGGGTGGTGAAGGCTTGGGGCATACCCCCATCCTCCCGCCCGGCCCGCAAGATCGCGCGTCCGCGTGGCGAGACACCGTTGACCGGCCGTGGAGGGGGTCGCGTGTTGCGTACAGCCCTGCTCACCACGCGCGGCCACATCGACCCGCTGCGGGTGGCCTCCGCCGCGTGTCGCCGCGGCTGCTGACGCCTCTTCAGCACTCCAGCCGCACCCCTGCGGCGAGCCTTCCAGCGCCCGCCGGAGCACGCCCGGTACCACCTGTCGCCACGGTGACCGGTCCCCTCACGTGCCCGCCGTCGTCACGGCGCCGCGGCCGGTCTCTCGCGCCAGTTGTACGGGCGGACGCGGCCTCGGAACAACACGGCCACCCGCTGTCCGAGAGCAGGCACCCCCTGGGTGCCGTCGGTGTCGTCTCCGCCTTCAACTTCCCCGTCGCGGTCTGGTCCTGGAACACGGCGATCGCTCTCGTGTGCGGCGACTCCGTGGTGTGGAAGCCCGCCGAGCTGACCCCGCTCACCGCCTTGGCCTGCGACGCCCTGCTCCGCCGGGCGGCCGGGGACAGCGGAGCGCCCGACGGGTTCCACCGGCTGCTGCTCGGCGGCCGTGGGTGCGGTGGGCGGCCGGTCCCCAGGGATCCGCGGGTGGCACTGGTCCCCGCCACCGGATCGGCGGCACGAGGCGGGAGGTCGGCTCCCGGGTCGCCGCCCGCTTCGGCCGCTGCCTTCTGGAACTCGGCGGAAACAACGGGGCTGTCCTCACCCCGGCCGCCGGCCTCGACCTCGCCGTGCGCGGCATCGTCTTCTCGGCGGCCGGCACGGCGGGGCAGCGCTGCACGAGCCTGCGGCGGCTGATCGTGCACGGAGATCGCCGACGCGCTCACGGAAGGATCGTCCGCGCCTGCGCCTCGCTGCCGGTCGGCGATCCGTTCCGGGAGGACACCCTGGTCGGACCGCTGATCTCGGAGCGGGCCCTGGACGCCGTGGCGAAGGCTCTGGAGGCGGCGCAGGCGGACGGCGAAAACCTGCTGACCTGGGGCGACCGCCTGTTGCGGGGAGCAGGCGCCGGCAGCCGCGCATGTGCGCCCTGCGGGGATGGGGATGCCGGCGCGGACCGCAGTCGTCCGCGAGGAGACGTTCGCGCCGATCCTGTACGCGATGACGTACCGGGCGCTCGAGGAGGCGATCGAACTGCACAACGGCTTCCCCCAGAGGCTGTCGTCCTCGACCTTCACTCGGGACCAGCGGGAGGCCGATCGGTTCCTCGCCGCCGACGGCTCGGACTGCCGGATCGCCAATGCGTCGGTTTCCTCTGAGCGGCCCCGCAACCGTCGTGGGCCGGTCCCGCGGACGGGCCGGGCGAGTTCCGGCAGCGGCGGGAAGATCCACGACACCTCCCCTGTTAGTAGAACCGTGAACGATTTTGCGGGCCGGGACACGGACGTGGTCGTCATCGGAGCCGGGCAGGCGGGGCTGTCCGCCGCGTACCACCTGCGGCGGGTGGGACTGCGTCCCGATGTCGACTTCGTGGTCCTCGACCATGCCCCGAGCCCCGGCGGTGCCTGGCAGTTCCGGTGGCCCTCGCTGACGTACGGCAAGGTGCACGGCATGCACGCACTGCCGGGCATGGAGCTGACCGGCGCCGACGACGGCCGACCGTCCTCCGAGGTCATCGGCGAGTACTTCACCCGGTACGAGGACGCCTTCGGGCTGCGGGTGCACCGGCCCGTCCATGTCCTCGCGGTGCGCGAGGGCGAGAGCGGCCGGCTGCGGGTGGAGACGTCGGAGGGCGTGTACGCCGCACGGGCGCTCGTCAATGCCACCGGCACCTGGGACCGGCCGTTCTGGCCGCGCTACCCGGGCCAGGAGACCTTCCGAGGGAGGCAGCTGCACACGGCCCAGTACCCGGGGCCCGAGGCGTTCGCCGGACAGCGGGTGGTCGTGGTCGGCGGCGGGGCGTCGGGGACCCAGCATCTGATGGAGATCGCAGAGGTGGCGGCGGGGACCACCTGGGTGACCCGGCGGCCACCGGTGTTCCGCGAGGGCCCGTTCGGCGAGGTGCAGGGGCGCGCGGCCGTCGCCCTGGTGGAGGAGCGGGTCCGGAAGGGCCTTCCGCCGCAGAGTGTGGTGTCGGTGACGGGCCTGCCGATGAACGACGCGATACGACGGGCCCGCGAGCAGGGAGTCCTCGACCGGCTGCCGATGTTCGACAGGATCACCCCGGAGGGGGTGGCGTGGGACGACGGCCGCACGGTCGAGGCGGACGTGATCCTCTGGGCCACCGGTTTCCGTGCGGCGATCGACCACCTCGCCCCTCTGAGGCTGCGCGAACCGGGCGGCGGCATCGCGGTGGAGGGCACCCGCGCGGTGCGGGACGAGCGCGTCCATCTCGTCGGCTACGGACCGTCGGCCTCGACGATCGGCGCCAACCGGGCCGGACGGGCCGCGGTCAACGAGATCCAGCGCCTTCTGGACCGGGTTCCGCCGGCCGGCCGGTCCGACGCCCCGCGGCCGCCGGAAGAGCCGACCGGCGATCTCGCCGCCGTCCCCGTGTGAGACCCCCGCGGGCTTGGTACACCCACGGCCGAGACGGCCCCGCGGGCTTGGACACCCCCGGGCCGAGACGGCTCGCGGCCTCGAGGCCGCCGAAGCGCCCCCGGGGCCGGCGGAGTGTTCCGCCTGCCCGGCCGAGGCTTCGGTGTGCGTCAGATCCCGGTGACTCAGATCCCGGTGACTCAGATCCCGGTGCCTCAGGTCCCGGTGCCTCAGGTCCCGGTCGTGGCCGGCGGTGCGGCCCATCCCGCGGCTCCCCGTCGCCCGGCTTTTGTCCCCGCGGCGGCGCTGCTGGCCCTCGCCCGCCCCGCCCGTCGCCCGTGCGGACTCGCTCCGCGGCGGCGGGACCGCCCGTCGGTCACCCTGAGGTGGCGCCCGCGCCGGCGCGGATCTTGTTGAACTCGGCGACGTGCCGGTTGTGTTCCTCGTAGTCGGCGGTGAAGCGAGTGTCCCCGGGCTTGACGGTGACGAAGTACAGCCAGTCGCCCTTCGCCGGCCGGACGGCCGCCTTCATCGCGGCCTCGCCCGGGTTCCCGATCGGTGTCGGCGGCAGACCCCGGTGCACATAGGTGTTGTAGGGGCTCTGCAGACCGGTGTCCTGCCGGGTGGTGTCCAGGGTCGAGCGGTTCAGCGCGTAGTTGAGTGTGGAGTCCATCTGGAGCGGCATGTTCCGGGCGATCCGGTTGTGCACGACGCGCGCCACCCGCGCCATGTCCTCGGCCGTGTCCGCCTCCGCCTGGACGATGCTGGCGAGGATCACCGTCTGATGGAGCGTCATGCCGTGGCGTCGCGCCTCGTCGTTGAGGGACGAGGTGCCGAAGCGATGGCCCGCGGTGTTCACCATGAAGCTGAGCAGGCTGCCCGGGGTCGACTTGGGGCCCACGGGATAGGTCGCCGGGAAGAGGTAGCCCTCGGGATTGCCGCGGGCGTCCGCCGGCAGCCGCAGCCGCGAGTCCGCGGCGGTGGCCGTCCGGCGGGTGGTGCCGGCTCGGACTCCGAGCGCCTTGTCCACCGCGGCGTAGATCTGCGAGGACCGCCACCCTTCCGGGATGAGCAGGGTCTTCGGCCGCGCCTGTGGCGCGGTGGGCTTCTTCTTCGGCTGGGGCAGCAGTGTCAGGACGACGGCCGTCGCCGCGCCGATGAGGCCGACCACGCCCGCGAACAGCAGGAGTCGGCCACGGCGCGTCAGACGGAGCATGCGGCGACGACGCCGGGCCTTCGGGAACTCCCTCTTCATACGGGCACGCTAACCCGCTCAAACCAGACATAACGGAACCCGCGCCGTCAGCCCTTCGGCAAACCGGTCTCCGCGCCGACGTACGGATGACGGAGGGCGCGCCGCACGACCGGCTGCTCAGGAGACCGTTCAGGAAACGGCCGGTGCCAGTTGGGCGTCCCTGCGCAGCAGGGCGGCATATCGCCCGTTCCGCTCGATCAGCTCCTCGTGCGTCCCGCGCTCGGCGATCCGCCCGCCGTCGAGGACGACGATCTGGTCGGCGTCGCGCACGGTCGAGAGCCGGTGGGCGATGGTGATCGTCGTACGTCCGGCGGAGAGCGCGTCGATGGCCTGCTGCACGGCGTGCTCCGTGCGGGTGTCGAGAGCGCTCGTGGCCTCGTCCAGGATGAGCACCGGCGGATCGCGCAGGATCGTGCGGGCGATGGCGAGCCGCTGCTTCTCACCGCCGGAGAATCGGTATCCCCGCTCCCCCACGAGCGTGTCGTAGCCGTCGGGCAGCGAGGCGATGTGGTCGTGGATCTGCGCCGCGCGTGCCGCCGCCTCGATCTCGGCGTCCGTGGCGTCCGGCTTGGCGAAGCGCAGGTTGTCGGCGACGGACGCGTGGAACAGGTACGTCTCCTGGGAGACGACGCCCACGGCCCGGGAGAGGGTGTCGAAGTCGAGGTCGCGGACGTCGACGCCGTCGAGGGTGACCCTGCCTTCCGTGACGTCGTAGAGCCGGGGCACCAGATAGCTGAGGGTGGACTTCCCGGAACCGGTGGGCCCGACCACGGCGAGGCTCCCGCCGGCCGGCACTGTGATCCCGATGCCGTCGAGCGTCAGGCCGCTTCTGCTGTCGTAGGCGAAGCCCACCTTCTCGAACCGCACTTCCCCGGCGACCTTGTCCAGCCGGACCGGGTCCTCCGGCTCGGTGATGTCGACCCGGAGGTCCAGATACTCGAAGATCCGCTGGAACAGGGCGAGTGACGTCTGGATCTGGACGCCCGTCGACAGCAGGCTCACGGCGGGACGGAAAAGTCCCTGCTGCAGCGAGACGAAGGCGACGAGGGTGCCGATCGAGATCGTGGACCCGCCGGACTGGAGGGTGAGACCCGCGGCCCAGTACAGGAAAGCGGGCATCGCCGCCATGACGATGGCGATGACGGCCATCCGCCACCGCCCGGCCATGCTGGAGCGGACCTCCAGATCGACGAGGCGCTCCGACTCGTCGGCGAAGGACCGGGTGAGCGAGTCGGCCCGGCCCATGGTGCGGCCGAGGAGAATGCCGCTGACCGACAGCGACTCGGTGACCGTCGCGGCCATGGCCGCCATCTGTTTCTGCCGCTGGGTGGTGATGGCCTTGCGCTCGCGGCCGACCCTGCGGCTGATCCACACGAACACCGGCAGCAGTACGAGGGAGACGACCGTGAGCCGCCAGTCGAGCGCAAGCATGGCGACGATCGTGGCCACGACTGCCGTCAGGTTGGAGACCAGGGAGGTGGCCGTGGACGTGACCGTCGCCTGCATGCCGCCGATGTCGTTGGCGATGCGGGACTGGACCTCACCGGTCCGCGTCCGGGTGAAGAACGCGAGCGGCATGCGCTGCAGCTGGGCGTAGACGCCGGTTCGGAGGTCGTGCATCACCCGCTGGCCGACCGTGGTCGAGATCAGGGTCTGCAGCACGCCGAAGACGCTCGTCGTCACGGCAGCGAGGATCATCCCGAGGGCGAGAAGCGACAGCAGGCCGGTGCGGCCCTGCGGGATCGCGGTGTCGAGGATCTCGCGCAGCAGGAACGGCGAGGCCACCGACACGAGCGACGCCGCTCCGACGAGCAGACCCACGACGGCGAGCTTCGCCCGGTAGGGCCGGAAGAGCCGGAGGATGCGCCGCACCTGGGCGGGCTGGGCGGGCAGCGTGGGGTCCAGCGGGCGGTCGGGAGGTGTCCAGGACGGACCGTCGTGGGTGCGCATGGGCTCCTTCCGCGGGTCGGGGACCGGTCGGCTCGAAGAGCATAGCTCATTATTACCTATACTCACCATGAACATGGTCCTGATATCGTCCGTGCATGACCACCCCAAGCCCCGTTCCCGACGCGGACGGCGTCCTCGCCGAGCAGCTGCTGCGGCTGACGCGCCGACTGCAGCGCATCCAGAGGCAGCATCTGCAGCCGGTCGGCATCACGCCCGCCCAGGCCCGGCTGCTGCGGGTGGTCGCCCAGTACGACGGTGCCCCGCGCATGGCCGATCTGGCCGACCGCCTGGAGGTGGTGCCGCGCGCGGTCACCACGCTGGTCGACGGGCTGGAGGCGGGTGGCCGCGTCCGCCGGGTTCCCGATCCGACGAACCGCCGAGTGGTGCGGGTGGAGCTCACCGACCTCGGACGCACCACCCTGCGCGAACTGCGCGGCGCCCGGCGCGCGGCGGCCGAGGACATCCTGGCGCCCCTGACCGCCGAGCAGCGCGAGGCTCTGGGCGGGCTGCTCTCGGCGCTGACCGACGGAGGCGCGGGCCCGGCCTGCTAGGCCGTCACGTCCGACACGTCACACCCGACACCTCACGCCCGACACCTCAAGTCGTGCCCGATCCGGCGGCCGAGCCCGCCCGCCCTCCGCTCATGCGCCGCGCACGGCCGGGGCCGGCTCGCGCACCATGAACACGTCCACCGGATCCTCGGCCTCGAGCGTGAATCCGTGCCGCTCGTACAGCCGCCGGGCCGCACTGCCCTGGAGCACGTTCAGCCGGACCCGGAGGCCGTCGCGATCGCACCCCTCCAGCAGCCTCCGCAGCAGGGCCGCACCGATGCCGCGGCCCTGCAGACGCGGGAGCAGGTAGAAGTGCTCCAGCCAGTGGGCGTCCGCCGCCGGCCGCAGCGACACACAGCCGGCGAACGCGCCGCCCACCTCGATCACCCAGGTGTGCGCGGGGGCGAACCCGCCCCTCAGCCGCTGTCGCACCCGCCGCTCGTCGTACCGCCCGAGCCGCTCCAGATCGGCCCGCAGCACCGCGGCCCGCAACTCGGCGACCGCCTCGATGTCCCCGACCGAAGCCGGCCGGATCTCCCAGTCCGCCATGATCGCCAGCCTAAGGAGTTCGTGCCGTCACCGGAATGGCCTGCCGGGACGGTCGCCGGCAGCGACAAGAGTCCATGAGCCCGGCAACAAGAGTCCAACTGCTGCTCTTGCCTCTCAGGAGTCCCAACGGCCAGGGTCCTTACCGGAATTCATGAACCAGCCATGTGCACCGGCTACAGGAGGTTCGATGAACGACGCAGCACCCGGGAACCAGGGCACCGGGGACGGCGACGGCGGCTCGGTGAGCCGCCGTTCCGTTCTCAGGACGACCGCCGGAGTCGCCGGGGCCGGTCTGGCGCTCGGTGCCGCCGGCAGCGGGACGGCTTCGGCGGCGGAGAGCGCGGGCGCGGGCGCGGCGGAGACGGTGTCGCGGACCGCCGCTCCCACCCGCAAAGGCCGCACGATGGCGGGAGTTCCGTTCGAACGGCGGAGCACCGTCCGGGTGGGGATCATCGGCCTGGGCAATCGCGGCGCCTCGATGATCGAGCTGTATCTGGCCGTGCCCGGCGTCCGTGTCGTCGCGGTCTGCGACCCGGTGAAGGACAAGGCGGAGGCCGCCGCGGCGAAGGTGGTCGGCGCCGGACAGCCCGCACCCGCCGTCTACGCCAAGGGCGAGCACGACTACGAGAAGCTCTGCGAGCGCGGCGACATCGACTTCGTCTACGTCGCGACACCCTGGGAGCTGCACTTCGCGATGGCGAGGTCGGCGCTGCTGAACGGCAAGCACGTCGGTGTGGAGTGCCCCGTCGCGATGCGTCTCGACGAACTGTGGACGCTGGTCGATCTGTCGGAGCGCACGAGGCGCCACTGCGTACAGCTGGAGAACTGCTGTTACGGGCGGAACGAGATGCGGGTGCTGCGGATGGCGCACGCCGGGCTGTTCGGGGAGCTGCTGCACGGAGCCGGCGCCTACAACCACGATCTGCGGGAGCTGATGTTCTCGCCGACGTACTACGAGGGTCCCTGGCGGCGGCTGTGGCACACCCGGTTGCGCGGGGACCTCTACCCCAACCACGGCTTCGGCCCGGTGGCCAACTACATGGACGTCAACCGGGGCGACCGGCCCGTCAGCATCAGCAGCTTCGGCACTCCCGCGCTGGGGCTCGCCGAGTACCGGGAGGCGCACGTGCCTCCGGGCGACGCCAGCTGGAAGGAGACGTACATCGAGAGCGACCGCACCATCAGCATGGTGCGAACGGCGAAGGGACGGGTGATACGGCTCGAGCACGACGTCTCGACGCCGCATCCCTACAGCCGGATCAACAGCCTGGGCGGCACCAAGGGGGTGTTCGAGGACTACCCGGCACGGATCTATGTGGAGCCCGACCACAAGAACCACCAGTGGGGGGACTTCGCCTCCTACGCCGACTGGGACCACTGGCTCTGGAAGGAGCACAGCAACCCGCCCGGCGGCCACGGAGGCATGGACTACATCATGGTGTTCCGGCTGATGCAGTGCATGCTGCTGGGTCTGGCGCCCGACTTCGACGTGTACGACGCGGCGACGTGGACGGCTCCGGTTCCGCTGAGCCATCTGTCGGTGAAGGCGAACGGTGCCCCGCAGGAGTTCCCGGACTTCACCCGGGGCGAGTGGCGCAAGGCCCGCTCCGGGGTGGACTCGGAACGGCCCGGTTAGCCGGCCGCGTGCCGTGGGACCCGGCCGCACCGCCCGGGTCCCGCGGCGGGTCACGCCGGCCCGGCTCCCCGCCCGGTACTGCCTTGGGCGCGCTTCTCCCGGCCCGCCGCGCCCGCCGCGCAGCTCCCTGCCCGTCCGCAGAAACCGACGAAGGCGCGGACGGCATCCGGAACATCCGGAGCCCGCCATCCTTCCGGCCGGCACTCCCCCACGATGCGGCCGGCTCCAGAACCGTCCCGCATGCGCAACGACGGTGGGCCGCCCGGGCACGAGCGCCGCGCCGCACTCCGCCCGCCTCGTCGGCGGACGTACCCCGGAGATGCGCCCGGAAGCGGGAGGCTTCGGGCGATCTTGGCCGGATTGCCGGTGTCGCCCCGAAAATCGGTTGCCCCGTGCGACCGCGGAGAGTGAACCTTGCACGTCCGAGCCGCTCATTCCGAACGATCTGGGATGTCATGCAGATTCGCGATCTCCCCTTCCCCGATCCCGGCACACCTGATGTCAGGTCGGGTCTCAGATTTCTCGTCTGGCTCGGGCGGCGTCAGCTCGGCGGCCAGTTCGCGTCACTGGTCTGGGGACTGCTGCACTTCTCCTCCGTGATGGCCCTCCCCTACGGCGTGGGCATCGCCGTCCAGTCCGTCGTGGAGCGCTCCGGCACCGCTCTCGCGTTCGCGGGCGGGCTGATCGCGCTGGCGGGCGTGTGCATCGCCGCGGGCGACACCATGCTGCACCGCACGGCCGTCACCAACTGGATCACCGCGGCGGCGCGCACCCAGCAACTGCTCGCGCGCAGAACCGCCGAGCTCGGCTCCACGCTCACCCGGCGGGTCGCCGCCGGCGAGGTCGTCGCGGTCTCCACGAGCGACGTCGAGAAGATCGGCTGGTTCGTGGAGGCCGTCTCGCGGTTTCTCGCCGCTGCCCTCACGATCGTCCTCGTCTGCGTGGCGCTGTTGTTCTACCAGCCCGCGCTCGGCGTCCTCGTCGCCCTGGGCGTCCCGGTCATGGCGCTCGGTGTGCTGCCGCTGCTGCCCCGCGCGACCCGGCTGGCCGACGTCCAGCGCGAGAAGGCGGGCAGAGCCACCGAACTCGCCTCCGACACCGTCGCGGGCCTGCGCGTGCTGCGCGGCATCGGGGGCGAGGACCTGTTCCTCGACCGCTACCGCCGCGCCTCGCAGGAGGTGCGCCGCGCCGCGGTCCGCAGCGCCCGGATGTGGTCGCTGATCACGGCGCTCCAGGTGCTGCTGCCGGGCCTGCTGCTGATCGCCGTGGTCTGGTACGGCATCGGGCTGGTCGGCGACGGCCGGATCGACGTCGGTGAACTCGTCACCGTCTACAGCGCGGTGATGCTGCTGACCTACCCGCTGCGGCACTTCGAGGAGATCGCGATGGCGTACTCCTTCTCCCGCCCATCGGCGCGGCGGGCGGCGCGGGTGCTGGCCCTGGAGCGGGCGACCGGCGGCGCCCCCGGGGTCGCGGGCACGGTCCCCGCCGCGGGCGATCTCTACGACCCGGCCACCGGGCTGCTCGCCCCGGACGGCCGGCTGACCGCCGTGGTGTGCGGCGATCCGGACGCGGCGGGGCGGCTCGCCGAACGCCTGGGCGGCCATCCGCCCGAACCGGAGGGGCTGCCGTCCGTGCTGCTCGGCGGCGTGGCGCTCGACGAACTCCCGCTGGAGACGGCCAGGACGAAGGTCCTGGTGCAGGACAAGGACCCGGTACTGCTGTCCGGCACGCTCGCCGAACTGCTGAACGTGCCGGCCTCCCGCGCGGTGTCGGCGGAGGCGGCACTGGCCGCGGCCGAGTGCGGCGACGTCCTCGGCGCGCTCGCCCAGGCGTCCCTGGACGAGGACCCGGCGACGGCGCCCATCACCGAACGCGGCCGGTCGCTCTCCGGCGGGCAGCGCCAACGGCTGGCGCTGGCCCGGTCGCTGGTGGCGGACCCGGACGTGCTGGTGCTCGACGAGCCGACCTCCGCCGTGGACTCGCACACGGAGGCACGGATCGCGAACGGCGTACGGACGCTGCGGGAGGGCCGGACGACCGTGGTGTTCACGTCCTCGCCTCTGCTGCTCGACCGGGCCGACCGGGTCGTCCTGGTCCACGAGGGGGCGGTGGAGGCCGTGGGAACGCACCGCGACCTGCTGCGCGACGAACCGCGGTACCGGGCGGTGGTGACCCGTGAGCCGGAGGACGGGAGTGCGGCTCCGAACGGGCACGTCGCCCGGAAGGGGGAGGACGGCGGTCCCGGCGCCGCGGAGGCGGCACGGACCGCGGGCGTCGGTACCGGCATCGACATCGACATCGAGGAGACGGCATGATCGGCGTGGCGCCGCCGGAGTACGATCCGGCGGCCCCCAGGACGGCGGCCACCCTGCCCGTGGGCACCTCGGCGACCGTGCGTGCCTACGTTCGGGAGCTGATGGGCCGGCACCGCCGGGCCTTCGGAGTGCTCATCGGCGTCAACACGGTGGCGGTCGTGGCCTCCATGGCCGGCCCGTGGCTGCTCGGCTCACTCGTCGAGAGGCTGGCGAACGGCGAGCGCGAGCTCCACCTCGGCCGCACGGCCGCCCTGTTCGCCGTGGCGCTCCTGGTCCAGGCCGTGTTCGTACGGCTGGTGCGGCTGCGCGGCGCGATGCTCGGCGAGCGGATGCTGGCTGATCTGCGGGAGGACTTCCTCGTACGGTCGGTGCGGCTGCCGCCGGGAGTGCTGGAACGGGCCGGCACGGGTGATCTGCTCTCCCGGATCACCACGGACATCGACCGGCTGGCGAACGCGATGCGCGAGGCCGTGCCGGAACTGACGATCGGTGTGTTCTGGGTGGTGCTGCTGCTCGCCGGGCTCACCGCGACCGCTCCGCCGCTGGCGCCGGCCGTGCTGGTGGCGGTGCCGGTGCTGGTGATCGGCTGCCGCTGGTACTTCCGGCGGGCGCCCGCCGCCTACCGCTCCGAGGCCGCGGGGTACGCGGCCGTGGCCGCCGTGCTGGCGGAGACGGTCGACGCCGGGCGGACCGTGGAGGCCCACCGCCTCGCGGCCCGGCGGGTGGCCCTGTCGGACCGGCGGATCAAGGAGTGGACCGCCTGGGAGCGGTACACCCTGTGGCTGCGTTCGGTGCTGTTCCCGGTCGTCAACCTCACCCATGTGACCGTGCTCGGGTCGGTGCTGATGGTCGGGGGCGTGTTCGTCCTGAAGGGCTGGATCGGCATCGGCCAGCTGACGACGAGTGCGCTGATCGCCCAGATGATGGTCGACCCGGTGAACCTGATCCTGCGTTGGTACGACGAGCTCCAGGTCGCGCAGGTCTCGCTGGCCCGGCTCGTGGGGGTGCGGGAGATCGAGCCCGGCGCGGGGGACGGCGGGGAGCGGCCCGAGGGCCGCACGGTCCGCGCGGAGGAGGTGCGCTTCGGCTATCGCGAGGGCGTGGACGTGCTCCACCGCGTGTCGATGGATGTGCCTCCCGGCACCCGGCTCGCGCTGGTCGGCCCGTCGGGCGCGGGCAAGTCGACGCTGGGCCGGCTGCTCGCGGGGATCTACGCCCCGCGCACCGGCCGGGTGACGCTCGGCACCGCCGAGCTCTCCCGGATGCCGGCTGAGCGGGTCAGGGAGCACGTGGCGCTGGTCAACCAGGAGCACCACGTCTTCGTCGGCTCGCTGCGCGACAACCTCCGGCTGGCCCGGTCTGCCGCGGAGGACGCGGAGCTGTGGGCCGCGCTCGGGGCGGTCGACGCGGACGCCTGGGCGCGGGCCCTGGACGACGGGCTCGACACGGAGGTGGGCTCGGGCGGCCTGGCGCTGACCCCGGCCCAGGCCCAGCAGATCGCCCTCGCCCGTCTCGTCCTCGCGGACCCTCACACGCTGGTGCTGGACGAGGCGACATCGCTGCTGGATCCCCGGGCGGCCCGCCGTCTGGAGCGCTCACTTGCCAGGGTCCTGGACGGCCGTACGGTCGTGGCCATCGCGCACCGTCTGCACACCGCGCACGACGCGGACGTGATCGCGGTCGTCGAGAACGGCCGGATCAGCGAGCTGGGCAGCCACGACGACCTGGTGGCGGCGGACGGGGCGTACGCGGCGCTGTGGCGGTCCTGGCACGGGTGAGCCGGCGTCCCGGCCCGGCGGTCGGCGGTTACGGTCGGCCCGCGGGCGGGGCCGTCCGGATCCGCCGGGAGAGCCAGGCGCGCGCCGGGACGGCGGCCAGCCACCAGTACTGGGCGGCCCTCGGGGAGACGAAGGCCAGGGGCACGGAGGCCGCGAAGACGGCCACCATGACCAGGCCCTCGTACACGGCGAGGCGCAGCCGGCGGGGCGCCGCGCCCGGTGTGGCCAGTTCCGGCCGGACCACCAGCCGCAGCGTCATGGCGGTGATCAGGGCCGAGGCGGCGGCGATGGAGCCGGCGTACACGGCGGTCGCCGCCGCGGTGTCCGCGTACTCGCTGATCAGCCGCGTCGGGAAGGGCAGTGCGGCGATCACGGCGAGCAGCGCGAGATAGAGGTACAGCAGGCAGGAGTCGAGTCGGGCGACGCGGTGGAACAGGGCGTGCTGGCTCAGCCACAGCACCCCGATGACGACGAAGCTCAGCAGGTACGCGCCGATGTCGGAGAGAGCCCGGTGGAGCGCCCGGCCCAGGTCGCCGTTCTCCAGGTCGCCCGGCACGGTGATGTCGAGGGCGAGCAGGGTGATCGCGATGGCGAAGACCGCGTCTCCGAAGGCGAGCAGCCGATCGGGCCCGATGATCGCGCCGGGGCTCTCGTCCTCCCCCTCGCTCGTCGGTGTGCTCACGGCGGGGACGCTACCGGCGGTCACCGCGGGCGGCACCCGCTGCTGGGCCGAACGCCGGACGCCGGGACCGCGCCGCAGGGAGCCCGAGGAGGGGGCGCACGTCCGTTCGAGAGGCGTCGGCGCCCCTGCCGTGCCGGGGCATCGGCTGACCGTGCCGGGCCCGCGCGGCCCGGCGACCGCGTCAGATGAAGTTCAGTGCCGCCGCGCCGCCCACGCCCCCGAGCAGCATGAACGCCGGCATCAGGACCTTCAGCTCCACCCAGCTGCCGGCCCGGAAGCGCATCGCCCTGGGCGGCCCGAGCGCGTACCAGCGCTTGTTGCCGACCGGTATGGGCCACAGGATAGGGCAGCCCGAGACCGTCAGGGCGTCGCCGACGTCGTGCACGAGGGCGCCGAGGACGACGGGCAGCCCCAGCCACAGGTACTCCTGACCCGGTCCGGTGAAGAGCCAGTCCGCTCCGCTGCCCGGCTTGTCCAGGACGCCGGCGAGGATCCAGGCGCTGGTCGCGCCCAGCAGCCACACCAGCACGTCGCTGGACACCCGCGCGGCCCGCCACAGCAGTCCCTCGACGGCGAGCACCAGATGCACGAAGAGGATCGCGAGGACCGCCCAGCGCCCTCCGGTCATCGCCAGCGCCGAGGTGCCGCCGCCGATCAGCACGGCCCAGAGCCAGGTGTGGGTGAGCGTGCGGTGACCGCCTGTCCTGCGCTTGTCCCCCGGCTTCTTCGTCGCCTTGTAGACCGCGTACGAGAGCTTGTCGACCACTTCGCACAGGCCGCGTGAGAACGGCCCGAAGGCGCGGGAGATCGTCGCCGCCTTGTGGTCGAGGTCCGGCGCGAGTGCCGCGCCCGCGCAGATCAGCGCGCCGACGACGAGGACGGGCCACGGCATCGGATGATCCAGCGCGGCCGCCGCCGCCCCGACCCCCAGCCAGGCCGCCGCCCCGGACAGGGAGTGCGCCGGTCCCATCATGCTCGTTCCCGCCCCATCTGCTGTTGTGCTCGTGCCCAGTTGAGGGGACAGGCTACCGGCAGCGATCTTCCTCCCGGCGGCCGGTTCCCGATCACGGCCGGGGGCCAGGCAAGATGGTGGGGTGACCCTTATCGATCAGCTGCCGCCGGACGCCGACCCCGATGCCCTCTTCGAAGCCTTCGCCACCTGGGCCGAGGGCCGGGGCATCTCCCTCTACCCGGCCCAGGAGGAGGCGCTGATCGAGGTGGTCTCCGGGGCCAACGTGATCCTCTCCACACCGACGGGCTCCGGGAAGAGCCTGGTCGCGGCAGGTGCGCACTTCGCGGCCCTCGCCCGCGACGAGGTCACGTTCTACACGGCGCCGATCAAGGCCCTGGTGTCGGAGAAGTTCTTCGACCTCTGCAAGCTCTTCGGCACGGAGAACGTCGGCATGCTCACCGGCGACGCGTCCGTGAACGCGGACGCCCCGGTCATCTGCTGCACCGCCGAGGTGCTGGCGTCGATCGCGCTGCGGGACGGCAAGGAGGCCGACATCGGCCAGGTCGTGATGGACGAGTTCCACTTCTACGCGGAGCCGGACCGCGGCTGGGCCTGGCAGATCCCTCTCCTCGAACTCCCGCAGGCCCAGTTCGTGCTGATGTCGGCGACGCTCGGCGACGTGTCGATGTTCGAGGAGGACCTCACCCGCCGCACCGGCCGTGAGACCGCCGTCGTGCGCTCGGCGACCCGCCCCGTCCCGCTCTCCTACGAGTACCGCACGACCCCCATCACCGAGACGCTGACCGAGCTCCTGGAGACCAAGCAGGCGCCGGTGTACATCGTGCACTTCACGCAGGCGCAGGCGGTCGAGCGGGCGCAGTCGCTGATGAGCATCAACATGTGCACGCGCGAGGAGAAGGACCGCATCGCCGAGTTGATCGGCAACTTCCGCTTCACCACCAAGTTCGGGCGGAACCTCTCCCGCTACGTCCGCCACGGCATCGGCGTCCACCACGCGGGCATGCTGCCCAAGTACCGCCGCCTGGTGGAGAAGCTGGCGCAGGCCGGCCTGCTGAAGGTGATCTGCGGTACGGACACCCTGGGCGTGGGCGTCAACGTCCCCATCCGCACGGTGCTGTTCACCGCCCTCACCAAGTACGACGGCAGCCGGGTGCGTACGCTCCGCTCCCGGGAGTTCCACCAGATCGCGGGCCGTGCGGGCCGGGCGGGCTTCGACACCGCCGGCTTCGTCGTCGCCCAGGCGCCCGACCACGTCGTCGAGAACGAGAAGGCCCTCGCCAAGGCGGGCGACGACCCGAAGAAGAAGCGCAAGGTCGTCCGCAAGAAGGCCCCCGAGGGCTTCGTCGGCTGGACGCAGAACTCCTTCGAGAAACTGATCGCCTCCGACCCCGAGCCGCTCACCTCCCGGTTCAAGGTCACCCACGCCATGCTGCTGTCGGTGATCGCCCGCCCGGGCAACGCCTTCGTGGCGATGCGCAAGCTGCTCGAGGACAACCACGAGCCGCGCAAGCAGCAGCTCCGGCACATCCGCCGGGCCATCGCCATCTACCGCTCGCTCCTCGACGGAGGGATCGTCGAGCGCCTCGACACCCCCGACGCCCAGGGCCGTATCGTCCGCCTGACCGTGGACTTCCAGCAGGACTTCGCGCTCAACCAGGCGCTGTCCACGTTCGCGCTCGCGGCGTTCGACCTGCTGGACCCCGAATCGCCGTCGTACGCGCTGGACATGGTGTCCGTCGTCGAGTCGACGCTCGACGACCCGCGGCAGATCCTGGGCGCCCAGGAGAACAAGGCGCGGGGCGAGGCGGTCGCCGTGATGAAGGCGGACGGCGTCGAGTACGAGGAGCGGATGGAGCGGCTCCAGGAGATCTCGTACCCGAAGCCGCTGGAGGAGCTGCTGTGGCACGCGTACGACACCTACCGGAAGTCGCACCCGTGGGTCGGTGACCACCCGGTCTCGCCGAAGTCGGTCATCCGGGACATGTACGAACGGGCGCTGTCCTTCACGGAGTTCACCTCCTTCTACGAGCTGGCCCGCACCGAGGGCATCGTGCTGCGCTATCTCGCGAGCGCCTACAAGGCGCTGGACCACACCGTCCCGGACGATCTGAAGACCGAGGACCTGCAGGATCTGATCGCCTGGCTCGGCGAGATGGTCCGCCAGGTCGACTCCAGCCTCCTCGACGAGTGGGAGCAGCTGGCCAATCCCGAGGTGGAGACCGCGGAGGAGGCCCAGGAGAAGGCCGACCACGTCAAGCCGGTCACGGCGAACGCCCGTGCCTTCCGGGTGCTGGTCCGCAACGCGATGTTCCGCCGGGTGGAGCTGGCCGCGCTCGACCGCGTCGACGAACTGGGCCGGCTGGACGCGGAGTCGGGCTGGGACGAGGACGCCTGGGGCGAGGCGATGGACGGGTACTGGGACGAGTACGACGACCTCGGCACCGGTCCGGACGCGCGCGGGCCGAAGCTGCTGGCCATCGAGGAGGACCCGGGTCACGGTCTCTGGCGGGTCCGGCAGACGTTCGCCGACCCGAACGACGACCACGACTGGGGCATCAGCGCCGAGGTCGACCTGGCGGCCTCCGACGAGGAGGGCCGGGCCGTCGTGCGCGTCACGTCCGTCGGCCGCCTGTGATGACGGGAGCAGACATGACCCACCTCGCCGGGAACGGCCCCGAGGAGACCGCCGGCGCCACGGCCGGACCCGTCGAACGGCTCGTCGACCTGCTCGACCTGGAGCGGATCGAGGTCGACATCTTCCGCGGGCCGAGCCCGAACGAGTCGCTGCAGCGGGTCTTCGGGGGCCAGGTCGCGGGCCAGGCTCTGGTCGCGGCGGGCAGGACGACGGACGGCGCCCGCCCGGTCCACTCGCTGCACGCCTACTTCCTGCGCCCGGGCATTCCGGGCATCCCGATCGTCTACCAGGTGGAACGCGTCCGGGACGGCCGGTCGTTCACGACCCGCAGGGTCACGGCGATCCAGCGGGGACGGACGATCTTCAATCTGACCGCGTCCTTCCACCAGCCCGAGGAGGCCGGTTTCGAGCACCAGCTGCCGCCGCGGCTGGACTTCCCACCGCCCGAGACCCTGCCGAACGTCAGCGAGGAGATCCGCGAGCACCTGGGCGCGCTGCCGGAGGCGCTGGAGCGGATGGCGCGGCGCCAGCCCTTCGACATCCGCTACGTCGACCGGCTGCGCTGGACCGAGGAGGAGGTCAAGGAGGCCGATCCGCGCAGCGCGGTGTGGATGCGGGCGGTCGGGCCGCTGGGGGACGACCCGCTGGTGCACACGTGCGCGCTGACGTACGCCTCGGACATGACCTTGCTGGACGCCGTGCGCATCCCGGTCGAGCCGCTCTGGGGCCCGCGTGGCTTCGACATGGCCTCGCTGGACCACGCGATGTGGTTCCACCGGCCGTTCCGCGCGGACGAATGGTTCCTCTACGACCAGGAGTCCCCGGTCGCCACGGGCGGCCGGGGACTGGCGCGCGGCCGGATCTACGACCGGGAGGGCCGGCTGCTCGTCTCGGTCGTGCAGGAGGGGTTGTTCCGCCGGCTGGGCGGCTGAGCGCACCCTGCCGGCCTCACCGGCCCGTACGGGGTCGCTTCCCCGTGCGGGTCACTTCTTCAAGGGGTCCAGGCAGAGGACGAACTTGTCGGCGTCCCACTTCTGGGCGAGGGCGGCCTCGCCGACGGTGCAGGCGTTGACGTCGAAGGTGTTCTCGACGACCTTGACCACCTTGTAGTTGGCGTCCTTGTCGTCGCAGCCCTTGGTCTCGACCTCCGGGTTGTTCTCCTCGCCGGTGACCTTGACGCAGTCGCCCGCCTCGGCACGGACCGGAGAGTCGAAGACGTAGCCGATGCCGAGCTTCACCACGACGGCGACGACAATGAGCGCGACCACGCCGAAGAACTTCTTGAGCTTGCTCTTCTTGGCGGGTGCGGGCGCGGGTGCGGCGCCGGGTATGGGCTGGCCCTCCGGGAACTGCGGTTCCTGCGGGGCGGCGGAGGGCGTGGATGCGCTCATCTGCGGTCTTCCTCGGGTAGCTGGAGATCGAACGCGCGCACGCTACACGAAGAATAAGAAACACATAAAGATGAGGTAGGAAGGAGTCCTTGATGTCCGTTTATGACATCCCTCTGCGCACTCTGTCCGGCGAGGAGACGTCCCTGGCCGACCATCGCGGAAAGGCCGTGCTCGTGGTGAACGTGGCGTCCCGCTGCGGTCTCACGCCCCAGTACGCCGGGCTGGAGCGGCTGCAGAAGACGTACGCGGACCGCGGTTTCACGGTGCTCGGGGTGCCGTGCAACCAGTTCCTGGGCCAGGAACCGGGCAGCGCCGAGGAGATCGCCACGTTCTGCTCGGCGACGTACGGTGTGACGTTCCCGCTGCTGGAGAAGACGGACGTGAACGGCGAGGAGCGGCACCCGCTCTACACCGAGTTGACCCGTTTCGCGGATGCCGAAGGGGAGGCCGGCGACGTGCAGTGGAACTTCGAGAAGTTCCTGGTGTCGCCGCAGGGCGACGTGGTGGCCCGCTTCCGGCCGCGGGTGGAGCCGGAGGCAGCGGAGGTCGTCACCGCGATCGAGGCGCAGCTCGCGGCCTGACGCCCCGTACGGCGATGGGGCGCCACCCGGTGACCGGGCGGCGCCCCATCGGCGCGTGGGAGCCCGCGCGTCAGCGGATGGGCATGCCGGAGAGGGTTCGGGCGATCACCAGGCGCTGGATCTCGCTCGTGCCCTCGAAGATCGTGTAGATGGCGGCGTCGCGGTGCATGCGCTCGACGGGGTACTCACGGGTGAAGCCGTTGCCGCCGAGGATCTGGACGGCCTGGGCGGTCACCTTCTTGGCCACTTCGCTGGCGAAGAGCTTGGACATCGAGCCCTCGGCCGCGGTGAACGGCTTGCCGCTCACCGCCATCCAGGAGGCGCGCCACACCAGCAGCCGGGCGGCGTCGATCTGGGTGCGCATGTCCGCCAACTGGAAGGCGACACCCTGGTTGTCGATGATCGGGCGGCCGAACTGCGTGCGCTCCTTGGCGTATTCGAGGGCGTAGTCGTAGGCGGCCCGTGCGGTGCCGACCGCCATCGCGCCGACGGCCGGGCGGGAGGCCTCGAACGTGGCCATGGCGGCGTTCTTCACGCGCTCCCCGCCGCCCGCCCGGGCCCGCTCCCGGGTGCGGGCGAGCCGCTCGTCCAGCTTCTCCTTGCCGCCGAGCAGGCAGGAACCGGGGACGCGGACGTTCTCCAGCACCACCTCGGCGGTGTGCGAGGCGCGGATGCCGTGCTTCTTGAACTTCTGCCCCTGGGAGAGGCCGGGGGTGTTCGGCGGCACGATGAAGGAGGCGTGGCCCTTGGTGCCGAGGTCGGGGTCGACGACGGCGACGACGACGTGGACGTTGGCTATTCCGCCGTTGGTCGCCCAGGTCTTGGTGCCGTTGAGCACCCACTCGCCCTTGGCCTCGTCGTAGACGGCTCGGGTCCGCATCGCGCCGACGTCGGAGCCGGCGTCGGGCTCGGAGGAGCAGAACGCGGCGACCTTCACGTCGTCGACGTCGCCGTACATCTGCGGGATCCAGGTGCCGATCTGCTCCTCGGTGCCGTTGGCGAGGACGCCGACGGCGGCGAGGCCCGTGCCGACGATGGAGAGGGCGATACCGGCATCGCCCCAGAAGAGCTCCTCCATGGCCATCGGGATGCCGAGCCCGGTGGGGTCGAAGAACTGCTGGGCGTAGAAGTCGAGCGAGTAGATGCCGACCTTGGCGGCCTCCTGGATGACCGGCCAGGGGGTCTCCTCACGCTCGTCCCACTCCGCGGCGGCCGGGCGGATCACGTCCTTGGCGAAGCCGTGCAGCCAGTCGCGGACCTGCTTCTGGTCGTCGTTGAGATCGAGCGCGAACTCGGTCATGTCCCCTCCTGATGTGCTCCGCACGCATGTTACTACCGGTAACCGCAGTCTGTTACCGGTGCGTAGAGGCTGTCAACCGCCATCGGTGCGGTCGGCGGGCGGGCCCTGCGGAGTGTTACGTTTCGCAGGCCTCAGGATTCAGCACGGGCGGGGAGAGACCATGGAGACCACCACCACTCACCAGGGCGACCAGCAGCGGTCGGCCGACCAGCGGCGTCGCGAGCTGCTCGAAGCCGCCGACCGCGTGGTACTCCGGGACGGCCCGCAGGCATCCATGAACGCGATCGCCGCCGAGGCCGGGATCACCAAGCCGATCCTCTACCGGCACTTCGGCGACAAGAGCGGGCTCTACCGAGCGCTCGCCAAGCGTCACAC
The DNA here is from genome assembly GCF_900103455.1 of Streptomyces wuyuanensis. Lineage (GTDB taxonomy): Bacteria > Actinomycetota > Actinomycetes > Streptomycetales > Streptomycetaceae > Streptomyces > Streptomyces wuyuanensis. The sequence goes on along the minus strand of NZ_FNHI01000008.1, from coordinate 114,178 downwards.
CGACGGCCTGCTGGCCGCTCTGCGCGCGGCGATCGACGCCAGCTCCGACCGGCGGGAGCGCGTCGAGCACACCCTCGACACCTATCTGGCGGCGATCGAGGCCCGGCCCCAGGTCTACCGGTTCCTGATGCACCCCGCGGAGGACTCCCACCAGTCGGAGCAGGGCTTCGACGTCGGCCGGCACACCGCGCCGCTGCTGCGCAGACTCGGCGAGGAGCTGGGCAAGGTGATCGCCGAGCGCGTCGACCTCGGCCCCGGCGGGGGCGAGCTGGCCAGGATCTGGGCCCATGGCATCGTCGGCATGATGCACGGCGCGGGCGACTGGTGGCTCGGCGAACGCCCCTGCTCCCGGGCGCAGTTGGTGCGCAGTCTCGCGGACCTGCTGTGGGGCGGCCTCTCCGTCGCCGAGGACCGCCCGGGCAGTCCGGGCTTCTGACCCGACGGGCCGGCGGGTTCCGCCCCGGCCGCACCGCCCGGCAGCGCTCGCTACCGCCGGCCCCACGGCGCCCGGCGGACCGCGCGCAGGGCGCGGGCGCGGCGCAGGCCGGTGAGCCGGTCCAGGTAGACGCCGCCCTCCAGGTGGTCGCACTCGTGCTGCAGGCACCGGGCGAAGAAGCCCGTCCCGTCCACCCGCACCGGGTCGCCGTCGCTCGTCACACCCTCGACCACCGCGTGGTCGTACCGCGGTGTGCCCGCCTCGATGCCCGGCAGGGACAGACAGCCCTCCGGGCCGCGCATCTCGATGCCGTCGGCGAGGACGAGCCGCGGGTTGACCACGTGCCCGAGCCGGCGGACGTCCTCGTCGTCGGGGCAGTCGTACACGAAGACCCGCAGCGGCACACCGATCTGGTTGGCGGCGAGACCCACCCCCTTCGCGGCGTACATGGTGGCGTACATGTCCTCGATCAGCCGTGTCAGGGACGGGCCGAAGTCGGTGACGGGCTCGCAGGGCGCGTGGAGCACCGGATCGCCGAACAGGCTCATGGCCCGTACCAGGCCGGAACTGCCGGGGATCGGACGGTTTCGCATGGCCGTAAGGGTACGTTCCGCACCTCGCGCCGGTGACCTCCGGGTTTCGTGACGGAGCCGCAGTTCGGGCCGCCGTCCGGAGGTCGATAGGCTGAGCCCCGACCGACGCAAGGAGGATCAAGGACGATGGCAGGACACCCTGGCAACGCAGAGTCGCTGTCGCCGCGTGCCAAGCTCGCCGTGACGGCCGGAAAGGCCGCAGCGGCGGTGTCGCGCGCAGCGGGACGCGGCAGCGGATCGGTGATCGGCGGCCGGGTTGCCCTCAAACTCGACCCCGATCTGCTGAGCAGGCTGGCGCAGCACCTGGACGTGATCCTGGTGTCGGCGACGAACGGCAAGACCACCACCACCCGGCTGATCGCCGAGGCCCTGCGCGCGGCCGGCCCGGTCGTGTCGAACGCCCTGGGCGCGAACATGCCGGCCGGCATCACCTCCGCGCTGGCCGGCGGCTCGGACGCCCGCTACGGCGTCATCGAGGTCGACGAGAAGTACCTCGCCGGGGTCGCCCGCGACACCACCCCCAAGGCCATCGCCCTGCTGAACCTCTCCCGCGACCAGCTGGACCGCGCGGCCGAGACCCGGATGCTGGCCGAGAAGTGGCGCGAGGGCCTGTCCGGTACCAAGGCCGTCGTCGTCGCCAACGCCGACGACCCCCTGATCGTCTGGGCCGCGTCCTCCTCCCCCAACGTCGTCTGGGTCGCCGCCGGCCAGGAGTGGAAGGACGACGCCTGGTCCTGCCCCGCCTGCGGCGGTGTGATGCAGCGGCCCGGTGACGACTGGTTCTGCGGCGAGTGCGGGTTCCGCCGGCCGGCCGTGAGCTGGGCCCTCAGCGGTGACCACGTCCTCGACCCGCACGGGTCCGCCTGGCCGATCCACCTCCAGCTGCCGGGCCGCGCCAACAAGGCCAACGCCGCCACCTCCGCCGCGGTCGCCGCGGTCTTCGGCGTGCCGCCGCAGGTTGCCCTGGAGCGCATGTACCAGGTGCAGGCCGTGGCCGGCCGGTACGACGTCGTGTCCTTCCAGGGCCGTGATCTGCGGCTGCTGCTGGCGAAGAACCCGGCCGGCTGGCTGGAGACGTTCTCCCTGATCGACCCGCCGCCCACCCCGGTGATCCTGTCCGTCAACGCACGCGGCGCCGACGGCACGGACACCTCCTGGCTGTGGGACGTCGACTACACCCGGCTCGCCGGCCACCCCATCGTCGTGATCGGCGACCGCAAGCTGGACCTCGCCGTGCGGCTGGAGGTCGCGGGGCTGGACTTCCGTGTCGCCGAGGACGTGGACGAGGCCGTGCGGCTCTCCCCGCCCGGGCGGATCGAGCTGATCGCCAACTACACCGCCTTCCAGGACGTCCGCCGCCGCGTCGGCAACTGACCCCACTGACCGCAGAGGATTACGAGCATGAGCGACAGCAGCCTGCGCCTGGTGTGGGTCTACCCGGACCTGCTCAGCACGTACGGTGACCAGGGCAACGCCCTGGTCGTGGAGCGCCGCGCGCGCCAGCGCGGTTTGGGTGTCACCCGCGTCGACGTCCGCAGCGACCAGCCGGTGCCGACGTCCGGCGACATCTATCTCATCGGCGGCGGCGAGGACCGGCCGCAGCGCCTGGCGGCCGAGCGGCTGCGGCGCGACGGCGGGCTCTCCCGGGCCGCCGCCAACGGCGCGATCATCTTCTCCGTCTGCGCCGGCTACCAGATCCTGGGCCACGAGTTCATCAACGACCTGGGAGAGCGCGAGCCGGGCCTCGGCCTGCTCGACGTGGTCTCGACCCGCGGCGAGGGCGAGCGCTGCGTCGGGGACGTACTGGCGGACATCGACCCGCGGCTGGGCCTGCCCCAGCTCACGGGCTTCGAGAACCACCAGGGCATCACCCACCTCGGCCCGACCGCCCGTCCGTTCGCCCGGACCGTTTTCGGCAAGGGCAACGGCACCGGCGACGGCACCGAGGGCGCGTACAACGACACCGTCTTCGGCACGTACATGCACGGACCCGTCATGGCCCGCAATCCGCAGATCGCGGACCTGCTGCTGAAGCTGGCACTCGACGTGAACGCGCTGCCGCCCACCGACGACCGGTGGTACGAGGCGCTGCGCGCGGAGCGCATCGCAGCCGCCACCCAGCCCGCCTGACGGGCCGCTGAGCACGCCGTTCGTACGGCAGCCCGGATCGTACGAACCTACAGTGTCCACTGTGCGGACGACCGGTTCGGCTCCCGCCACCCTGCGCCGGTAGGGTGGCAGGGATCCAACCGGACGACGTGGTCCGGGAGTCGGCCCACGTTGTAAAGGTTCTCGGGCTATGCGCATTGGCGTCCTCACCTCCGGCGGCGATTGCCCCGGGCTCAACGCGGTCATCCGCTCCGTCGTGCACCGCGCCGTCGTCGACCACGGCGACGAGGTGATCGGTTTCCACGACGGCTGGAAGGGCCTGCTGGAGGCCGACTACCGCAAGCTCGACCTCGACGCCGTGGCGGGCATCCTCGCCCGCGGCGGCACGATCCTCGGTTCCTCGCGGGTGCAGCCCGCCCATCTCGTCGACGGCGTCGAGCGGGCCAAGGGACACGTCGCCGAGCTGGGCCTCGACGCGATCATCCCGATCGGCGGCGAGGGCACGCTGAAGGCGGCGAACCTGCTGGCCCAGGCCGGTCTGCCGATCGTGGGCGTGCCGAAGACCATCGACAACGACATCGCCTCGACCGACGTCACCTTCGGCTTCGACACCGCCGTCGGCGTCGCGACCGAGGCCCTGGACCGGCTGAAGACCACCGCCGAGTCCCACCAGCGGGTGCTGATCGTCGAGGTCATGGGGCGGCACACCGGCTGGATCGCCCTGCACTCCGGCATGGCGGCCGGCGCGCACGCCATCGTCGTGCCCGAGCGTCCCTTCGACATCGAGGAGCTGACCAAGCGGGTCGGCGCCAGGTTCGAGGCCGGCAAGCGGTTCGCGATCGTCGTCGTCGCCGAAGGCGCCAAGCCGCGCGAGGGTTCCATGGACTTCGACGAGGGCGGCAAGGACATGTACGGGCACGAGCGCTTCGCCGGTGTCGCCCGGCAGCTCTCCGTCGAGCTGGAGGAGCGGCTCGGCAAGGAGGCCCGGCCGGTGATCCTCGGCCACGTCCAGCGCGGCGGTACGCCGACCGCGTACGACCGCGTCCTCGCCACCCGGTTCGGCTGGCACGCCGTCGAGGCGGCGCACCGCGGTGAGTTCGGCATGATGACCGCGCTGCGCGGTACGGACATCACGATGGTTCCGCTGGCACAGGCGGTGGAGACGCTGAAGACGGTCCCGGAGGACCGGTACGAAGAGGCCGAGACGGTCCTCTGAGGCAGGCTCCCGAGCGTGGAACCGCCCCCGGTCGCAGCGGCGACCGGGGGCGGTTCTAGTCTTGTCCGGACAACAAGCGCGAATCAGGACGCTCCAGGAGTACGCAGATGGATCACAGCGGGCACGGCGAGCACGGGATGCCGATGGACCTGCCGCCGTTCACGCTGGGCAGGGGGCTCGAGTTCTCCGCGGATCCGTTCTTCCTGGCCGGCTGTCTCGTGGGGCTGGCGCTCTACGGCTGGGGGGTGGCACGGCTGCGCCGGCGCGGTGACGCCTGGCCGGTGGGCCGGACGGTCTTCTTCACCGCCGGCGTGCTGAGCATCGCGCTGGTGATGTGCACCAAGCTGAACGACTACGGCATGGTCATGTTCAGCGTCCACATGGTCCAGCACATGGTGATCAGCATGCTGTCGCCGATCCTGCTGCTGCTCGGCGCTCCGGTGACCCTGGCGCTGCGCGCGCTGCCGCCGGCGGGCCGCGGCCGCAAGGGCCCTCGCGAGCTGCTGCTCGCCGTGCTGCACAGCCGCTACATGAAGATCATCACGCACCCCGCGTTCACGATCCCGATGTTCATCGCGAGCCTGTACGGCCTCTACTTCACCCCGCTCTTCGACTTCCTCATGGGCTCCAAGCCCGGTCACATCGGGATGATGGTGCACTTCCTCGCCGTCGGACTGATCTTCTTCTGGCCGATCATGGGCGTGGACCCGGGCCCGCACCGCCCCGGCTACGTGATGCGGATGCTGGAGCTCTTCGCGGGCATGCCCTTCCACGCGTTCTTCGGCATCGCGCTGATGATGGCGTCCGAGCCGATGGTGCGGGCGTACGCCGATCCCCCGGCGTCGCTCGGGATCACCGCGCTCTCCGACCAGAACGCCGCGGGCGGCATCGCCTGGGCGTTCAGCGAGATCCCGTCGGTGCTGGTACTGATCGCCCTGGTGTTCCAGTGGTACCGCTCCGAGCAGCGCCAGGCCGTCCGCAAGGACCGGGCCGCGGACCGGGACGGCGACAAGGAGCTGGAGGCCTACAACGCGTATCTGGCCTCGCTCCAGGCGCGCAGCCGCTGACCGGCGCGGGCCCGGCAGGGCGGCGCCCCGGAGCGCGCGGGCTCCCGGTCCGGCGCGCGGTGACGGGCGCCCGGGAGTAGCGCGCTCCCGTCGTCAGGGGTGACGATGGCTCCACGGCCCTGACCGCGGCTCGCAGCCGCGGCACCGGCCCGGAGGAGGGCGCGATGTCCGGTTCCACGAAGACGATGGGTGTGCTCACCGTGGCGTCCCTGGTGGTCGTGACGGCCTACACCGTGGCGCTCGGCAGCAACGGCTGGCTGTGGTTCGGCTGGGTCGTGCTCGGGCTCGTCACGGTGGGGCTGCTCGTGTCCAAGCCCACGTGACCGCGGTGGCCGGGCCGGGCCGTCAGCGGCGGGACGCGGATCGGTGATCGGCGGCCGGGCAGTCAGCGGGCCTGCGCCGCCCGGGACTCGCGCAGGCCCAGCACCTCGTAGAGGAACCCGTTCACGGGCGTGGGTGTCCCGCTCCGCTCGCCGAGCCGGACGACCGCGCCGGTCCATGCCTCCAGCTCGGACGGCCTGCCGGACGCGATGTCACGGTGCAGCGAGGAGGTGCCCTCGGCAGGCTGCTGGTCGACGAAGGCCAGCGTGGCCGGGACGATGTCGGCGGGAAGTGCGACGCCGCGCGCCTGCGCGAGCCGGTGGATCTCCGTCATCGCCTCCTCCAGCAGCCGCCGGGTGCCGGGACGGGAGCGGAACTCGCCGATGGTCGCGTCGGTGACGGCACCCAGGCCGCCGAGCGGGACGACGAACAGGAACTTCGCCCACAGCTCCCGCCAGATGTCGTCGGGCACGACGGCGGTCACCCCGGCCTCGTCGAGGGCGTCCTTGAGGCGCTTGACGCGCGGGGTCTCCTTGTTGTCCCACTCGCCGAAGGTGAGTGAGCCCGCCCCGCCCACGTGACGGATCCGCCCGGGGCCGTCGAGGAACGCGATGATCTTCGCGATGCCCGGTACGACCGCCTCCTGTCCGACGGCGGCGGCGACCTCGGCCGGGGCCTCCACACCGTTCTGGAGGGGAAGCACCGCCGTGTCCGGGCCGATCAGCGGGGCGAGGGTGCCGAGCACGGAGGGCAGCTGCCGGGTCTTGACGCACACGAGCACGTAGTCGGCCTCGCCGATCTCCCCGGGGTCGTCGGTCGCCCGTACCGGCAGCGAGAGATCCCCGGCGGGGCTCTGCACCGTCAGTCCGTCACGCCGCAGGGCTTCGAGCCGGGCACCCCGCGCGACGAAACGGACGTCGTGCCCGGCGGCCGCGAGCCTGCCCCCGAAGTAGCCGCCGATACCGCCCGCACCGATCACCACTGCCTTCACGGAATCCCCTTCGCCACGGGGAGCACGGGGTCGCTCCCTCTCCAGGAACGACTCCGCGGGCACCGGCTTTGTTCCCGTTCCGGACGACGGCCCGATCTCCCGACGGGACGCCGCCGGCGCCCCGTCGGTCACGATCCGGTCGAACCACCCGTGGACCCGGGAACCTTGCCGCTCCACCCACCTGGCACTCCGCCCCGCGGACCGGCCCGACTACGATCGGTCACCACACCCACAGGTGTCCCCACCACCCATGGCGGCGCCTGAAAGGCTGTCATACAACTGGGCAAGGAGTCGGCATGAGTCCGGTCGGACACGACGGTGGACGATCGGGCATGCGGACCGAATTGCCGGGTGCATTCGCGCCGTGATCCGGCACCACGCGGCCCCCAAGCCGAATCGGTAGAGTTGGGAGCGACACCGTGTTCTACTACGTGCTCAAATACGTCATCCTGGGACCGCTGCTGCGGCTGCTGTTCCGCCCCAGGATCGAGGGCCTCGAGCACGTCCCCGCGGACGGTGCGGCGATCGTCGCCGGCAACCATCTGTCGTTCTCCGACCACTTCCTGATGCCGGCCATCCTGAAGCGGCGCATCACGTTCCTCGCCAAGGCCGAGTACTTCACCGGTCCGGGTCTCAAGGGCCGGCTGACGGCCGCCTTCTTCCGCAGCGCCGGACAGATCCCGGTGGACCGCTCCGGCAAGGAAGCGGGCCAGGCGGCGATCCGCGAGGGCCTCGGAGTGCTGGGCAAGGGCGAGTTGCTCGGCATCTACCCGGAGGGCACGCGGTCGCACGACGGCCGGCTCTACAAGGGCAAGGTCGGCGTCGCCGTCATGGCGCTGACCGCGCGGGTGCCCGTCGTGCCCTGCGCGATGGTCGGCACCTTCGAGATCCAGCCGCCGGGGCAGGTCCTGCCGAAGATCAAACGGGTGACGATCCGCTTCGGCGAGCCGCTGGACTTCTCCCGTTACGAGGGGATGGAGCACGAGAAGGCGGTGCTGCGCGCCGTGACGGACGAGATCATGTACGAGATCCTCGCCCTGTCCGGACAGCAGTACGTCGACGAGTACGCGGTCAAGGTCAAGGCGGCCCAGGCCGACGGGTCGAAGGGACGGCGCTTCCCCCGGCTGAGACGCTGACCCATGACGGGCGGATCGACGTGCGGTGCGGGCAGGGCAGGGACCGCGCCGCCCGTCGACGGTCACGCCGGGCACGCATTCCCAGTCCCCACTTCGCGGCTCGCGGCTCAGCCTCCGGCGACGTCGTCCAGGGCGGTGTCGAGAATCCGGCGCAGGCGCAACGCATCGGTCGCGACCGCGGTGACCACGAGTGCCGGGCCCGCGAGCGGGGTGAGCACGGCGGTCTCCCCGAGCTGCCGGGCCTGTGGGGGCTTGTCGGCGAAATCGGGATCCACCACGAGGAGTTGACCGACCGCCCGATGGCCGCCGAGCAGCGCCCCGCCGTCCCATCCGCCGGGCGCGCCGGGGCCGAAGGCGAGTTCCTGGTCCAGCAGGGGGCGGCCCGCGCGGTGGACGGTGAGGCGGGTGGTGAGCGTGCCGGTCTCCTCGCCGTGCCGGCCGAGGATCTGTTCCTCGCGCAGCACGAAGCGCGCCGTCGCGGCGAGTGCCACCCGCGTGTGCATCCGCAGCTCGCTGCCGCGCGCCGAGATCAGCTGCTCGGGCAGCCAGCGCAGTTCGGCGTCCTCCCCCACCTCCAGCGAGACGTCGTAGCCGGCGGCTCCCGGCGTGCGCCCGGGCAGCGCCACGGTGGCCGCGGCGGAGTCCATGAGCAGGCGGGCGCCCGCGCGCACGTCGGCCTCGATCGCGAGCCGGTCCCCGCCGAGCGGGGCGCTCATGGCACCGACCAGGGTGACGCGCGTGTACGGTCCCGCAGCGCGGGTGCGGCGCAGGGCCAGCGGACCGTCGCTCTCCAGCACGGGGAGCCCGTCGCGCTCGGCGACGACCCGTGCGGTGGCCCGGACGCTCATCCGGCCCTCATTCGGCGGTCCAGGCGCGGAGCCGGTCGCACACCCACTCGGCAACCGGACGCACGCCGTCCGCACCGGTCAGCGAGGTGAGGACCACGGGGAGTTCGCCCCGCTGCTCCTTGGCGTCGCGGGCCATGCGCTCCAGGTCGGAGCCGACGTAGGGGGCGAGGTCGGTCTTGTTCACGACGAGGAGGTCGGCGGTGGTGACGCCGGGTCCGCCCTTGCGGGGGATGTCGTCGCCGCCGGCGACGTCGATGACGAAGATCTGCGCGTCCACGAGGCCCTTGGAGAAGGTGGCGGTGAGGTTGTCGCCACCGGACTCGACCAGGATCAGGTCGAGCGGTCCGACCGCGTCCTCGAGGTCCTCGACCGCTTCGAGGTTGGCGGAGATGTCGTCGCGGATCGCCGTGTGCGGGCAGGCACCGGTCTCGACGGCCTGGATCCGCTCGGGCGGCAGGACGGCGCTGCGCAGCAGGAACTCGGCGTCCTCGCGGGTGTAGATGTCGTTGGTGACGACGGCGATGGAGAGCTGGTCTCGCAGGGTCCGGCAGAGCGCTGCGACGGTGGCCGTCTTGCCTGAGCCGACCGGTCCGCCGAGGCCGACGCGCAGGGCGCGCCGGGTGCCGTCGGGGCGTACCGCGTCGGCGCTCACGGCGGCCGGGCCGGGATGCTCGTGCGTGTGGTCGAGATGCATGTGGCGGCTCCCTGGTGTGCTGCGGAGCGTGTGCTGCTCCGGGTCGGTGTGCTGGTGCGTGAGGGCTCGTCGTGGGTTCACCCGGCCGAATGTTCGCGGCGCTGCGGGCTCCGGCCTGCGGGCCGGGGCTGCGGGCCGGGGCTGCGGGCCGGGGTTGCGGGCATGCGGCGTCAGGAGGCGAAGAGCCGTACGGGCCAGGCGGCGTGCTGCTCGGCGGTGATGTCCAGCAGCGGGGCCGAGGCGGCGGGGAGTGCGTCCGTGCCCCGTTCGGCGGCCTCCCGGGCCGCGGTCACGGCCCGCGCGGCGACCCGGTCCATGTCGGGAGCCAGCCTGGCGAGGACGGCGGTGGCCTCGAAGGGGTCCAGGCTCAGCAGCCGCACCGCGGCGGTGGCCGGACCGCCGACCGACTCGTACACGGCACAGTGCGCGGCGTCCTCGGGTCCGAGGCCCGCGGCACGGGCGGTGAGCCCCAGGACGACCGGCTGGTGAGCCCCCTTCGGAAGGGCGCGGGCGAGGGCGTCGAGTTCCGGTGACGGCCAGGTGGCACGGGCGGCTCGCATCAGCTGCCGGCCGAGTCTGCGCGCGGACGCGCGCAGGGTGGGCGAGGGGGTGCGGGCGTCGGCGGCCGCGTCGAGAGCGAGCGGGTCCAGCCCGGCGGCCGCCGCGGCGGCCAGCCCGGCGGCGGTCAGGCCCGTGGTGTGCAGCCGTCCCCGGCAGAACTCCGCGAGGTCCCGGGCATCGCCCAGGCGGCCCGCCCTCACCGCCGCCTCGGCCCCGCCGGAATGTGCGTGTCCTCCGGCGGGGAACCGCCCGTCGGCGAGGACGAGCAGCGCGGCTCGCGCCGGGGCACCGGACCGTGGTCCGGCCTCCTCCGCCCGGCGCGATCCCGCGGCCGCGTGCCCGTCCCCTGCGGGTCCGGTGCCCTGGTCCCGACCGGGCGACCGGAGCGGACGGAGGCCGTTGACCACGGCCTCCGTGTGCGGGTCGATGACATGCTCCATGATCAGAACAGGAAGTAGCGCTGGGCCATCGGCAGTTCACCGGCGGGTGCGGGCTCGACCGCGTCGCCGTCGATGGTCACCGTGAAGGTGTCCGCATCGACCTCGACGCGGGGCAGGGCGTCGTTCTCCTTCATGTCCGCCTTGGTGACGCCACGGGTACTGCGGATCGGGACGAAACGCTTGCCCAGGCCGAGGCGTTCGGGGAGCCCGTCCCCGATCGCCGCCTCGGCGACGAAGTTGAACGAGTTGGCCGCCGGTGCCCTGCCCATTGCGCCGAACATGGGACGCGGGAGCACGGGCTGCGGAGTGGGGATGGAGGCGTTGGCGTCGCCCATCTGCGCGTAGGCGATCTGTCCGCCCTTCAGCACGAGTTGGGGCTTCACCCCGAAGAACGCGGGCTCCCACAGCACCAGGTCGGCGAGCTTGCCGGGCTCGACCGAGCCGATCTCGTGGTCGAGGCCCTGGGCCACGGCCGGATTGATCGTGTACTTGGCGACGTACCGGCGGACCCTCTGGTTGTCCGCGCGGCCGTCACCCGGCAGGGCGCCGCGGCGCCGCTTCATTGCGTGCGCGGTCTGCCAGGTCCGCAGGACGACCTCGCCGACCCGCCCCATGGCCTGTGAGTCGGACGAGATGATGGAGATGGCGCCGATGTCGTGGAGGACGTCCTCGGCGGCGATCGTCGACGGCCTGATCCTGGACTCGGCGAAGGCGAGGTCCTCCGGCACGGCCGGGTTGAGGTGGTGGCAGACCATCAGCATGTCGAGGTGCTCCTCGATGGTGTTGACGGTGTGCGGCCGGGTCGGGTTGGTGGAGCTGGGGAGGACATACGGCTCCGAGACGACGGTGATGATGTCCGGCGCGTGCCCGCCGCCCGCTCCCTCGGTGTGGTAGGCGTGGATCGTACGGCCCGCGATCGCGGCGAGCGTGTCGCCCACGAATCCGGCCTCGTTGAGCGTGTCGGTGTGGATGGCCAGCTGCGCGCCGGTCTCCTCGCACACGCCGAGGCAGGCGTCGATGGCGGCCGGGGTGGCGCCCCAGTCCTCATGGATCTTGAAGCCGAGCGCTCCGCCGCGCAGTTGGGAGTACATGCCCTCGCGGGATGTCGTGTTGCCCTTGCCCAGCAGCCCGATGTTGACGGGGAACGACTCGAGCGCCTCGAACATCCGGGCGAGATGCCAGGGTCCGGGCGTGATCGTGGTCGCCTTCGTCCCCTCCGCAGGCCCCGTGCCCCCGCCGACGAGCGTGGTGATCCCGGACGTCAGGGCCTGCTCGACGACGGTGGGCGAGATGAAGTGGACGTGTGCGTCCACGGCGCCCGCCGTGACGATCTTCCCGTTGCCCGCGATGATCTCGGTCTCCGGCCCGATGACGAGGTCGGGATGGACGCCGTCCATGGTGTCCGGGTTACCCGCTTTGCCGATCCCGGTGATCCGGCCGTCGCGGATGCCGACGTCCGCCTTCACGACTCCCCAGTGGTCGATGACCACCGCCCCCGTGACCACCGTGTCCGGGGCGCCTTCCGCCCGTGTCGTACGGGACTGGCCCATGGACTCCCGGATCACCTTGCCCCCGCCGAAGACCGCCTCGTCGCCCGCGCGTCCGGGGCCGCCCGAGCGGTCCTCCTCGATCTCCACGAGGAGATCGGTGTCGGCGAGTCGGATCCGGTCGCCTGTCGTGGGGCCGAAGAGATCGGCGTACACAGCGCGCGGCAGCTCAAGCACGGGAGGCTCCGTTCTCCGCACGGGCGTCGCGCGAGTCGAGCGGCCCCGCGGTCTCGCCGCGCAGTCCCGGCACGACGCGCAGCCCGGCGATCGGCACGAGTGCGACCTCGACGGGGATTCCCGGCTCGAACCGGACGGCGGTGCCCGCCGCGATGTTCAGCCGCAGGCCGCGCGCGGCGGCCCGGTCGAAGTCGAGGCCGGGGTTGGCCTCGGCGAAGTGGTAGTGGGAGCCGACCTGTACAGGCCGGTCGGCGGCGTTGAGCACGGTCAGCCGGGTGACCTCGCGGCCCTCGTTCAGCCGGACCGGCCCGTCGGCGTGCAGGATCTCTCCGGGGATCATCGGCTCGCTCCCGTCAGACGATCGGGTCGTGGACGGTGACGAGTTTGGTGCCGTCGGGAAAGGTCGCCTCGACCTGGACGTCGTGGATCATCGCGGGGATGCCGTCCATGACGTCGTCGCGGGTGAGGACCTTCCGCCCGGAGGCCATGAGTTCGGCGACGGTGCGGCCGTCGCGGGCGCCCTCCAGGATGTGCGTGGTGATGAGGGCCACGGCCTCGGGGTGGTTGAGCTTCACCCCTCGTGCCCTGCGCTTCTCCGCGACGTCCGCGGCGACATGGATGAGCAGCCGTTCCTGCTCATGCGGCGTCAGTTGCACGTTCTCCACCTCACAGTCGGCCTGCCCGGACCCAACCGGGTGCGGCGGACGGTAGTGGACGTCAACAGTCTGTTGACTCTCCACGGCCTTTCCGCTGCCAAGGTTTGAACGTTAAGGCGGAAGTTTTTCCGGCGCGTTAACTGGCCTTGGGCACTTGCATGGACATCAGCGCGCGCAACCCGTCCTCGAGCACCTCGACACGCACGTCGCCGAACAGCGCCTGCTGGGCGATGAATCCCTGCGCCGTGGCGATCATCGTCCGGGCGACGTGGTCGGCGGGCACGTCGGCGGGCAGGATGCCGCTCGCCCGGTACGCCTCGACCACCTGCGACCAGGCCTGCCGCATGCCGTGGTAGCCCTCGTTCAGGATCGCGGCCAGCTGGTCGTTCCGGAGCGTCTCCGTCCAGACCTGGACGATGAGGCGGGCGAAGGCCTGCCGGTCGCCGCCGGGGACCTGCTCCTCCAGAAAGGTCCGCAGCACGCGTCCGAGCAGCACGTCCGGAGTGGGCGGCACCGCCATCGCGGCCGCGTCCTCGAAGGCTCCTCGTATGCCGGCGAACGCCTCGCGCGCGATGGCCGAGATCAGTTCGTCCTTGCCCTTGAAGTAGCGGTAGACGGCGCCGGCCGACAGCCCCACCTCGCCGAGGACGTCCTGCATCGACGTGGCGTGGAAGCCGTTGCGGGCGAAGCAGCGGGCGGCTCCGTCGAGGATCTGCCGCCGGCGGGCCTCGAGGTGCTCCTGGGATACGCGAGCCATGGTCCAAAACTAAAACGAACATTCCTTCTTGACAACTGACGCCCACGTCAGAACAGTGGAACAACATAAAACGAACGATCCTTCTTTTTGATCGATCCGTACGCCCCACCCCGAAACGAGGTACCCATGCCCACCGCCTCCCCGGCGCGCCGCGCGATCGCGGTGATGCTTCTGATACCGGCCGTCGCGGCCCTCGCCCTGTGGGCCTTCGCCTGGCCCGCGGCCCGTACGGCACCGCACGACCTGCCCATCGGCATCGCGGGTCCCGCCGCGGCCGCCGCACCACTGGAGGAGCGCTTCGAACACCGGCAGGGCGCGTTCGAGGTGCACCGCTACGACGACGAGGCCGCGGCCCGTGAGGCGATCGAGGACCGCGCCGTATACGGAGCGGTGGCCATGACGCCGGCGGGGCCGAAGGTGCTGACGGCGTCGGCCGCGAGCTCCGTCGTCGCCCAGTTGCTCAAGGAGTCGCTGACGGCGGGGGCTCCGCCCGGCACCCGGGTGGCCGTCGAGGACGTGGTCGCGACCCCCGCCGGCGACGCCCGAGGCAGCGCGCTGGCCTCCAGCGTGCTGCCGCTCGCCCTGGCGGGAGTGACGGCCGGAGCGATGGTGACCGGACTCGGGCTGCGCGGGGCCAGGTCGGCGCTGGCACTCACGGGTGCCGCGGTACTCGTGGGCATCACCGCCACCGCGCTCACGCACAGCTGGCTCGGGGTCCTCGCGGGGAACTGGTGGGCCGAAGCGGGAGCGTTCACGCTGGCCACCCTGGCGGTGGGCGCCACCGTCGCCGGTCTCGCCGCCCTGCTGGGGCCTCCCGGATTCGGCCTGGGCGCGCTGCTGATCGTGCTCCTGGGCAACCCGTTCTCGGGTGTGGCGACCGCGCCGGAAATGCTGCCGGAACCGGCCGGGCTGATCGGGCAATGGCTGCCGCCGGGCGCCGGCGGCTCACTGCTGCGGTCGGTGGCGTACTTCGACGGTCGCGAGGCCGGCGCGGCCACGCTGACCCTGTCGCTGTGGGCGGCCCTGGGCATGGCCGCCGTGCTGATCGGCGGACGCCGCCGCACCGCCGCCCCTGCCGTCGCGGCGACTCGCCCCGTGGAGCCGGCACCGGCCGGCTGACCGCCCGGGCGGCCGGCCCCGCCCTGCGCAGGCGGTTCGAACGAACGGGCCCCGGCCTCCCGGCCCCTGGACGGCCGCGCGTTTCCCGCTGTGGCGGACGGGAGCGTGCGGCCTCGCCGCTCGCACGGGGCGCACCGGCGCGGCGTCCACCACCGGCGGCCGGTGCGGGTGCGCGACGGAGCCGGCGGGGTCGGCCTCCGCCACTCGTGCGCTCCGTCCGCACTCCCGGGGGCCGGGTCAGGCCCCGCCGCGCGTGCCCGGCGGCCGGTGCTCCGCCGCGATGCCGAAGCGGCCGCGTTCGCCGGGAGCGGACGGTTCGGCGGAGCGCAGGGACGACACGGAGGGGATCACGGATTCCTCGGCCGCCTGCTCCGCGGCCTCCAGTCGCTCCAGGTCAGCGGCGGACACCAGGGCCACGAGCGGCTTCCCGTGGCGGGTCACGACGACCCGCTCGCCACCGTAGACGACGCGGTTGATCAGCTCGGCGAGTTCAGCTCGGGCTTGCGTCACCGGAATCTCGTAGGCCATGCTCCCCATCATAACGGCCTGTACGTCCTGTACATTTTTTACAGAGGCCGCAGCAGACGTGGCCGCGGGGGCGGCCGCTTGAGGAGTGGTTGCCGTGAACCGTCCGTCCGCCCGTCACGTCCTGCCCGAGTTCACCGAACGTACGAGCGGCGGGCAGCGCACGCTCGACCCGTACGCCAAACTGCTCGGCGAGCGGATCGTCTTCCTCGGCGCCCCCGTGGACGACACCTCCGCCAACGACGTCATCGCACAGCTCCTGTACCTGGAGTACGCCGCACCGGACCAGGACATCTCGCTCTACGTCAACTCGCCCGGCGGCCCGATCAGCGCCATGTCCGCCATCTACGACACCATGCAGACGGTGACCTGCGACATCGTCACCACCTGTCTGGGGCAGGCCGTGTCGACCGCGGCCGTGCTGCTCGCGGCCGGAACCCCGGGCAAGCGCATGGCCCTGCCCGGCGCCCGCGTGGTCGTCCAGCAGCCCTCCCTGCCCGAGCCGGTGCAGGGGCAGCCCACCGATCTGGACATCCAGGCGAGGGAGTTGCTGCGGCTGCGGGAGCAGCTCACCGCCATGCTCGTGCGCCATTCCGGCCGGAGCGCGGACCGTGTCGCCGCCGACCTCGATCGCGAAACCGTGTTCGATGCCGCGGGCGCCAGGGAGTACGGGCTGATCGACCACATCGTCAAGAACCGGAAGGCGTCCCTGACTTCCGCCGGCATCGGGTGAGCGGACGGTGCTGCCACCGGAGCCGCCGCCGCTGCCCGCGCTGACGCGCGCCGAGAGCGAGTTCATCGACAGCTATCTCGAAGTGATCGACCAGGTGGGAAGGATCAACCCGGCACGCGGGACACACACGTATGGAGCCCTTCGTGCCGCACAGGCCCTGGTCGCCCGGGCCACGGCTCTCCGCGACGCCCTGACGGTCATGCACATGCGCGGCGAGAGTGAGCTGCACACCGTCACATTGGCCCGGGCGCTGCGGGTGTTGGACGGGGAGCGCCGAGCCTCCCGGATCACCGTGCCGCCGGAACGGCCGAGTTGACGCTCGACCGCGAAACACGTCTCCTGGGGTGTCCGACGCGCCCGTGAAGCGTACGACTGGGTGTCGCCCATCCGGACCAGTAAGGGCTTCGACTTTCGTCCCGCGCAAGTTGCGCAAAGGCATGGCCCGATTGGCCCAATGACCGGCTCCGCCGCAGGTACGAGGCTCGTCGCCCGGCGACACCCCGTCCCCCGAACGGCCCTGTCCACTCGAACAGATCAGTGGTGAGTAGCCTCACAAATCGCCGTTTCGACTCGGAAATCCGGCAGTTCGTGGGTCAAGATCCCTGGGACGACAAGCCCCCGCCACCGCGGCGGGGCGGTCCGGGCGGACGCCGAGTCCTGCCGCCGCACCGGATGCCTGGTCGACATGAGGGCTTCGGCAGGAGTGGAGGACCCAGCAGTGCGGGCCGACCGCCGGAACGGTGGCGGCCCTTGGGGTGAAGCCGTTTGCGCGGCCGGGCATCTTCGCCAGTCCGAACCCGACAGGTCATCCTTCACAGGCGGCTGACGAAGGGTTGCGCATGACTGCGCAGACACATCTCCCGTCCCTGCTGTCCCGGACGGGTGCCGTCTCGGCACTCACGATCGCCGCCGTCGGCGGCTCGCTGATCGTGCCGGGTGGCGCGCCGGAGGCCCAAGCCGCCTCGGCGTACGCGACGAAGGCTCTCAAGGTCGCCGCGTCGAAGAAGGGAGCTCCGTACAGGTACGGAGCCACCGGTCCGAGCCGGTTCGACTGCTCGGGGCTCACGCTCTACGCCTACAAGAAGGCGGGCAAGCAACTGCCGCGCACGGCCCAGCAGCAGTACAACCGCACCCGTCACATCTCCGCCTCCCAGCGCGAGCGCGGTGACCTGGTGTTCTTCCATTCGCGTGGACACGTGTACCACGTCGGCATCTACGCCGGGTCCGGGAAGATCTGGCACTCGCCGAAGACCGGTTCCGTCGTGAAGCTGACGAAGATCTGGTCCAAGAGCGTCCGCTACGGACGCGTGCGCTAGTTCCGCGTCCACCGTCCGCCCGGTGCTCCGGTGGCGCGCACCGGGCGGTGGCGGCGACCCGCCGGCCGCCCGGAACGTCAACGGAGCATCGGGGCGGTCACGAGCGTGAGACCCAGAGCGGCGAGGGCCCCGCCGCTCGATCCCTCCACGGCGCGCCCGGTACGCGGCCGCCGCAGTGTGCGGCCGAGCCGGTCCACCAGCAGCGCGACCGCCGGGAACCAGACCAGCCCGAGCAGGACCACGATCGCCGCGAGCAGGGTGGTCCGCGGCAGCACGGCCGCCCCGTGCGGGCCGGCGCGGGTGCCCGCTCCGCGTACCCGGCCCGGCCGCAAGCACGGCCCGGTGGCCCGACGGGCGGCGACCGGCCCCGGTGCTCACTGCGAAGGCTCGGTCTCGGCCGCGCTCCAGGGCATGGCGATCCAGACGGTCTTGCCGCCCTCCGGCGTGGGGTCGACGTGCAGCCTGCCCCCGCACTCCCCGATGAGCCATCGGATGATCACCATGCCGCGGCCGTTGTCCTGCTGCACCGCCGCGGGCAGGCGCTGGGGCCGGCGCGGATGGCTGTCCGTCACACCGATGCACAGCCACTCGTCCCGCTCGAGGCGGACGTCGACCGTGAAGGTCGGGGACAGCCCGAAGGTGTGCTGGACGGCGTTCGTGGCGAGTTCGGAGACGATGAGGCGGATCGTGTCGGCGGTCTCGGTCTCCCCCGGCAGTCCCCAGTCGGTCAGTACCTCGGAGACGTATCTGCGCGCGGCGGATACCGAGGCGGGATCGCTCGGCAGAGTGACGGAGGCTTCCTGATGGTCTGCCATGGCGAGCTGTCCCTTTCCCACCGGGGCTGCCGGAGCGCGGCACGTAGCGGATTGGATGCCGGAACAGCCTCGGACTGCGCTTCGCGCCAGACTGCCACTGTTGTCGCCCCCATGGCAGGGGATCCACCCGGATATGCATATATCTGTCGCTCAAAGCGGTGAACTCTGCTACGCGAGAGCGTATTTGGGCGCACACTTGGCGCTTGGCGCTGTGCCCTCCGGTGCCCGCGGCCGGTCACCGGTGCCGGCCGCGGTCCGGCCGGGGGAGCCGGCGGAGGAGACAGGAGGAGACACGGCATGCGGCAGGGTCCCGCGGTACGCCGGCGCAAGCTCGGGGAGGAGTTGCGCGGTCTGCGGCTGGGCGTGGGCCTCACGAGCCGGGAGGCGGCGCTCCTGGTGGGCTGGAACCAGTCGAAGGTGAGCCGCATAGAGACCGGAACGAGCGGTGTGAAACCGGCCGATGTGGCCCGCCTGCTGGATGCCTACGGAGTCGCCGACCAGCGGTTGCGCGAACTGCTGGGGACGCTGGCGGGCACGGCGGACGGCGGGGGAAAGGGCTGGTGGCACGCGTATCGCGGGGTGATCCCCCCGCAGTACCGGGACTTCATCAGCCTGGAATCCCAGGCGAGCGCGGCGAGCACGCTGGAGACCTCGGTGGTGCCCGGGCTGCTGCAGACGCCCGACTACGCGCGGGCGGTGACCCGTTCCGCGCTGGAGGGCGTGCCGACGGCCACGGTCGACTCACTGGTCGAGGTGCGCATCGCGCGTCAGCGCGTACTGCGGGCCGAACGCCCGCTGACCTTCAGTGCAGTACTGGACGAGGCGGTACTCCGCCGCCAGGTGGGCGGCCGGGAGGTGATGCGGGGTCAGCTGCGCCGGGTGCTGGAGATGGCCCAACTCCCGCATGTGCGGCTGCAGGTGCTGCCCTTCTCCACGGGTGGCTACGTAGGACTGACCGGATCTTTCGTTATCTTCTCCTTTCCGAACACTTCTGATCTAGACGTGGTTGTTCTCGACCACTTGACGAGTAGTCTCTACCTCGAACGGAAGGAAGACCTCGAGACGTACGGCGCCGCCTTCCGCACGATGCAGGCGCATGCGCTCTCGCCGACTGACTCGTTGGATCTCGTCGCGGGGATCCGTGAAGGCGCGTAGGGAAGGCACCCCCCAATGTCTGCTCACGACGCACGTGTACGCCCTCTGCCCGGCACCTCCTGGCAGCGCAGCAGCCGCAGTGTCGGAATGAACAACTGCGTGGAGACCGCACGGTGCGCCGACGGCGCCCTGGCCGTGCGCGACTCCAAGAACCCCGGACTGCCGCTCCTGCTGTTCTCGCCGGCCGCCTGGACCGGGTTCGTCAGCGGACTGGCCGCGCCACCGCGGTGACCGGTCCGCGCACGGATGCGCGCGGACCCGGCCCCGACCGGTTCCCCGGAATCGCCTCAGCCCTTCGGCGCCGTCTCCAGGATGGTGGCGACCGCCGTCCGGATCTGCTGATCGGTGAGGTCGGCGCGCGCGGTGAGCCTGATCCTTGAGATCCCGTCCGGTACGGAGGGCGGCCGGAAGCAGCCCACCGCGAGACCCGCGGCGCGGCAGTCCGCCGCCCAGCGCACCGCCGCCTCCGGCGCCGGCGCCTGCACGGAGACGACGGCCGCGTCCGGCCGGGCGGAGGTCAGCCCGGCCTCCGTCAACCGCCCGTGCAGCGTGCGTGCCACGATCCGGACCCGGTCCGCGAGACCGGGCTCACGGCGCAGCACACGCAGGCTCGCCAGGGCGGCGCCCACCGCGGCCGGGGCGAGTCCGGTGTCGAAGATGAACGTCCGGGCGGCGTTGACGAGATGCTCGATCACCCGCGCCGGGCCGAGGACCGCTCCGCCCTGGCTCCCCAGCGACTTCGACAGGGTGAGCGTGGCGACGACACCCGCGGCCCCCGCGAGGCCCGCCGCGTGCAGGGCTCCCCGGCCGCCCTCGCCGAGGACGCCGAAGCCGTGTGCGTCGTCCACGACCAGGGCCGCACCGTGCGCGCGGCACACATCGGCGAAGTCGGCCAGCGGCGCGGCGTCGCCGTCCACCGAGAAGACCGAGTCGGACACGAGCAGGGCACGCCTGCCCGGGTGGGCGTCGAGCGTCTTGGCCACGGCTTCCGGATCGGCGTGCGCCACCACCGCGGTCTCCGCCCGGGACAGCCGGCAGCCGTCGACGATGGAGGCGTGGTTGCCGGCGTCCGAGACGATGAGGGACCCGTGCGCGCTGAGCGCCGTGAGCGCCGCGAGGTTCGCCGCGTACCCGGAGGAGAACACCAGAGCGGCCTCGAAGCCGCAGAACCCGGCCAGTTCGCGCTCAAGTTCCGCGTGCAGTTCGGTGCTGCCCGTCACCAATCGGGACCCGGTCGCCCCCGCTCCCCAGCGCCGGGCGGCCGAGGCCGCCGCCTCGGTGACCTCGGGCCTGCGGGTGAGGCCGAGGTAGTCGTTGCCCGCCAGGTCGAGGAGCGCCGTATCGGCAGGCCGTGGGCGGAGCACGCGGACGAGGCCCGCCTCCGCCCGAAGGCGCGCCGCGTCGTCCGTCCAGTCGAAAGGATCCTGAGGCACTGTGGGCATGGTCCGGTCCTTTTGTAGGCAGCGAACAGACCCTAGCGGGGGACGCCAGAGGTCAGAGTGTGGCCATACACACACCTCAAACGGGGGCTGTTGTGGAGTTCCTCCTTGGCCGGGGGGTGCCCGGTACGCGAGGATCTGCGCCATGGACCTCCTGAACACGCTGGTGGACAAGGGCCTGCGACGCGAGCTGCCGACCCGCGCAGAAGCCCTCGCCGTGCTGGCGACCTCCGACGACGACCTGCTCGATGTGGTGGCCGCGGCCGGCAAGGTGCGCCGCCAGTGGTTCGGGCGGCGGGTGAAACTGAACTATCTCGTCAACCTCAAGTCAGGGCTCTGTCCCGAGGACTGCTCGTACTGTTCCCAGCGGCTCGGTTCCAAGGCGGAGATCCTCAAGTACACCTGGCTGAAGCCGGACGAGGCGTCCGAGGCGGCCGCCGCCGGCGTCGCGGGCGGCGCGAAGCGGGTCTGCCTGGTCGCCAGCGGCCGCGGCCCGACGGACCGTGACGTCGACCGCGTCTCGAAGACCATCGCGGCCATCAAGGAGCAGAACGAGGGCGTCGAGGTGTGCGCGTGCCTCGGGCTGCTCTCCGAAGGGCAGGCGGAGCGGCTGCGCGAGGCCGGTGCGGATGCGTACAACCACAACCTCAACACGTCCGAGGGGACGTACGGGGACATCACGACCACCCACACCTACGCGGACCGCGTGGACACCGTCCAGAAGGCGCACGACGCCGGTCTCTCCGCCTGCTCGGGTCTGATCGCGGGCATGGGCGAGAGCGACGAGGATCTGGTCGACGTGGTGTTCGCACTGCGCGAGCTGGACCCGGACTCGGTTCCGGTGAACTTCCTGATCCCCTTCGAGGGCACGCCGCTCGCCAAGGAATGGAATCTGACGCCCCAGCGGGCACTGCGCATCCTCGCCATGGTGCGGTTCGTGTGCCCGGACGTGGAGGTGCGTCTCGCGGGCGGCCGCGAGGTCCATCTGCGCACGCTGCAGCCGCTGGCGCTGCACCTGGCCAACTCCATCTTCCTCGGCGACTACCTGACCAGTGAGGGTCAGGCCGGGAAGGCGGACCTCGACATGATCGCGGACGCGGGCTTCGAGGTGGAGGGCACGGACACCACCACGCTGCCGAAGCACCGTGCGGACGCCGTCGCGGGCGGCTGCGGTTCACACGGCGGCGGGGCCTGCGCGCCCTGCGGCGACACCACCGGGGAGACCGCGCCGGAGAACGAGCCGGAGCCCGCGGCCTCGGGGGCGCGCCCCGACCTGGTGGCCGTCCGCCGTCGCGGCGCGGGTACCGACCTCGCTCCCAATGCGTAGCTCCGGCGCACGCGAGCTGGTGGCCCTGGACCGGGCCCATGTCTGGCACCCGTACGGCCCCATGCCGGGCCGTACGGACCCGCTGGTCGTGGAGTCCGCGTCCGGGGTGCGCCTCCGGCTCGCCGAACCGGCCCATGGGCAGGTCGAGTTGGTCGACGGCATGTCCTCGTGGTGGTCGGCGGTGCACGGCTACAACCACCCCGTGCTCAACGAGGCCGCGCGCGGCCAGCTGGAGCGGATGAGCCACGTGATGTTCGGCGGGCTCACCCACGAGCCCGCCGTCCGGCTCGCCACCCGGCTCGTCGAGATCACTCCGGAACCCCTGCGGCACGTCTTCCTCTGCGACTCGGGCTCCGTGTCCGTCGAGGTCGCGGTGAAGATGTGTCTCCAGTACTGGCGTTCGATGGGACGTCCCGACAAGCGCCGGCTGCTGACCTGGCGCGGCGGCTACCACGGCGACACCTGGCAGCCCATGTCGGTGTGCGATCCCGAGGGCGGGATGCACGAGTTGTGGGCGGGGGTCCTCCAGCGGCAGGTCTTCGCGGACGCGCCCCCGGCCGGCCACGACGCGCCCTTCGACCCCGCGTACGCGGACCATCTGCGCGAGCTCGTCGCACGGCACGCCGACGAACTGGCAGCGGTGATCGTGGAACCGGTGGTGCAGGGCGCGGGCGGGATGCGGTTCCACTCCCCCGACTACCTGCGGGTGCTGCGGGAGGCGTGCGACGAGCACGACGTGCTGCTGGTCCTCGACGAGATCGCCACCGGTTTCGGGCGCACCGGCCGGCTCTTCGCGGCGGAGCACGCGGGGGTCTCGCCCGATGTCATGTGCCTCGGCAAGGCGCTGACCGGCGGTTATCTGTCCATGGCGGCGACGCTGTGCACGGAAGGGGTCGCCGACGGCATCTCGCGGGGCGAGGTGCCCGTACTGGCACACGGGCCGACCTTCATGGGCAATCCGCTCGCGGCGGCGGTCGCGTGCGCGTCGATCGACCTGCTGCTCTCCCAGGACTGGGAGCAGGAGGTCAAGCGCCTGGAGACCGGGCTGCGCGAAGGGCTCGCGGAGGCGGCCGGCATCGACGGAGTCCGGGACGTCCGCGTGCTGGGCGGAATCGGCGTCGTCCAGCTCGACCGCCCCGTGGACATGGCGGCCGCGACCGAGGCGGCCGTGCGCGAGGGTGTGTGGCTGCGGCCCTTCCGCGATCTGATCTACACCATGCCGCCGTACGTCACGAGCGACGAGGATCTCGCGCTGATCACCCGGGCGGTCCGCGCCGCCGCGGCGGCCGCCTGAGCCGGGTACGGTCCAGGCGGCCTCCCTCACCCGTTCGTCCATCACCAGCCAGGAGCACCATGGGTGTCGTCGTCGTCAGCGGGACCGGTACCGAGATCGGGAAGACCGTCGTCACCGCGGCCGTCGCCGCGGTGGCCGCCGCGCAGGGGCGGACGGTGGCGGTGCTGAAACCCGCTCAGACGGGTCTCTCGCAGGGCGAGCCGGGCGACGCCCAGGAGGCGGCACGGCTCGCCGGCCCGGGGGTGACCGCCGTCGAACTCGCCCGGTTCCCCGAGCCGCTCGCCCCGGCGACGGCCGCCCGCCGGGCCGTCATGGCGCCGGTCGGACCGCACGAGGTCGCCGACGCGGCCGCGAAGCTGGCGGGAGAGCACGACCTGGTGCTGGTCGAGGGTGCGGGCGGACTGCTCGTACGCTTCGACGGAGCAGGCGGCACGCTCGCGGACGCCGCCCGTCTGCTGGGCGCACCGGTGCTCGTCGTGGCACCGGCCGGGCTCGGGACGCTCAACGCGACCGCGCTCACCACCGAGGCGCTGCGCGCCCGCTCCCTGGAGGCGCTGGGAGTCGTGGTCGGCAGCTGGCCCGCGACGCCGGACCTCGCCGCCCGCTGCAACGTGGCCGACCTTCCGGAGTCGGCCGGAGCGGCGCTGCTCGGTGCTGTCCCGGACGGCTCCGGCTCGCTGGCTCCCGAGGCGTTCCGGGCCGCGGCCCCCGGTTGGCTGGCGCCGGCGCTGGGCGGGTCCTGGGACGTGGACGCGTTCGCGGCGGACTTCGCGCCCGTAGGCTGAGCACCATGCGAGCGCGGGTTGAGGAGATCGTTTTCGACTGTGCGGAGCCGTTGGCCCTCGCACGGTTCTGGGCCGGGCTCCTCGGCGGGGAGGCCGTCGAACGGAGCGCCGACTGGGCGTACGTGGACCCGCCCGGCTTCGTGCGCGTCGCCTTCCAGCGGGTGCCCGAGGGCAAGGGCGCCAAGAACCGGCTGCATCTGGACGTGAGCGCCGGCGACGTGGACACGGCGGCCGCCGAAGCGGTCCGGCTCGGCGCGTCTCCGGTGGGGGCGGTCGTCGCGGACGACCACGGCCGGTTCCAGGTGATGCTGGACCCGGAGGGCAACGAGTTCTGCTTCGTCGACGGCTGACGGCGTACCCGCCTCCGCGGGGCGCTTCGCCACGCGAATGAGCGCAAAGGGCGGGCCGCGCCCTGTCCGGCCGTCGGCCAGGTCCACGCGGGTGCCCGAGGTGCCTGCCGACGAGCGGATCGGCCGATGCTCCCGGCTCGATTCGGTGGTGGCGGCCTCCCTCCCAGGGGCACGGCGCGCCGCCGTCGGACGACGCCTGAGTGAGTGGGGGCGCCCGGGGGGAGAATCACCGTGTTCGCCGTGCCTCCGTCCGAGGCGGTTCGTGCGGCGGTCGCTCGAGTCGTACTCCGGAGGAGGCCAGCCATGCCGTCGCGCAGCCCCAGGGTCCCCCGGGACGCCGTACACCATCCGCTGTTCGCCCGTTTCTACGCCAGGTTCAGCGTGGCGGCCGACCTCAAGGCCGGCGTCGCCGAGCACCGCGAGGAGCTCCTGACCGGCCTCTCGGGCCGGGTGATCGAGATCGGTGCGGGGAACGGGCTGAACTTCGCCCACTACCCCGCGGCCGTGTCCGAGGTCGTCGCCCTGGAACCGGAGCGCACCCTGCGGCAGCTGGCGGTCACGGCCGCGATGCACGCGGAGGTACCGGTCGACGTGGTGCCGGGCGCCGCGGAGGCGCTGCCCGTGAAGAGCGAGGCGTTCGACGCGGCGGTCGCCTCACTGGTCCTGTGCAGCGTGCGGGACCTGCCACGCGCGCTCGCGGAGATCAAGCGCGTCCTGCGTCCCGGCGGTGAACTGCGCTTCTTCGAGCACGGGGCCGCTCCGGGCCGGCCGATGGCCGCGGTGCAGCGCGGGCTCGACCGTACGGTGTGGCCACGGATCTTCGGAGGCTGTCACACCGCCCGGGATCCGCTCGGCGCGATCGAGTCCGCCGGGTTCGAACTGGGGACGTACCGCAGACTGCGCGTGCCGGGGAAGGGGCCGCAGCTGCCGACGTCCTTCTGTGTACTGGGGGTTGCGCGCCGGCCGCACGAGGACGCTCGCTGAACCCGCCCGGAGGAGACGCTCGCCGAACCGGCGGCCGGTTCGTCCGCGACGGCGCGTTCAGGAGCCGCCGGCACCGGGCAGCCTGCCGTCCGTCATCAGGGCCGCGGACCGGTGTGACGGTCACCGAGCCCGGCCGACCGGCCCTGTACCGCCGACCGGCCGTGTGCCGCCGGCCGGGAAGACCGGCGGCCCAGAGTGTCACTGGATCCAGCCCCGCAGCTCGCGCGCGATGCCGTGGACTCCGGTCTTGCCCTCCTTCACCAGCCGCGCGAGATCGCGCACGCGTTCGGGGGACGTCGCCACCGGCAGTCCGCTCGCGACGAGATAGCCGTAGGCGACGGCCGTGGCGAACATCGCGTTGGAGTGCTCCAGGGCCGGCACGTGCAGAAGCACCTGCATCAAGGCCGCCGCGCGGGTGTATGGGTCGCCGTAGACGGCCATGCCGAAGATCTCGGCCTCGTGACGGCTCACCGCGGCGATCAGCGCGCCCCAGTCGGTGACCTGCGGATCGCCGGGCACCTTCTGCTCGGCGACCATGAGCAGCCAGGCGAGATCGATCGACAGGCTCAACGCTTGCCTTGCGCGGTCGGCTTGGCGCGCCGGGACCGGCTCTCGCTTCCCGCGGCGCCTGCGCCCGCGCCGCCCGACGGGCCGGCGGGTGCGGCCGGAGCCGGAGCTCCGAACTCCTCGGCGAACACGGATTCGTACTGCTTCATGAAGTCGGCCGCGGCATCCACGAAGGCGCGCCCCGCCTCACCCGCGTCCTGCTTGACGAGCTCCTCGATGTACCGGTTCACGCTGAGCCCGCGCTGGTGCGCCCTGCGGCGTGCCGCTGCGGCGGTGCTCTCGTCCACCCGTACGTTCAACTGTGTCTTGGCCACCCCTTCAAGCTAGCGCCACTGCGCTAGCACCGGCAAGAGAAATGAAGCCCCGAACGGGGACGCGTCTTCCGTCACCCCGCGCCGCCGCTGCCCCTGAACGAAGCTTCGGAGGAGGACAGTTGACGCGGACGTTTCGGTTCGTGGTCGTCAGAATGCGGCGCCCGCGGGGGCGAGGAGCGGCGCACGGAGCCTCGGTGTGCCGATGAACCCGGCCGCGCGAGGGACGAACACGACCGGGCGGGGCGCGAGTTCCCTTCGCCGGGCTGGGGCGTGGACGGGCCGCCGCGCAGCGTCGACGGTTCGAGCGGCGGCTCGCGGACGAAGGCCCCGTGTGCCCCTGCCCCCGCTGCCGCTCGATGGGGACGGCGACCGGCTGCCGCGACGGGCAAGCAGAAGTCGCAGGCGCGCCCGCACGGAGGACGGGGACCGGGGCCGAACTCCGCCCGGCTGGAGGCGCTCGGCCGGGCGAACGGGGAACTCCGAACCGACCGAACCGCCCGCCCGCCCGCCCGCCCGAGGACGCATGGCCCGAGCGGTTGCGGGAAAGCGCGTGTCGGAGCCGGGCGCGTGCGTACGTGCCACCGGAGCGGGTGCGGGGAGGAAGGGACATGTGCGGGGCAGGCGATGAGCGGCGAAGCGGGCAGCGGCCACGGGGCGCACCGTGGTGCGGGCGTCCGTCTGCACGCCGGAGCGAGGCCGCGCACCCGGGCACGGGCACGCGCGGCCGACGGCGGAGCGCGCACCGCGCGAGGGCACGGCACGCACGACCGGCGGGACGCGCGCGGGAATCCCTTCGACGGCGCGCCCCGGCCGGTGATGGGATGGCCGCCATGAGCGATCTTCGGACAAGGGCCGCCGGGCCGGCAGATCTCGACGCCGTGCTCGCCTTCTGGAAGACGGCCGCGGAGGGCACGAGCATCAGCGACGACCGGGACGGGGTCGAGCGGTTGGTGGCCAGGGACCCGGCGGCGCTGATCCTGGCCGAGCGCGACGGAGCACTGGTCGGAACGGTCATCGCGGGTTTCGACGGCTGGCGCTGTCATCTCTACCGGCTCGCGGTCCGTCCCGATCACCGGCGGCAGGGGATCGCCGGTGCGCTGCTCAGGGCGGCGGAGGAGCGGTTCCTACGGCTGGGCGGACGGCGGGGCGACGCGATGGTGCTCGACCGGAACGAGTCCGCGCACCCCGCGTGGCGGGCGGCCGGTTACGCGCCCGAGCCGCAGTGGAGCCGCTGGGTCAAGCCGCTCGCCTAGGCGATGGGCGTCGGGCCCCGCGGCGGAGCGGGCGGCCTCCCTGTCCGGCCGACGGCCGGACGAACGCGCCGCCCCGCGATCGGCAGGCGCACCCCGGGCCGGGCCCGCCGAAAGCCGGACCGCCGTACCGGCCCATGACCAGGAGGGGCCGCTGCCCCTCCGTGTGAACGAAAGGTGTGAGCGTCCGCCCATGCGCGAGCCTCAGGTGCCGGACATCGCGCGATCCTCCGCGCCCTGGCCGACCATGGGACGGAGGTGAACCGATGACCGAAGTGCTCCTGCTTCTCGTGGCGGTGCTGCTCGCGCTCGCCTGCGGGGGATTCGTCGCCGCCGAGTTCTCCCTCACCACCGTCGAGCGGGCCGAACTTGAGAAGGCGGTCGAACGGGGTGATCGCGGCGCCGCGAGTGCGCTGAAGGCGGTACGGGAACTCACCTTCCACCTCTCGGGCGCCCAGCTGGGCATCACGGTCACCAACCTGGTCGTCGGCATGCTCGCCGAGCCGTCCGTCGCCAAGCTGATCAGCGGCCCGCTCAGGGCCCTGGGCGCGGCGCCGTCCGTGGCATCGTCGCTCGCGCTCGTCATCGGCACGGGACTGTCCACCGTGTTCCTGATGGTCGTGGGAGAGCTGGTGCCCAAGAACTGGGCGATCTCCCGCCCGCTCGCGGTCGCCAGGGTCGTCGCCACTCCCCAGCGGATCTTCTCCGCGATCTTCCGGCCGCTGATCCGCCATCTGAACAACACGGCCAACCGCGTCGTGTGCCGGCTCGGTCTGGAGCCCACGGAAGAGCTGGCGTCGGCGCGCAGCCCGCAGGAGCTGGTCGCCCTGGCCCGCCACTCCGCCAAGGAGGGGGCGCTGGAGGCCGACACCGCGGAGATGTTCGTCCGGACCCTCATGCTCGCCGAACTGACCGCGGAGAACGTCATGACACCGCGCGTGCAGGTCACCGCGCTCGACGCGCAGGCCACCGCCGAGGACGTCGCCAACGCCACGCGCGCCACGGGACTGTCCCGCTTCCCCGTGTTCCGGGGCAGTCTGGACACCGTCGTCGGGGCGGTCCACATCAAGGACGTCCTGGCCGTCCCGGCCGAGCGCCGCCTCCGCCATCCGGTCTCCGAACTCATGCGCGAACCGCTGCTCGTGCCGACCACCCTGACCGTCGACCGTCTGCTCGACCTGCTGTCGGGCAAACGGACCATGGCCGTCGTCATCGACGAGTACGGCGGCACGGCCGGGGTCGTGACCCTGGAGGACATCGTCGAGGAGGTCGTCGGCGAGGTTCGGGACGAGCACGATCCGCACGAGACGCCGGATCTCGCCCGGGCGGGCGAGGACGCGGACGGCCGCGCGCTGTGGTCGGCCGATGGGGCGGCCCGGATGGACCAGCTCGAGGTCATCGGACTGCGGGTGCCGGAAGGACCGTACGAGACGCTGGCCGGCCTGATCGCGACGCGGCTGGGCCGGATCCCCACCGTCGGCGACACCATCGAGATGTCCGGTTGGCGTCTCGACGTGGTCGACGCGTCGGGGCGGCGGGCGGCGCGGGTCCTGCTCCACGAACCGCGGGTCGCGGACGAGCGGCCGGCGCGCGACGGCCTGCGCCGGGGCCAGCGGAGGGACAGGACCGAGGATGCCGCGGCGGCCGGTGGTCCCGGAGCTGCCGGCGGACCCGACGGGCCGGGCCGCCCGTGCGGGTCAGAGGGGTCCGGCGGGCCCGGCGAACCTGTGGCGTCCGAGGGGCCCGGCGGGCCCGAGGCGTCGGGCGGGTCCGACCACTCCTCCGGTCGGCCGCCCGGTGAGGCGGCGCGGAACGGCTCCCAAGCGCCCCCGGATGGCCCTGGGGCCGGCCGCACCGACCGGGCGGGCCGCTCCGGCGGCACAGCGGGTCCGGACGCCGCAGGAGGTCCCCGGGACAGGGGAGACACAGGAGACGCCGGAGGCGCAGCCCGGACCGACGGATCCTCGGAGTTCGGCAGGGGGAGGCACGCACGATGACCGCCGTTCAGCTCTTCATCGGCTTTCTGACCCTGGTGGTCAACGCCTTCTTCGTCGGCGCCGAGTTCGCCATGATCTCCGTACGCCGCAGCCAGATCGAACCCGAGGCGGATGCCGGGAACCGTCGCGCCCGGAGCGTCATGTGGGGTCTCGAGCACGTCTCGGCCCTGCTCGCCGCGGCCCAGCTCGGCATCACCCTCTGCACGCTGGTACTGGGCGTGGTCGCGGAGCCGGCGATCGCCCATCTGCTGGAGCCGGTGTTCGACGCGGCCGGCGTTCCGGACGGGCTGATCCACCCGATCTCGTTCGTGATCGCCCTCGCCCTCGCCACCTATCTGCACATGCTGCTCGGCGAGATGGTCCCCAAGAACATCGCCCTGGCGGAGCCCACCCGAGCCGCCCTGCTCCTCGGCCCTCCGCTGGTGGCGCTCACCCGGGCACTGCGGCCGGTCATCTTCGCGATCAACGCCTTCGCCAACGCGCTGCTGAAACTGCTGCGGGTGGAGACCAGGGACGAGGTCGCCGCGACCTTCTCGGACGACGAGCTCGCCAGGATGGTCAGCGACTCCGGAGCCGCCGGGCTGCTCGACGACCGGGCCGCCGAACGGCTGCAGGACGCCCTGGAGCTGGGTCGCCGCCCGGTCGCCGATGTGGTGACGCCCGTGGAGCGCGTGATCTACGCGCAGGTCGGCACGGCTCCCGAGGAGCTGGAGCGGCTCGCCGCGGAGTCCGGATTCTCCCGCTTCCCGGTCGTCGACAGCACCCGCAGGATCCTTGGCTACCTGCATGTGAAGGACGCCCTGGACCAGACGCCCCGCAACAGTCCGTTCCCCGTCTCGGCACTGCGGCCCATCGCCCGGGTACGGGCCGAGACCCCGCTGGACGACGTACTGACCGCCATGCGGCGCAGCCGGACCCACCTCGCGGCGGTCCTGGACGAGAACGGGAAACTCGCCGGCCTGGTGACGATGGAGGACGTGCTCCGCATCCTGGTCGGGCCCCCCGGACAGAGCCGCTGACGGACGTCGGAGCCGGTGGCCCCGGGCCGCGGCGAGGACGCGACATACCGAGCGGTAGGATCGCTCAGCCATGGAGATGAATGCCTCATACACCAGTTTTGTCGCGGTCGGTGACTCGTTCACCGAGGGCATGTCGGATCTGCTCCCCGACGGCACGTACCGGGGCTGGGCAGATCTCCTCGCCGCCCGGCTGGCCGCCCACACCCCCGGCTTCCGTTACGCGAACCTGGCCGTCCGGGGCAAGCTCATCGGCCAGATCGTGGAGGAGCAGGTGGGCCTCGCCGCCGCCATGCAGGCGGACGTGGTGACGCTGGTCGGCGGCCTCAACGACACGCTGCGCCCCAAGTGCGACATGGGGCGGGTACGCGCCCTGCTGGAAGAGGCGGTGGAACGCCTGGCTCCGAGCTGCCGCAGACTCGTGCTGATGCGCAGCCCGGGGCGGCAAGGTCCGGTCATGGAACGCTTCCGCCCGCGCATGGAGGAACTCTTCGAGCACATAGACGGCCTGGCGGCCAGGCACGGAGCCCTGGTGGTCGACCTGTACGGGGCCGAGGTCCTCGGCGACCAGCGCCTGTGGGACGTGGACCGGCTGCATCTCACGGCCGACGGACACCGCAGGGTCACCGAAGCCGTCTGGCAGACGCTCGGTCTGGCCGCCGAGGACGACTGGCGGTCCCCGCTGCCCCCGCATGCGCCCCTCGGCTGGGCGGCCCGTCGGCACGCCGATCTCCGGTTCGCCCGGGAGCATCTGATTCCGTGGATCGGCAGGCGCCTCACCGGGCGCTCGTCGGGCGACGGCCTGCCCCCGAAGCGGCCGGAGCTGCTTGCGTGGGACGCGGACGGCAGCCCCCGGCCCCGGAGTCACATGGACCTCTCGTAGCAAGCCACAAATCGGGGCGGGGCGCTGGCCTGCGTGAACCGCCAGTAGAATCCGTACACGTGACTGCAAAGCCTCGCATCCCCAACGTCCTGGCCGGCCGCTACGCCTCGGCGGAGCTCGCCGAGCTGTGGTCCCCCGAGCACAAGGTGAAGCTGGAGCGTCAGCTCTGGCTGGCTGTGCTGCGTGCACAGAAGGACCTCGGGATCGAGGTGCCGGAGACCGCCCTCGCCGACTACGAGCGGGTCCTCGACGAGGTCGACCTGGCTTCGATCGCCGAGCGGGAGAAGGTCACCCGCCACGACGTGAAGGCACGGATCGAGGAGTTCAACGCCCTCGCCGGCCATGAGCACGTGCACAAGGGCATGACCTCCCGCGACCTCACCGAGAACGTCGAGCAGCTGCAGGTCCGGCTCTCGCTCGAGCTGATGCGGGACCGTACGGTCGCCGTTCTGGCACGCCTCGGCAGGCTGTCCGCCGAGTACGCCGAGCTCGTGATGGCCGGCCGCTCCCACAATGTCGCGGCGCAGGCCACGACCCTGGGCAAGCGGTTCGCGACGGCGGCGGACGAACTGCTCGTCGCCTACGCCAGGGTCGAGGAGCTCCTCGCCCGCTACCCGCTGCGTGGCATCAAGGGCCCGGTCGGCACCGCCCAGGACATGCTGGACCTCCTCGGCGGTGACGCCGCGAAGCTCGAGGAGCTGGAGCAGCGCATCGCGGGCCACCTCGGCTTCGCTCACGCATTCACCTCCGTGGGTCAGGTCTATCCGCGGTCGCTGGACTACGACGTGGTCACCACGCTGGTGCAACTCGCCGCCGCTCCCTCGTCGCTGGCGAAGACGATCCGGCTGATGGCCGGGCACGAGCTCGTCACCGAGGGCTTCAAGCCGGGCCAGGTCGGCTCCTCCGCGATGCCGCACAAGATGAACACCCGCTCCTGCGAGCGCGTCAACGGCCTCATGGTCATCCTGCGCGGTTACGCCTCGATGACCGGCGAGCTGGCGGGCGACCAGTGGAACGAGGGCGACGTCTCCTGCTCGGTCGTGCGCCGGGTCGCCCTCCCCGACGCGTTCTTCGCGTTCGACGGTCTGCTGGAGACCTTCCTCACCGTGCTCGACGAGTTCGGCGCCTTCCCCGCGGTCGTGGCCCGCGAGCTCGATCGGTACCTGCCGTTCCTCGCGACCACCAAGGTGCTGATGGGCTCCGTGCGGGCGGGCGTCGGCCGCGAGGTCGCGCACGAGGCCATCAAGGAGAACGCGGTCGCCTCCGCCCTGGCCATGCGCGAGCAGGGCGCCGAGCGCAACGAGCTGCTCGACAAGCTCGCCGCCGACGACCGCATTCCGCTGGACCGTGCCCAGCTGGACGCGCTGATGGCGGACAAGCTGTCCTTCACCGGTGCGGCGGGCGACCAGGTCGCCTCGGTGGTCTCCCGTATCGAGGAGATCGCCAAGCAGCACCCGGAGGCCGCCGGGTACACGCCGGGTTCCATCCTCTGACCCGGTTCCCGTCATGCCCCGGATCACCGCCGCCGAGCTGGAGGCCGCCCGCGATCGCCTCGTCCCCGATGTGATCGCGGACGGTCTGTCCGTCCTGTTCTGCGGCATCAATCCCGGACTCATGACTGCCGCGACCGGGCATCACTTCGCCCGGCCCGGGAATCGCTTCTGGCCCGTGCTCCATGCGTCGGGCTTCACCGCGCGGCAGCTGAAGCCGTCCGAACAGGACGAACTTCTGTCCTACGGCCTGGGCATCACCAATGTCGCGGCCCGGGCCACCGCGCGGGCGGACGAACTCACCGCGGAGGAGTTCCGCGAGGGCGGCCGGATACTGCGGGAGAAGGTGGAGCGCCATCGGCCCCGCTGGCTGGCCGTCGCGGGAGTCACGGCCTACCGCACCGCCTTCGGTGAGCGCGGAGCGCGCATCGGACCGCAGGACCGGATGATCGGCGAGACCCGGATCTGGGCCCTGCCCAACCCCAGTGGACTCAATGCCCACTGGACACTTCGGACCATGGCGGAGGAGTACGGCCGCCTGCGAGCGGCCGCGATGTCGCCGCGGCCGCCGGGCCGCGATCCGGGTGCCGCGCTTCCGGCCGGGGTGCGTACCGACGGCACGGTCCGGTGCAGTGAGCGCTGTCCACGCGGGTGATCCAAACGCCTGAGGGCTGGCCGTAATCACCGGTGGATCAGCTCACGGCGTCAGATGCGGTGCATCGCAAGGCGGAGGGTCGCCCTCATACCGGGCGTTTCGGGCCATCCGACAACGCAGCGAGGTGCCGTGGCTGACGTCGCGCGCCCGCTGGGGATTGCGGGGCCAGCCCTTAGGGCGGATCGACCTCCGTGACGACGGCGAGCAGTTGGTAGGGCAACTCGGTGTCCCACTTCGAGACTCCCAGCACGACCCACTGCCCGTCGACGTGCCACAGGTGTACGTCGGGCACCGATGCACTCAGCAGGCCCCAGGGCTCCGGTATGTGCTCCTCCTCGGATCTGATGAGCACAGAGCTCAGGCTGAAGACCTGAGGCGGGCCCCATCGTGCGCTGAGCACGGTGGCGAGAGCCTCTCGCTCCGCTTCGTACTGCTCCCCCACGACCTCCATGTGCGATCGTTCGTCCCAGAACTCCTCGCTCGTGCTCAGCTCGGCCGAGTGGTAGCCCGGGGCGCTGGTGCCCACCTCCGACCGGACCGACTGCGCGGGAAAGGGCCGGGAGCGCAGCAGGTCGATGGTCGCCAGATGCCCTGCGATGGTCATGGCTTCAGTAAACCTTTCCCCACTGACATTTGGCGGGCTGTCAGGCGTCCCTGCGGGAGGGGCGTTCCTGGCCTTCCCGGAGAACGCGGCGTCCCGGGGCCCGGGCTCTGCCGACCTCGGCCGCTTGGCGGAGTCGGGGCCGCAGGCGACGCGATACGCCGCCGCGGTCCGGCCGTTGCCGGAGTCCCCCGGCCCCTGGACCCCTGTCCGGGCCGCCCATGTCCGGTGGGCGACCACCGGCGACACGGACGCGGCTGTCCCGGTACTGCTGCAGGCGCCGGCACCCCTGAGGCCGGTCGACGCCGACGGGCCCTGTCGCGCGGCCGTCCGGTACGTCGCCCGTATCGGTGCCCCGGCCCACGCCGCGGCGCCTCTGCTCGAAGCGGCACTGTCGTCCGGCGGTGCTTCCCGGCGGGTCTCCGCCCTGCGGTCCGCTCGGCGCCGCGGCCTTCGCGGGCGAGAGCCCGCGCCCGGGGCCGCACCCGGACGGCGATCGCCGCCACGGGTCCGGCTTCGTCGCAGCGACCTGTCCCGGGGGCCGTCGTTGCGGGGCGGAAGTCCATGGCCCCGAGTGCTCGCCGCGCCCCGCCGCCATTGAGTACGATCCGCCAGACACGCGTACGAGCTGGGAGGACACGGTGGGGCGGCTGACCGGCGGCGACCCGTCGCTGCTGCGGCGGATCAATTCCGCGGTGGTTCTCCATGCGCTGCGGGGATCCGACTCCCCCACGCTCACCGATCTGACCCGGATCACGGGACTGTCCCGGCCGACGGTCGAGGGTGTCCTCGAAGGGCTCGTCACATCCGGGCTGGTCATGGAGACCGGACCCGATGAGGGCGAGGCACGCAGGCAAGGGCGGCCGGCGCGCCGGTTCCGGTTCCGCGCCGAGGCCGGACATCTGCTGGGTGTGGAGATCGGTCCGCACCGGATCGCAGCGCTGCTGTCGGGTCTCGACGGCCGGATCATCGGGGCCGGCTCCCGGGAGGTGTCCGAGACGGCCTGCGCGGACGACCGTCTGGAGCGGGCCCGCACCCTCGTCGCCGATGTACTGCGCCGGACCGGGGTGGCCAGGAGTTCCCTGCGCGCGGTCGGGGTCGGCACGCCGGGCATCGTCGAGGCCGACGGCACGGTTCGGCTCGGCACGGCGCTGCCCGGCTGGACGGGGCTGGCCCTGGGCGAGCGGCTGAGGCGTTCGTTCCGGTGTCCGGTGCTCGTGGAGAACGACGCCAACGCGGCAGCTGTGGCCGAGCACTGGAAGGGTGCCGGGACGGACTCCGACGACATCGTCTTCGTCCTCGCGGGGCTCAGCCCCGGGGCGGGGTCGCTGATCGGTGGGCGGCTGCACCGGGGATACGGCGGCGCGGCCGGTGAGATCGGCGCGCTGCATCTGCTGGGCCGGGAGGCCACGCCGGAGACACTGCTGTCGACGACGGGGGAGCCACTGCCTCCGCTGGACGAGCCG
The DNA here is from genome assembly GCF_900103455.1 of Streptomyces wuyuanensis. Lineage (GTDB taxonomy): Bacteria > Actinomycetota > Actinomycetes > Streptomycetales > Streptomycetaceae > Streptomyces > Streptomyces wuyuanensis. The sequence goes on along the minus strand of NZ_FNHI01000008.1, from coordinate 78,548 downwards.
GCGGTGGCCAAGGTGTTCGCCGAGGCCCGCGAGGGTGACGAGCGGGCGCTGGCGGCGGTCGACCGGTTCATCCAGCGGCTGGTGCACGACGTCGCGGCGCTGGTGCTCGCGCTCGATCCCGAGCTGGTGGTGGTCGGGGGCTGGGCCGCGGGGCTCGACGGCGTGCTCGCTCCCCTGCGGGACGAACTCTCCCGCTACTGCCTGCGTCCGCCCCGGGTGGCGCTCTCACTCCTCGGCGAAGCGGCGGTGGCGACGGGCGCGTTGCGGTTGGCGCTCGACCACGTGGAGGAGCAGCTGTTCGCCGTCGAGGGTACGGTGACGGCCCGGCGCTGAGCGCGTCGGGCCGTGGTCCCGTTCGGAGCGCTCAGGAAGCGCGGCGCCGGCTGTCGTGCCGGATCTCCAGGTCGCCCGAGTCGCCGAAGGTCAGCCGGCAGGTGTCGGCCCGGTAGGTCGCGACCGACGCGATGGCGGTGCGGCCCTGCGAGAAGTACCGGGTGGTGACGACGAGAACGGGCGCGCCGGGGAGGCGTTCCAGCTCCTTGGCGTCGTCGGCGCGGGCAGATCCGAGCTCGACGGCGCGGTCCTGGCCCTCGAGGGTCAGCCGCTGCAGCTCGCGCAACACCCCGCGGGCGCGGGTCGCTGCGGAAGGGGTGTCGATCCCGGAGAGGTCCGGCACCGAGGCGCTCGGGACGTAGAGCAGTTCGGCGGCCACGGGCTGGCCGTGCGTGACGAGGAGCCTGCGCACGATGTGCACGGCCTCGTCGCTCTCCGTGTCGAGTACCCGCGCGAGGGCCGCGGGCGGCGCCGCGAGGGTGCAGTCGACGGTCTGCCAGGCGTCGCCGGCGGCACCGGGCCAGTCGTTCGGGGAGGTGGAGACGTCCACACCCATGCGGGGCGGTGCGACGGTGGTGCCGACACCGCGGCGGCGCTGCAGCCTGCCCTCCAGCTCCAGCTGTTCGAGCGCCTGGCGGAGGGTGGCCCGTGCGACGCCGAAACGGGCGGCCAGTTCACGTTCGTTGGGCAGGATCTCCCCGACCGCGAAGTCGGAGTCGAGCGCCTCGCCGATCACGGTCTTCAGGTGCCAGTACTTCGGCTCCGGCACCGATTCCAGCTGCGTGGTCCCCACCCTGTCCTCCGCAATCGCCGTGTCCCCGGCGGCTTTCCGCGCCCTTGTTTATTAAAGGTTCCTGCACTAACTCTGCGACCATAGGGCGGCCCACCCCCTTGGTCAAGACCAATCCTGCGCCCGCTACGGAGGGGAATCGCCCGTTGCCACAGAGCGTTCACACGACGTTCCTGCCGCGGTGGCACGCACGCGGCAGACGGCGTCGGCCGGTTCGGTGCGGGGCACGGAGCGAGGGCGCGAAGGGCCGCACGTGAAGGAGTCCGGGACCCGCCACGCCGTGCGCCGCCGGCACCAGTGGCACTACGCCTTGAACGCGGCGAGTTTGTCGGGGTTGCGGACGATGTAGACGCACTGAATGCGTCCGTCCCTGACCTCGATCTGGACGACGGTGTCCGGCTTCCCGTCGGCCAGCACCAGCAGGCCGGGCGCACCGTTGAGTTCGAGGATGCGGAACTCGGCCCCCGGGACGGGCTGCTGGGCCACGGCGAAGAGGAAGCGGCCCACCTTGTCGGCGGATTCCATGACGCGCAGCGGTGCCTTCGCCTTCCCGCCGCTGTCGCCGACGAGCCGGACGTCGGGGGCGAGCATGTCGATCAGCGCGTCGAAGTCGCCGCCGGACGCGGCCGCGAGGAACCGTTCCGTCAGGTCGCGGCGTTCGGCCGGGTCGACGTCGTACCGCGGTCTGCGCTCGTCGACATGGCGCCGGGCGCGTCCGGCGAGTTGCCGTACGGCCGCCTCGCTGCGGTCGAGGGTGGTGGCGATCTCGCCGTAGGGGAAGCCGAAGGCCTCCCGCAGTACGAAGACCGCGCGCTCCAGGGGCGACAGCGATTCCAGCACCACGAGCACGGCGAACGACACGGATTCCGTCAGCTCGGCGCGCTCGGCGGAGTCGGGGACGGTGTGTCCGGAACCGGTGGCGATGGGCTCGGGGAGCCAGGGCCCCACATAGGACTCGCGGCGCGACTGCGCCTGCCGCAGCCGGTCGATGGCGAGCCGGGTGGTGACGCGCACGAGGTAACCGCGGGGCTCGCGGACGTCGGCGCGGTCCTCCGCCGTCCACCGCAGCCAGGCTTCCTGCACCACGTCCTCGGCATCGGTGAAGCGGCCGAGCATGCGGTAGGCCACCCCCGTCAGCACGGAGCGGTGGGCCTCGAAGACGTCGGTCGCGGTTTCACCTGCCACATGTTCATCCCAGCCCACGGCGCCGGCGATGTCCAGGCGATTCCGGTGCGTCGCCGACCACATCCCGACCGCCGCACGGCGATCGGGGCGGCCACCTGCCGCCTGCCTGCGGGGAGGCGCCGCACGGGGTCCAACATCGGTGCCCGGCGGTCACGTTGAGACGTATCCCGGCCCCCGCCCCTCTTGTCCGCGGGTGCTACTGGACGGTAATTGTTGCTGACAAGGCGTATATGGAGTCTCTGTCAGGAGCGGCAGCATGGTCTCGAAGGTCTCTTTCACGATCGACGCCCCCGGCGGGCCCCACAAGCTGTCGGTGTCGTACGAGCGCCTCGGCGCGGGTGAACCGCTCCTGCTGCTGCACGGCATCGGTCACCACTGGCAGGCGTGGGAGCCGGTCCTGCCGGTGCTCGCAGCGGAACGCGACGTGATCGCGGTGGACCTCCCCGGCTTCGGCACGTCCCCCGCCCTGCCGCACGGCATGTCGTACGACCTGTCCACCGTCGTCCCCGCCCTGGGTGCGCTCTGCGGGGCGCTCGGCGTCGACCGACCCCATGTCGCCGGCAACTCGCTCGGCGGGCTGCTCGCGCTGGAGCTCGGCCGGGAGAACCTCGTCCGGTCCGTCACCGCTCTCTCCCCCGCCGGGTTCTGGACCGAGGGAGAGCGCCGGTACGCCTTCGGGACCTTGCTCGCCATGCGCCGCGGAGCCCGCTTGGTGCCCGAGCCCGTGCTCGGCCGCCTGTCCCGGACCGCCGCCGGACGGGCGGCGCTGACCAGCACGATCTACGCCCGCCCTGGACGCCGTTCACCGCAGGCGGTCGTGGCCGAGACCCTGGCCCTGCGGGACGCCGCCGGCTTCCGGAAGACCCTCGACGCCGGCCGCGGGGTGCAGTTCACCTCCGACGTGCCCGGTGTGCCCGTCACGGTCGCGTGGGGCACCCGCGACCGGCTGCTGCTGCGCCGGCAGGGCATCCGGGCCAAGAGGGCCATCCCCGGTGCGCGGCTCGTCCGTCTGCCCGGCTGCGGTCATGTGCCGATGAACGACGATCCCGCCCTCGTCGCACGCGTCATCCTCGACGGCAGCCGCTGACAGGCGTGGATCGGCGGCCGCCCACCGTGCGGGCACGCCCGTACCGACCACCGCTCCACCACCGGCGGGGGGCCGTCCCACGGCGGCCGACGGTCCGTCGTCCCTGGCGGGCCATGCACAGAAGGTCCTGGCCCGGCTCGCCTCCTCCGGCGGCCTGACGTCCGCTCAACTCGCCACGGAGTCCGCAGCGGTGCTCTTCCGTGCCGAGAGGAAGCTGGTCCGGGCCCAACCGGTGCTGCTCGGCAAGGCTGTGCGACGTGATCCGGAACGGGCGGGCGAACTGCTTCCGGTGGCGGCGGAGGCGTTCGGTCACGAGGACACCGCGATTCAGGAGCGGGCGCTGAAGCTGGTGGCCCCTCATACCGGTCCGGGCGGGTCGGGCGGTGACGGCCGGGCCGAGGATCCGAGGAGGGAACTGGCGGGTTTCGCGGACCTGTCGAGTCCCATGCACCGGGCATACGCGGCCGAGGCGTTCGGCGAGCACCTGGATCCGGCCACACCGGTGAACGCGCCCTGCGAAGAGGTCCTGCCCCGGTGCCGGCCGCCCGCGCTCCGGAGCCCGCGCCGGACTCCGTGGCGGGGACGGTGGAGCTCGTCGCGGCGCTGGTCAACTCCCACTCCGCGCCTTCGGCGGACTTCGAGCGGGCTCTCGACGGCCTCGTCCGGCTGGCGTACCGGGACCGCGCGGCACTGGTCGAGGCACTGCGGCCGGCGCTCGCCGGCCGGTGGTGGCTGGGGGACCCCGTCCCGGCCGGCCGGCTCCGGGGCCCGGACCTGATGGCTCGCCCGCGGCCTCGGGGCCCGTCACACGGAGGACCGGCCGGCGGCGGCCGACGCGCTCCTCGTGCTCGCGGCACGTGGCCGGCTCGACGCAGGTCGGCTGGGACACGACGTTGCGGAGCTCGTCGGCCTTGGTACGGTCAAGCCGAACCGGCTGGCGGACTCGGCCCGATCGGCCTCCGCGACCGGGGCGTACGCGACGACGTGGTCGGTGCTGGGCGGCACTGCCCGGCCTGCTGGGCGGCGGTGATCCACCGCGGGGCGCGGGGGAGGTTCCTTCCGTGGGCGCCGACTGCCTGGAGCGGTGCGGGGCCGCCGTGGGGCAGGCCCGCTCCGGGGCGCCCGCCGGCCTCCACGAGCCGGCCGCGCGGGGCGGCTCCTCCCGGCTGGTCGCCCAGGCGGGCCGGCCACTGACCGCCTTGCGTCATCGCCGTGATCCCTCAACGACAGATTCGGGAGAAAGCAGGCCATAACATGCAAGAACCGGCCTTAACCCATCAGTCACAAAGCGTTCGTGATCAGGCAACACCACTCGGTCACAGTGATGGCATGACTGACGTGAATTCCGCGAAGAGCCCCCGCCGCCACCACTGGCGGCGGGATCTCGTCGAACTGGCCGCACTGTTCACCGCCGTCGCCGTGGCCGACGCGGTGGCGAACATGATCGCTCACGGCCCCGACGGCCCGTATCTGCTCGTCGCCTCGGCCGTCGCGCTCATCGCCACGGCCGCGTTCCACACCTGGTGGGCACACCGCCACAGCCATGCGCCTCCGACCGCCGATACCGGCGGTCCCGGAGCGGACGGCTCCGGGACCGCCGGCACGTTCGGCGCCGCCGGACCGGACGCGGCGCGGGGAACGGCTCCCCGGGAGACCGCGCTGTGGCGGATGCGGACGACCGTCCGGGACGAGCCGGGCAGCCTCGCCGCCCTGTGCACCGCACTGGCGCGCCACCGGGTGGACATCCTGACACTGCAGACGCATCCCCTGGCGGACGGCACGGTGGACGAGTTCCTCCTGCGGGCACCCGTCGCACTCCAGGCCCAGGAGGTCACCCGGGCCGTCGCGGCCGCGGGCGGCAGCCACACCTGGATCGAGCGCGCGGACGCCCACGACCTGGTCGACACCCCGACCCGGCTCCTGGGACTCGCCACCCGTACCGCCCTCGACGCCGCCGAACTGCCCCTCGCACTGAGGCAGTTGCTCGGGCGTTGCACGATCCACTCGCTGCCCGCCGAGTCCCTCGGGGGCCGGCCGAACGGCGAACCGGTCCCCGAGGAGGGCGTCCTGGACGAGACGGTGATCCGGCTGCGCGACCCGAACGGCGGCACGATCACCGTCGAGCGCGCCTATCTGCCGTTCACCCCGACCGAGTTCGCGCGGGCCCGCGCCCTCGTCGAGCTCGACGCCCGGCTCGGCCCCCGCATCCCGCGCAGCCAGGACGTGCTGACGCTCCCGGAGGGCAACGAGATCACCGTCCGCCGCGCCGACCAGGGGGACGTCGCCGCCGCCCGCGCGATGCACGACCGCTGCTCCGCCCGGACCCTGGGGCTGCGCTACCACGGGCCGGTCGGCGACGCGGACCGCTATCTGAACCATCTCCTCAGCCCCCGGTTCGGCCGGACACTCGCCGTGGAGACCGCGTCGGGCCGCATCGTCGCTCTCGGCCATCTGCTCTGGGACGGCGACGAGACCGAGGTCGCGCTCCTGGTCGAGGACGAGTGGCAGCGCCGCGGCATCGGCACCGAGCTGCTCGGCCGGCTGGTGGCCATGGCCGTCGAGGCACGCTGCGAGAGCGTGTACGCCGTGACGCAGTCGTCCAACACCGGCATGGTCGCGGCCATGCGCGGGCTGGGCCTCCCGCTCGACTACCAGATAGAGGAGGGCACTCTCGTGATCACCGCACGGATGGACGCGGCTCCGGTGCGCCAGCCGCTTCCGTACGAGGTGCCGCGTGCACTGCCTCAGGAGCGGGAGTTCGCGCCGGAGCGGTCCGAGCGGGGTCGCGCCGAGCGCTGAGCGCCTCGCACAGATCGGCCCAGAGGTCCTCGACGTCCTCCAGTCCGACCGACATGCGCAGCAGCCGGTCGCTGACTCCCGCCGCACGCCGGTCTCCCTCGGCCACGATCCGGTGGCTGATGGAGGCCGGGTGCTGGATCAGCGAGTCGACGCTGCCGAGGCTGACCGCGGGCGTGATGAGCCGGACGCCGGCGATCACGTCGCGCGGGTCCCCGTACACCTCGAACGAGACCATCGCGCCGCCGACCGAGGGGTAGTGGACACGGGAGACGCGCGGGTCCGCCGCGAGCCGGCGCGCGAGGTCGGCGGCGGTCGTCGACGCGGCCCGGACCCGCACCGGCAGCGTGGACAGGCCCCGGAGCAGGAGATAGCCGGCCATCGGGTGCAGCACACCGCCGGTCGCGAAACGCACCTGCCGCAGCGCGGCGGCGAACTCCTCGTCGCAGGCGACGACGCCGCCCATCACATCGCCGTGGCCGCCGAGGTACTTGGTCGCGCTGTGGAGCACGATCCTGGCGCCGTGCTCCACGGGTCGCTGGAGCACCGGCGTGGCGAAGGTGTTGTCGACGAGCAGCGGAACCGAGCCGCAGGAGTGGGCGAGCGCGGCGATGTCGGCCTCGGCCAGCGTCGGGTTGGCCGGGGTCTCGACCATGACGAGCCCGGTGTCGGGCCGGATCGCGGCGGCGACGCCCGCCGGGTCGGTCCAGGTCACCTCGGTGCCGAGCAGTCCGCCCTCCAGCAGATGGTCGCTACAGCCGTACAGCGGCCGGACGGCCACCACATGGCGCAGCCCCATCGAGGCCCTGACCAGCAGCACCGCGGTCAGGGCGGCCATGCCGCTGGCGAAGGCCACCGCGCTCTCCGTGCCCTCGAGCCGGGCGAGCGCCGTCTCGAAACGGGCCGTCGTCGGGTTGTCGAGCCGGGCGTAGACGGGCGGGCCGTCCAGCCGCCCGCCGGTGGAGGCGAAGGCGTCGATGCGTGCCGCCTCCGCCGCGACGTCGTGGGAGGGGTAGGTGGTGGACAGATCGATCGGTGCGGCGTGCAGGCCGAGCTCCACGAGATCCTCGCGGCCGGCGTGCACGGCTTCGGTGGCGAGCGCCCGGGTGGGTGCGGGGGCGTTCGAGGCGGCGAATTCCATGGCGCGCACTCTGAACAATTACCGGGCAGTAGGGCGATAGCTCCGTGTTACGTTCGGGCCATGGCCGATTCCGTCGCTCTCGACCCGGTCGATCTGCACATACTTCGCATTCTGCAGAACGACGCCCGGACCACCTACCGGGAGGTGGCCGCGGAGGTGGGCGTCGCGCCCTCGACATGCCTGGACCGGGTGAGCCGGCTGCGCCGCAGCGGGATCATCCTCGGGCACCAGCTACGACTCGATCCAGCCAAACTCGGAAGGGGTCTCGAGGCGCTCCTGATGGTCCAGGTCCGCCCGCACCGAAGGGAACTGATCGGTCCGTTCGTCGAACGGATCCGTGCCCTGCCGGAGTCACGTGCGCTCTTCCATCTGACCGGGCCCGACGACTATCTGGTGCATGTCGCCGTGACCGACACTGCGGACCTGCAGCGGCTGGTGCTCGACGAGTTCACGTCGCGGCGTGAAGTCGCCCGTGTGGAGACCCGACTGATCTTCCAGCAATGGGATTGCGGCCCACTCCTCCCGCCCGCTCAAGAGCCCGCCAGGCATGCTCATTTGTCAGCCGACCGAGGTCACGCGAGATCAATCGGTGATGACGACGGGCCCTCGCTCGTACCAGGATGAGCGCATGCCAGAGACTCCGAGCAGCGCGCTGCCCCGCCAGGTCGCCGACGCCTACGTCGACGCACTCATCGCCCTCGACCCGATCACCGGTACCTACCTGGGAGTCCCGGAGAGCGCGGGCCGCCTCCCCGACTTCTCGCCGGCCGGCCAGGAGGCCGTGGCCGAACTCGCCCGCGCGACGCTCGTCCGGCTCGACGAGGCGGAGAAGCTTCCCGGTGCCGACTCGGACGCGGAGCGGCGCTGCGGCCGTCTGCTGCGTGAACGGCTGACCGCCGAACTCGCCGTGCACGATGCGGAGGAGGGCCTGCGCACCGTCAGCAATCTGCGCTCCCCCGCGCACGGGGTGCGCAATGTGTTCACCGTGATGCCGACGGCGTCGAAGGAGGACTGGACGGCGGTCGCCGAGCGACTGCGGGCCGTCCCGGACGCCCTCGAGGGCTACCGTGCCTCGCTGGCCCTCGGGCTGGAGCGCAAGCTCCCCGCCGGGCCGCGCCCCACGGCCGCCTTCGTGACACAGCTCGACGAGTGGACGGGCGGATCGGACGGGCGCGGCTGGTTCGAGGACTTCGTCACGGCCGGTCCGGACGAGCTGCGCGCCGAGCTCGACGCCGCCGCGGCCCTCGCGACCTCGGCCTTCCGGTCGCTGCGCGACTGGATGCGCGACGTGTACGCCCCCGGGATCGAGGGGGCACCCGACACGGTGGGCCGCGAGCGCTACGCCCGCTGGGTCCGCTTCTTCAACGGCACGGAACTCGATCTCGACGAGGCGTACGCGTACGGCTGGTCCGAGTACCACCGGCTGCTCGCCGAGATGAAGACCGAGGCGGACAAGATCCTCCCGGGCGCGGGCCCCTGGGAGGCGCTGGCCCACCTCGACGTGCACGGCACCCACATCGAGGGTGTCGAGGAAGTCCGCGAGTGGCTGCAGAAGCTCATGGACGAGGCCATCGAGGCCCTGGACGGCACGCACTTCGAACTCGCCGAGCGGGTACGGGTCGTGGAGTCCCGGATCGCGCCTCCGGGCAGCGCGGCCGCTCCCTACTACACGGGACCGTCGGAGGACTTCTCGCGCCCCGGCCGGACCTGGCTGCCGACCATGGGCGAAACCCGCTTCCCCGTCTACGACCTCGTCTCCACCTGGTACCACGAGGGCGTGCCGGGTCATCACCTGCAGATCGCGCAGTGGGTCCACGTCGCGGACCGGCTGTCCCGCTACCAGGCGACCATCGGCGGGGTGAGCGCGAACGCGGAGGGCTGGGCGCTGTACGCCGAGCGCCTCATGGACGAACTGGGCTTCCTGCCGGACGCCGAACGCAGACTGGGCTACCTGGACGCCCAGATGATGCGGGCCTGCCGGGTCATCGTCGACATCGGCATGCACCTGGAGCTGGAGATCCCCGGGGATTCGCCGTTCCACCCCGGTGAGCGCTGGACGCCGGAGCTGGCCGAGGAGTTCTTCGGCCGTCACAGCGGACGGCCCGCCGACTTCGTCGCCAGCGAGCTGACGCGCTATCTCTCGATGCCCGCGCAGGCCATCGGCTACAAGTTGGGAGAGCGGGCCTGGCTGCTCGGGAGGGAGCGCGCCCGGGCGGCGCACGGGGACGCCTTCGACGCGAAGGCATGGCACATGGCGGCGCTGTCGCAGGGCCCGCTGGGGCTGGACGACCTGGTGGACGAGCTGTCGAAGCTCTGACGGCGGGTCCTGCCGTACGGGCCGCCGGGCGGTCCGCCCGTACGGCAGGACCGAGCGGGACTCCGTGGTGCGGCGGCGGCCGACGGGCGCCGCCGCATCGCTCATGAGCGGCGGAAACCGCCTTCCGAGTCGATGACCTGCCCCGTGATCCACTCGGCCTCGTCCGTCGCCAGCCAGGCGATGAGCCGTGCGGGGTCGTCCGGCATGCCCCAGCGGCCGGCCGGGAAGCACGCGGCGACCGCCTCGTACGCCTCGCCGGTGAGGTAGTCCGTGTCGACGGGCCCGGGATTGACGGTGTTCACGGTCACGGAGTGCTCCGCGAGTGCCGTTGCGAGGGTCCTGGTCACGGAGGCGAGGGCTCCCTTGGCGAGGGCGTACGCCACCTCGTGCGGCATTCCGTCGGCGATGTCCTGGCCCGAGGTCATCATCACGACGCGGCCACCGGGTGTGCGGGACGGAAGGGCCGCGCGCAGCCGGGCGTACGCCTGGACCAGCAGGACCACCGACCGGGTGTCGACGGCCCAGTGGGCGTCGAGCATCGCCGCGTCGACGGTGTCGAGGGTGCCGTCACGGCCGCTGAGCGCGTGGTTGGCGACGAGGATGTCGACCCGGCCACCCATCGCGTCGGCCGCGCGCGCGAGCAGTCGCGCGGGTGCGGCCGGGTCCGAGAGATCGCCGGGCCCGTGGAACACCCGTGCCGCGGGGTCGGCGAGCGCCTCGCGCACGGCGTCGGCGACCGCCTCCGGACCGCCCGGTTCGGCGCCCCAGGGCTGGGTGTCGTCGTGCGGGACGTGGTGGTGCAGATAGACGCTCGCACCGAGTGCGGCGAGCCTGCGGGCGACGGCGAATCCGATGCCGCCGCGTCGGCTGGCACCCGTGACCAGCACCGTTCGGCCGCGCAGCGGGACGGGGTCACGGCGGAGTGCCGCCGCGGTGGGATGAGGAAACCGGGGCATGGCAGCCCATCATGGAGGGGGCCGCCCGGGCTGTCATCCGTGTTTCCGGCGGGATGCCGCCGCAGCGACAGTGCCGTGGGCCGTCGAGGGGCTCCGTCCCCCGCTGCCGTGCCGTCCGTCCGTTTCAGCAGCCGCAGTCCTCCGCACCGACGGGTGCCGTGAGCGGGTCCGGGTCGCGGCGCCCCGCACCCTGCCGCGTCTCGTACGGAAAGCCCTCGCGCACCCAGTACTCGAAGCCGCCCAGCATCTCCTTGACCCGGAAGCCGAGTTCGGCGAGCGCCAGCGCGGCGCGCGTGGCCCCGTTGCAGCCCGGGCCCCAGCAGTAGGTGACCACGGGCACCGATCTGTCCAGGAGCCGTTCGGCCCCGTCGTGCACGAGGGCGGTGGGCAGATGCACGGCGCCCGGGACTCGGCCCTGGTCCCAGGCCTGTGTGGAGCGGGAGTCGAGCACGACGAATCCGGGGTCGCCGTCCGCGGCCAGCGCGGCGGCCACGTCGGAGACGTCGGCGTGGAAGGCGAGGCTCGCCGAGAAGTGGGCGACGGCCGCGGCCGGAGAGGCCGGCGGCACACGGAGGACGGGGTTCGAGACGGACCGTGTCGTTGTCATGGCCACGAATCTATGGTCATCGGCTCCGCGCCTGAAGGAGGATTCCCCGGCGGATCCCTTGATCGGCCGGGGATCGCCCTGCTACCTGTCGAGCATGACGGGATATTCACCGGACGCCACCGACTGGCGCATCCTCGACGCCCTGCAGACCGACGGACGCGCCAGTTTCGCGGAGCTCGCCAGGACGGTGTCCATGTCGCCGAGCGCGGTGACGGAGCGCGTGCGCAGGCTCGAGGAGGCGGGGGTGATCTCCGGCTACACGGCCGTCGTGGACCAGGAGCGCCTCGGACTGCCGATCCTCGCCTTCGTCCGGCTCCGCTACCCGAACGGCAACTACAAGCCGTTCCACGATCTGCTCGGCACCACTCCCGAGATCGTCGAGGCGCACCATGTCACGGGGGACGACTGTTTCGTCCTGAAGGTCGCCGCCCGTTCCATGACCCATCTCGAGGAGGTCTCGGGCCGGATCGGCGCGCTCGGCTCGGTGACGACGAGCGTCGTCTACTCCTCGCCCCTCCCCCGGCGGCCGCTCAGCCGCTGACCGGGGCCGAGTGCAGCCGCACCGCCGACCCGTCGCGCTCCTTGACGACCTCCAGCCGGGCGGGGATCCTGCGGCGCAGATCGCCGACGTGGCTGACGATGCCCACGCTGCGGTCGCGTTCGCGCAGCGAGTCGAGGACGTCGAGGACCTCGTCGAGGGTCTGGTCGTCGAGGCTGCCGAAGCCCTCGTCGATGAACAGCGTGTCCAGGCGCACGCCTCCGGCCTCCTCCGTGACGACGTCGGCGAGGCCGAGGGCGAGGGCCAGTGAGGCGAAGAACGTCTCGCCGCCGGAGAGCGTCGCCGTGTCCCGCTCCCTGCCGGTCCACGCGTCGACGACGTGCAGGCCGAGTCCGGAGCGCCTGCCGCCGGCCCTGGCGTCCGAGTGCACCAGCGTGTAGCGGCCCGCGGACATGCGCCGCAGCCGTACGGTGGCCGCCGCCGCGACCTGCTCCAGCCTGGCCGCCAGCACGTAGGACTCCAAACGCATCTTGCGTTCGTTGTCGGCGGACGTGCCCGCGGCGAGGCCGGCGAGCCGGGCGACGCGCTCGTACTCGTCGCGCAGCGGGCCGAGCCTGCGCGCCTCCGCCGCGGCCAGGCGGGAGAGCCGGTCGAGTTCCGTGCAGCGTTCCCGGGCGGAGTCGAGGGCCGAGACGGCGTCGCGCAGTGCTCTCTCGGCGGCGTCGGACGCGCGCAGCGCGGCCTCCGGTTCGGCCGGCGGCCGCGCTGCCGCGGAGCGGGTCTCCGGTTCTGCGAGGCGGTCGGCCACCGCGGCCTCCTCGGCCTGCCAGGCGTCGAGCCGCTCCTGGAGATCGCGACGTTCCCCTTCGTCCAGGAGCGCGGCGGCCGCGTCGGCAGGGGTGTCGTAGCCGGCCCGGAACGCCGCGTCGGAGAGCCGGTCGTCGGCCTCCTTCATGCGGCGGGCCGCCGTGTCCGCCGCGCGGACGGCCTCGGCGGCCCCGGAGAGCAGGGCGATGCGGCGCTCCAGCAGCGCGGTCCGGTCGGCGACGGTCCCGGAGCCGCCGACGGCACGCGCCACCTCCGCGTCCAGCGCGCTCCGTTCGCTCTCCAGCACCTCGCGCCGCGACGTCCGCGCGACCGCGCGCCGCTCGGCCTCCTGCCGCGCCGCGAGCCGTTCCTCGTACTCCCGCCCGGCCCGGTCCAGTTCCTCTCGGGCGCCGTGCAAACCGGCCGCCAGCGCGTGGGCGTCCCGGTGCTCGCGCTCCAGCCGGGCGACGACGGCCTCCAGGTCCGCGACGGCGGGGTCGGCGGGCGCGGCGCCGTCCGCGGCCCGAGCGGGGTCCGCGCGGACCCCGCTCTCGTGTTCGGCGACGGCCACGGCGTGGAGGGGCCCGTCCACCGCGGCCCGGTCCGGGGCGGCCGCGGTGACCCGTCGGGCCTCCGCGGCGCGGCCGGCCGGCGCCTGCGCGGCCGCCCCGGACCCGGGCCGCTCACCGGAGCCGTGCGGCGCGGCTCCGTCGCCCAGATCGTCGGGCGCCGCGGACGGTGACGGAATCCCCGGCTCCGAGGAGGACGGCGCCGTGCGCAGACCTTGGCCGTCACGCGCGTCCCCGGGGTCCGCCTCACGCGCCGCGTCCCTCGCGGCCGTGAACGCCCCCCGCAGCACGGCCAGTTGCCGCTCGGCCTCGGCACGGTCCCGGTCGGCGGCGGCGTACGCCTCGTACGCCGCGTCCTCGCCCGCGCGGTCGACATGGGCCTCCCCGGCCTCCGCCGGCTCCGGGTGCTCGGCGGAGCCGCAGACGGCGCAGGGTTCGCCGGCGGTGAGCCCGGCGGCGAGTTCGGCGGCGATGCCGCGCAGCCGGCGCTCCTTGAGGTCGAGCCAGGTCTCGTGGGCGGAGTTGGCCCGCTCCCGCGCGCCGCGGAGGTCGTCCTCGACGGCCTCGGTCCGGGCGGCGAGCCGGTCGCGGTCGCGGGCGGCGGTCACCCGGCGGCGGGCCGGCTCCAGCCGTCCCGCGAGGTGCTCCGCGCGGGTGGCGGCCTCCTGCGCGGCCTCGATCCGGTCCTGGAGCGCGCGGCGCACCGTGTCCCAGTCGGCGAGCCATCCCTCGGCGTCCTGGAGGAGTCCGTCGTCGTGCCGGGCCTGGCGGTCGAGTTCCTCGCGTTCCCGGACGATGTCGGCGCTGCGCCGTTCCGCGCGCCGCGCGGCGTCCAGGCCGCCGAGTTCCTGGCGGAGTTCGTGCTCCAGCTCGGAGAGCCGTTCCGCGCCCGCGTCCGCGAGGGACGCGGGCAGGGCGGTCCGGGCACCTTGCCAGGCGGCGTCCGCGGTCCGCTGCTCCCTTTCGGCGTCCTCGCGCAACCGGAGTGCGGGGGCGACCAGTTCGGCCCTGCGGGCCTTTTCGAGACGCGCCCGCACGCCGTCCAGCCCGGGCCGCCGGAGCTCCAGTTCCCCGGCCCGGCGCACGGCGTCGGCGTGGCGCCGCTGAAGCGCGGCCAGCTCCCGTTCGGCGTCCAGGGAGCGCCGGGCGGCGGACTGGCGGGCCTCGGCCGCGGACCGGGACGAAGCGGCGATCGCGAGGGACTCCCGGGCGCCCGCCCGGGCCACGGCCGCCCACTGCAGCACCGCGTCGGCCAGACCGGGCTCCCCCGGCCGGTGCGCGGGGGCGGGCCAGTCGCCGGCCGTGTTCCCGGCCGCCTGGCCCATCCGGTGGACGAGGGCCAGCAGCCGTTCGTCGCCGTCCCTCACCTGCTGCTCGGCGGCACGTCTTAGTTCGCTGAGGCGCTCCTCGACGAGAGCGAAGCGGCGGGTGTCGAACAGCCTGCCGAGCAGCTTTCCGCGCGCTTCGGCGTCCGACCTCAGGAAACGCGCGAAATCGCCCTGCGGCAGCAGGACGACCTGGCAGAACTGGTCGCGGCTCATGCCGACGAGCTGGGTGATCTCCTCGCCGATCTCCTGGTGGGAGCGGCTGAGCGCCTTCCATTCGCCGCGCTCCGCGTCGTACTCGCGCAGCCGGCTCTGGGCCTTCTCGGTGGTGACGCCGGCGCCCTTCTTCTTGGGGCGGGGCTGCGCGGGCCGCCGGGTGATCTCCAGCCGGCGGCCTCCGACGGTCAGGTCCAGGCACACCTCGGTGTAGGTGCCGACGGGAGCGTGGTCGCTGCGCAGCGAGGTACGGGGGTTCTGCCGGGCGCCGGGCGCCGCGCCGTACAGGGCGTAGCAGACGGCGTCCAGGACGGACGTCTTTCCCGCCCCGGTCGGTCCGTGCAGCAGGAAGAGGCCGGCGGCGGACAGCGTGTCGAAGTCGACCTGCTGCCGTGCGCCGAAGGGCCCGAAGGCGGTGATCTCCAGCCGGTGCAGTCTCACCCGGCCACCTCGCGGACGGCCGAGTCCACCCGTACGTCGTCGAAGGCGCCGCGGAGCACGGCCCGTTCGCGGTCGTCGGGGCCGCTGCCCCCGCGGACATGGGTCACGAAGTCCTCCGCGATCTGGTGGTCGTCACGGTCGCGCAGCCGCTCCGCGTAGGAGGCGGCCTCGTCCTCGTCGCCGCGCTCGGGAGCGAAGACGAGGCTCAGGGTGTGCGGGAAGCGTTCGGCGAGCCGCGCCATGGGTTCGGCGGGCCGCACCGGGTCCGTGAGGGTTGCTTCGACCCAGGCCCCCTCGTGGCGTGCCAGCGCCGGATCCTCCAGCAGGTGCTCGAGCCTGCCCTCGATGCGTGCGAGGGGGCGCGGCACCGGGCAGTCCAGGCGCTCCGCGGCGATCTCCCCGGCCGGGCCGAGTTCGACGAGCCACATGGTCTTGCGGTGGTCGGTCTCGGAGAAGGAGTAGGCGAGCGGGGAACCGGAGTACCGCACCCGCTCGTTGACGGTCTGGCAGCCGTGCAGGTGGCCGAGGGCCGTGTAGTCGACGCCCTCGAAGAGTCCGGAGGGGACGGCCGCGACGCCTCCGACGGTGATGTCGCGCTCGCTGTCGCTCGGTTCGCCACCCGCGACGAAGGCGTGCGCGAGGACGACGGAGCGGGTGCCCGGCGCCCGTTCCGCGAGATCGGCCCGCACCCGCTCCATGGCCGCGCCCAGGACGGCTTCGTGGCCTGCGGTCGCCGTGCGGAACTCGTCGCGCACGAGGGCCGGTTCAAGGTACGGCAGCCCGTAGAACGCGACGTCGCCGTGCCGGTCGCGCAGCACCACCGGGGTGGCGCAGCCCGCCGGGTCGGTGCGCAGATGGATCCCGGCCCGCGCGATCAGTCCGGAGGCGACTCCGAGCCGGCGGGCCGAGTCGTGGTTGCCGGAGATCATCACGGTGGGTACGCCCGCGTCGGCGAGCCGGTGCAGCACGTCGTCGAACAGCTGCACGGCGGCCAGGGGCGGTACGGCCCTGTCGTAGACGTCCCCCGCCACGAGCACGGCGTCCACGTCGTGTTCGCGCGCCGTCGTCACCAGATGGTCGAGGAACGCCTCCTGTGCGCCGAGCAGGTTCACCCGGTGGAACGAACGCCCCAGATGCCAGTCCGACGTGTGCAGAAATCTCAAGAAAACGGCTCCGACCTGATCGTGTCCCCTCCCCGGCCCGGAAGCCGGCCCCCGGCGGGGCGAGGCCCGCCGGACGGCAACGACCACGTTAGCGCCGGTGGTCGGCCGCTCCGCCGCTGGGCTCGGGTTTCACCCGTTTCCGGGAGCGATCCCCTCGATCCGGGCTATGCTGCCCGGCTTCAGACGTCTCGTTGTGTTCGGACGTCTCCGTACGCCTCTTCGCCGAGCTCCAGTTCCGCCGTCCCCGAGGTCGCGTCCGCGAGCCAGGCACGGAAGGCGTCCACATCGGAGTCCGGCAGGCCGATCTCGATCGTGACCGCCTCCCCGTACCGCACGTCCCGGACCTCCCGGCCGGTCGCGCGCAGATCGTTCTCGACCTTGCCCGCGCGCTGGTGGTCGACGGTGACGGTGGCGAGCCGGAAGCGCTGCCGGGTCACGGTGCCGAGCGCGTCCAGGGCCTCGCCGACCGCTCCGCCGTAGGCACGGATGAGCCCGCCGGCGCCGAGCTTCACTCCGCCGTAGTAGCGCGTCACCACGGCCACGGCGTAGCGGATGTCGCGACGGAGCAGCATCTGCAGCATCGGCACGCCTGCCGTGCCGCCGGGCTCCCCGTCGTCGCTCGCCTTCTGGACGGCCGCGTCGGCGCCGATGACGTAGGCGAAGCAGTTGTGGGTGGCGGTCGGGTGCTCCTTGCGGATGCGTGCGACGAAGTCCTGCGCCTCCCGCTCGGTCGCGGCCGGGG
Source organism: Streptomyces wuyuanensis (assembly GCF_900103455.1). Taxonomy (GTDB): domain Bacteria; phylum Actinomycetota; class Actinomycetes; order Streptomycetales; family Streptomycetaceae; genus Streptomyces; species Streptomyces wuyuanensis. The sequence goes on along the minus strand of NZ_FNHI01000008.1, from coordinate 61,574 downwards.
CGAGCGCGCAGATGAAGCGCGATCGGTTGATCTCGGTCTCGTGCACGCCCTCACGGGCGACCGTCCGGTACTGCTCCTGCATCCCGCCACCCTATGCCGCTCCCCCGCCCGCTCTCTCCGCGGCCGGGAATGGCGGGCGCGGGCGGCCGGTTGTCCCGGGCATGTACGCAGACGACGAGACGATCCGGAAGATCCTCACTCGGACGGGCGACACCTGGGCCGTGGTGGGACTGTCGAACAACACGTCACGTGCCGCCTACGGGGTGGCCGCGGTGCTCCAGCGCTACGGCAAGCGCATCGTGCCCGTGCACCCGAAGGCCGAGACGGTCCACGGCGAGCGGGGGTACGCGTCACTGGCCGACGTTCCGTTCGACGTCGATGTCGTGGACGTCTTCGTGAACAGCGATCTCGCGGGCGGGGTCGCCGACGAGGCCGTCGCCAAGGGCGCCGGCGCCGTCTGGTTCCAGCTGGGCGTCATCGACGAGGAGGCGTACGGGCGGACCCGCGCCGCCGGCCTCGACATGGTCATGGACCGCTGCCCCGCGATCGAGATCCCGCTGCTCGGCTGACGCCGTCCGGTCCGGAGCCGGGAGGGCCCCTCCGGGATGTCAGGCGGTGCCGAGTCCGTCCAGCACCACGGCGCCGGGGAGCCCGGCGAAGGTCTTCCCGGGCACGATCAGCTTGCCGCGGCGGCCGCCGCTGCCGATGAGCACCCACTCCGTGTCGACGACCGCGGAGTCGACGAGCAGCGGCCAGCCGGCGGGCAGGCCGATCGGGGTGATCCCGCCGTACTCCATGCCCGTCTCTCCCGTCGCGGTCTCGGTGGAGGCGAACGACGCCTTGCGGGCGCCGAGTTGCCTGCGCACGACTCCGTTGACGTCGACCCGGGTGCGGGACAGGACCAGGCACGCCGCGAGGGTCGAGTCGCCGCCGCGCTTGCCGGCCACGACCACGCAGTTGGCCGAGGTGTCGAGGAGGTCGGCGCCGTGGTGCTCGACGAACACCGCGGTGTCGGCGATGGCCGGGTCGGTGTCGACGTAAAGCAGCCGACCGGCCGGAACGTCGCCGTCCCAGGCCCGCACGGCGTCGGCGACCGGCGCGACGAGCAGGTCGAGGCAGTCGGGGGCGGGCCTGGCGTCGTCGAAGTCTCCGATGGGTGCGCGCATACCGGCACGCTAACAGCGGACCGCGGTCGCGCGGCCGGGCGTCTCAGCGGACGGGCGGGATGGAGACGGCCATGGTCATCTCGACCGTCCCGGTGCCGGCGTTGCGGTAGACGTGCGGCACGTTCGCCTCGTAGGTGGCCGAGGTTCCGGCGGGCACGGAGTACGGCTGCCCGTCGACGACGAGGGTGAGCTCCCCGGACGTGACGTGCAGGAGTTCGACGGTGCCGTCCGGATGGGGATCCGAGGCGCTCTCCTCGCCCGGCATCAGCGTCCACGCCCACAGTTCCAGTGGTCCGCGGGCCTCGGTGCCGACGAGGAGCGTGGTCGAACTGCCGCCGGGGGTGGACCACATCCGTACGGCCTGCTCCCGCGGTACGAGCTGGACCTGCGGGCCCTTCTCGTAGTCGAGGAGCGTGGTGATGCTGACCCCGAGGGCGTCGGCGAGTTTGACCGTCGTCCCCACGCTCGGGTTGGTGCGCGCCTGCTCGATCTGGATGATCATGCCGCGGCTGACCCCCGAGCGGGCGGCGAGAGCGTCGAGCGTGAAGCCCCGCTCGCCGCGCCAGCGCTTGAGGTTGCGGGCGAGCGACTGCGTGAGCTGGTCGAGGTCCGACACGTTCCGTCCAATATATTAAATGGATTAGTTCAATGCATTGCACTACGGTGTGGTGCACCCGATCGTTCACCGAACTGTACTGCGAGGCACCCATGACAGCACTGTTCGCCCTGGCCACCAGCCTCCTGTGGGGGCTGGCCGACTTCGGCGGCGGACTGCTGACGCGACGTGTCCCCGCACTGACGGTCGTGGTGGTCTCGCAGACGATCGCCGTGGCCGTTCTCGGCGCGATCGTCGTGGCGACCGGCGCCTGGACCGAGGCCGGCCCCCAGCTCTGGTGCGCGGTGGCGGCCGGCGTGGTCGGACCGGTGGCGATGCTGAGCTTCTACAAGGCGCTGGCACTCGGCCCCATGGGCGTCGTCTCCCCGCTGGGATCGCTCGGGGTCGTCGTGCCCGTCTCGGTGGGCCTGCTCCTCGGCGAGCGGCCCGGGCTCCTGCAGTTCGCCGGGATCGGCGTGGCCGTCGTGGGCGTGCTGCTCGCGGGCGGCCCGGAGCTGAGGGGCGCGCCCGTTCAGCGCCAGGCGATCCTGCTGACCCTGCTCGCCGCGTTCGGCTTCGGCTCGGTGATGGCACTCATCGCGGAGGCGTCGACCACGATCACCGGTCTCTTCCTGGCGCTGTTCGTCCAGCGCGTCACCAACGTACTGGTGGGCGGCGCGGCGCTGTACGTGTCGGTGAGGCGGGGCGGCCGCGCGCTGCCGGAGGACGGCGGGACGGGCCTGATCGTCCGCTCGCTGCCGGCCCTCGCCTTCGTCGGCCTGGCGGACGTCGCCGCGAACGGCACGTACTCGATCGCCGCGCAGCAGGGGCCGGTGGCGGTCGCGGCGGTGCTCGCCTCGCTGTATCCCGTGGTCACGGCCCTGGCGGCACGCGGCGTGCTCAAAGAGCGGCTGCGGGCGGTGCAGGCCGCCGGCGCCGGTCTGGCGCTCGTCGGCACCGTCCTCCTGGCGACCGGCTGATCCGGCGCCCTCCGGCACGGTCACGGGGGAATGTCCCGCCGGGCGGGGCCCCGCCCGGCGAGGGACGGTTCGGCTTTCCCGGGCTCGCTCGCCTCCGGGGCGCCTCAGCGCGCATCGACGGTCGACGTGCTCGGCCCCTCGTACCTCGGGTCCTCCGCGCGCTCTCCCTTTCGACGCCCACGCGCCCCTTCGGCCTCCTCGAGCTCGGCGAGCGCAACCAGCTGCTCCGGTGTCACCCCCTCCGGGATCGGCAGGGGCGCGGGCGTCCTGAGCGGCGGCTGCCAGCCCTCGACCGGGTCCCAGCTGCGAACCACCTTGGCGGGCGCCCCGGCGACCACCGCGTGGTCGGGCACCTCGCCGCGGACGACGGCCCCGGCCGCGACGACGACGTTGCGGCCGAGACGGGCGCCGGGCAGGATCACCGCACCCGTGCCCAGCCAGCAGCCCGGCCCGATCTCCACGGGCTCGGCGCGCGGCCACTGCTTGCCGACCGGGGTGTGCGGGTCGTCGTAACTGTGGTTGGTCGAGGTGATGTAGACGTACGGGCCGCAGTAGGTGTCGGAGCCGATGGTCACCGTCGAGTCGGCGATGACGTGGCTGCCGCGGCCGAGCACCACGCCGTTGCCGAGGGTGAGGATCGGGTCGGACCCGAGGTCGAGGCCGGGCATCATGCCCGCGGTCAGCGTCACCTGCTCCGCGATGATGCAGTGTTCGCCGAGCTCGATCCACGCCTCTCCGAACACCGTTCCCTGCGGGAACGCCAGCCGGGTCCCGGTGCCGATCCTGCGGAAACGCAGCGGGCCGGGCCGCTCCGCCGTCACCGCGCCCGCTTCCCGTGCCCAGCGCCAGCCGGAGTGCACGGCCCGCGAGAGCAGGCACCGCCACCACACAGCAGGCGAGGAGAACGTGTTTCGGTTTTTCGGCACCAGAACACGTTAGTGGGCCATGGCGGGGGCAACGCGGGACGTGCGCTGTGATCTTCGCCCCACGCCGTGCGGAGCGCGGAATTGCGAGGAACGACGCAGACGGCAGTCTGGGGTGGGAGGACATGCCTGTCCGCGCCGAGGGACGAGGGGAAAGGAAAAGGGTGGCAGCGACCAGCGAACCGCTCCGTGATCTGGTACGGCGTCATCGGGAACCTGCGGTCGTCCAGACGGTGCGATCCACCGCCGCCGCGGTCGTCTCCTACGTCATCGCCCTCCAGCTGAGCGGCGAGGCCCTGCCCCTGACCGCGCCGCTCACAGCGCTCCTCGTCGTCCAGGTGACCCTCTACTCGACGCTCACCACCGGCATCCGGAGGGTGAACTCGGTCGTGGCGGGCGTGCTGATCGCGATCGGCTTCAGCGCCCTGGTGGGGCTGAGCTGGTGGAGTCTGGGGCTGGTGATCCTCGCCTCGCTCGTGATCGGGCGGTTCGTGAAGGTCGGCGAGTTCGTGCCCGAAGTGGCGATCAGCGCCATGCTCGTCCTCGGCGTGACGCAGGTGACCGAGACGGGCTGGGACCGGGTACTGGAGACCTTGATCGGCGCCGTGGTGGGCCTGCTCTTCAACGTGCTCTTCGTGCCGCCCGTCTGGGTGAGCGATGCCAGCGCGGCGATCACCGACCTGTCGGGGCGGATGCGCGGGCTGCTGGTGCACATCGCCGAGGAACTGGGCGAGCACACACCGGTGGCACAGGCGGCGGCCAGACTGCACGAGGCACGCCGCCTCGACCACGACATCGTGCAGGTGGACGCCGCGCTGCGGCAGGCGGAGGACAGCCTGAGGCTCAACCCGCGGGTCAAGGAGCCGGTGCTCTCGCGGGTCGTCCTCCGAACCGGGCTGGACGCGCTGGAGATCTGCGCGGTGATCCTCCGCGTGTCCTGCCGTACGCTCACCGACCTGGCGAAGACCCAGCCGGACGGGACCATCTTCCCGCCGGCCGTGACCACGGGGCTCCAGGATCTGTTCGGTCATCTGTCCGATGCCATCGGGGCCTTCACCTCACTGATCACCACCCAGATGTCGGTCACCGGCGCGGACGCCGAGACCCGGCTCTCGGAGGAGCTCGCCCAGGGCCGTGCCTGCCGGGACCGGGTCGCCGCGATGATGCTCGAAGACCTCCGCAAGGACCAGCGGAACTGGCAGTTGCACGGGGCGCTGCTCGCGGAGGCGGACCGGATCCTCGACGAACTGGACGTCGAGAAGCGCTCCGAACGTCTGATCGAGGAACTCGACCGCCACGCCCGCGAGCGCCTGTCGAGCCGCAAGTGGCTCGACGACGTGAAGGTCCGCATCCGCCGAAGCGTGGGACGGAACGGGGACTGAGGCAGGGAGCGGGGGCGCCGCCGCGCCGAGGCCCCGCGGACGCACCGGGGCGGCCGCACCGGCACGGAGTGCGGTGCGGCCGCCCCGGGCATGAGCGGCGTCGGCTCGGCTCAGCGGCCGGACTTCCCCATCCGCTCACCGGCGTCGTGCGCGGCCTCCTGGGCCTTGCCCGCCATCTGCTCGCCACGGCCCTCGACCTGCATCTCGCGGTCGCCCATGGCCTTGCCGGCGGTTTCCTTCATCTTGCCCTTGGCCTGCTTCGCCTTGGCCTTTGCCTTGCCCATGTCGGTTGTCCCTTCAGCGTGGGGGGTGGACTGGCACGTCCACCTTGCGCCGCTCACTCAGGGTCCGCAATCGGTGACGGGGAGCACGCGGGCAGACGGGTGGACCGGACTTCAGTCCGGCGGCTCGGGCGTCGGGCGGCTGCCCGGCTCGGGGTCGGCGGGAGGGGCGGGGTCCGGTGAGGGCTGGGCCGGCTGGGGATCGCGCGGTACGGGGTCGGGACCGCTGGGCACCGGTTCGGGCCCGTCCGGGGGCGGTTCCTTCGGGGTGGTCATGACTGCGCCTTCCGGGTCGTTCGCAGGTCCCCGGGGGCTTCCGGGTCTTACGAAAGCTGCCGGGGTCTTCCGGGTCTTCCGCCGGTGCGCGTACCCGCCCGCAGGCGGGGAACACCCGGCACCGGCGCCGGTGCGGGTCCGCTGAGCGGTCGAAGGATCCGACGCCCCGCGCGTCAGCCGTCGAGCGCCGCCCGGTGGCCCTTCACCAGCTCCAGGTACATCGCGGCGTTCAGCTTGACGCCCTCGCGCTCCTCGTCCGTCAGCTCGCGCCTGACCCTGGCCGGGACACCCGCGACGAGGGAGCCCGGCGGGACCCGCATGCCCTGCGGAACGAGTGCCTGTGCCGCGACGAGGGACCCTGCGCCGATGTGGGCGCCGTTGAGGACGGTCGCCCCCATGCCGACGAGGACGTCGTCCTCGACGGTGCAGCCGTGGAGGACGGCGTTGTGGCCCACGGAGACGCGTTCGCCGACGGTCACGGGGAAGCCGGGGTCGACGTGGACGGTGCAGTTGTCCTGGATGTTGCTGTCGGCGCCGAGGACGATCGGGCCGCAGTCGGCGCGCAGCACGGTGTGGTACCACACGCTCGCGCCCGCCGCCATGGTGACGTCACCGATCACGACGGACGTGGGCGCGGTGAACGCCTCCGGGGAGATCCGCGGCTCCTTGCCGCCGACCGCCGAGATCAGTGCCCCTTCGCGCTGCACCATCGTCTGCTCCTCACACCCGCTGCTTCTGGGCCGCTCCCACCCGCACCGTAGGCGATGCCACGGCCGGACCGTCCGCCGGGGCGGTCGTCGCGCCGGCGGCTCCGGCGGCCTCCGCACGGGCGGCCGCCTTCTTCGCCCGGTTCCTCAGCACGAGCATCGAGGTCAGTCCGAAGGCCACGGCCACCACGAGCCCCAGCCAGGAGAAGCGCTTCAGCCATGCCTCGGCGACGATGCCGACCGAGTACACGACCGCCGTCGTGCCGCCCGCCCACAGGATGCCGCCGAAGACGTTGGCGACGAGGAACTTCCAGTACGGCATGCGCAGCACGCCGGCGAGGGGGCCGGCGAAGATCCGCAGCAGGGCGACGAACCGGCCGAAGAAGACCGCCCACATGCCCCACTTCTGGAACGAGCGCTCCGCCAGCGCGATGTTGGCCTCGCTGAAGTGCTTGGGGAACTTGCCGCCGCACCAGGCCAGCAGGGGCCGTCCGCCCCTGCGGCCGATGGCGTAGCCGATCGAGTCGCCGACGATCGCGCCGGCGGTGGCGCAGATGCCGAGGACCCAGGGGTCGATGTCGCCGTGCTGCGAGGCGAGGAGGGCCGAGCTGACGAGGACGATCTCGCCCGGCAGCGGGATCCCGAGACTCTCGAGTCCGATGACCACGCCCACCAGGACGTAGACGGCCACGGCCGGCACGGTCTCGAGCCACTCCTGGACGTGCAACGCAGGATCCTCCCGTTGTCCCGGGCGCCCGCTCGTGGTCGTGGGGCTCCGCCCGTGCCCGTGTGGAATCGGGCTCGGGCTGCCCGGCGTGCGCTCCCTGCGGCGCACGCCGGGCAGCCTACCCGGACGGACGGGCGTCCCCGCGTCCGGCCGCCGGCGCGGGGACGCTGCGGAATCCGGCGCTCGCGCGCGGCCGCCGGGCACCCCGGCGGCGGTCTGCGCGAGGCCGCGCCCCGGGAGGGTCAGCCGTTCGGGCGCAGCGTCCAGACGACCGTCATCTCTCCGGTCACCGCGCCGTCCGCGTCACGGGTGATCGCGACGGTCACCGGGAACTCGGGGCGCCCGCCGGCGTCCAGTTCCGCGACGACCTCCGCCGCGGGGCGCCCGAGGGTCGCGGTGGCGGTGACGACGCCCTTGGCGAGCTTCTTGTAGGCGATCTCGGCCTTCACCGCGAGCGGCACGGCCCGGGACAGCTGCTCGCCGAAGGCGGCGAGCACGATCGCACCGCTGGCGGACTCGGCGAGCGTGAACATCGCTCCGGCGTGCGGCCCGCCGACGTGGTTGTGGTAGTCGGGCTGGTCCGGCAACCGGACCACGGCACGCTCGGCCGAAGTCTCCAGGAACTCCAGGTTCAGGGTCCTGGCCATGGGGACCGTGGCGGCGAGCAGCTCGCCGACGGACATCTGGTCTGCACTCATGGACCGGATGTTACCCACGAGTAGCAGAACTTCGCCATCCCCTCACGGGGGCGGACGTGCCGGCGCACACGCCGCACCTCTATGGTTACTCGCCATGTGGCCAGGACAGCAGCCGCCCGGGGGCGAGCAGAACCCGCAGGACCAGAACCCGTACACGCAGCCGGGGTACCAGCAGCCGAACCCCTACCAGCAGCCGGGGTACCCGCAGCAGCCCGGCTACCCGCAGCAGGGGTACCAGCAGCCCAACCCGTACCAGCAGCCGACCGTGCCGCAGTACAGCGTCCCCGGACCGCCGCAGTCCGGTGGCCCCGGCCCGTCCCAGGACAGGAAGAAGACGGTCGTCGTCGCGGTCGTCGCCGCCACGGCCGTGGTCGCCGCGGCCGTGATCACCGGTGTCCTGGTCCTGCAGGACGACGACAAGGGCTCGGACGTCGCGGACGGCAAGAAGCCCGCGGCGTCGTCGTCGCAGCCCACCGAGGCCCCCTCCCCGACCGACAACCCGCGCGACGGGTCCGGCGGCGCCAAGCCGACGATCCCGGGCTGGAAGGTCGTCACCAACCCCAAGCACGGCACGCAGTTCGACGTGCCGGAGGGATGGGAGATCGCCGGCACGGGCGTCGCCACCGGCTTCGAGGACGAGAAGAAGGGCGACGGTTCGCCCGTCGTCGTGATGACCGCGCCGGCGTACTTCAAGAGCAAGTGGTGCTCGGTCGACTCCGACCTCGACGGCAAGGCGGAGGACTCCGGGCTGGGCGCGACGGGCACCAAGGGCGGCCAGGGCGCCAAGAACACCGCCGAGGCCGCGTACAACGAGGCCGGCAATTGGGTCTGGGCCGCCTACGCCCAGACCGAGCCCAAGGGCACCGTCAAGGTCACCAAGGCGCAGCCGTACACCACCAAGTCGGGGCTCAGCGGACATGTCGCGACGGCGACCGCGATCGGGGTGAAGAAGGAGAACAAGTGCGACAGCGACGGCAAGGCCATCGCCTTCTCCTTCAAGAACGCCAAGAATGACTTCGCCTCCTGGGTGCTCTACGCCAACAAGGGCGTCACCGGCGAGATCCCGGACGCGACGATCCAGCAGATCCTGGGGACCGTGCGGCTCGCGGAGATCCCGTCGTCCTGAAACCGGTTTGGCAAGTGGGGGCGGCGGCGGCGATAGTCCCGGGGTGACTTCTCGTACGCCGCTCCTCCGCCGCCGTCCCGAATGGGCCGGCCGCAACTATTCACTGCTGACCGCCGCCGCGATCGTCACCAACCTGGGCACGCACGGCGCGCTGATCGCGGCGGCGTTCGCGGTGCTGGAGTCCGGCGGCGACGGCGGCGACGTGGGGCTGGTCGCGGCGGCCCGCACCCTCCCGCTCGTGCTGTTCCTGCTCATCGGCGGCGCGATCGCCGACCGGCTGCCGCGGCACCGTGTCATGGTGGCGGCCAACGCCCTCAACTGCGTGTCGCAGGCGACCTTCGCCGTGCTGGTGCTGGCCGGTGACCCGCAGTTGTGGCAGATGATGCTCCTCACCGCGCTCTGCGGCACCGGGCAGGCGTTCTTCAATCCCGCCGCCGAGGGCATGCTGATGTCCACCGTCGACGGCGAGCACGCGAGCCGCGCGTTCGCGCTGTTCCGGATGGCGATGCACGGTGCGGGCATCGGCGGCGCGGCGCTCGGCGGCGCGATGATCGCCGCCGTGGGCCCGGGCTGGGTGCTGGCCATCGACGCCGCCGCGTTCGCGGTGGCCGGTGCGCTCCGCGCGTTCCTCGACGTCGGTCACATCCCGGCGCGGGGCCCTGGTGGAGGGCTGCTCGCCGATCTGCGCGACGGGTGGAAGGAAGTCACGAGCCGCCCCTGGCTGTGGTCGATCGTGGCGCAGTTCTCGGTCGTCGTCGCGGTCGTCGGTGCCGCGGACGCGGTGTACGGGCCGCTGGTCGCCGAGGAGTCGCTGGGCGGCGCGCGCCCGTGGGGCCTCGCGCTCGCGGCGTTCGGCGCGGGCACGCTGGGCGGAGCGCTGCTGATGATGCGCTGGAAGCCCCGGCGGATGCTGCTCGTCGGCACGCTCTGTGTGCTCCCGCTGGCGCTTCCGTCGGCGGCGCTGGCCGTGCCGGTGCAGATCGGCGCGCTGATCGTGGTCATGTTCGTCAGCGGCGTCGCGATCGAGGTGTTCGGCGTCGCCTGGATGACCACGCTGCACCAGGAGATCCCGGAGGAGAAGCTGTCCCGGGTCTCGGCGTACGACTGGTTCGGATCGACCGCGATGCTGCCGCTCTCCACGGCACTGGCCGGTCCGGCGGAGAGCGTCTTCGGCCGGGAGACCGCGCTCTGGGGCTGCTCGGCACTGATCGTCATCGTGACGGCGCTGGTGCTGCTGGTCCCGGACGTACGGAATCTGACGCGCCGTACGAAGCACGTCGCCGGCCACGGCTCCGCCCCGGCGCCGGCCGCCGGCACGGCGACCGAGCTCCACACGCGGGAGACGCTCTGACCCGTGCCGCCTCTCCCCCGGGCGGCGCACCGCTTCGGCGGGAGGGGCCCACGCTCACATCCGGTGTGGCGTCCGGCCCGGGAAGCCGCGCTGCGTAGGGTGCACCGGGGCCGGCCGGCAGACGGAACCGGTCCGCCCCGGCCCGTGCACACACCAGATGAACGGAGCATCGTGACACACGAGGACCGTACCGAGGCCGAGCTGCGCCATCTGCGCCGCTGTGTCGAGCTCGCGGCCGAGGCCGTGGACGCGGGTGACGAGCCGTACGGCTCCGTGCTGGTCGGGGCGGACGGCAGGGTGCTCGCCGAGGACCGCAACCGCGTCGCCACGGCCGGCGACGCGACGCGTCACCCGGAGTTCACGCTGGCCCGGTGGGCGGCCGAGAACCTGACCGAGCAGGACCGGGCCGCGGCCACGGTCTTCACCTCGGGCGAGCACTGCCCCATGTGCGCGGCCGCGCACGGGTGGGTCGGCCTGGGCCGCATCGTGTACGTGAGTTCGGCCGAGCAGACGACCGCCTGGCTGGTGGAACTGGGCCTGCCGGCCGCTCCCGTGCGCGCGCTGCCGGTGCGTGACGTGGTCCCCGGTCTCGCGGTGGAGGGGCCGGTACCCGGTCTGGCCGAGGAGGTCCGGGAACTCCACCGCCGCTCCCACCGCCGCGGGTCCGGCGGCTGACCCCGGCCCACTGCCGGACCGGTCAGCCGATGCCGAACGACCCCTGTGGCGGCTCGGGGGATCCGGTCGCGTCCTCGTCGCGCACGGGCCTGGCGTCGCCGATGAAGCGCCGCAGGCCGTCGCCGTACTCCACACGGGCCGGGAAGACGTCCGACGCCGTACGGCGCGCGAGGCCGGTGACGCCGATGGCGGTGTGCGAGGCCAGCAGGACCGCGTTGCCGAAGCGGCGCCCCCGCAGCACCCCCGGCTCGGCGACCAGCGCAAGTTCCGGGAACACGGCCGCGAAAGTGGCCAGTTGGGAGCGGAGGAAGTCGAACGGGGCGCTGTCGGCGAGGTTCGCCGCGTAGACGCCGCCGGGGCGGAGGGCGCGGTCCGCGGCCCTGGCGTACTCCCCGGACGTGAGGTGCGCGGGCACCCGCGAACCTCCGAACACGTCGGCGATCAGCACATCGGCCGAGTCCTCTGGCGCCCGCTCCAGCCACGCGCGCGCGTCCGCCGCGTGCACGGATATCCCCGAGCCGGGCGGCAGCGGCAGTCGCTCGGCGACCAGTGCGAGCAGCCCGCGGTCCGCCTCCACCACGTCCTGCCGTGAGCCGGGGCGGGTGGCGGCGACGTACCGGGGCAGGGTGAGGGCGCCGCCGCCGAGATGCAGGATGTCGAGAGGTGTGCTCTCCTCCGACGTCGCGTCGACGACGTGTGCGAGCCGCCGTGCGTACTCGAACTCCAGATGCGTGGGATCGTCCAGGTCGACGTACGACTGCGGCGCTCCCTCCACGGTGAGCAGCCAGGCCCTGGGCCGGTCGAGGTCGGGCAGGAGCTTGGCGGTGCCGTTGTCCACGGCACGCTCGACGGGAATGGGGTCGTCCACTCGCCCATTGTCCGCCCGCGGGCGTCTGCGCGAATGCCGAGGGCCCCGGACCGGGAGCCCGGGGCTCCACGGCGTGGCCGGCGGCTCAGACCGGCAGGACCGCCCGGACCGCGTCCGCGTGGGCGACTGCCTGGGCGCGCCCTGCGCGGGCGGCGGGCGCCCGGCGCGCGGGGTCGAGGACGTTGCGCCCGAACGCCCTCCGGGCCGCGCGGTCCGGGGTGATCAGTACGACGCGGGCCCCGGCGGCGGCGAGCCCGGACGCCTGGGCGCGCGCCGACGGCACCGGGCCGCCGCCGACCGAGATGGGGGCGACGATGACGACGGTCGCGTACCCGGCCGCGAGATCCGCGTTCGTGGACGAGCGCACTCCGCCGTCGATGAAACGCCGCCCGCCGATGGTGACGGGCGGCCAGACCCCGGGCACGGCGCAGCTGGCGCCGACGGCGTCGAGGAGCCCCACCCCGCTGTCCCGGTCGAACGCGCGGAACTGCCCGGTGACCGCGTCCACGGCGGTGACGACGAGGTGGCGTGCCGACGGCCACTCGTGGGTGAGGAGCCGTGCGGCGAAGATCGCGCGCCGGGCCTCCTCCGGCTCGGTGCGCGCGGACAGCGCGAGCCGTCCCATGCGCGCGCCGTACGCCTCGGCGTCGCGCGAGCGCAGCACCCCCCAGACGTAGCGGGCGAGCACGGTGGGCCCCATCCCCGCGGGAACCTCCCCGTCCGGGTCCGCGAGCTGACGCTCGTACAGCTCCGGAAGAGTGAGCAGGCCGGAGGAGAGCTGGGCACCGACCACGGATCCCGCCGAGGTGCCGACGATCAGATCGGCCGCGGAGACATCCACCCCGGCCTCGGCGAGCCCGTGCAGGACCCCGACCTCCCAGCCGATGCCGGCGAGCCCGCCGCCGCCGAGCACCAGCGCGGTGGTTCCCCGCCGCGCCGGCCCGGTCCCGTCCGTTCCCGCCTCAGCGCCCTGGTGATCCGTGTCCGCCATGGACGCAGTGTGACGTGTAGGGGGCCGATCCGCCGCCCGCTCGCGCGGACGGCGGATGCCCCTGCGTCAGACGAGGCCGGTGACGGTGCCCGCGCCCACGGTCCGGCCGCCCTCGCGGATCGCGAAGCCCAGCCCGGGCTCCAGCGGCACGTCGCGGCCCAGCTCGACGGTCATGACGACCGTCTCGCCGGGCCGGGCGACCGGCGCCTCGCCGAGGTCGACGTCCCCGACGACGTCCGCCGTCCGGATGTAGAACTGCGGCCGGTATCCGGTGGCGATCGGAGTCGTGCGTCCTCCCTCACGGCCGGACAACACGTACACCTGCGCGGTGAACCGGCGGCTCGGCGTCACGCTGCCGGGCGCGGCGACCACATGGCCGCGGCGGACCGCGTCGCGCGGAACGCCCCGCAGCAGCAGGGCCACGTTGTCCCCGGCCTCCGCCGTGTCCATGGGCTTGCCGAAGGTCTCCAGTCCGGTGACGACCGTGGTCGTGCCGGCCCCGAGCACCTCGACCTGGTCGCCCACGCGCACGGTGCCCCGCTCGACCGCCCCGGTGACGACCGTGCCCCGGCCGGTGATGGTGAGGACGTTCTCCACCGGAAGGAGGAACGGTGCGTCGGTGTAGCGGACCGGCATCGGCACATAGGTGTCGACGGCGTCGAGCAGCGCCTCCACGGCGGCCGTCCACCGCGGGTCCCCCTCCAGGGCCCCGAGACCGGAGACCCGCACGACCGGCACCGAGTCGCCGCCGTATCCGTGCGCGGTGAGCAGCTCGCGCACCTCCAGCTCGACGAGGTCGGTCAGCTCGGGGTCGCCCGCGTCGGCCTTGTTGAGGGCGACGACGATGTGGTCGACGCCGACCTGACGGGCCAGCAGGACGTGCTCCGCGGTCTGCGGCATGATCCCGTCCAGCGCGGAGACCACGAGGATCGCGCCGTCGAGCTGGGCGGCACCGGTGACCATGTTCTTGACGTAGTCGGCGTGCCCGGGCATGTCGACGTGGGCGTAGTGCCGGGTGTCGGTCTCGTACTCGACGTGCGCGATGTTGATGGTGATGCCGCGGGCGGCCTCCTCGGGGGCGCGGTCGATCCTGTCGAACGGCACGAAGGTGCCGCTGCCGCGCTCGCTGAGGACCTTGGTGATGGCCGCGGTCAGGGTGGTCTTGCCGTGGTCGACGTGGCCCATGGTGCCGATGTTGAGGTGCGGCTTGGTCCGCACGTATGCCGTCTTGGGCATGCTGTCGCAGTTCCTTCCCGGAACTCGAAAGATGAACTCCTCGCGGAGGGGGACCCCTGGGCCGTACCGACCCTCCCCCTGCGGGGTCCGCCGGACGATCCGGGGAGAGTCAGCTTCGGGCGCCGTCGACCGGCGCCGCGGCAGCGGCCGTGACGCCGGCGGCCGCGACGGCGGCAACCGGGTCAGTCGCGCCGTCGAGGCCGGCGGAGAAGGCCGTGAAGGCGGGGAAGCGGGCAGCCTTCGGCGCGTCCGCGACTGCGGACGGCGCTGCGAGGAAGGTCTGCCGGAACATGGGTCGATGATCGCCGACGGCGCCGGCGTCCGTCGAATGGTTTTCGGCGGAGGGGAGGCGGCGGACCGGTCGGCGCCCGCCGGAGGTCAGAGGTTCTTCAGTGCTTCCCGCACCGACAGCGGCGCGAGCCGGTCGCGGGCGGAGTGGACGAAGCCGCGCACCGCGTCCGGATCCGTCTTGGCGTACTCGCGCAGGCTCCAGCCGATGGCCTTGCGGACGAAGAAGTCCGGATGACCGGACTGGCGCAGGCAGTAGCGGAAGAGACGTTCCGCGTCCGTGGCCTCCTTGTGGCGCAGCTGGTGGAGCAGGGCCGTCCGGGCGACCCAGAGGTCGTCGTCCTCGATCCAGCGGTCCATCACCCGGACCAGCCCGGGATCGGCCGCGACGAGTGCGCCCACGACGTGCGCGGCGAGGGTGTCCACGGTGTCCCACCAAGAGACCGTGGTGATGAGATGGCGCGCCACCGGCACGAACGCGGACGAGCAGCGTCCGACGTGACGTCGCAGGTAGTCGGCCGCGAAGTAGTGGTACTCCCGCTCGGGCAGCCGCCAGCAGCGCAGGGCGATCGCCGTGCAGTCGGCCTCGGCCGGGCGGGGCGTGCCGTCGAGGACGGCGCGGGACAGTGCGCGGCGCTCCGGGGTCCGGATCCCGAGGAAGGGCGCGACGTCCTTCATGTACGCGGCGGCCTCGCGGGCCCGCACCGGGTCGGCGGCCGCCGGGTAGATCGCGGTGAGCCGATCGAGCACCGTGTCGGCGAGGTCGCTGCTCGGCACCGGGGGCGTCATGTGCCACACCTTACGGCGATCACACGGCGCGGTCGGTTAGTCTCCCCTGATGCTCGACCCAGTCCCCGGGCCGCGCGACGGCTCCGCTCTCCGCTTCGGCCGCGTCCTTCTCTCCCCCTGGTCCCGTCTCGCCCTGCTGGTCGCCGTACTGGCGGCCGCGGCGTCGGCGGTCGTGGCGTACGAGCCTCAGCAACTGCTGGTGGCGGGCTGGCCACCGCAGATCGGCGGTCCGACGGCGCCGGCGCTCTTCGCCGTGGCGTACGGGCTGTGCACCGCAGCGTTCGTCCCGCGCCCCCTGCTGAACCTGGCGGCGGGCGCGCTCTTCGGTTCGCAGGCCGGTCTGACGGCGGCGATCGCCGGGACGGTGCTGGGCGCGGGCATCTCCTTCACCCTGGGACGGTTCCTCGGCCAGGAGGCGCTGCGGCCGCTCCTGCGCGGGCGCTGGCTCAAGGCCGCCGACGGGCAGTTGAGCCGGCACGGGTTCCGCTCGATGCTCGCGCTGCGGCTGTTCCCGGGCATCCCGTTCGCCGCCGCCAACTACTGCGCCGCCGTGTCCCGCATGGGCTACCTCCCCTTCCTGCTGGCCACCGGCCTGGGCTCGGTCCCGAACACCGCCGCCTACGTGATCGCCGGCAGCACCGCGGCATCGCCCACGTCACCCGTCTTCCTGGCGTCGATGGGCTTCATCGTCCTGTCCGCCCTGGCCGGCGCCATCGTCGCCTGGCGCAAGCGCCACCGTCTGACCCGCGACTCCTGACCGGGGACAGGCGGCCGGCCGCGCGCCGCGCGGTGCCGGGGCCGCCCCGGACGCGAGCCGGCGCCGGGGGCGCACCCACCCGGCCGGCCGGTGCCGGGACCGGCGGAGGGCCCGGCGGAGGGCCCGGCGGCGCCGCCCGACCGGCCGACGGGGGGCCGCGAACCTCCCCAGGGACCGCGCGCAGCCACCGGGGCAGCCCGCCCGACACCCCGAAACCTTCGGGCGCTACGCTGCCTCGCGATGGGCGCATGATCGCGGCCCGTACCGTACGTTCCGACCTGACCAGTACTTGGACGGCTTAGCTTTCATGTCGTGGTTCGAATCACTCATCCTCGGGCTCGTCCAGGGGCTGACGGAGTTCCTCCCCATCTCCTCCAGCGCGCATCTGCGCCTGACGGCCGCCTTCGCCGGCTGGCACGACCCGGGTGCGGCGTTCACCGCGATCACCCAGATCGGCACCGAGACGGCGGTGCTCATCTACTTCCGGAAGGACATCGCCCGCATCGTCGGCGCCTGGTTCCGCTCGTTGACGGACAAGGAGATGCGCCGGGACCACGACGCCCAGATGGGCTGGCTGGTGATCATCGGATCCATCCCGATCGGCGTGCTCGGGGTCACCCTCAAGGACCAGATCGAGGGGCCGTTCCGTGATCTGCGGCTGACCGCGACCATGCTGATCGTCATGGGCATCGTGCTCGGTGTCGCGGACCGCCTGGCGGCCCGCGACGAGACGGGCGGCAAGCACCGCGTCGTCAAGGAGCGGAAGTCGCTGCGGGACCTGTCCGTCAAGGACGGGCTGATCTACGGCGTGTGCCAGGCCATGGCCCTGATCCCCGGAGTCTCCCGCTCCGGCGCCACGATCAGCGGCGGTCTCCTGATGGGCTACACCCGCGAGGCGGCGGCCCGTTACTCGTTCCTGCTGGCGATCCCGGCCGTCCTCGCCTCGGGCATCTTCGAGCTGAAGGACGCGGGCGAGGGCCATGTGTCCTGGGGCCCGACCGTCTTCGCGACCGTCATCGCGTTCGCCGTCGGCTACGCGGTCATCGCCTGGTTCATGAAGTTCATCACGACCAAGAGCTTCATGCCCTTCGTCGTCTACCGGATCATCCTCGGCATCCTGATCTTCATCCTGGTGGGGACCGACGTGCTCAGCCCCCACGCGGGCGAGTCCGCGGGCTGACCTCCCGCCGCGGCGCCGGCCTCGCGCGTCCCGGAGGTCCCCCGGGCGGCCCATGACGCCCCCCGCCCCACTGCGCGACGGCGCGGCGGGGCGGGGCCGTACCGGGTCCCCCCATAACCTCACGCCGTGTTCAACGTGACGGCGTTCCTCAAACGGCTGGTCCTCGGCCGCGCGCTGCGGAGCGACGAACTCGGCGGGACGCTGCTGCCCAAACGGCTGGCGCTGCCGATCTTCGCCTCCGACCCGCTGTCCTCGGTGGCCTACGCGACGCAGGAGATCCTGCTGGTCCTCACCCTGGGCGGGCTGGCCTATCTGCACTTCACACCGTGGATCGCGGCCGCGGTCGTGTTCCTGATGACCGTCGTCGTGCTGTCGTACCGCCAGGTGGTGCACGCCTACCCGAGCGGCGGTGGCTCCTACGAGGTGGCCTCGACCAACCTCGGGCCCTCGGCCGGTCTCGTGGTAGCCGCCGCGCTGCTGGTCGACTACGTGATGACCGTGGCCGTGTCCGTGGCCTCGGGGGTGGACAACATCATCTCGGCGGTGCCGGCGCTGGCCGGGTACCGCGTGCTGCTGGCGCTCGTCTTCGTCGCCCTGCTGACCGCGATCAACCTGCGCGGGGTGCGCGAGTCGGGCCGGGCCTTCGCGGCGCCGACGTACCTGTTCATCGCCGGGGTGCTCCTCATGTGCGGGACGGGACTGCTCCGCTACCTCCTGGGCGATCCTCCTGTGGCGGCGACCGCGCAGTACGGGATCGCGCCCGTCCCGGCGGAGGCGAACCTCGTCGGGCTCGCCCTCGTGATGCTGGTGCTGCGGGCCTTCTCCAGCGGCTGCACGGCGCTGACCGGCGTGGAGGCGATCTCGAACGGCGTGCCCGCCTTCCGCAAGCCGAAGTCGCGCAACGCGGCCACCACCATGGCCGTGATGGGGTTCATCGCCGTCACGATGTTCGTCGGCGTCACGACTCTCGCGATCGTCGCCGACGTCCGCGTCACCGACGACCCCTGCCGGCTGACGGGCCTGCCCGACTGCGAGAACTACACGCAGCGCACCGTCATCGCGCAGCTGGCGGCGTCCGTGTTCGGCGGCGAGGGCAGTTTCGGCTTCTTCTACGTCCAGGCCGCCACCGCCCTCGTCCTGATCCTCGCCGCGAACACCGCCTTCAACGGCTTCCCGCTGCTGGCCTCGATCCTCGCGCAGCACCGCTATCTGCCCCGCCAGTTGCACAACCGGGGTGACCGGCTCGCCTTCTCCAACGGCATCCTGGCCCTCGCGGTCGTCGCGGGCGTGCTGCTGTGGGCGTACCGGGCGAACGTCACGAGCCTCATCCACCTCTACATCCTGGGTGTGTTCACCTCGTTCACGCTCTGCCAGACGGGCATGGTCCTGCACTGGGGCCGCGAACTGCGCACGGAGACGGACCCCGTGCGGCGCCGCCGCCACCGCACGTCCCGGATCGTCAACGGGACCGGTGCGGTCATCACCGCGCTCGTGCTGGTGATCGTGCTGCTCACCAAGTTCACCCAGGGAGCCTGGCTGGCGGTCCTCGCCGCCACGGTGCTGTGGGTGACGATGCGGAGCATCCGCAGGCACTACGACGCGACCTCGGCCGAACTGGCGGTCACCGACCCGCGCAAGGAACTCGCGCCGCCGTCCCGGGTCCTGACCGTGGTCCTGGTCTCCCGGCTGCACAAGGCGACGCTCCGGGCGCTCGCCTACGCCCGGGCCACCCGCCCCGACCGGCTGGAGGCGCTGACCGTGGCCGTCGACCGCGAGGCCGCCGCGGAGCTCAAGCGGCAGTGGGAGGCGGCCGGCATCGACGTACCGCTGAAGGTCCTGGACTCGCCGTACCGGGAGATCACCGGCCCCGCACTGCTGTACGTGCGTTCGATCCGGCGCGAGAGCCCGAGGGACGTCGTCGCCGTGTTCATCCCCGAGTACGTCGTGGGCCACTGGTGGGAGAACGTGCTGCACAACCAGTCCGCGCTGTGGCTGAAGAGCCGCCTGCTGTTCACACCAGGAGTGATGGTGACGAGCGTCCCCTGGCAGCTGCAGTCCGCCGCCCGCGCCGACCATCCCGCCGCCCGCGCCCCGGGCGCCGTGCGCCGCGGCGAACCGGTCCCCCCTCCCCGGTCCTGACCGTGCCGGGCCTCTTGGCGTGGCGCGCCCGCTGCCCGACACTTGGCCGATGACGCAGCGCGTGGATCTCGCGACGGTGATGGACCGGCTGGCCATCGACGAAGTCGTCTCCCGGTACGCGGTGGCCGTGGACGACGCCGACTGGCCCGCCTACCGGGCACTGTTCACCCGGGACGGGCGCGCCGACTACCGCGAGGCCGGAGGCATCGAGGGGCCCGCGGCCGAAGTGGCGGGCTGGCTCGCGGAGACGATGCGCCTGTTCCCCGTGCGCCAGCATCTGATCGTGAACCGGCGGGTGCGGCTGCAGGACGTGGACGGCAACCCGGCGGACCGGGCGGACGTGCGGGCGGACTACGTCAATCCGATGCGGCTGGAGTCGGGGGACGACTTCGTTTCCGGCGGCCGCTACACGTTCGGCCTGGCACGCGGGGACGACGGCTGGCGGCTGAGTTCGGTCACCGTGCACGAGAAGTGGCGGCGTGCCGCGTTCCTCCGCGCGGCCGAATGACCGACGTGGCCCGTCCGGGCCCGGGGCGGCTCCTTCACACTGGAGTCAGACACCGCTCTCGTGGAGGCGCTGCATGCGGATTCCGGTGGGCCGGCGGGAGCAGCCGACGCGGCTGCTGTCGTCGCCGTGGTGGCGCGGCGCGGCCGCGGTGGCGGCGGGCGCGCTGCCCGCGCTCGCGTTCCCCGACCCCGGGCTGTGGTGGTTCGCGTACGTCGCGCTCGTACCGTGGCTGCTGCTCGCCCGTACGGCGCCCACGGCCCGCCGTGCCGCCCTGGACGGCTGGCTCGGCGGCACCGGCTTCGTGATCGCCGTGCACCACTGGCTGATGCCGAACCTTCACGTCTTCCTCGTCGTCCTGGCCGCGCTGCTCGGCCTGCTGTGGGCCCCCTGGGGCCTGCTGGTCCGGATGCTGCTCGGCGGCCGTCCGCCGGCCGGACGGACGGCGGTGGCGGTCGTCGTCGTCCCCTCGGGCTGGCTGGCGATCGAACTGGTCAGGTCCTGGGAGGGGTTGGGCGGCCCGTGGGGGCTGCTGGGGGCGAGCCAGTGGCAGGTCCCGCCCGCACTGCGGCTCGCCTCGGTGGGCGGGGTGTGGCTGGTGACGCTGCTGGTGGTGGCGGTGAACACCGCGGTGGCCGTGCTGGTGGCCGTGCCGCCGGCGCGGATCCCCGCGGTCGCGGCCGTGTGCGCGTGCGCGGTGGCGGCGGGCGCGGTGTGGCTGTGGGTGCCCCGGCCGGAACGGACCGGCGGGGTGATCCGTGTGGCGGTCGTCCAGCCGGGGGTCGTCAACGGCGTGGGCGGCGCGGAGCGGCGGTTCGCCCGCAGTGAGGAGTTGACCCGGCGGTTGGCGGGACAGCGGCCGGACCTCGTGGTGTGGGGCGAGAGCAGTGTCGGCGCGGATCTCGCGGCGCGGCGCGACCTCGCGGACCGGCTCGCCGCGCTGTCGCGCGAGGTGGGCTCCGACGTGCTGGTGAACGTGGACGCCCGGCGCTCCGACCGGCCCGGGATCTTCAAGAGCAGTGTGCTGGTGGGTCCCGGCGGGCCGACCGGTGACCGCTACGACAAGATGCGGCTCGTCCCCTTCGGCGAGTACGTCCCCTTCCGTAGCGTCCTCGGCTGGGCCACGTCGGTCGGCAAGGCCGCCGGCGAGGACCGGATGCGGGGCGGCCGTCAGGTGGTGATGACGCTGCCGGGCGGCGAGGGCCGCGCGGGGCTGCGGGTGGGTCCGCTGGTGTGCTTCGAGTCGGCGTTC
This sequence comes from Streptomyces wuyuanensis, assembly GCF_900103455.1. GTDB lineage: Bacteria > Actinomycetota > Actinomycetes > Streptomycetales > Streptomycetaceae > Streptomyces > Streptomyces wuyuanensis. The sequence continues at coordinate 40,682 of NZ_FNHI01000008.1, read as the reverse complement.
CCCGACATGAGCCGGAGGCTCGCCAGGAGCGGTGCCGAACTCCTCGTGGCGCAGTCCGCCACCTCCACGTTCCAGGACAGCTGGGCGCCCGCGCAGCACGCCTCACTCGCGGCGCTGCGGGCGGCGGAGACGGGCCGGCCGATGGTGCACGCGACGCTGACGGGAGTGAGCGCGGTGTACGGGCCGGACGGGGAGCGGCTGGGCCCCCGGCTGGGTACGGACGAGAGCACCGCGGTCGTCTACGAGGTCCCGCTCGCCCGGGGCACGACGCCGTACCTCCGGTTCGGGGACTGGGTGGTGTACGGCGCGCTGGCGGTGCTGGCGGCGTTCTGCGCGGGAGAGGGTCTGCGTGCCCTCAGGAGGCCTGCTCCAGCGCCTCCCGCACCACCCGCTCACACAGCTCATGGGTCGCCAGTGCGTCCTGGGCGCTGAGGAACTTGTCGGCACGGACGGCGTCGAGGAAGGCCAGCACGGCCTGCTCGATGCCGCGCTGCCGGGCGACCGGCACCCAGTCGCCGCGGCGCCGCACCGTCGGCTGGCCCTTGTGGTCGACGACCTCGGCGAGGTTGAGGACCTCGCGCTTGGCGTCCTGTCCGGCGACTTCGAGGATCTCCTCCGCGGAGCCGCTCATCCGGTTCATCATGCCGACGGCGGTGAATCCGTCGCCCGAGAGCTGGAGCACCACGTGGTGCATCAGGCCGTCGCGCACGCGGGCCCGTACGGCGGTGTGCTCGACGGGCCCCGGCAGCAGGAAGCGCAGGGTGTCGACCACGTGGATGAAGTCGTCGAGCACGAGGGTGCGGGGGTCCTCGGGGAGGCCGACCCGGTTCTTGCGCATCAGGATCAGATCGCGCGGGTGCTCCAGGCACTGGGCGTACCCGGGGGCGAAGCGGCGGTTGAAACCGACGGTGAGGCTGGTTCCCGTCCGCTCGGAAAGCTCGACCAGCCGCTGGGAGTCGTCGAGTTCGTAGGCGAGCGGCTTGTCGACGTACGTGGGGACTCCGGCCTCCAGCAGCCGGGTGACGATCGCCGGGTGGACCGTCGTCGGGGCGTGGACGAAGGCGGCGTCGAGCCCGGCGCCGAGGAGGGAGTCCAGGGCGGTGTGGCACTGGCGGCCGGGGATGCGGTGGGCCGCCGCCACCCGGTCGAGGGTGGCCGTCGTCCGGGTCTGCAGATGCAGTTCGACGTCCGGCAGGGCGGTGAGGACCGGCAGATACGCCTTCTGCGCGATGTCCCCGAGCCCGATGCAGCCGACCTTCACCTGGACCTCCCCAGTCCGCCCTGTCCTGCCTGCCGTCAGCGCGGCGCCGTCGTCGGCTCCGCCCCGGCAGCATACGTCCGCCCGGGCGGCTGCCAGTCGGCGATGCCGTCGAAACCGCGCAGGACGATGCCGGGTCCGAGGCGGGAGACAGCACGGATCAGCGCGTTGCGCGCGGCGACCGGGCCGGCACCGCTGAGCATGGCCAGGCGGCCCGTCCTGGTGGCCTGGCGCACGATGCCCATCGTGCGCGGCAGCCGTTCCTCCGTGTACGCGGGGAGCCGCCCCACGACGTCCTGTCCGCGGCCGGCGTGGTGGGCGAGGACGATCGCGTCCTCGATCGCCTGGTTGCCGCCCTGTCCGAGGGTGGGCTGCATGGCGTGGGCCGCGTCGCCGAGCAGTGCCACCCTGCCCCGGTGATACGCGGGCAGCGGCTCGGCCATGTGGTGGACGTCGTGGCGGAGTACGCCGCCGGGTCCGGCGGCCGCGATGACATCCGGGACGGGGTCGTGCCAGTCGCCGAAGCGGCGCAGCAGTTCTGCCTTCTCGTCGTCGGGGGCGCGGCCGCCGGCGGGGGCGAGGGCCGCGGCGTACGCGTACACCCGCCCGTCCTTGAGGGGCTGGGTACCCCACAGGGCGCCGCGGCCCCATGTCTCGTGCGGGGTGAAGGGGCGCTCGGGGGCCGGGACGACGACGCGCCAGGTGGTGAAGCCGGAGTACCGGGGTCCGGGGTGGCCCGGGAACAGGGTCCGCCGCACGGCAGATCCGATCCCGTCGGCCGCCACGACGAGGTCGGCCCGGAGGGGGCCGTCCGGTGTGGTCACCACGGCGGCGCGCCGGTCGTCCCCGGCGTCCGTGAGCTCCGCGGGAGCACCGGTCCGTACGGTCCCGGCGGGCAGGGCCGACGTCAGGATGCCCACGAGGGTCGCCCGGTGCAGCAGGACCAGCGGGCCGCCGAACCGCTTCGCCGTGGCGTCGCTGCCGGTGCGGTTCAGCCAGCGCCCGGCTGGGTCGCGCAGTCCACCGTCGCCCTGCCAGGCGGCGAGTTCCCTCACCCGGTCGCCGAGGCCGATCACGTCCAGCGCGCGCTGGGAGTTGGGGGCGAGTCCGATGCCCGCGCCCACGGGGGCGAGGGCTTCGGCGCGTTCGAGCACGGTGACGTGCCAGTCCGCCTGGTGCAGCGCGACGGCGGCGGTCAGGCCGCCGATGCCGCCTCCGACGACGACGGCGCGGGGCGGTCGGCGGCTCGTGGGCCGGTTCATGACTCCTCCTGCAACTACATCTGTAGTGACCACAGCACCGTACTACAGATGTAGTGAGCGAGATAGGTTGTCCCCATGACCGCACGCACCGCCGCCTCCCGACCGTCCGCCCCGCGCGCCGAGCTGATCGCCGACGCCGCACTGGACCTCCTGGCCGAGCGCGGGATGCGCGGACTGACCCACCGGGCGGTGGACGAGCGCGCCGGGCTCCCCCAGGGGTCGACCTCCAACCACGCGCGCACCCGGCAGGCGCTCCTCGAGACCGCCGTGCGCAGGCTGGCCGAGCGCGAGGCCCAGGTGCTCACACCCGCCGAGATGCCTTCGCCGCAGGGCGGCACTGAGGTACTGCTCGACGCGCTCTCGCTCGCCCTCCACCGCTATCTGACGGATCACCGCCGGCTGCTGGTCTGCCGGTACGAGCTGGCGCTCGAGGCCACGCGCCGTCCTGAGCTGAGGGCCTTCTACGACCGGGCGGGGGCGGCGTTCCGCGAACCGCTGGTGGCGCTGATGGCCGGAGCGGGGTCGGCCGAGCCGGAGCGGCACGCGCTGTCGCTGGTGGCCTGGTGTGAGGGGCTGATGTTCTCCTGCGCCGTCGGCTCATACCACGCCTCGGTACCGGGCAGGGACGAGCTGAGGAAGGGGTTCGCCGAACTGATCGGCGGCATGCTGGGCCGCGTCTGAGAAATGCCTCCCGGAGCCGTGAGGCCCGGCCGCTTCTCCGTGAATCCGCCTGCGGCGAGGGGCGGACGTCGTCGAAGATCGGGTCATGACGTCATCGGAGCGCACCGAGGTATCCGCCGTCGCGGGTGAACGCGAGATGCTGGAGGGCTGGCTCGACTTCCACCGCGAGACCCTCGCCCTGAAATGTGCCGGGCTCGGCGACGAGCAGCTGCGGGAGACCTCGGTGCCGCCGTCGGGGCTGAGCCTGCTCGGACTGGTGCGGCACATGGCGGAGGTCGAGCGGATCTGGTTCCGCAGGGTCCTCGATGGCGAGGACGCCCCACCCCTCTACTTCAGCGAGCAGGACCCGGACGGGGAGTTCCACGTCGGTCCGGACGACACCTTCGAGGCCGCGGGGGCCGCGTGGCGTGCCGAGACGGCGCGGGCCCGCGAACTGGCCGCGTCACGGTCCCTGGACGATCTCTCCAAGGAGGAGCGCCACGGGAAGCGGTTCAGCCTCCGCTGGATCTACGTCCACATGATCGAGGAGTACGCCCGGCACAACGGGCACGCCGATCTCCTCAGGGAGCGGATCGACGGTGCCACGGGGGCCTGAGCCAACCTCCCCGGTCGCGGAATACGGTGCCGCCGGGCGGCGGGCACGCCGTCAGAGGCCGGACAGCCGCCGGTCCAGCCGGTCGATGGCGGCCCGCACCCCGTTGCCGTAGCCGTCGTCCCCGAGCGCCGCGGAGGCCGCCCTGGCGCGGTCCAGATGGACCCGGGCGACCTCGGGACGGTGCAGTTTCAGGTAGTCGGCGGCCAGATTCAGATGGAGCGACGGATAGAGCCCCCGGGCGGCGACGGCGGCCTCGTGCCGCTCCGGCCGCCCGTCGGTGAGCGCTTCGGCGGCCGCGAGCGCCCGGAGGTCCCAGGCGAGCTCGTCGCCTGGATCGTCCTGGGTGTCCGCCAGATAGTGGGCGAGCGTGCACCGGTGCAGGGGATCGCCGTCCTGTCCCAGCTGCGCCCACAGTGCGGAAAAGCGGTTGCGCGCCTCCTCCCGGTCGCCGCCGTGGAGCAGCATGATCGCCTGCCCGATCCTGGTCGTGACCGCGTCGCCCGACGCCCCCTGCTGCTCCACCACTGCGGCCTCCAGCGCCTCGACCCGTCGTCCCGACGCTAGCCGCCGCCGGCGGCAATCGGGCACAGGCTCGGGCGGTGCCCCGAACTGTCAGCCAGGTGCGCCAACAGCGTCAGCCCAGGTCGGGGATGCGCCAGTCGACGGGCGCGTGGCCCTGGGCGGCGACCGCCTCGTTGATCTGGGTGAAGGGACGGGACCCGAAGAACCGCTTCGCGGAGAGCGGCGAGGGGTGGGCGCCCTTCACCACGACATGGCGCGACTCGTCGATCAGCGGCAGCTTCTTCTGAGCGTAGTTGCCCCAGAGCACGAAGACCGCCGGGTCGGGCCGTGAGGCGACCGCGCGGATCACGGCGTCGGTGAACTTCTCCCAGCCCTTGCCCTTGTGCGAGTTCGCCTCACCGGCGCGGACCGTCAGCACCGCGTTGAGCAGCAGGACGCCCTGCTCGGCCCACGGCATCAGATAGCCGTTGTCCGGCACCGGCAGGCCCAGCTCCTCCTGCATCTCCTTGTAGATGTTCCGCAGCGAGGGCGGCGTCTTCACACCCGGACGCACGGAGAAGCAGAGACCGTGGCCCTGCCCCTCGCCGTGGTACGGGTCCTGCCCGAGCACCAGCACCTTCACCCGGTCGTAGGGCGTGGCGTCCAGCGCCGCGAAGACCTCGTCGCGCGGCGGGTACACCGGCCCCCTGGCGCGCTCGTCCTCGACGAAGTCGACGAGCTCCTTGAAGTACGGCTTCTGGAGCTCCTCGCCGAGGACGCCGCGCCAGGACTCGGGCAGCATGTCGGTGTCGGTCACGTCAACAACCTCCGGGGTGCGATCAGTTATCGACCACAGAACCTACCCGCGGCCACTGACAACGCCCACGGCGGTGGGGCGTCCCGGAGGGCGGAGCGCCACTACCAGCTGGTCTGGCGGTGCAGCTCCCACAGCTGCATGACCGTCTGCGGGTCCAGGGCGCGCTCCGCGCCGGCGATCTCCTCGCTCGACGCCACGTACAGCTTGCCCTGCCACAGCGGCAGCAGCCTGACGTCGTCCACGAAGATCGTCTGCGCCCGCTCGAACTGCTTGGACACCGCACCGCGGTCGCTCTGCTGGCGGGTCTCCGGCAGCAGCTGCTGGGTGATCTCCGGGCTGTCGTACGGCGTGCCCAGCACGTTGTCCTTGCCGACGAACGGCGCGATGAAGTTGTCCGGGTCGGGGAAGTCGGGGAACCAGCCTCGTCCGAAGACCGGGTACTCGCCCTTCTTGTACCCCTGCTGGAACGTCTTCCACGGCTTGCTCTGGAGCTTGACCTCGAACAGGCCGGACTCGTCGAGCTGGCGCTTGAGCTCGGCGAACTCGGCCGCCGTCGAGGAGCCGTACCGGTCCGTCGTGAACCACAGCGTCAGCGGCACGGGGGTCTCGATCCCCGCGTCCCGGAGGATGCCCCGCGCCTTGGCGACGTTCGGCTCGCCGTACTTGTCGAAGAAGCTCGTGGTGTGGCCGGCGATGCCCTTGGGGACCATCGAGTACAGCGGCTCGGCGGTGCCCCGGTACACCTTGCCGACCAGCGTGCCGCGGTCGACGACCTGGGCGATGGCCTGGCGGACCGGCAGCTTGCGGACCGACTTGTCGGAGGGGTTGAACACCAGGTACCGGATGTCGGCGCCGGTGGTCTCGACGAGCTGGAGGCCCTCGTTGGCCTTCTTCTTCTCCTGGAGGTCCACGACCTCCTCCGCGGTCAGACCGCGGTAGGTGGCGTCGATCTCCTTCCGCTTCAGCGCCGCGACCATGGCCTCGGACTGGTTGAAGTAGCGGATGGTGACGGCGTCGTTCTTGCGGTCGGCGAAGCCGTTGTAGCGGGTGTTCTTCTTGAGCTCCGCCTTCGAGCCCTCCTGGTAGGACTCCAGGACGTACGGGCCGGAGCCGGTGAGCTTGCCGTCCTCCCGGAGCTTGTCCGCGGGGTACTCGGCCGGGTCGACCAGGGACATCGCGGGCGTGCCGAGGATGAACGGGAAGGTGGCGTCCGGCTTGGTCAGGTGGAACGTGACGGTACGGTCGTCGTCCTGCTTGACCTCGCGGAGCGAGCCCAGGAGCCCGTTGGGACCGCTGTCCACGTCGATCTTCTGGATGCGGTCGATGGAGTGCTTGACCGCGGCCGCGTCCAGCGGGTGACCGTTGGAGAAGGTCAGGCCCTCGCGGAGCGTGCACTGGAAAGCCGTGTTGGCCGGGTCGGTGAATTTGCACTTCTCGGCCGCGTCCGGCTGGGGCGTGGTGCTTCCGGTCGGGAAGCTCAGGAGGGTCTGGAAGACGTTCCGGTACAGCTCCCAGGAACCGTCCCACGCGGCGGCCGGGTCGAGTGTGCTGGGGGCACTCGTCGTACCGACGACGATGGGCTTCGCCCCATCGGCGTCATCGTCCGAAAACAGACCGCATCCCGCCACCAGGGATATGGACGCAAGGGCTGCAGCCGCCTGCAGCATCGTCCGGTTGAACACGTGCACGCTCCTCGTTCAGCCATGGGTCGGCGAACCATACCGCAGTGCCCCGCCGGAACAACGGGGTGGTCCGGCGGGGCACTTGAGGCAATTCTGAGCCATTCAGGAGAAAATCGACTCAGTGGACTCCGGCGTTAAGGAAAATACCGCCGTCGACCACCAGTGTCTGCCCCGTGACCCAGTCCGATTGGTCGGACGTGAGGAACGCGGCGGCTCCGCCGATGTCCGACGGGATCCCGAGCCGGCCCATGGGATAGACGGCCGCGGCCTCCGCCTCGCGGCCCTCGTACAGCGCCTCCGCGAACTTCGTCTTGATCACGGCCGGAGCGATCGCGTTGACCCGGACGACCGGCGCGAACTCGTGCGCCAGCTGGAGGGTCAGATTGACCATGGCCGCCTTGCTCATGCCGTACGCGCCGATGAAGGGGGACGCGGAGAGCCCCGCGACGGACGCGATGTTCACGATCGCACCGCCGTGGTCCTTCTGCCAGGCCTTCCAGGTCTGCTGGGCGAAGCCGAGCGCCGAGATCACGTTCGTCTCGTAGACCTTGCGGGCGACGTTGAGGTCGAGTTCCGCGATGGGGCCGAAGACGGGGTTGGTGCCGGCGTTGTTCACCAGGAAGTCGACCCGGCCGAACGCCTCCATGGCGCGCTCGACGGCGATGGCCTGGTGCGCCTCGTCGTGGGCCTTGCCCGCGACGGCGATCACCCGGTCCGCCCCGAGGTTTTCCACGGCCTCCTTCAGCGCGTCCTCGCCGCGGCCGGTGATGCAGACCCGGTCTCCGCGGGCGACGAACGCCTCGGCGACGCCGTAGCCGATGCCGCGGCTGCCACCCGTCACCAGGGCCACCTTGCCGGACAGCGGGGGAAGCTCTCGCTCCTGTGCGGTCATGTCGGTCGCCTCCGGTTCAGTTGAGCGGGCCGCCGGCCACGTACATGACCTGGCCCGAGACGAATCCGGCGTCGTCGCCCGTGAAGAAGGCGATCGCGTTCGCGACGTCCTCCGGCCGGCCGACCCGCTGGACGGGGATCTGGGTGGCGGCCGCGGCCTGGAACTCCTCGAAGCCCATGCCGACCCGGGCGGCGGTCTGGGCGGTCATCTCCGTGACGATGAAGCCGGGCGCGACGGCGTTGGCGGTGACGCCGAACTTGCCGAGCTCCTTGGCGAGGGTCTTGGTGAAGCCCTGCAGACCGGCCTTGACCGCCGAGTAGTTCGCCTGGCCGCGGTTCCCCAGCGCGGAGCTGGAGGAGAGGGAGACGATCCGGCCGAAGCCCGCGTCGACCATGTGCTTCTGACAGGCCTTGGCCATAAGGAACGCGCCCTTGAGGTGCACGTTCATCACGATGTCCCAGTCGGACTCGCTCATCTTGAACAGCAGGTTGTCGCGGAGCACGCCCGCGTTGTTGACGAGGACCGTCGGCGCGCCGAGCTCGGTGGCGACCCGCTCCACTGCGGCCTCGACCTGGGCGGAGTCCGAGACGTCGCAGCCGACGGCGATCGCCCTGCCGCCCGCGGAGGTGATCTTCTCGACGGTGTCCTTGCACGCCGCCTCGTCGAGGTCGAGTACCGCCACGGCACGGCCCTCGGCCGCCAGGCGCACGGCGGTGGCGGCGCCAATGCCGCGCGCCGCCCCCGTCACGATCGCGACGCGCTGCTCGTTGCTGGACATGGTTCGTTCTCCTCGCCCTCGGATCACTTGGATACGGCTCGCCCGGCACGGCCCGTCGACTCGACCCGGAGGGTGAGCGACCGCTTAGTACCTTCAGCAGACGAGACGCTAGAAGCCCTGGCACCCGGTGTCAACGGCACACCGGGTGCCCCCCGTCACGTACCCACTCCGATGGGCTCGTTCAGCGCACCAGGAGCTCCAGCAGCCGCTCCACCTCGGCCTCGGGGTCGGCGGTCAGACCGGTGTGGACGGGCCCCGGCTGCACGACGGTGGAGCGGGGGGCGATCAGCCAGCGGAAGCGCCGTCCCGCGTCGTCCCGGGACGCCTGTCCGGCCTCCTCGCCGCCGCGGCAGACCCCCTCCACGGCGTGCAGCGCCGCCCGTACGCCGGTGACGTCGGCCCGCGGGTCCAGCGCCCGCAGCTTGGTCTCGTCCAGGTGGGTGCGGGCGGCCACGAAGGACCTGGCGCGGCAGTAGACGACCACGCCCGCGTTGAAGCACTCACCGCGCTCGACGCGCGGGACGACGCGCAGCAGCGCGTACTCGAAGACGTCCCTCCGGGGGTCGTGCCGGGTCACTGGCCACCGTCCTTCGTGCTCTTCTTGGTGGGGTGCGGCCAGGAGCCGAGGTGATCGGTGAGCCAGCCCGGCGCCTGGGAAGGCCGGGGCCGGGAGGGCGCCTCCAGCGTGATGCGCTCGTGGATGGTGGCCGCCCGCGGCAGCAGGGCCTCCACATAGGCGCGGCGGAGCGCGTCGGTGGTCTCGAACCCGGGCTCGTCCACGAGCCATTCGTCCGGGACGTCAGCGGCGGCCTCGGTCAGCAGCTCACGGGTGACCAGCGGCGCCAGTGCGGCGGCGGCGCCGGCGATGTCGGGCCGGAACGGTGCCAGGGCGTGGTCGGAGGCGTCGTAGGGCTTCGCGGCGGAGGCCGCCGCCCCCGGCCAGTTGTGGTGCCAGATCATGGTGGCGCCGTGGTCGATCAGCCACAGGTCTCCGTGCCACACGAGCATGTTGGGGTTGCGCCAGGACCGGTCCACGTTGTTGATCAGCGCGTCGAACCAGACGACGCGCCCCGCCTCCGCGGCGTCCACTTCGTACGCGAGCGGGTCGAAGCCGATCGAGCCTGGCAGGAAGTCCATCCCGAGGTTCAGCCCGCCGCTGGCCTTCAGCAGCTCCTGCACCTCCTGGTCCGGCTCGGAGAGGCCGATCACCGGATCGAGCTGCATCCGGACCAGTTCGGGGACGCGCAGCCCGAGCCTGCGCGCCAGCTGCCCGCAGATGACCTCGGCCACCAGGGTCTTGCGCCCCTGCCCGGCCCCCGTGAACTTCATGACGTACGTGCCGAGATCGTCGGCCTCGACGATGCCCGGGAGCGAGCCGCCCTCACGCAAGGGCGTGACATAGCGGGTCGCTGTGACTTCGGAAAGCATTGCGCCAGATTACTTTGCGGTTTTCCGGCGTGGCCGTTGAACGAGCGGTGGCCCGGTCCCGTAGAACAACACGAGCGGCCCGGGACGGGGGCCGACTGTGGAAAGGGAGCGGCATGACCGGAACGCAGGGACCGGCGCGCGCCGTGGCGCGTCGCACCGTCTTCACGGCAGCCGGCGGTGCCGGGCTGGCCGCGGCACTGACGGCGTGCGGCGGCTCGGAGAGTTCGGGCAGCGGGACCGTGACTCCGGCGGACGGCGGCTCGACCGGTGGTTCGACGGGCGGCACGACCGGCGGTACGACCGGCGGCAGCGGTGGCAAGGTCATCGCGAGCATCGCCGACATCCCCGAGGGAGGCGGCAAGGTCATCGGCGACATCGTGGTGACGCAGCCGACCGCGGGCGAGTTCAAGGCCTTCTCGTCCAAGTGCACGCACCAGGGCTGCGCGGTGAAGAGCGTCGCCGACGGCATCATCAACTGCCCTTGCCACAACAGCAATTTCGACGCCGGCGACGGCAGCGTGAAGAGCGGCCCGGCGACGACGCCGCTGCCCGCCGCGGCCATCGTCGTCGAAGGCGGCTCGATCAAGCTCGCCTGACCGGCAGGCGGCCCGGCCGGGCAGCGCACGTCAGGTGCGTGCGGCCCGGCGCGGCGCCTTCCAGCACGCGAGCACGTCGTCCGTGGTGGTGACGGTGGCGACGAGAGCGAGCGTGTTCCTGATCATCGCGGGGGTGTACTCGGGGGGCACCCCCGCGATGGCGTCCGCGGGAACGACCGCGGTGTAGCCGAGGTTGACCGCGTCGAAGACGGCGTTCGGTATCGCCACGTTGGCCGAGACGCCGGTGACGACCAGCGTGCGGCAGCCCAGATTGCGCAGCAGCGGGTCCACGTCGGTGCCGGAGAGCGGCGACAGGCCGTGCAGTCGGCGCACCACGATGTCCTCGTCCGCCACCTCGATCGGATCGGCGACGCGGACCGCCTTGCTTCCGGAGTGCTGCTGGACCGGCAGCCGCTCGGCGGCGCGGAACAGACGGGCGTTTCTGCTGGCGCCGCGCCCGTCGGGGCGCCGCTCCGCCACCGCGTGCATGACCTGCACCCCGGCTCCGTGGGCCACGTCCACGAGCCGGCCGATGTTCTCCAGGGCACCCGACGACCGCGCCTGCGCCGCGAGTTCCGGGAGGGCACTGTCCGGGCCGACGACGCCCTGCTGGCATTCGACGGTCAGCAGGACCGTGGAGGCCGGATCGAGCTGCGCCACCAGCTGTTCGTACGAAGGCATTCGCTTCCCCCTCCGCTTCGTCCGGGCCGCGCACGGCCCCTGTCGGTGCCGGACCTGTCGTGCCGGGTCCGGGTCGGTCCGGGCCCGGCCGCGGACGGTCCGAGTGCGGGTCCGCGTCCGGCCACGGACGGCCTCGCGGCGCCGGCGGCCCGGGCGCGCGACGGTAACGGGCATTGCGTCACGGGGGAAGAGCGCTCATCCTTTCTGACACCACATCAGTCGTCGGGCCGGCGGAACGCCGGCTCGCGGGAGGAGGCGCCGCCGATGGCCGTCACACAGCGCCGGGGCCGGCGGATCATGATGTCGCCCGCCGAGCTGGACGCCTTCCTCGGCGAGCAGCGCACCTGCCGGGTGGCGACGGTATCGCCCGCCGGAACGCCCCATGTCAGTGCCCTGTGGTTCGCCTGGGACGGCACGTCGCTGTGGCTGTACTCGATCACGCGCAGCCGGCGATGGTCCGAACTGCGCCGCGATCCGCGGATCGCGGTCGTGGTGGACGCCGGGGAGGAGTACGGCGAACTCCGCGGCGTGGAGCTCTCCGGCACCGCGGTCTTCGTGGGCGAGGCCCCGCGCACCGGCGAGCCGTGCCCGGAACTCGAAGCCCCCGAGCGGCTGTTCGCACGGAAGAACTTCGGCCTGGACTCGATGCCGCACGACGGCCGGCATGCCTGGCTCCGGCTGACGCCCGAGGCGATCGCGTCGTGGGACTTCCGCAAACTGGGCGGGCTCTGAACCCTCCCCCGGACCGCACCCGCCGACGTCGCACTCCCCGCGAAGTGCGGGAACGCCTCGCGCGGGCGCTCAGACGGACGCCGCCGCGGACCGGAGCGCCGCCAGCGCCGCGCGGATCGACGGCCGGCGGTCGGCGTCCGTCCGCCAGACCGCGTAGATGTGCCGGCGCACCTTCTGCCGCACCGGGACCAGCCTGACGCCGTCGGGGACCGGACCCCGGCCCAGCCGCGGGGTCACACAGACGCCCAGGCCCGCCGCGATCAGGGCCAGCTGCGTGTGGTGTTCGCCGGCGAGGTGGGCGATGCGGGGTTCGATGCCCTTGGCGCGCAGCGTGAACACCAGCCACTCGTAGCAGAACTCACCCTCGGGCCAGGAGACCCAGTCGTCGTCGGCGAAGTCCTCCAGATCCACGTCACCACGGCCCGCGAGCGGGTGGTCCGCGGGCATCGCCACGTCGGCGGCGTCGTCGAGGAGCGGCTCGCGCGTGAGCCCGCCCGGGACGGGGAGCCGCTTGTTGCTCCAGTCCAGCGCCACCGCCAGATCGAGATCGCCCCGGAGCACCTGGCGCAGGGCGTACTCCGGTTCCAGTTCGCTGGTGCGCACCCGCAGGTCGGGGTGGTCGGCCCGCAGGGTCGTGAGCGCGGCGGGGAAGAGCCCCCGGGCAGCCGTCGGGAACGCCCCGAGCCGCACCTCGCCGACCACCTGGCCCCGCTGCGCCTCGATGTCCGCCTGCGCGAGCTCGACCTGCGACAGGATGCGGGCGGCGTGGTCGGCGAGCAGGCGCCCGGCGTCCGTGAGCCGCACCCCGCGCCCGTTCTTGGCCAGCAGTTGCTGGCCCACCTCCCGCTCCAGTTTCGCCATTTGCTGGGACACGGCCGAGGTCGTGACGTGCAGCCCGTCGGCCGCGGCACTGACGGAACCGTGCCGGGCCAGGGCGTCCAGGGTCCGTAGGCGCTCCAGGTTCAACATGTAAGCAATGCTAATCGGATAACTGAAACAAGTCTCGCTTGTTCTAAGAGGACATTGGCTCCAGGGTGGATGCCATGACCACCGCCACGCCGCCGTCACACGCGGAGCCCTCGACGGGAACCGATTCCTCCGCGCCCGCCTCTCCCCCGGCGGCCCCACCGCCCGCGGACGCTCCCGACGCCCGACACCGCCCGGCCTTCGGCTGGCGCCTGAGGTTCGCCGTGCTCGCCCTGATCTGGGGCTTCAGCTTCCTGCTCATCAAGGTCGGCACGGAGGGCTACGCACCGTTCCAGGTCACCTTCGGACGGCTGTTCTTCGGTACGGCCGTGCTGGCCGTCGCGATGGCGGTGCGGCGTGAGGGGCTGCCGCGCGGTGCGCGCACCTGGGCGCATCTGACCGTCGCGGCGTTCTTCCTGAACGCGCTGCCGTTCTCGCTCTTCGCCTACGCGGAGCTGACCATCCCGTCGACACTGGCGGGGATCTGCAACGCCACGTCCCCGCTCTGGGGCATGGCGCTTTCGCTGGTGGCGCTCTCCGAGGACCGGCCCACGCGTCGCCGTGTCGCCGGTCTGGGCATCGGCTTCATCGGTGTGCTGACCGTCCTGGGCGCCTGGCAGGGCTTCTCCGGCCTCGACGTCGGCGGCACGGCGATGGCCCTGCTCGCCTCGCTGAGCTACCCGGTCGGCTGGATCTACGTCCGCCGTACGCTCGCGGGCTCATCTCATTCGCACCTGTCCCTGACCGGGGCGCAGCTGATGCTCGCCACGCTCCAACTGGCCGTGGTGACGCCTCTGTTCACGACCCTGCCGAGCTCGTTGCCGGTGGCCCCGCTGCTCGCGGTGGTCGCCCTGGGCGCGCTCGGGACGGGTTTCGCCATGCTGCTGCAGTACGGTCTGGTCGCCGAGGTCGGGCCCACGACGGCGACGATGGTCACCTACTTCATCCCGGTCATCGCGACCGCGGCGGGCGTCACGCTGCTCGACGAGCGGCTGGGCTGGAACACCCCGGTCGGCGCCCTGATCGTGCTGGCCGGCGCCGCGCTCACCCAGAGCCGGTCCGGGCCGAAGACCCCGCGGAAGACCGTCCGGGTGCCCCGGACCCGCTCGCGCCGCATCCGCTCGTGACCGCACGGCCGCGGGCGGGGGCGCCCCGCGGGCGGCCATGACCGTGCGGCCACGGCCGGCTGCCGGGACGGGCCGCCACCAGAGGCGTGCGGTGACGGCGATCGGCTGGCGGGCGGCGAGGCGCCTCGCCGCCCGATCGCCGTTCGGCCCGAGCCGAATCCGCAACCGCTCAGCCGTAGCTGCGCGGCCGTACCGGGCCGACCGCCCGGGCCACGGCGTCGGCGAGCCGGGTGATGTCGCCGGCCGTCAGAGCCGACACCGTGAGCCGCACCGCCGGTGGCGAGGAGATGCGGAAGCGGGCTCCGGGGGCGACGGCCCAGCCGGAGTGCAGCAGACGGGCCACCGTCCCCGTCTCGTCCGCGACGGGCACCCATACGTTCATCCCGCTGCGGCCGCGGGCCTCGACGCCCCGCTCCGCCAGGGCCGTCAGCAGAGCGTCGCGCCGGTCTCCGTACGCGCGCGACACCACCACCGGGTCGACGGCTCCCGAGTTCCACAGTTCCACGACGGCGCGCTGGGTCAGCCGGCTGACCCAGCCGGGACCGAGCTGCTGCCGCCCCTGGACCCGGTCGAGGGTGACCCGGTCCCCGGTGAGCACGGCGAGCCTGAGGTCGGGACCGTACGCCTTGGCGACCGACCGCACGAGCACCCAGTGGTCCGTCACTCCGGCGAGTGGGTACAGCGGCCGGCATACGATCGCGTGGCCGTGGTCGTCCTCGACGAGAAGCGTCCGCGGGAACCGGCCCAGCAGGTCACGGAGTTCACGGGAGCGCGACGCGGATACGACGGCGCCCGTGGGGTTCTGGGCCCGGTCGGTCACGATCAGGGCTCTCGCCCCGCGAGCGAGCGCCCGCTCGACGTCCTCGGGACGCGGTCCGTCGTCGTCGACGGCGACCGGCACCGGCCGCAGCCCGAGCGCCGGAATCAGGTCCAGCAGACTCCCCCAGCCGGGGTCCTCCACGGCCACGGCGTCGCCCGGCCGGAGATGGGCGTGGAGCACCCGCTCGATGGCGTCGAGCGAGCCGGAGGTGACGGCGACCGGGCCGTCCGGCACGCCGTCCGCGTCGAGTCCGGCCCTTGCGAGCCGCGCCAGCTCGGGGTCGACGGCGGGCTGCCCGTAGAGCACCGGCCGGGCGTCGTGGAGGCGTGCCGCCGCCGCGAAGGCGTCGTGGAGCGGGGGCAGCAGGGCCGTGTCCGGGTTGCCCTCGGAGATCTGCCGTACGCCGGGCGGGGCGTCGATCGTGAGCGAGCCGCGCGCCGTACTGGCCGGCCGTTCCCGCACTCGGCTGCCTTTTCGGCCCGCCGTCTCGATCACGCCGCGGTCGCGCAGCGTACGGTACGCGGCCGCGACGGTGTTCGGGTTGACCCCCAGCGTTGCCGCCAACTCCCGCATAGGGGGTAGCAGTTGACCGGGGCCGAGGTCTCCCGATCCGACGCCGCGCTCGATGCTGGCGGCAATCTCCGATGCGCCGCGACCCTGGATCCGATACTCTCCTAGCACAAACAACATTATGCACTAGTGCAATGGAGAGCGCAATGACACCGTCGCAGGCGGCACCGCCCTACCGGGCCACTGACCGAACCGTCCCCACCCGGGTGCGGGAGCGCGCGTCCCACGACCGCGAACTGGTGCATTCGATACTCGACGAGACCTCCGTGTGCCATCTCGGCTTCGTCCGCGACGGGGCGCCCGTGGTGCTGCCGACCCTCTACGGCCGGGTCGGTGACGTGCTGTACGTGCACGGCTCGACCGGATCCCGTCCGCTGCGCATGGCCGGGCAGGCCGACCGCGGCCTGGAGGTCTGCCTGACCGTCACCCACGTCGACGGCCTGGTCCTCGCCCGCTCGGCGTTCCACCACTCGATCAACTACCGGTCGGTGGTGGTCCACGGAACCGCCCGCCAGGTCACCGACCCGGAGGAGAAGCGCACCGCGCTCGACGCCCTCGTCGACCACGTCGTCCCCGGCCGCTCCTCCGACTCGCGACCGGCCAATGCCAAGGAACTCGCCGCGACCGCCGTGCTCCGGCTGGATCTGGACGAGGTCTCCGCCAAGGTCCGCACGGGCGGTCCCGGCGACGACCCCGAGGACCTGGCGCTTCCGTACTGGACCGGCGTCGTCCCCGTGGTCCGGGGCTACGGCGCGCCGGTCGCAGCGGACGACCTGGACCCGTCGGTGCCGCTTCCCGCGTATCTGTCCGCGCTGTGACGGACGCCCGGGTCCGTCCGCCTGTGACGGCCGGGCCCGGGACGACTCCGCGCGGACCGCGGACGGGTCGCGGTCCGGGCACGCGCCCGCCTCGGTCCGGCCGGCACCCCGGGAACGGGGCGCCAGCCGGAGAGCGGGCGGGCCCGGGGCCGGTGGCACCGGTCCGCGGAAGTCCACCCGAACCGTCCCGGCTCCGGTGTGCCGCCCGGCCTCCGCGGTCGTGGCCGTCGAGGCGCCGCCCGATCAGACGGGCGCGTCCACCACGGCCCGCCGCCCGGCCGCCGGCCGGGCCTCCTGCCAGGCCAGCCCGACGACCGCCGTGAGCAGGACCACCGTCCCGACCACCGTCGCCGAGGTCAGCCGTTCGTTCAGCGCCGTCACGGCCAGGACCGCAGCGCTCACCGGCTCGAGAAGCATGATCACCGACACCGTGGCGGCGCGGACGACGGCCGCACCCGCGAAGTAGAGCGCGTACGCGAGCGCCGTCGGCACCGCGGCGACGTACACCAGCAGGCCCAGCACCCGCACCGGCTCCGCCGTGTGCGGCAGGAGTCCTTCGACGAGGGCCGCCGGCAGCAGGCCGACGGCGCCGACCACGAAGGTCCACATGGTCGTCGACAGGGGATCGGGACCGTCGCCGTCCCGGCCGAGCCATCGGGTCAGCAGGGTGATGGCCGCGTAGCCCGCGGCCGAGACGACGGCCAGCACCACGCCCGCCGGCCGCACCGTACCGCTCCCGCCGCCGAGGACCAGCACCACGAGCCCGGTCAGCGCGCCGACGACGGCGGCGATCCCACCGCCCCCGAGCCGCTCCCCCATGGTGATCCTCGCGCCGAGCGCGATCAGTACGGGCCCGGCGCCCAGGGTGACGACCGTGCCGACCGCCAGACCCGTCTGCTCGACGGCGGCGAAATAAGCGCTCTGAAAGACCGTCAGGCCGACACCGGTGCCGAGGATGCGCAGCAGCCTGCGACGGCGCGGTTCCGGCCGGGCCACGACGGCGGCGCCGGTCCGCGCCGTCCGGCGCCCGCGCAGCGCGAGTGCGCCCGCGAGCAGCAGCAGTCCGCCGAGACAGCGCCAGAACGACAGGGCGAGCGGGCCCAGATCGCTGACCGCGAAGACCAGTGAGGCGGCCGCCCCGGCGGTCCCCCAGGCCACACCGGCCACGACGAGGTAGAGCAGGCTGCGGCGGACGGGCAGGCCGACGACGGCAGCCGAGGAGGGATTCGACACGTGAGTACTCCGTGCTGGGTGCCCGGGGGATCGCCCCCGGAGGCCCGCCCCTGAAGGGCAGTGGGAATCGCGTCCCACGACGGGCCGGGAAGACAGGGCAGTTGGCCGCTGGACTCCACGCGCGGGCAGCGACGAACCGCCGGGGGGCTTCCACACCCCGGATCCGGTCTTCGTCGGCGGAGAACCGCCCGCGCTACGCGGCGGGCGGCGGAAGGACGGTCGAATGCATGATCGCCATCCTAAGGCCTGTTCCGCAATGCCCGGCGGGCGCACGACGACAGCCACCGCGCCTCGCCGCGTTGGCGGATCGCCCGGATACACCCAGTATGAGGACGACCCTCCGCCTTACGACCCTCCGCCTTGCGATCCACCGCATCTGACGCCGCGCGCTGATCCACCGGTGATGACGGGACAGCCCTCAGACCGCCGCCCGCTCGGCCGCCAAGTCGCCGTCGGCCGCCCCGGCCACGGTGCCGGAACCTCCCGCGACCGGTCCGGATGCGGCCTTCGGCGCCGACGACTGGGCGATGAACGCTCCCACGAGCACCACGGTGCCGCCGAGGATCTGGGGCGCGGAGAGATGCTCGCGGAGCAGGACCCAGGCCAGCACCGTCGCGATCACGGCCTCCAGGCACGCGACGACTCCGGCGACCTGCGGCGAGAGCCTGCGGACGGACACCACGCCGGTGACATAGGCGACGACGGTCGCGATCAGGACGATCCAGCCGAGGAGCAGAGCCGCCGGGACCGTGGTGCCGGCCAGGCCGGCGCCGCCACCGAGCACCTGCCAGTCCATCTCCCACGGGCGGGCGACCACGGTGAGCACGAGCGCGCCGATGAGCAGTCCGTACGCGATGACGCCGAGCGGGTCGGCGGCGTCGTCGCCGTCGGCGCCCTGGTCGGACAGGACGAAGTAGCCGACCTGGCAGCACGCGGCCCCGAGGGCCAGCAGGAGGCCGATCGCGTCGAATCCCAGCCCGGACCAGACCTCGACGACGCAGGCCAGTCCGCCGACCGCGAGGACGACACCGGCGGCGGCGGCACGGGTGACGGGGCGGCGCTGGACGAAGCGGACCCAGGCGAGGACGAGAGCCGGGGCCAGGTACTCGATGAGCAGCGCCACGCCCACGGGAATGCGGGAGATCGCAGCGAAGTAGCACGCCTGGACGCCGGCGACGGCGAGCATTCCGAATCCGGCGAGCAGCGCCGGTTTGCGTATCAGCAGGTCGCGGTGGCGCCAGGCGACGGGAAGCATAACGAGGGCGGCACCGGCCACTCGCAGCCACACCACATGCAGGGGGTCGAGCCCCGCTTCGATGAGCGGCTTGGCCGCCACACCTGAACCACCGAAGGCGAACGCCGAGACCAGGGCGAGTCCCAGCCCGGCGTTCCTTTCCCGAGAAGCGTGCATCGGCACATCATGGCAGCCCGCGTCATGAGCGTCACGTCCGTCACACCTGTTGAGACAGTTCGCCGATCCGGCCCGCCAGCCGCCCGGGGTCGACCCCCGCGTGGGCGAGCACTTCGACGGCCCTGGAGTCCCGGTCGACGGCGAGTTCGGCGAGCAGATCGAGGCCGCCGGCATGCGGCACACCGCGTCCCGCGGCGCGTTCCCGCGCGCGCACCATGGCGGCCGCGGCCGATGGCGACCAGCCCGTCCGACCGGAACCCCGGCCCGCCGGGACCACCGGGGCCGCGCCGGGGCTCTCGACCGTCGCCTGCCAGCGCAGCCCGTATCCGATGCTGCGCTGCACGAGATAGCCGAGGACCCGGGCGACCTGGTCCGGGCCGTCGAAGGCCGCCCGCACCTCGGGTTCGGACTCGAGCAGGGAGTGCAGCATATGGGCCGTGTCGATCAGGTGGTCACCGTCCCTCAGCGCACGCCTGCGCGCACCGGCGACGACAGGGGCCAGTTCCTCGGAGAGTCCGGCGTCGCCCCCGGTGGGGCCGGGGGCAGGCTGCCGGGGTACGCGCGGGACAGGGAAGTGCACGGTCCCACCCCATCAGCGGGAACGATGCCGGTCATCGCCGTACGGGAGCATTCGGGCATCCCACGGAAGGTGGGCACGGCGTGCCGCTCCTCCTCCTTGCGGAGGAGACGCGGCCCTGACGGGGCGGACCGGCGCTCGCTCCCACGTCTGCGGCAGGCGGGCTCGTGGCGGCGGGAGGCGTAGCGCAATGCCCGGCGGTCCGCCCCGGATCTGACGCTTCATCAGTATTGAATGTTGCAGGCCGCACGGCTACGTTCCGCGACACCGGAACCCGAAGGGCGCCGAGCCCGACGAGAAGGGGTGGTCGTATGGCCGAGGTCAGCGCGGACGCACGCATCGGGGCGCCTGCCGGGAAGGTGTGGGCCCAGCTGACGGACTTCGCCTCGTACGGCCGGTGGAACGCCACGCACACGAGCTTCCCGCAGGGCGGCCCTGAGACCCTCGAGACCGGCGCGACCTTCGCCGAGAACATGAAGCTCATGGGCTTCCCCGCGGAGGTCCAGTGGACGGTGGAGGAACTGGAGCCCGAGCGGGTTCTCGCGATCAGAGGCAAGGGACCGATGGGCGTCCTCGTCGGCACCCGCTACACGCTCACCCCGGAGGGGGACGCCACGACCCTGCGCATCGACGGTGAGTTCACGGGTGCCGCCGTCTCGCTGATGGCGGGCAAGCTCAGGGACTCGGCGACGGCCGCGCTCAACGAGTCGCTGCGCAAACTCGGCGGGCTCGTGGGCTGACCGGCCGGCAGGCGTACGAAGGGCTCCGCACGATGCGGAGCCCTTCGCCCAGCCCGGCGCGGCGGCGGCCCCTGCCATCGCGCCCGGCCGGCCGGCCCCGTACGGTCCCGGACCGGTCGGTGCCAGTGGTTTCCGGCACCGGCGCCCGGCCGCTGAACGCCGGACGGGCGCGTGCCGTCAGTCCTCGTCGGCCAGGATCAGGTACAGCTTCTTGCGGGCCTCGCCGATCACCGAGATCGCCTTCTGCCGCTGTTCCGGGGTCCCGGTCTTCCAGACCTGACCGAAGGCCTCCATGAGCCCGAATCCGGCCTGCCGTATCTCGTTCATGGCATCCCAGTCGATCCCGCGGCCGGCCTCCTCCCAGGGCGCGTCGGGGACCGAATCGGCCTCCGTGCGCCCCGTGTCGGTGAGCGTGAACAGCTTCTTGCCACCGTCGCTCTCGCTGGTGATCAGCCCCTCGTCCTCCAGCAGCTGGAGCGTCGGATACACCGAGCCGGGGCTGGGCTTCCAGGCCCCGCCGCTGCGCTCGCCGATCTCCTGGATCATCTCGTACCCGTGCATCGGGCGGTCCTTCAGCAGGACCAGGATCGAGGCGCGCACATCACCGCGGCGCGCCCTCCCCCGGCCGCGGCCGCGGCCGCCGCCCCACGGGGGCCCTCCGAAGCCCGGCCCGAACGGACCGAAGGCGGCGCGACGCCCCTCGTACTCACCCCGACCGTGATGACCGGATCCGCAGTTGCCCTGTCCCGGTCCGGATCCGAAGCCCTGTCCATGTGAACGCATCGCTACGCTCCCTCCATCATCGATCTGTCGCGATGCCTCAACGATATATCGGAACACTTCTCATGACAATCGCCGACCGGTCCAGATCCCCGGGATTGGCCTTGGCCTGCGGCGCCGGCGGCCCCCTACGGTCGGCGCCATGCGGATTCGAATCGTGGACGCCTTCACCGACCGGCCCTTCGCGGGGAACCCCGCCGGGGTCCTGCTGCTCGACACCGACGCCTTCCCCGACGACGACCGGCTCCAGGACGTGGCGAAGGAGATGAACCTCTCCGAGACCGCCTTCGCGCACCCGCTGCCCGCCGGCGGCGAGGCCGACTGGGCACTGCGCTGGTTCACGCCGGTCACCGAGGTGGACATGTGCGGACACGCGACCCTCGCCACGGCCCACGTGCTGCACCGCACCGGCGCCGCGAGCGGCACCGTGCGCTTCGCCGCGCGCTGCGGGATCCTCACCGCGACCCTGCGCGAGGACGGTGCGATCACCCTGGACTTCCCGGTGTCCTCCCTGACCCCGGTGGACGTCCCGGACGGCGTCGCCGAAGCCCTGGGAGCCGCCCCGCTCTCGGCCCTGGACACCTCGGACCACATCGGCGACCTGCTGGTCGAGCTCGCCGACGAGGCGACCGTGCGCGCCCTGCGGCCCGATGTCCGGGCCCTCGCCGCCCACTCTCGGCGCGGGATCATCGCCACCGCGGCGGCCGCGGACCCGGCGAAGGGGTACGACTACGTCTCGCGTTGCTTCTTCCCGAACGTCGGCATCGACGAGGATCCCGTCACCGGCAGCGCCCACACGGCCCTCGCGCCCTTCTGGTCGGCACGGCTGGGGCGCCCGGAGCTGACCGGGCTGCAGGCCTCCGCCCGCTCCGGCCTGGTGCGGACGGCGGTGAGCGGCGACCGCGTCCTGCTCACCGGCGGCGCGGTGACCGTCGTCGACGGCGAACTGCTCTTCGGCCCCTGACCGGTTCGCCGACGGTCACGAGTCCGCCGCGGCGCCGGGCGGCCGGACCCCGGCCCGCAGAAGGGGCGTACGGCACCCGCCGCACGCCCCTCGGCGCCATCAGGCCGGGCATCAAGCCGTGAGCGCCCCCACCGGGCCGGGGGCCCGCGCACCGGGCTGCGGGCGCCGGGCACCGGGCCGCGGGCGCCGCGCGTCAAGCCGTGGGCAGCCAGCCCACCTTGCCCGCCAGCAGTCCGTAGCCCACGAAGGCGACGATGTCGAGGAGGGCGTGGGCGACCACGAGCGGCCCCACCCGGCCCCAGCGGCGGTACAGCAGGACGAAGACCACGCCCATCACCATGTTGCCGACGAAGCCGCCGATCCCCTGGTAGAGGTGGTACGAGCCGCGCAGCACCGAGCTGGCCGCGAGGGCCCCGATCGGGCTCCACCCCAACCGGTCCAGCCGCCGCAGCAGGTACCCGACGACGATCACCTCTTCGACCACGGAGTTCTGCACCGCCGAGAGGATGAGAACCGGGTACTTCCACCAGACGTCCGGAAGCGACTCGGGGACGACGGTGAGATTGGCCCCCGCGGCTCTGACCGCCAGGTAGAACGCCAGCCCCGCACTGCCGATGCCGGCCGCGACCAGCGCGCCGCGCCCGAGGTCGGGCCACGGCCTGGTGCGGTCGAAGCCGATGGCCCTCAGCCCCCCGGCCCCCTCCCTCAGCAGCAGGTGGGCGACGAGGACGACCGGCACCAGCGCCGTCGCGATGCCGAACAGCTGCCAGGCGAGGTCGAGCCACGGCCTGCCCGGCGCGTAGGAGCTGTTGAGGTTCGCGGCCTGGTCCTTGAGCCCCCCGGGCTTCGTCAGCGCCCCGATGAAGCTGATGAGCGACGACGCCGCGCTGGCGCCCAGCGAGAGCGCCAGGACGATCAGGGTCTCGGACCGCAGGATCCCGCGCGGCAATCCCCCTTCGGGCGCCGATCCGGACACCCGTCCCGCCTCCGCCTGCACACTGCCTCCCGTTGCCTCGGTCCCGCCGTCACAGCTTGCCCGACTGCGGGACCGGGGTCGAAGGCGGGACCCGGTGACGGAGCGGTCAGTCCCCCGGCCCGGCGGGCCAGGTGTGCACGGGCTCGTCCGAATGCATCAGCACGCTGTAGCGGCGGGTGACCGCGGCGAGGGCGGCCTGCCGGTCGAGCCCGGCGTCCAGCGCTCGGTGGAAGGCCTCGACCTGCCAGGACGCGCCGTTCACCCGGCGCCTGCACCGCCCCTCGATGACACCCAGATAGAAGTCCCGGTCCGCGGGTTCCACGTTCCACGCGTCCAGCCCCGCCGCCGCCAGCGGCAGGAGCTCGTCCCTCACGAGCTTGACCGCGGGCACCCGGGTGAGCCCCGCGCCCCGGCCCGGGCGGGGCCACTCCAGCTCGGCCTCGATGCCGTGCCGGCAGGCGGTCTCGAAGTTCGCGGCGGCGGTCTCGAACGGCATCCGGGTCCACAACGGTCGCGACTCCTCGGCGAGCGCCCGCACGAGCCCGTAGTAGAAGGCCGCGTTGGCCACGACGTCGGTGACGGTGGGCCCGGCCGGGAGCACCCGGTTCTCGACACGCAGATGGGGCACTCCGTCCGCGAGTCCGTACACGGGCCGGTTCCAGCGGTAGACGGTGCCGTTGTGCAGGACGAGTTCCTGCAGCCGCGGTACGCCGCCGTCGTCGAGCACCCGCAGGGGCTCCTCGTCGTCGCAGATCGGCAGGAGGGCCGGGAAGTACCGCAGGTTCTCCTCGAAGAGCTCGTAGGCGGAGCCCACCCAGCGCTCGCCGAACCAGGTCCTGGGCCGCACGCCCTGGGCCTGGAGCTCGGGCGGCCGGGTGTCCGTGGCCTGCTGGAACAGCGGCGGCCGGGACTCACGCCAGAGCTCCTTGCCGAACAGGAACGGGGAGTTCGCGCCGACGGCGATCTGGACCGCGGCCACGGCCTGGGCGGCGTTCCACACCTGGGCGAACCGGGCCGGCGTCACCTGGAGGTGCAGTTGCACCGACGTGCAGGCCGCCTCCGGGGCGATCGACGACGAAGTGCAGCTCAGGCGCTCCACGCCGTCGATGTCGAGGGTGAAGTCCTCACCGCGAGCGGCGACGATCTGGTCGTTGAGGAGTGCATAGCGGTCGACGTCCGACAGGTTCGCGGAGACCAGATCATTGCCGTTGAGGGTCGGCAGGATTCCGATCATCACGATTCCGGCGTCGACCTCGGCGGCTTTGCGGTGGGCATATCCCAGACCTGTGCGCAGCTCCTCGGCGAGCTGGTCGAGGACCCGGCCGTCCAGCCGGTGCGGCGCAATGTTGACCTCCAGATTGAACATTCCGAGCTCGGTCTGGAAATCACGGCTGGCAATCCGGTCGAGCACCTCGGCATTCATCATCCGGGGCAGGCCGTCGGATCCGGCGAGATTGAGCTCGATCTCCAGCCCCATCAGATTCCTGGGGCGATCGAACCTCTTCTCCGTCAGGAGTCTCCCCAGTCCCGCCAGGCACTGCTGGAGCTTTCTCCGGTACCTTTGCCGATCGGACAGGTCGAACCCGCCTGCCACGATCTTCTCCCCCATCGAAGGGTCCCTCCTCGAGTGGGCAGTCCGCGGCCGGGCTGCTCGTGTCACGGACGATAATGCCCAGACGAAGAGATCCATAACGTCTCGCGCGGGACCGGCCGGCCGCTAGTCTGGACCCGTGTCCGTGCGGCATCCGTGCGGCACATTCCGTAGGCATGGCGCAGTGCGCATTTACCACTTCCCGGCGTGTGGTGAAAAACTCCGACGAGATTCGGCCGTCCACCCGTGGGGTAACACACCAGGTGACGGCGGTGCGTTCACGGATATTCCTCTCGAACTCCGCGAGCCAAAGGCCTGTTTCGGCCTTGACCGCAATGCCGGGGACAGCTAGCAGAAACATTGAGTGAACACACGTCGTATAAACTCGCGCGAACGAGGCAGAAAGTCGGCGCCCGGCCACGGAAATCCGGCCCCCCTCCGGCCCACGCCGACAGAGCCGTCCGCATCTGCCCTCGCATCACCCTGTCTCTTGAGTGAGAGGCGACCCACCATGCCGCTGCACGTCCCCCCGGCTCCCGCGCCCGCCCTGCGCAGCGTCCTCACGGCACTCGGATCCCCCTCCGCAGTCCGTGAGGCGCGCACTCCTGCCCTCCGTTCCGTCCAGGGAGCGGTGACCGCCGAACTCCCGCTTCCCGTCCACGTCCTGGACCAGGTGGTGCCGCAGGGCAGCCGCAGGCCGCGCACCCGACTGGCGGGCTGGCGATTCCTGATCCGCGGCGGCGACCGCGCCATCGCCGCCGCGGACACCATGCTGACCCCCGACGGCTGGGCCTTCTCCCACTTCTTCGAAGGCCCCTACATCGCGTCGACCGAGCGGGCGCTGCAACAGGCCGAGGCCCTCCCGGGCAGTTTCCAGCCGAGGCTGCTGTCCGTGCCCGAGCTGTACATGCTCACGCTGTGGCTGCACGGCAACCGCGAGGCCGATCCGGCGAAGGGCAAGCCGGCCCCCGCCGATCTGCTGGTGCCGCTCGCTCCCGCGCCTCCGGGAATCGCCGCCCACCGGCCGCACCGTGTCGCCGATCTGCTGCCGGTGATGACCCTGCGGGTCACTCCCGTGCCCCTGCTCGGATTCCCCGCCTGACCGGAGCCACCGAACGGCGATGCCCCGTGACACCGTGTCACGGGGCATGTTCATGCCCCTTCCGGACTAGCCCACTAAGGCCAGTACGAACCACCCGAAGGGACGGTGCAGTTGAGCTGAACCGCCCGCCGGGGTGACACGTCATTAACTGGTAGGACGAGCTGCCGTGAAATCCCTGCGGATCGACGCTCGTGGGGCAACACTGGGACCGACGACAGATACGGGGGGCGGCCATGAGCACCGCATCGAGCCGCAGGACACTCACCACATCGCAGCGAAAGAACCCATCCATGTGCCAGCACCAGCCGCCGTGCCCGACAGCAGACTCCGCCGACCGGGAGGCGGCCCGTCTCGTGGCGCACCATCCGGAGCAGGGCTGGAGCCTGCTGTGCAACGGAGTGCTGCTCTTCGAGGACACGGGAGAGCTGCTGCCGGACGGGCAGATCATCGCCCCGCACCGGCCGCTGAGGATCGTGACAGCGGCCTGAGGCCCGCCGCCCGCACGGCGCGGACACCCGCGACCGTCGTGCGGAGCGCCGCTGCGCCCTGTGCACAGAGACGCACCCACGGCACCGACGGCACCGACGAAGAGGGCCGGCCCGGAGAGATCTCCGAGCCGGCCCTGATGCTTTCCGGGTGACCCCGGCAGCGGACTAGCCGTCGTACTCGTCCAGCGGCGGGCAGGAGCAGACCAGGTTCCGGTCACCGAAGGCGCCGTCGATCCGGCGTACCGGCGGCCAGTACTTGTCCGTCGCCAGGACACCGGCCGGGAAGACCGCCTCCTCACGGCTGTACGCGTGCCCCCACTCCCCGCCGAGCACGGCCGCGGTGTGCGGGGCGTTGCGCAGCGGGTTGTCCTCCGCGGGCCACTCACCCGAGGCGACCTTCTCGATCTCCGCACGAATGGCGATCATCGCGTCGCAGAACCGGTCGATCTCGGTCAGGTCCTCGCTCTCGGTGGGCTCGATCATCAGCGTGCCGGCCACCGGGAAGGACATCGTCGGCGCGTGGAACCCGTAGTCGATGAGGCGCTTGGCGATGTCGTCGACGCTCACGCCGGTCGCCTTCGACAGCGGCCGCAGATCGACGATGCACTCGTGCGCGACCAGGCCCGCCGGGCCGGTGTACAGCACCGGGTAGTGCGGTTCGAGGCGCTTGGCGATGTAGTTCGCCGCGAGCACGGCGACCTGGGTGGCGCGCTTGAGGCCCTCGCCGCCCATCAGCCGGACGTACGCCCAGGAGATCGGCAGGATTCCCGCGGAGCCCCACGGGGCGGCCGAGATCGGGCCGACGCCGGTCTCGGGCCCGGCGGTGGGCTGGAGGGGGTGGTTCGGCAGGTACGGGGCGAGGTGCTCGCGGACGCCGACCGGTCCGACGCCCGGGCCGCCGCCACCGTGCGGGATGCAGAAGGTCTTGTGCAGGTTGAGGTGCGAGACGTCGCCGCCGAACTTGCCCGGCTTGGCGAGGCCCACCAGCGCGTTGAGGTTGGCGCCGTCGACGTACACCTGGCCGCCCGCCTCGTGGACCTGGGCGCAGATGTCGGCGACGTGCTCCTCGAACACACCGTGCGTGGACGGATACGTGATCATCAGGACGGACAGCTCGTCGCGGTGCTGCTCGATCTTGGCGCGCAGGTCCGCGACGTCGATCTCGCCGTCGTCCGCGGTCTTCACGACGACGACGTTCATTCCGGCCATCACGGCGCTGGCCGCGTTGGTGCCGTGCGCGGAGGACGGGATGAGGCAGACGGTGCGCTGCTCGTCGCCGTTGGCACGGTGGTAGGCGCGCACCGCGAGCAGACCCGCGAGTTCGCCCTGGGAACCGGCGTTCGGCTGGATGGAGACCTTGTCGTAGCCGGTGACCTCGGCGAGACGCTCCTCCAGCTCGTGGATGAGGGTCAGGTATCCCTCGGCCTGCTCGACGGGGGCGAAGGGGTGGATCTGGCCGAACTCCGGCCAGGTGACCGGCTCCATCTCGGTGGTCGCGTTCAGCTTCATCGTGCAGGAGCCGAGCGGGATCATGCCGCGGTCCAGCGCGTAGTCGCGGTCGGCGAGCCGGCGCAGGTAGCGGAGCATCGCGGTCTCGGAGCGGTGTGCCTGGAAGACCGGGTGCGTGAGGACGTCGTCCGTGCGCAGCAGCGCGGGCGGCAGCGTGTCCTCGACGGTCGCGTCCAGCGCATCGATGTCGCCATCGACGCCGAAGGCGGCCCAGACGGCGGACACCTGGGCGCGCAGCGTGGTCTCGTCGCAGGCGAACGACACGTGGTCGGCGTCGACGAGGTGCAGGTTGACGCCGCCCTCGCGGGCCGCTGCGACGACGTCGGCGGCCCTGCCCGGGACGCGGGCGGTCAGCGTGTCGAAGAAGGTGCCGTGGACGAGCTCGACACCGCCGGCGCGCAGCCCCTCGGCGAGGATCGCGGCGTAGCGGTGGGTGCGGCGGGCGATCGTCCGCAGACCCTCGGGGCCGTGGTAGACGGCGTACATGCCCGCCATGACGGCGAGGAGCACCTGGGCGGTGCAGATGTTGCTGGTGGCCTTCTCGCGGCGGATGTGCTGCTCACGCGTCTGCAGCGCGAGGCGGTACGCCTTGTTGCCGTCCGCGTCGACGGAGACGCCGACCAGCCGTCCGGGCAGGCTGCGGGCGTGCTTCTGCTGGACGGCCATGTAGCCGGCGTGCGGGCCGCCGAAGCCCATGGGGACACCGAACCGCTGGGTGGTGCCGACGGCGATGTCCGCGCCGAGCTCACCGGGCGAGGTCAGCAGGGTCAGCGCGAGCAGATCGGCGGCCACGGTGACGATCGCGCCGAGCTCGTGGGCCTGGTCGATGATCGGCTTGATGTCGCGGACGGCACCGGAGGCTCCCGGGTACTGGACCAGTACGCCGAAGACACCGCGCTCGGCGATCTCCGCGGGGATCCCGCCGCTGAGGTCGGCCACGACGACCTCGACGCCGGTCGGCTCGGCCCGGGTCTCGATCACGGCGATGGTCTGCGGCAGGGCGTCGGCGTCGACCAGGAAGACACCGTCCTTGACCTTGCCTACGCGCCGGGACATCGCCATGGCCTCCGCGGCGGCGGTGCCCTCGTCGAGCAGCGAGGCGCCGGAGGTGGGCAGGCCGGTCAGGTCGGCGACCATGGTCTGGAAGTTGAGCAGCGCCTCCAGACGGCCCTGGGAGATCTCCGGCTGGTACGGCGTGTACGCCGTGTACCAGGCCGGGTTCTCCATCACGTTCCGCAGGATGACCGGCGGCGTGAAGGTGCCGTAGTAGCCCAGGCCGATCATCGGGGCGAGCACCTGGTTGCGGTCGGCGAGGTCGCGCAGCTCGGCGAGCACCTCGGCCTCGGTTCGGGCGCCGGGCAGCCCCAGGGCCTCGGCACTCTTGATCACGTCCGGCACGGCGGCGGCGGTCAGCTCGTCCAGCGAGCCGTAGCCGACCTGCGCCAGCATCTTCGCCTGGGCCTCGGTGTCGGGGCCGATGTGGCGCTGCTCGAAGGGGGTGCCTCGCTCCAGCTGGGAGAGCGGAATGCGGTTGGCGGTCATTGCGGAGGCCTCCTGGTCGTAACGACCTGCGAGGGGCACCACGGCGCGGGTGCCCGGACGGCCTCCCCCTCTGTCATCTCAACCTGAGAGCTTCACCGGAGCACCCGGGGGCGCGCCGGCTTTCACCGTCGGTGAGAGCGGATGCCGTCCGACGCCCGCCCTGCTTTCCAGAGTGACCTCGTCCATGCGGTACAGGGGCCTGAGAGATTCCGGGGAGGATTTGCTCCTTCGGCGGCTCCGGCTTTCGCCGGGGCACTCTCCCGCACGGGGTCAGCAGCCGCTGCCAGCGTACCAGCGCGGCCTCACCTGGGACCTTCGAGTGGACGACGCCCAAGATGTGCACTTTCGTAGTGTTCAGCGAACCCGTGCGACCTGTTGGAGGGACCGTGCAGACCGACATCGATCCGCGCAGCCTGATCGGCCGCAAGGCGTTCGACCGCAACGGCACCAGGATCGGCACCGTGGACGAGGTGTACCTCGACGACGCGACGGGCGTCCCCGAATGGGCGGCCGTACGGACCGGGCTGTTCAGCCGGGACGCGTTCGTACCGCTGGAACCGAGCGAACTCGAGGGCGACGGTCTCCACATACCCTTCGATCGGGCCCTGATCAAGGATGCGCCCGACTTCGGCGTCGGCCGCCACCTCTCGCCCGAGCAGGAACTGCAGCTGTACCACCACTACGGTCTCGACCTGCCCTCACCGCCGCAGAGGCCGGCCACCTCTCCGCCGCCCGGCGACGCGTCGGCGGATCCCGGCTCGGGCTCCGGGTCGGCGGCGGACCGCGACTTCGGGCGGCTGGCGGGCCACGACGACTGATCCTCGGGCGGACGCACCAGCGGCAGCGGATCCGAGGGCTGCAGTCCCGGGTCGTCCACCGCGAACGTCCGCACCCGGCCCGGGACGGCCGACCACGGCTCCTCGAAGCGGACCGTGACCCTCCCGAGCCCGCTGCCCTGCACCCACCCGGCGCCGTAGTCGCCGTGGCGCACGTCCTGGCCGGCCGACCAGCGCCGCTCGGCCTCCGGCCGGGTGTCCCGGCCCTGGGCCTGCTCCATGAGGACCGGCTCCCGGGACGGGTCCGTCTCCTCCCCGTCCTGCCGCTCCCCCGCGGCTGCCTGCGCGAACAGATCCTCCTGCGTGTAGTCGGCGAGGCCGCTCACGCCCACGCCGAGCAGCCGGACCCCGCCCGTGGTGTCCACCGCCTCCAGCAGCCGCGCCGCGGCCTCCCGCACCACGGCGGCATCGTCGGTGGGCCCCCGCAGCGTCTCCGACCTGGTCAGCGTCGAGAAGTCGAACCGCCGCACCTTCAGCACGATCGTGCGCCCCGAGTGTCCGGAGGCCCGCAGCCGGCGCACACAGCGGTCGGCCAGCCGCTCCACCTCCATCCGGATGCGGACCCTGTCGTGCAGATCCACGTCGAAGGTGTCCTCGACCGACACGGACTTCGCGTCCCGCTCGGCGACCACCGGCCGGTCGTCGTGGCCGATCGCCATCCGGAAGACCGCTCCCCCGTGGGCCCGCCCCAGCAGCCGTACGAGTTCGTCCTCCCCCGCCGCGGCCAGATCCGCCACGGTCGTCATCCCGGCCCGCCGCAGATGCTCCCCCGTCGCCGGTCCCACGCCCGGCAGCGTCCGCACCGGCAACGGCCCCAGCAGTTCCCGCTCCGTGCCGGGCTCTATGAGCACCAGGCCGTCTGGCTTCGCCTGCTCGGAGGCGATCTTCGCCAGCATCTTGGAGCCCGCCAGCCCCACCGACCCCGTCAGCCCCGTGGTCCTCAGAATGTCCCTGCGCAGTCGCTCACCGGCCTCCCGGGCCGAGCGCGAGTCATCGGCCGTCCCGCCCGCCTCCAGGTCCACGAACGCCTCGTCCAGGCTCAGCGGCTCCACCAGTGGCGAGAGCGCGCCCAGCAGCTCCATCACCTGGTCGCTGACCGACCGGTAGAGCGCGAAGCGCGGCACCAGATACGCGGCGTTCGGGCACAGTCTGCGCGCCTGCGCCATCGGCATCGCCGAGTGCACACCGAACCGTCTCGCCTCGTACGAGGCGGTGGCGACCACTCCGCGCGGCCCCAGACCGCCGACGACCACCGGCTTCCCGCGCAGACTCGGCTTCGCCGCCTGCTCCGCTGCGGCGAAGAACGCATCCATGTCGAGATGCAGGATCGTGGGCGCGGGTCTCACAGCTCCGATGCTGCCCTACGGCACTGACAATCGCCCGTACGCGCGTACGAGCCGGCCCGGGGTTCGTCCCCGGCCCGGGGGGTTCAGCCGGCGCGCTCGCGGCGGCGCCTGGCCAGCTCGTCACCCGGGTCGTGGCCGATCAGCGTCTCACCGGTGTCGATGCGCTCACCGTGCAGTTGCGAAAGCGCCGCCTCGACGTCCCGCCACACCACTCCGACGGCGATCCCGAACACGCCCTGCCCGCCCTGGAGGAGATCCACGACCTCGTCCGGCGAGGAGCACTCGTACACGGTCGCGCCGTCGCTCATCAGCGTCATCCGCTCCAGGTCCGCGAAGCCACGGGCCCGCAGATGCTGCACCGCGGCGCGGATGTTCTGCAGGGCCACACCCGTGTCCAGGAAACGCTTGACGATCTTGAGGACGACCACGTCCCGGAAGCTGTAGAGCCGCTGGGTGCCCGATCCGTAGGCCGGCCGGACACTCGGTTCGACCAGGCCGGTGCGCGCCCAGTAGTCGAGCTGGCGATACGTGATGCCGGCCGCCGCGCAGGCGGTCGGTCCCCGGTAGCCCACGGTCTCGGGGGTCACGTCGGCCTGTGCACTGTCGTGAAGCGGATACGGCACGCCCTCGGCGGGACCGCGCCCGTGAGAACCCGCTGCCGTACCGTCGCCGCTGCTTCTCACGCCGACCTCCGTCCTTGACCTGCCCTCTCGACGGTAGGGAGTCACCCGGGGTGCGTCAACGATCGCCACACTCGGCACGCCGAGTGATAATCACCCTGAGAGTGGTTTCGCGTGCCCTGTTTCCGGGAAAACGTGGCCGGATGCCCGGGTGGCGCATCGTTTCGCCTCGGCCTCGCCCGCACGCCTGCCGCAACGAGGCTCCTTCGCGGGGATCGCGGTGCCCGGCCGACGGATCACTGACTGCTGGAGCCGAAGTCCTCCGGCGAGATCTGGTCGAGGAACTCGCGGAACTTCTCGACTTCGTCCTCCTGCTCGTCGGGGATCGCGATGCCCGCGTCGTCCAGAACGCCGTCGCTGCCGTAGATCGGCGTACCGGTGCGCAGCGCAAGCGCTATGGCGTCCGACGGCCTGGCGCTCACCTCCACGCCGCTGGCGAAGACCAGCTCCGCGTAGAAAACGCCCTCCCGCAGGTCCGTGATCCGCACCTCGGTGAGCTCCTGGCCGACGGCCTCCAGCACGTCCTTGAACAGGTCGTGGGTCAGCGGCCTGGCCGGCGCCATCCCCTGCTGCGCGAAGGCGATCGCGGTCGCCTCACCCGGTCCGATCCAGATGGGGAGGTACCGATCGCCTCCCACTTCGCGCAGGAGCACGATCGGCTGGTTGGAGGGCATTTCCACCCGGACACCCACAACGTCGAGCTCGTTCACACAGCAACCCTAGGACGTGCCCGGCAGGTTTGGGTAGTCGGGCTCCCCCAAGATCGGTGCAAGCCGCCCCCGGACTCAGGGGAGGCGCACCCCGAGTGCCGTCTGGACCAGCGCCGAGTGCAGCCTGACGGAGAGCGCCGCCAGCTCCTTCGTGGTCGCCTCCGCATGAGCTCTGGTCTGCGGATTGCGGTGCCGCCGCAGCGGGGCGACCACTTGTTCGACCAGGCCCGCCTCGCGGTCCGCAGCCGCCTTCATCGCCCGCAAATGCCGCGGTTCCAGACCGAACCTGCCCAGGTCGGCGATCAGTTTGGCCACCGTCACGGACTCGGCGTCATAGGAGGAGTCCGCCGAAGGAGTGA
The DNA here is from genome assembly GCF_900103455.1 of Streptomyces wuyuanensis. Classification (GTDB taxonomy): domain Bacteria; phylum Actinomycetota; class Actinomycetes; order Streptomycetales; family Streptomycetaceae; genus Streptomyces; species Streptomyces wuyuanensis. The sequence goes on along the minus strand of NZ_FNHI01000008.1, from coordinate 7,634 downwards.
TCAGACCGTAGGACTCCCACTCGTCGAGCTCCTCCTCGGTCACCTCCGCGGCGGCCAGCAGTTCCGCCCGCCCGACCCGGGCCGCCGTCGGCCCCTCGGCGGGGAACCCGTCCGCCCCGCCGGCTTCCGCCGGTCCGCCCTGGGAGGGCAGCGGGGGCCGCTCGCCCCGGGCCAGTGCGTCGAGGTGCTCACGGATGACCTTCAGCGGCAGATAGTGGTCCCGCTGCATGCGGAGCACCTGCGCGAGCCGCTCGACGTCCTCCGGGCTGAACTTGCGGTAGCCGGACGGCGTGCGCTGTGGTTCGACGAGCCCCTCGGACTCCAGGAACCGGATCTTGGAGATCGTGACCTCGGGAAACTCGTCGCGGAGCTGGTTCAGCACCGAGCCGATGCTGACCAGCCGGTCGCCACCGGCGGTGCCGTGGCCGGCACCGCCCGTCGGAGTTCGCCGCATGGACGTCCCTGAGGTCACAAGCCCCGCTGGTTCGCGTAGAAGACCAGCCGGTACTTGCCGATCTGAACTTCATCACCGTTCGCCAGGACGACCGAGTCGATCGGCTCGCGATTGACGTACGTGCCGTTGAGGCTGCCGACATCGGTGACGGTGAAGGTGCCGTCGGCCGCCCTGCGGAACTCCACATGACGGCGGGAGACGGTGAAGTCGTCGAGGAAGATGTCGCTCTGGGGGTGGCGGCCCGCCGTGGTCAGCTCACTGTCCAGGAGGAAGCGGCTGCCCGAGTTCGGCCCGCGACGCACCACCAGCAGGGCGGAGCCGAGCGGCAGTGCCTCGACGGCGGCCTGGGCCTCGGGCGAGAGCGACGGGATCGGCGTCTGGCCCGTGGCCTCCGCCTCATAGGCCTCGATCCCCGAGATGGAGATCGTCGAGGTCGTCTCCGAAGCACGCTCCGCCGGAGCCCCGGACCGCAGGGGCGCACCGCAGTTGGAACAGAAGCGGCTGGTCTCGGCATTGCGGTTGCCGCATCGCGTACACACCGGCATGGACGGGTCCTCCTGCCGCGGCTGCCCCGCGGGGGCATGGGATGCATACGGGTCGGGCGTAAACCCTCCACCCGCACTTGAGGTTGACGGTTCCCCGAAACCTATGCGGCCGGGACCGGCAGGGTCAACAGCAGACGCGCCCTGACCGCCGGGAATGTCACCACCGGCGACCTCGTCCCGGAAGAGCGGGCGCTCCCCACCCTGCTCCGCCTCCTGGCCATGGCGCGGTGCGCGATGACGGGCGGTGCCGCTGTCCTCGCGTGCGCTCTTGCCGAACAACTTCCCAAACAACTTCACGGGCGATTCCCCTTGACCGAAACAGACCCGCCCGTGGGGCAGGAACCCTGAATGAACACACCTGCCGACCCGGACATCCTCACAACGTCCGTACCCTCCGGACAGTTTCCACCACGCAGCACTCTTACGATGCGCCGACCCCCCGCAACCCCTTGTCCATCTCCGGCCTCCCTCACACGCCCTTGTCTCACTGGGAGGACGACCGAGCGTAGTCAGGCCGTTCCACGGGTCGCAAGGCATCCACGACGATCTTCTCCGACCGGGCCACCGTGGCGGTGGCCTGCTCCTTCTCCAGGGTCTGCACCACGCCGCCGGGAATGTTCAGCGCCGGTTCGAGGTCCTGCGGCTTGCCGATGACCTTGAAGCGGTACGGAGCGTCGATCTTCTTGCCGTCGACCTCGATGGCCCCGCCGACGTCGGAGAAGTAGGAGTCCGCGACGACCCTCACCCCGTTGACCTGGATCGCCTCGGCCCCCGCGGCCCGGAGCTCCTGGATCGCGTCGAGCAGCATGTCCGACTCGACCGCGCCGGCCCCGTCGCCGATGGTCAGCGTGATACCGGGGCCCTGTGCGGCCACGGTACCGGCGAGGATGCCCAGCTGCCGCTCCTTTTCCTGTGTCTGCTTGCGCGCCTCTTCGGCCTGATCCGAGCTGGTCTCCAGTTCGGTCCGCTGGTCCTCGAGGCGCTGCTTCTCATCTTCCAGACGCTTGGTGCGGTCATCCAGTTCATCGAGGATGCGCACGAGATCTTCCTGGCGCGCGCCGCGCAGGGCGCTGTTGTCGCTCGTCGACTGGACCTGGATGGCCAGACCGAGCCCGAGGACGAACAGCAGGAGGGCCACGATGAGTTGGGCGCGCGAGAAGCGGGGAGGCCACAGTCCGGCCGCCAGTCGCTGCCGACCGGTCAGATGAGGGCCGTCGCCGGCCGGTGTCGCTTCCCCGGCCTCTTCATCCGCGGGAGAGTCCGGGGTGCGGGCGGCGGAGCGGTTCGCGCCATCGCTCCCGTCGGCACCGGCGCCGGCGGGAGCGGCGCCGTCGGTCGTGGGAGCGGCGGACGCCGCGCCGGCCTTCCCGGCTTCCTCGGGCGCCGCCCGGACCGGGGCGGGAAGCGGGCCCGGCCCGACGGGCGCGGTGGGGACGCTCCGCTCCGGCAGCGGTGCTTCGGGCCGGCGGGGCGGCGCGACCTCGGGCGTCCGCCCGCCGGTCGTCCTCGGCGTCCCGTCCTGGGGGTCGGGCGTTTCACGCAGGGTCTTGTCGTTGTCGCTCATCGGCCTCACGCCCGGAACACATGGCGGCGGATCGCGGCCGCGTTGGAGAAGATCCGGATGCCGAGCACGACCACCACCCCCGTGGACAGCTGCGCGCCGACGCCCAGCTTGTCGCCGAGGAAGACGATCAGTGCGGCCACGACGACGTTCGACAGGAACGAGACCACGAAGACCTTGTCGACGAAGATCCCGTCGAGCATGGCGCGCAGGCCGCCGAACACCGCGTCGAGGGCCGCGACGACGGCGATCGGAAGGTAGGGCTCGACCACCGCCGGCACCTCGGGGCGGAGCAACAATCCCGCCACGACTCCCAAGACGAGGCCCAGTACGGCGATCACGATGTGCCCTTCCCTGTCTCTGCCGTGCCCTGACCGGCGGGCGTGCCACCGGCGGTCCTCGGCTCTGCGGTACGTACGATCAGGCTGGGTGCGGCCGGGAGACGCACCTTCTCCTGGGCGGAGATGCTGCTCCGGATCCCGAAATTCTCCTGCAGCGCGTGGAGGTACTGGCCGTCCGCGCTGTCCTGGAAGGCGGTGCTCAGCTTCTTCCCGTCCCCGACCGCGAGCACCGTGTACGGCGGCACCAGCGGCTTGTTGTCGACGAGTATCGCGTCACCGGCGGCCCTGATCGCGGACAGGGCGGTCAGCCTCTGCCCGTTGATCGCCACGGCCTCCGCGCCGGACTCCCAGAGCCCGTTGACGACGCGCTGCATGTCACGGTCGCGGACCCGGCCGGTGTCGGAGAAGCTGCTGCTCTCCCGCGGACCGCCGCCGTCCGCCTCGCTGTCCTCGGCGTCGTCGACGACGAGCTTGACCCCCTGGCCGGTCACCTCGGTCGCGCCGGAGAGCAGCGCCACGAGGTCCCCCTGGTGTCCGCCCTGCTGCTGGAGCGCCTTGCGCTGCCGCTCACCGACCTCCTCGCGGAGCCGGTCGACGTTCTTCTCCAGCTCGTCCGCGGCCGCGGTCTCTGCCTCGATGCGGTCGATGAGCTCTTCGCGTTCCTTCGCGACGACGGGTGCCGATATCCGCGCCTGCGCAGCCCCGAGTGTGACGACCAGAGCCGCCAGCACCAGCCCGGCCGCGAGCCACAGCTTGGCCCTGAGTGTCTGGGGCCGGGGCCCGCCCTCCGACTCCCTCCGCGCCGTGGCCTCCGCGTAGCCGTCGTCGAGGCTGTGGTCCATGACGTTGTTCAGCAGCGACATGGAGGCATCGGGGCGCGGCGGCGGTGAGGCGGTCCTCGGGACGGGGGGCTGCTGCGGCATGCCGCACATCGTCGCACGTCGCAACCGCTACCGCCGAATGGCCCCGGGGTTGTGCCGGGATGCGGACCGTCCCGCATCCCGGCACATGGTCGTCAGACCCCCGGCACCCTCACTCCTTCGCGGCGTCACCTGCACTTTCCACGACCGTGGACCACTCGCCCAGGAGTGCCTGGGCGGACGCGTCGTCGGGACCCTCGGCCCACAGATGGGTGACGGCCTCGGACGGGTCGGGCAGGACGAGAACCCAGCGGCCGTCCGCTTCCACCACGCGGACACCGTCGGTGGTGTCCACGAAGCGGTCGCCGGCGGCCTCGACGACCCGGCGCATCACGAGCCCCTTGACCGCCCAGGGCGTCGCGATGTCCTTGCGGAGCACATGGGCCCGTGGGATGCGGGCGTCGATCTGGCTCAGCGTGAGCTGGGTGCGGGCGACCAGGCCGAGAAGCCGCACGAACGCCGCCGGGCCGTCGAAGACGCTGCTGAACTCCGGAATGATGAAGCCACCGCGGCCGTCCCCGCCGAAGATGGTGGACTCTTCCCGGCCGACCCTGGTCAGGTCGTCCGGGGACGTGGTGGTCCACTCCACCTGAGTGCCGTGGTAGGCGGCGACCTGCTCGGCGATACGGGTCGTGGTCACGGGCAACGCGACCTTCCCGCTGCGGCGTTCTGCGGCCACGAGGTCCAGCATGACGAGCAGCGCCCGGTCGTCCTCCACGATCCGGCCCCGCTCGTCGACGAGCGACAGCCGCTCGCCGACGGGGTCGAAGCGCACGCCGAAGGCGGCGTGCGCGGAGGCCACGATCTCGCCCAGCCGCTTCAGGCCCTGCCTGCGCTGCTCCAGCGTCTCGGTCGGCCGCGACTCGTCGAGCCCGGGGTTGATCGTCAGCGCGTCCACGCCGAGCCTGCCGAGGAGGCTCGGGAGCACGAGGCCGGCACTGCCGTTGGACGCGTCGATGACGACCTTGAGCCCGGCCTCCGCGATACCGCTGGTGTCGACGTTGCGCAGCAGCGATCCCGTGTACGAGTCGTAGATGCTCGCCGGGAAGAAGAGGTCTCCGATCTCGCCGGGAAACGCGCGACGGTACTCCTGACGTGCGTATACACGGTCGAGCTTCCGCTGACCGCCCTGCGACAGGTCCGCGCCGCGTTCGTCGAAGAACATGATGTCGACCGAGTCGGGGACACCCGGCGAGGTGCGGATCATGATGCCGCCGGCGCTGCCTCGGGCCGTCTGCTGCCGGGCGACCGGCAGCGGCACGTTCTCCAGGTCCCGAACGTCGATGGCACTGGCCTGGAGTGCGGAGATCACCGCGCGTTTCAGTGCTCGCGCGCCTCGGGAGTGGTCACGGGCCGTGGTGACGGTAGCGCCCTTCTTCAGGGTGGTCGCGTACGCCCCCGCGAGCCGCACGGCGAGTTCCGGCGTGATCTCGACGTTGAGGATTCCCGATACGCCCCGGGCCCCGAAGAGTTGCGCCTGACCTCGCGATTCCCAGATCACCGAGGTGTTGACGAACGCGCCGGCCTCGATGGTCTTGAACGGATAGACCCGCACGTTGCCCTGGACGATCGACTCCTCGCCGATCAGGCACTCGTCACCGATGACGGCCCCGTCCTCGATCCGCACGGCGCGCATGATGTCGGTGTTCTTGCCGATGACGCAGCCGCGCAGATTGCTGTGCGGTCCGATGTAGACGTTGTCGTGAATGACGGCCCGGTGCAGGAACGCACCTGATTTCACGACCACATTGGACCCGACCACGGTGTGTTCGCGGATCTCGACGTCCGCTTCGACCTTGGCGTAGTCGCCGACATAGAGCGGGCCTCGCAGCACGGCGTCCGGATGGACCTCCGCGCCCTCCGCCACCCAGACGCCGGGCGAGATCTCGAAGCCGTCGATCTCCACGTCGACCTTGCCCTCGAGAACGTCGGCCTGGGCCTTCACATAGCTCTCGTGGGTGCCGACGTCCTCCCAGTAGCCCTCGGCGATGTAGCCGTAGATCGGCTTGCCTTCCTTCATCAGCTGCGGGAAGACATCACCGGACCAGTCCACGGAGACATCGGGCTCGACGTAGTCGAAGACCTCCGGCTCCATGACGTAGATGCCCGTGTTCACGGTGTCGGAGAAGACCTGGCCCCAGGTCGGCTTCTCCAGGAACCTCTCGACCTTGCCCTGTTCGTCCACGATCGTGATGCCGAATTCAAGAGGATTCGGCACCCGGGTCAGGCACACGGTGACCAGTGCGCCTTTCTCCTTGTGGAACCGGATGAGGTCCGTGAGGTCGAAGTCGGTGAGCGCGTCGCCGGAAATGACGAGGAATGCGTCGTCCTTGAGCGCCTCTTCTGCGTTCTTCACGCTACCCGCGGTACCGAGTGGCTTTTCCTCGTGCGCGTAGGTGAGTTCCATCCCTAGCTCTTCACCGTCGCCGAAGTAGTTCTTGACGAGGGAAGCGAGGAACTGGACGGTCACGACCGTCTCATTGAGCCCGTGCCGCTTGAGCAGGCGCAGCACATGCTCCATGATCGGCCTGTTGACCACCGGCAGCAGTGGCTTGGGCATGCTCGAGGTCATGGGGCGAAGTCGTGTTCCTTCGCCACCAGCCATCACGACGGCCTTCATGTCGGAAGCGTCCTCCTTGAAGAGACGACGGTCCAGCCGACTTCACCCGTCCGGGCAGGCCCTCTCCAGTTCTCATGCGGACCGGTGGGACTCTGCACAGCTACGTGCATACGGCTCAATCGGCCACGGCGTCAGCCTTGACGAGTCGGCGGACCTGGACCACATAGAGGATCCCTGCCCACCAATACAGAGTTGTACCCCATCCTGCGAACGCCCATCCGAAAACTTCGGCGAGTGACGCAAGCCACCCGTTTCCGTCGCTGAGCAGCAGGAGCGGGAACGCATACATCAAGTTGAAGGTAGCCGCCTTGCCCAGAAAGTTCACCTGGGGAGGCGGATAGCCGTGCCGGCGCAGGATTCCCACCATCACGAGGAGCATCAGGTCCCGCGCCAAAAGTGCCGCGGTCAACCAAAGCGGCAGGATCCCCCGCCAGGTGAGGCCCACGATGGTGGAAAGGATGTAGAGACGGTCGGCGGCGGGGTCGAGGATCCGGCCGAGGCTGCTGATCTGGTTCCATCGCCGGGCGAGCTTCCCGTCGAGGTAGTCGCTGACGCCGCTCAGGGCGAGGACGAGCAGGGCCCACCCGTCCGCCTTCGGGCCGCCGAACTCGGGCAGGAGGATCAGCCACAGGAACAGCGGTACGCCGAGCAGGCGAGCCATGCTGAGGATGTTGGGGATGGTGAGTACCCGGTCGGTCTGAACGCGGGTCTCCTGGACCTCCACCCGGGGGCCTCCTGTGCCGAACGTACCAACGATGCTCCCTGACCCTACCTTCAGCCTGGTGGAGCGGGTACACAGGGGTGGCGTCGATCATGCCGCATAAACTGCGCACAACGCGGGAAAGCCCCGGACCAATGGTCCGGGGCTTTCCCTGAAAAATTGTTCGGCGGTGTCCTACTCTCCCACAGGGTCCCCCCTGCAGTACCATCGGCGCTGAAAGGCTTAGCTTCCGGGTTCGGAATGTAACCGGGCGTTTCCCTAACGCTATGACCACCGAAACACTATGAAGATGTCGAACCAGCCGACCACACGGTGGTCTCGGCATGTTCGTTACTTCAGAACTAACACAGTGGACGCGAGCAACTGAGGACAAGCCCTCGGCCTATTAGTACCGGTCAACTCCACCAGTCACCTGGCTTCCATATCCGGCCTATCAACCCAGTCGTCTACTGGGAGCCTTACCCCATCAAGT
>NZ_FNHI01000006.1 GCF_900103455.1 Streptomyces wuyuanensis | reverse complement strand
GATCTTCCGTGGGGCCCATCGCATGTGGCCCGTGACCTGCCACTTTGCCTCTGAGCCGCCTTCGGGATTCGAACCCGAGACCTACGCATTACGAGTGCGTTGCTCTGGCCAACTGAGCTAAGGCGGCAAGCTGCGGATATGGCCGTTCCGGCAGGAACAGGCTCGCATCAGCAGCGGCGCTAAGTCTACAGGGTTAATCGGGGTGCCCCTGACCAGCCCGGCGATCACGCGCTCCGGGCCGGTCGTGCGGGCAGCGGCCCCCTCCTGTCACCGGCAGCGGGTGCCGTCCGCCGGCGGAGTCCCGGTCAGCAGGTACTTGTTGATCGCCGTGTCGACGCAGTCGCTGCCGCGGCCGTACGCCGTGTGACCGTCGCCGTCGTAGGTGAGCAGGGTCCCCGAGTCGAGCTGTCGGGCGAGGGCCTGCGCCCACTTGTAGGGGGTGGCCGGGTCGCGGGTGGTGCCGACGACCAGGATCGGTGCGGCGCCCTTGGCATCGATGCGGTGCGGGGCGCCGGTGGCGGGCGTGGGCCAGTAGGCGCAGCTCAGGGAGGCCCAGGCGAAGTTCCTGCCGAAGACGGGCGAGGCCTTCTCGAAGTCGGCGGCGGAGGCGGTGACCTCGTCGGGCGTGGTGAAGGCGGGCGGCAGGTCGAGGCAGCTGACCGCGGAGTAGGCGGACATCAGGTTGGAGTACGAGCCGTCGCTCTCGCGCTCGTAGTAGCTGTCGGAGAGGGCCAGCAGCCCCGCGCCGTCGCCGTTCATGGCGCCGGTGAGTCCGTCGCGGAGCTGCGGCCAGGCGCCCTCGTCGTACATCGCGGCGATGACGCCGGTGGTGGCGAGCGACTCGGTGAGTTCGCGGCTCTCCCCGGTGGACACCGGCTGGGCGTCCAGCTTGGCGAAGAACGCCTTCATCCGGGCGGCGGCGTCGGCGGTCGACTTCGTTCCGAGCGGACAGTCCGAGCGCTTCGTGCAGTCGGCGGCGAAAGACTTGAAGGCCGTCTCGAAGCCCTCGGTCTGGTCGCGGTTCATCTGACGGGCCGGGAGGGACGGGTCCATCGCCCCGTCGAGCACGAGCCGGCCGGCGCGCTCCGGGAAGAGCTCGGCGTACGTCGCGCCGAGGAACGTGCCGTAGGAGGCCCCGACGTAGGACAGCTTCTCGTCGCCCAGCGCGGACCGGAAGATGTCCATGTCCCGGGCCGCCTCGACCGTGGAGACGTGCGGGAGGACCGTGGACGACCGCTCCTTGCAGCCCGCCGCGAAGCCCTTGAAGGCGGTGCTCAGCTTGTCGACCTCGGCCGAGTCGTCGGGAGTCTGGTCGCTCTGGGTGTACGCGTCCATCTCCTTGCCGTCGAGGCATTTGACCGGCTCGCTGCGGGCCACTCCGCGCGGGTCGATGGCCACCATGTCGTACCGGGCCCGCACCGGAGCGGGATAGCCGACGCCCGCGTACGCCTGGAGGTAGCCGACGGCCGAGCCGCCCGGACCACCCGGGTTCACCTGGAGCGATCCGATCCGCTTCCCCGGTCCGGTGGCCTTCACCCGGGCGACGGCCAGCTTGACCGAAGGCCCGTCCGGCTTGGCGTAGTCGAGCGGGGCCTTGAGCGTGGCGCACTGGAAGCCGGGGGCACCGCAGTTACGCCAGTCCAGTTTCTGGTTGTAGTACGGCTTCAGCGCGGCGGTCGACACCGGGGAGGGCGCTGCCGCTCCCGGCGGCACCGAACCCGAGGGTTCGGAAGCCTCCGAGGCCGGATTGCCGCCGCTGCAGCCGGAGACCAGCAGCCCCAGGGCTGTGGTGAACGCGATGGCGGAGGTCCTGAGGAACTGCCTGGTGTCCATCCTGGGAGCCTATCGGCACGAAGACGGATCATGCCCCTTCGCACTCGTATGGGTGATTCGCCCCAAAGCGGCTGCGGCAGTACCCGCGTTTCCGGCGTCCCCGGCGGGAACTCCGGCGCTCATGCAGCGGCCGCGGCACCGGAGCACCGTGCGGACGCTTCCGCGCCGGCGGGTCCGGAGCGCCTTCGAGGCTCATCCCGTGCGCAGCGCCATCGTCATCGCCTCGACCGCGAGCAGCGGCGCCACATTCGTGTCCAGCGCCTCACGACAGGCGAGGACCGCCTCCATCCGGCGCAGGGTCCCCTCCGGGCTGGAGTTGCGCGCCACCCGGTCGAGCGCGTCCCGCACGTCCTCGTTGGCGAGGGCGACCCGCGATCCCAGCTGCAACGCGAGCACGTCGCGGTAGAAGGCCGTGAGGTCGGTGAGGGCGAGATCGAGGCTGTCGCGCTGGGTGCGGGTGCGACGGCGCTTCTGCTTGTCCTCCAGTTCCTTCATCGCCCCCGCCGTGCCCCGCGGCATCCGGCCGCCCGCCGCCGCGCCCAGGGCCGCCTTGAGTTCCTCGGCCTCCTTGGCGTCGATCTCCTCGGAGACCTGCCTGGCGTCCTCGGCGGCCGCGTCGATCAACTCCTGTGCCGCCCTGAGACAGCCTCCGACGTCCTCCACTCTCAGAGGGAGCTTCAGCACGGTCGCTCGGCGCGCACGAGCCGCCTCGTCGGTGGCGAGCCGGCGGGCCCGGCCGATGTGCCCCTGGGTCGCCCGGGCGGCGGACGCCGCGGCCTCCGGATCGATGCCGTCCCGTCTCGTCAGTACGTCCGCCACGGCCTCGACCGACGGCGTGCGGAGCGAGAGGTGACGGCAGCGGGAGCGGATCGTGGGCAGCACGTCCTCCAGCGAGGGCGCGCACAGCAGCCAGACCGTCCGCGGGGCGGGCTCCTCGACAGCCTTCAGCAGGACGTTGCCGGCGCCTTCGGTGAGGCGGTCGGCGTCCTCCAGGACGATGACCTGCCAGCGGCCGACCGCGGGCGACAGCTGGGCCCGTCGGACGAGCTCGCGGGTGTCCTTCACGCCGATGGAGAGCATGTCCGTCCGGACCACCTCCACGTCGGCGTGCGTGCCGACCAGGCTGGTGTGGCAGCCGTCGCAGAAACCGCAGCCCGGTGCGCCGCCCAGCGCCCGGTCGGGGCTGGTGCACTGCAGGGCCGCGGCGAAGGAACGGGCCGCGGTGGAGCGGCCCGAGCCGGGCGGGCCGGTGAAGAGCCAGGCGTGCGTCATCCTCGACGCGGCGGGAGGTTCCTCCCCCGCCGCCTGCGCCGTGACGAGCGCGTCGGCGTCCCGCGCGGCGGCGGCGAGCTGCTCCTGGACACGCTCCTGGCCGACCAGGTCGTCCCACACGGCCATGCCGCCGCCACCGCCTTCCACGTCGTACGAGCTACGAGCCACAAGCCACGGACCCCAGGCCCCGGGCCGCGAGGTACTGCACCGGCTTCCCATTGTGGAGCAGGGGTCGGACACCCCTCACCGCCTGTGGACGACCGGCCGCCCCTGCGCTGCTCGCGGACCCGCCGCCGCCCCGCAGACCCGCGTTCCGGCCGGTCGGGAGCCCGACCGGACCGGGACACAACAGCTAGTGCCGCGTCAGGCAGGGATCGCCCGCCGAGGAGCGGCGTCCGGTGCGTGGCGTCTCCCCCGGCTCCTCCGGGCCGAGGGGAAGGATCGCAAGACGCCGGATCGACCTCGTAGCGGGCCCGGTTCGGCAACGCCGCGATTCGCCGTGCCGGGCGTCGCGACGGGGCGAATTCGCCTGACGCGGCACTAGCGCCTCCGGCGCCCGTCGTCGTCCTCGTCGTGCGGCCCCAGCAGTTCGTCCGCCAGGGTCGGCAGGTCGTCGAGCGGGGTCTCCTCCGCCCAGTCGGAGCGGCGGCGCGGCCGTCCCTCCTCGTCGACCTGCGGGAGCTCGCGCGTGCGCTCCTCCTCGGCGAGGGCGGCCGGCTCGTCACGGAAGAGACCGGGCGGGACGCGGTCCGCGGGGCTCTCGTCCCGTACCGGCGGCAGGACCGCCGTCTCGTCGATGCCGGCGGTCTCCGGCCGGTCGTCCCGCACCGGCGGAATCACCGCCGTCTCGTCCGCGGGGCCCGCGGGTGCGCCCGTGCTTCCCGGTGCCGCACCGCGTGTGCGGTGCGTGTCCGCGTCCGGAGGCTGCGGCACCTGAGGAAGGACCGTGGTCTCCGCGTCCTCCTTCGTCATGTCGATGCGCGGGCGCGGCGTCCCCACCGTCTGCGTCACGTCGTTCGCGCCGACGACGGGAGTGGGCACCGTCGTCTCCGCAGCCGAGGACTCCGCGGCGAACGCGGCCGCCTCAGCGGCCCGCCGCGCCTCCTCCGCCCGCAGCAGGGCCTCCTCGGCCTTGCGCTGCTTCTCGCGCCGGCGCTCCTCGGCCTCGGCCCGCAGCCGGGCCTCCTCCTCGGCCTGCCGGCGACGGCGCTCCGCCTCCTCTCGGCGGGTCTTCTCCTCCGCCTCGCGGCGGCGCCGCTCCTCCTCGGCCAGCCGTCGCGCCTCCTCGGCCCGCTGCCTGGCCTCCTCCGCCTGCCGCTCGGCCTCCTGCCGGCGAGCCTCCTCCAGTTCGCGCCGCTTGCGCTCCTCCTCCTCGGCGCGCAGCTTCGCGAGCTGCTCCTGGCGCTCGCGCTCCAGACGCTCCTCCTCGGCCTTGCGGGCGGCCTCTTCCTCGGCCCTGCGGCGGGCCTCCTCCTCGGCGGCCCTCCGCGCCTCCTCCTGGGCCTTCACCTCGGCTTCGGAGAGCGGGAGCATCTGGTCGAGCCGGTGCCGCACCACCGTGGCGACGGCCTCAGGCTCCTGGCCCGCGTCGACGACGAGATAGCGGCCGGGGTCGGCGGCGGCCAGGGTGAGGAACCCGGCCCGTACGCGCCGGTGGAACTCCGCCGGCTCGGACTCCAGCCGGTCCGGTGCCTCCGTGAAGCGCTCGCGCGCGGTCTCCGGGGAGACGTCGAGCAGCACGGTCAGGTGCGGTACGAGCCCGTCCGTCGCCCAGCGCGAGATGCGGGCGATCTCGGTCGGGGAGAGGTCGCGGCCGGCACCCTGGTACGCCACGGACGAGTCGATGTAGCGGTCCGAGATGACGATGGCACCGCGCTCGAGCGCCGGGCGGACGACGGTGTCGACGTGCTCGGCGCGGTCCGCGGCGTAGAGGAGGGCCTCGGCGCGGTTGGACAGCCCGGCCGACGAGACGTCGAGCAGGATGGAGCGCAACCGCTTGCCGACGGGTGTGGCGCCGGGTTCGCGGGTGACGACGACCTCGTGGCCCTTGGCGCGGATCCACTCCGCGAGTGCCTCGACCTGCGTGGACTTGCCGGCGCCGTCGCCGCCCTCGACCGCGATGAAGAAACCGGTGGCCGCGGGCGCCTGGGCCGGGTCCGCGCCGCGGCGGACCGCGTCGGCGAGGTCGCGGCGCAGCGGCACGCCGGACCGGTCGTCGGTCTTGGCGAGGACGATCACGGCGACGGGCAGCAGCAGCGCGCCGACCAGCATCAGGGTGAAGGCGGCGCCGCCGTGTGCGAAGACGAATTCGCCGCTGGCCAGGCGGTGCGGACCGATGGCCGCGGCGAGCAGCGGGGCGCCGACGACGGCGATCCCGATGGCGACCCGGACAACGGCTCGCAGGTGCTCTGTGACCCGCGGCCGGCGGAACTCCTCGGTCTCAAGGTCGATCAGCGTGTGTCCGGTGTGCGCGGCGACGCCCGCCGAACCACCCGCGAGGACCGCGAGGAACAGCACCGTCGCCGTGTCCGGGACGAGTCCCATCGCCAGCAGCGCCACGCCGCTGACGGCGATCACCAGGGCGAGCAGCCTGCGGCGGGACAGCGCCCGAAGCACGCCCGGGGCGCCCCGGACGCCGAGGACCGTGCCCCCGGTCAGGGCGAGGACGAGCAGGGCGAAGGCGACCGGGCCGCCGCCGAGGTCGCGTGCGTGCAGGACGGACACGGCAGCGGCGGCGGCGATTGCCCCGGCGACCGCGGCGCAGGCCAGGACCAGCAGCGGGACGGCGCCCGTACGGCCCTTGTCGAGACCACTGCCGGTGGACGGGCGGCGCAGGCCCTCCAGCGGAGAACGGGGGCGCGGGGTCTGGGCGTCCGGCAGCTCGACGGCGGCGAGGACGGACAGCGAGGCGGCGAAGAGGCCCGCCGCCACGTACGACCCGAGTGCGGCCTGGTGCACCGAGAACCACTCGACGGCCGAGCCGAGCAGGTTGCCGATCAGCGTTGCCACCAGCAGTGCGGCGGCGCCGGCCGGAATGACCGCGAAGGACGTGCGGAGGAAGAGCCTCCGCAAGGCGTCCTGGTGGTCGGGCAGCGGGCGCACGGCCGCGCCCTCGAGCGGCGGCGCGGGCAGCAGCGCGGGTGCGGCGCTCTCCCGGGCGACGGTCCAGAAGCGTTCGGCGACGCCGACGACGAAGACCGTGGCGAGCACGTACGCCACGGCGCTGTCGGGCGTCCAGTCGATCCACAGCGGGGCGATGACGAGCAGGGCGATCCGGATGCCGTCGGCGCCGACCATCGTCCAGCGGCGGTCCAGGGGCCCTCCGGGTGCGGTCAGCGCGGTGAGCGGACCGAGGAGCACGGCCCCGAAGAGGAAGGTGGCGAGGATGCGCACCCCGAAGACGGCGGCGACGGCGAAGGCGGCGCCCCGGTATCCGCCGCCGAAGGCTCCCTCGGCGACCGCCGTCTGGAGTGCCAGGAGGATCAGCACCAGGAGGGCGAGGGCGTCACCGATACCGCCGACGACTTGCGCACTCCACAGCCGCCGCAGCGCGGGTACACGCAGGAGCGACCGTACGGCGCGCTCGCGTGAGTCCGCGGCCAGTGCGTCGGCGGCACGTGCTTCGGGTTCAGAGGTGGGGCTCTGGGCCGTTGGCTGGTCGGCTCGCGTCATCCGCCCAGCCTATCCGGAGGAGATTGCTCCCCGGAGGCCCAGCCCGAACAAACGGGCGGCGAGTGCCCGTGGAACGGCGGAGGGGCGCCCCGTGGCCGTCCACGGGGCGCCCCTCGCCGGATGTTGACGCCGACGCGGCGTCCGCCGTGCTACTCGTCCGAGGACGACGTCTTCGCCGCCGCGGTCTTCTTGGCGGCCGTCGTCTTCTTCGCTGCCGTCTTCGCCGTGGTCGTCTTCTTCGCAGCGGTCTTCTTGGCGGTCGTCGTCTTCTTCGCGGCCGTCTTCTTCGCCGTCGCCTTCTTCGCGGGGGCCTTCTTGGCGGCCTTCTTGGCCGGGCCCTTGGCGCGCTTCTCGGCGAGCAGCTCGTAACCGCGCTCCGGCGTGATCTCCTCGACGCTGTCGCCGGTCCGCAGGGTCGCGTTGGTCTCGCCGTCGGTGACGTACGGGCCGAAGCGGCCGTCCTTCACCACGACGGGACGCTCGCTCACCGGGTCCGTGCCGAGCTCCTTCAGCGGCGGCTTGGCGGCCGCCCGGCCCCGCTGCTTCGGCTGGGCGTAGATCGCCAGTGCCTCGTCCAGCGTGATGTTGAAGATCTGGTCCTCGGTCTCCAGGGAGCGGGAGTCCGTGCCCTTCTTCAGGTACGGGCCGTAACGGCCGTTCTGCGCGGTGATCTCGACGCCCTCGGCGTCCTTGCCGACGACGCGCGGCAGCGACATCAGCCTGAGTGCGTCCTCGAGGGTCACCGTGTCGAGGGCCATGGACTTGAAGAGGGAGGCGGTCCGCGGCTTCACCGCGTTCTTGCCGGTCTTCGGCGTGCCCTCGGGCAGGATCTCGGTGACGTACGGCCCGTAGCGGCCGTCCTTCGCGACGATCTCGTGGCCGGTCACGGGGTCCTTGCCCAGCTCGAAGTCGCCGCTCGGCTTGGCCAGCAGTTCCTCGGCGAGCTCGACGGTCAGCTCGTCCGGCGCGAGGTCGGCGGGCACGTCGGCACGCTGGTGTCCCTCGGCGTCCTTCTCGCCGCGCTCCACGTACGGGCCGTAGCGGCCGACGCGCAGCACGACGCCGTTGCCGACCGGGAAGGACGAGATCTCCCGGGCGTCGATCGCGCCGAGGTCGGTGACGAGCTCCTTGAGGCCGCCGAGGTGGTCGCCGTCGCCGTTCCCGGCATCGGCGGCGCCGCCCTCGGCCATGCCCTCGCCGAAGTAGAAGCGCCTCAGCCACGGCACCGCCTGGGCCTCGCCCCGTGCGATGCGGTCGAGGTCGTCCTCCATCTTGGCGGTGAAGTCGTAGTCGACGAGCCGCCCGAAGTGCTTCTCCAGCAGGTTGACCACCGCGAAGGAGAGGAAGGACGGCACGAGTGCCGTGCCCTTCTTGAAGACGTAGCCGCGGTCGAGGATGGTGCCGATGATCGACGCGTACGTCGACGGGCGGCCGATCTCGCGCTCTTCCAGCTCCTTGACCAGGCTGGCCTCGGTGTAGCGGGCCGGGGGCTTGGTCGCGTGCCCGTCCGCCGTGATCTCCTCGGCGGAGAGCAGGTCGCCCTCGGCGACCTGCGGCAGCCGGCGTTCGCGGTCGTCCAGCTCCGCGTTCGGGTCGTCGGCGCCCTCGACGTAGGCCTTCATGAACCCGTGGAACGTGATCGTCTTGCCGGACGCCGAGAACTCGGCGTCCCGGCCGTCGGAGCCGGTGCCGGCGATCCGGACGGTGACGGAGTTGCCGACCGCGTCCTTCATCTGGGAGGCGACGGTCCGCTTCCAGATCAGCTCGTACAGACGGAACTGGTCGCCGGTCAGGCCGGTCTCGGCCGGGGTGCGGAAACGGTCGCCCGAGGGACGGATCGCCTCGTGCGCCTCCTGGGCGTTCTTGACCTTCCCGGCGTAGGTGCGCGGCTTCTCGGGCAGGTAGTCGGCGCCGTACAGCTGGGTGACCTGCGCCCGGGCCGCGGCGACGGCGGTCTCGGAGAGCGTGGTCGAGTCCGTACGCATATAGGTGATGAAGCCGTTCTCGTACAGCTTCTGGGCGATCTGCATCGTCGCCTTGGCTCCGAAGCCGAGCTTGCGCGAGGCCTCCTGCTGGAGCGTGGTCGTACGGAACGGGGCGTACGGCGAACGGCGGTACGGCTTCGACTCGACCGAACGGACCGAGAACGCGGCGCTCTCCAGCGCGGCCTTCAGTGCGCGTGCGTTCGCCTCGTCGAGGTGGAGCACCTGGTCGGACTTGAGCCGTCCGTCCGGGCCGAAGTCCCGGCCCTGGGCGACACGCCGTCCGTCGACGGTGGTCAGCCGGGCGGTGAAGGCAGCGGGGTCGGAGGCTCCCCCAGCCTCCGGCCGGGGGGACCCCCGTCCGGCGCGGCCGGTGGAGAACGTGCCCGTCAGGTCCCAGTACTCGGCGGAGCGGAAGGCGATGCGCTCACGCTCGCGCTCGACGACGAGACGGGTGGCCACGGACTGGACACGGCCGGCGGACAGCCGCGGCATGACCTTCTTCCAGAGGACCGGCGAGACCTCGTAACCGTACAGACGGTCGAGGATGCGGCGGGTCTCCTGGGCGTCGACCATGCGCTTGTTGAGCTCGCGCGGGTTGGCGACCGCCTCCTGGATCGCGGCCTTGGTGATCTCGTGGAAGACCATCCTCTTGACCGGGACCTTGGGCTTGAGGACCTCCAGCAGGTGCCAGGCGATGGCCTCGCCCTCGCGGTCCTCATCGGTGGCGAGGTAGAGCTCGTCCGAGTCGGCCAGTTGCTCCTTGAGCTTTCTGACCTGTGCCTTCTTGTCGGCGTTGACGACGTAGATCGGCTGGAAATCGTGCTCGACGTCCACACCGAGGCGCCGCACCTCGCCGGTGTACTTCTCGGGGACCTCGGCGGCACCGTTCGGGAGGTCACGGATGTGCCCGACACTCGCCTCGACGACATAGCCGGGGCCGAGGTAGCCCTTGATCGTCTTCGCCTTGGCAGGCGACTCGACGATGACGAGTCGACGGCCGCCCTGCGCGGTCTCGCTGGTCGGGGACAACTTGGCTCTTCTCTCCGGTCGACGCTCGGTGGGCTCGTACGGCGCACAACGTACGGCGTACGGCCGTAGTGCACTTTGCTGTCGCTGCGGAGTGTGACGGTACAACCCGCCCCCGTGTCAAACGGCAAAAGCTCGCAACGGCCACTCGAACGGTAACCCGAGTCCGGGCATTCCTGCCGCCCGGACTCCCATGGCGGATGTCGGGGGTGGCGGCCGGGCGAAGGCCGCGACGACTTCAGAGGCGGCTGAAGCACCAGACGCCGGCGAGCAGGAACCCGGCGCCGAAGATCGTCGTGAGAGCCGCGGCCGTGGCGGGATTCACGCCGTGCGCGACCGGGGCCCGGTGCCGGACCCGCGCTGCCGTCCATATCAGCAGTGCGGCTCCGAACAGCGCAAATGCCGTTCCCGCGAAGATCGCCGGACTGCTCTCCATGCCCGTCTCCCATTTCTCGGCCCGACCCCTGGACCACCCGTGGCCGAGGCTGGCACCTCCGGGCGTCACCCACGCGAATTCCAGGTGAACGCGACAGGGGTTCACCCGGGCGGCGCCGCCGGGGCAATTTCCGGAGCAATTTCCGGAGCAATTGCTTCCGCGGGACGGGCAGGCGGGTGCACCGGCGGCGGAGCTGCCCGGTGCGACGCTCTCGACCGCTCCACCGGCACGCGTCCGGCACACACACGGGCATCCGCACAATGACCGGTTCCGTACGGGAGCGATGGCCGACGAGCGCCGCCCGGGGCAGAAGGGAGCGTTCCTGCGCGCGAGCCGCCCGATGCGCCGGGCGCGGCCCGGCAGGATCTCCACGCCCGGCGCGCGCCTCAGCCTCGCGGAGCGGCGGGCTCCAGGAAGCCTTCCTGCACGAGCAGCCTGATCGCCTCCGGCGTGCGGTCCCGCAGGAGCACCGGGTCCTCGCCGACCAGTTGGGCGATGGCGTCGAGGATCCGGCCCGCGCTCAGCGTGCCGTCGCAGACGCCGGCGAAGCCCGCGCCGACCGTGTCCACCTTCGTGGCACGCCGCATCCCCCGGTTCTGCCGCAGCACGACGTGTTCCGGGTCCTCCGCGCCGGGCAGCCCGACCTGCTCCTGCACCACGTCGTCCACGAGGACGAAGTGGTCGGCGAGCAGGGCCGCGTCGTCGTGGGTGCGCAGATAGTCCTGCCGGGCGAAGTGCGCGCGTACGGCGTCACCGAGCGGCTGCTCGACCGGGTGCGGCCACTCCTCCACGACGATCGACGGCAGGTCCGAGCCCGTCTTCCTCAATGTGATCCAGCCGAAGCCGACCGCCTTGGTCCCGCGGGCCTCGAACTCGTCGAGCCAGGCGTCGTACCGCGCCGCGTACTCCTCGGGAGCGGTGCGGTGGTCGCCGCTGTCCCTGAGCCACAGCTCGGCGTACTGCGTCACGTCCTGCACCTCGCGCTGGACGATCCAGGCGTCGCAGCCCCGCGGCACCCAGGAGCGCACCCGCTCCTGCCAGTCCTCCCCTTCCACGTGCTGCCAGTTGGCGAGGAACTGTGCGAACCCCCCTTCGTTCAGACGGTCCCCGGCCTGCTGAACGAGCGAGCGGCACAGATCGTCCCCGCCCATTCCGCCGTCGCGGTACGTGAGCCGTGCACCTGGGGAGATGACGAACGGCGGGTTCGAAACGATCAGGTCGTACGTCTCCGAGCCGACCGGCGCGAAGAGAGAGCCCTCGCGCAGATCCGCCTCGGGTGCGCCGGACAGCGCCAGGGTGAGCCGGGTGAACGCCAGGGCCCGGGGGTTGAGGTCGGTTGCCGTGACCCGGGTGGCGTGCTGGGTGGCGTGCAGGGCCTGGATGCCGGAGCCGGTGCCGAGGTCGAGGGCGGCGGACACCGGAGTGCGGACCGTGATGCCGGCGAGGGTGGTGGACGCGCCGCCGACACCGAGGACGACGCCCTCGTCACGGCCGCTCGCCCCGCCGGCCCCGCCCACGGCGCAGCCGAGGTCGGAGACGATGTACCAGTCCTCCCCCTCGGGCCCGCCGTACGGGCGGACGTCCACCGTCGCCCGGATGCCGTCGGGGGACTCGGCCACCCAGCCGTCGGCGAGCGCCACGTCCAGGGGCAGCGCCTCCCGGGCGCGTTCGGGCGCCACCGGCCGCTGCAGCAGGAAGAGCCGAACGAGCGTCTCCAGCGGGGAGTCCCCGCGGGTGGCGCGCAGGGCCGGGACGGTCTCGCTGCGGGCGAGGGCGCTGTAGGCGGGCGCACCGAGCAGCTCCAGCAGCCCGTCGGCGGTGAAGTCGGCGGCGAGCAGTGCATCGCGGAGCCGGGCGGACTGGTCGGGAACGGGGAGGCCTGCGGCAAGGCTGGTCGTACTCACCCGCCCATTCTCACCCGCGGCAGTCGGCCTTCGCCGTCTTCACCACCGTCGCCACGCGCAGCGGCGACGGTGCGACCGTTCCGCGCCGGGGAGCCCTGCACGGGGGTCCCGTCCGCGCGGCCCGCTGCGTGCAAGGCGCCGTAGGAGCGGCCGGGCGGCTCATCCGCCCGGCGCGGTGGCGGTTCGGCTACTCGGACGACCCCTTGGACGCCTCGGACCCGGCCGACTTAGACGGGCCGGCGGCGTTCGACGGCTTGCTGCCGGGCTCGGAGGCACCGTCGCCGGTACCGGCGGGCGCGGTCGCCGACGGCTTCACCCGCTGGCAGCCCTTCTGCTTCCCCATCGCCTTGCCCAGGTCACCGGACTGCAGCTTGCCGAGGGCGACCTGGTCCATCTTCTGGATCTTCTTCAGCCCGTCCGCGACGTCCTGCAGGCCGTCCGCGAACTTCTGCTGGTTCTTCGGGTCGAGCGCGTCGACCTTCTTCTTGAGGTCGAGGTATGCGGTGGCGGTGGCGTTGAGCTCCTTGATTGCGTCCTGCCGCAGCTGCTCCTGGCCCTCACCGGGCGGGGAACCGGCGGCCTGCACCGCTGAGGCCAGCGCCTTGTTGGCGTCGGCGATGTCCTTGAAGGCCTTGGAGTCGGCCGCCTGTATATCGGCGGGCTTGCCGTCGACGGAGGTCGAGATGATCGCCTGCTGGGCGTCGGTCCGCTTCTGGATCTGCGGCTGCGCCTTGTCGCAGACGCTCTTCGCCCAGGCGTCCACCTTTCCGCCGTCGCCCTCGTCACTGCAGCCCGTCAGCGCGAGCACCAGTACCGCTCCGCCCGACACCGCGGCCGCGAGCTTCTTGTTCACCTTCACCGGATCGGTCCCTTCCAAGGCTCTCGGCCCCGGAACATACACGGCCCCCGCACAACAATCCCGGGCCGAATGTCCGGTATGTAGTAGTAGACGATTGTTTGCCCCGGGGGAGACAAGGCTCACCGCCGTCTCCGTTCGCGGCCGGCCGCCGAGCGGACGAACGGGCGGACAGTGCGGTCGACCGCACTGTCCGCCCGTGCTGTGAGCAGGCGTTTCGTCCAGATGAGACGTTTACTGCGAAACGACCGCCGGGTCCGGTGACTTCGACGACCGCTCCGCGGCGTTGTCTTCGTCACCCACCGCGACCGAACGCCTCTTTGAGATGTACACCGCGCCGACGATGACCAGGATCGCCAGAGTCGCGATCACCGCCCGCACGCCCGCGTTGGCGTCGTCGCCGTAGCTGAACTGCACGACCGCGGGCGCGATGAGCAGCGCCACGAGGTTCATCACCTTCAGCAGCGGGTTGATGGCCGGGCCCGCGGTGTCCTTGAACGGGTCGCCGACGGTGTCACCGATCACCGTCGCCGCATGCGCCTCACTGCCCTTTCCGCCGTGGTGCCCGTCCTCGACGAGCTTCTTGGCGTTGTCCCACGCGCCACCGGAGTTGGCGAGGAAGACGGCCATGAGGGTGCCCGTGCCGATCGCTCCGGCGAGGTACGAGCCGAGGGCTCCGACGCCGAGCGTGAAGCCGACCGCGATGGGCGCCATGACGGCGAGCAGACCCGGCGTGGCCAGCTCGCGCAGGGCGTCCTTGGTGCAGATGTCGACGACGCGTCCGTACTCGGGCTTCTCGGTGTAGTCCATGATCCCGGGGTGCTCACGGAACTGCCGCCGCACCTCGAAGACCACGGAACCGGCGGATCGGGACACGGCATTGATCGCCAGCCCGGAGAAGAGGAAGACGACAGCGGCTCCGAGGATCAGCCCCACCAGGTTGTTGGGCTGGGAGATGTCCAGACTCAGGCCCATCTCCCCGGCCTTGGCGCTCACCTCGGCGACCGCGGTGGCGATCGCGTCCCGGTACGAGCCGAAGAGCGCGGCCGCGGCGAGCACGGCCGTCGCGATCGCGATGCCCTTGGTGATCGCCTTGGTGGTGTTGCCGACGGCGTCCAGGTCGGTGAGGACCTGCGCCCCCGCACCCTCGACGTCGCCCGACATCTCGGCGATGCCCTGGGCGTTGTCGGAGACCGGACCGAAGGTGTCCATGGCGACGATGACACCGACGGTGGTGAGGAGTCCGGTGCCGGCGAGGGCCACGGCGAACAACGCGAGCATGATCGACGTACCGCCGAGCAGGAACGCCCCGTAGACGCCGAGACCGATCAACAGCGCGGTGTAGACGGCGGATTCGAGACCGATGGAGATACCGGCGAGAACGACGGTGGCCGGACCGGTGAGCGACGACTTGCCGATGTCACGGACCGGGCGGCGGGTGGTCTCGGTGAAGTACCCGGTCAGCTGCTGGATCAGGGCGGCCAGCACGATGCCGATCGCGACGGCGACCAGCGCGAAGATGCGCGGGTCTCCCTCGTGGCCCCTGATCGCGGGCTCGGTGACACCGCTCAGCTCGGCGTACGACGACGGCAGGTAGGCGTAGACCGCCGCGGCCACCAGGGCCAGCGAGATCACCGCGGAGATGAAGAAGCCGCGGTTGATGGCGGACATCCCGCTGCGGTCGGCGCGCCGCGGGGCGACCGCGAAGATACCGATCATCGCGGTGACCACGCCGATCGCCGGAACGATCAGCGGGAAGGCCAGTCCCAGATCGCCGAAGGCGGCCTTGCCCAGGATGAGGGCGGCGACGAGCGTCACGGCGTACGACTCGAAGAGGTCGGCGGCCATGCCGGCGCAGTCGCCGACGTTGTCACCGACGTTGTCCGCGATGGTGGCGGCATTGCGCGGGTCGTCCTCGGGGATGCCCTGCTCGACCTTGCCGACGAGGTCCGCCCCGACGTCCGCGGCCTTGGTGAAGATGCCGCCGCCGACACGCATGAACATGGCGATGAGCGCGGCGCCGAGGCCGAAGCCCTCCAGGACCTTGGGGGCGTCCGCGGCGTAGACGAGGACCACGCAGGAGGCACCGAGCAGGCCGAGGCCCACCGTGATCATGCCCACCACACCGCCGGTACGGAAAGCGATCTTCATTGCCTTGTGCGCGACGGCCGTCAGATCCTTTGCCGGCTCCCCTTCGGCCGGGGTGGCCTCGCGTGCCGCTGCGGCCACGCGCACATTCGCACGTACCGCGAGACGCATGCCGATGTATCCGGTGGCCGCCGAGAACAGCGCACCCACCAGGAAGAAGACCGAACGTCCCAGTCTCTGCGACCAGTCGTCCGCCGGCAGCAGCATCAGCAGGAAGAAAACGATCACCGCGAAGATGCCGAGAGTGCGCAACTGCCGGGCCAGATAGGCATTTGCGCCTTCCTGGACGGCTGCCGCGATCTTCTTCATCGACTCGGTGCCTTCGCCGGCCGCCAGCACCTGGCGCGCCAGCAACTGGGCGACGACCAGTGCCGCGATCGCGACGACAGCGATGACAATTACGATCATTCTGTTGTCATCGGTGAGTACTGCGGCCGCGAGGGAAGTGGGTTCGGTCAGGGTTGGGTTGAAGAGCCCCGCCATTCGTCCTCCTTGACGTTCAGAGCTCAAGATGTGGACGGATTGTAGGGAGCGGAACCTGATCAAAACAGTGCGCGACAAATGGAATTGACCTTCGTTCGCCCCCCACCAAATGATCGCGGCTCAGGATTGCCCCCGAAAGCGGTAATGGGGCAAAAGCATTGACGCTTGATCAATGATCTATGGAAATGAAAAAGGCCCTGCTCAGCAGGGCCTCTCAAATGGGTGGGCGAACGTGCCGCCGTCAGCGCGGCGCACCAGGGGCGGTCATCGGGTCATGACACGATCGTGGCCGGATTCGTCGGCCAACTCATCCGGATGACACCTCCGTGTTCACCCGTCGTCACCTCGACGTCGTCGACGAGACCGCTGATCACCGCGAGCCCCATCTGGTCGCGGCCGTCGGCGTCCTCGTGATCGTCACGGGGACCGGAGCCGTGCTTCCCGGCCTCGGCTCCCGAAGGGCCGCCCGACACGGGCACCTCGTCTCCGACCTCGATCGAGAAGGACTTCTCCTCCTCGGTGAGCAGGACCTGCACGGGAGCGGTGATCCCATGGCTCCGGTGCAGCCCGACGGCACGACTGCACGCCTCGCCGACGGCGAGCCTGACCTCGTCCAGCACCGCCTCGTCCACCCCGGCCCGCCGCGCCACGGCGGCCGCCACCAGGCGGGCCGTCCTGACATGCTCGGGCTGAGCACTGAAGCGGAGTTCAACGGTGGCCATGCGGTCCCCCTCGGACGTACGAGCGTGCGAGCGTGCTTCTCTGGGGCACCGGGCTAGTGCCCGGCACCCTGGCCTTCTTCCGGACTCCCCGGAGCCTCCGAACGGTCCGGAGTCCCCGGGGAGCCCCCGGGCGACTCAGTCGGTCGCCGCGACGGCCTCGTCGACCGTGGTGTGAATGGGGAACACCTTGGTCAGACCAGTGATCCGGAAGATCTTGAGAATGCGCTCCTGGTTGCAGACCAGGCGCAGCGAGCCTTCATGCGCACGTACGCGCTTCAGACCGCCCACGAGCACGCCGAGGCCGGTCGAGTCGAGGAAGTCCACACCCTCCATGTCGACAACCAGGTGGTAGCTGCCGTCGTTCACCAACTCGACCAACTGCTCGCGCAGCTTGGGCGCGGTATACACATCAATCTCGCCACCGACCTCGACGACCGTGCGGTCGCCGCCAGGGCCGGACACATTGCGAGTCGACAGGGACAGGTCCACGGATCCTCCAGCACCTTGCTATCGAGCGGTCGCCCCTCGGTCTCCCCGGCGGAGCCAGGGGACGGATCGCCAGCCGCGATGGCATTCAATCACTTACCAGCAGCCATGCACGACGCCTTGGGACCATTGTCCGTCACGCCGGTGACACACTCGGTGCCGATGGCCATGAATCACCGACCCAGACGACCCACCGAGAGCGGGGAGACCCGCCCCTCCCCCGGTACGGTCCTCGACCGGCTCACCGCGGGGGCGGGCCGGGCTGCGCGCATCACTCATACGGAGCACTTGCCCCCCAGGCCGGGCCGCCATGCAGTCTGGCCGCACCGCATCCGGCCGGAAGTGATCAACGCCATCCAGCAGGCCGGGATCGAGCACCCCTGGGCCCACCAGGCAGCCGCAGCCGAGCACGCCCTGGACGGCGAGTCGGTGGTGATCGCCACCGGCACCGCGTCGGGCAAGTCGCTCGCCTACCTCGCGCCGGTCCTCAGCACCCTGCTGGACGGCTCGGAGGCGGCCAACGGGCGCGGCACCACCGCCCTGTACCTGGCCCCCACGAAGGCCCTCGCCGCCGACCAGCGCCGCGCCGTGAAGGAACTCGCCTCGCCGCTCGGCAACCGCGTGCGACCGGCCGTGTACGACGGCGACACCCCCGTCGAGGAGCGCGAGTGGGTCCGCCAGTACGCGAACTACGTCCTCACCAACCCCGACATGCTGCACCGGGGCATACTCCCGTCACACCCCCGCTGGGCCTCCTTCCTGCGCTCCCTGCGCTACATCGTGATCGACGAGTGCCACACCTACCGCGGCGTCTTCGGGTCCCACGTCGCCCAGGTGCTCCGCCGGCTGCGCCGGGTGTGCGCACGCTACGGTGCGCATCCGGTGTTCCTCCTGGCCTCGGCGACGGCCGCCGACCCCGCCGTCGCAGCCGGCCGCCTGACCGGTCTGCCCGTCACCGAGGTGTCGGACGACGCCTCGCCCCGGGGGGAGCTCGTCTTCGCCCTCTGGGAGCCGCCGCTCACCGAGCTGCACGGCGAGAAGGGCGCCCCGGTGCGCCGCACGGCCACGGCGGAGACCGCGGACCTCCTGACCGACCTCGCCCTCCAGGGTGTCCGCACGGTCGCCTTCGTGCGCTCACGGCGGGGTGCGGAGCTGATCGCGGTGATCAGCCAGGAACGCCTCGCCGAGGTCGACCGGACGCTCGCACGGCGTGTCGCCGCGTACCGGGGCGGCTATCTGCCGGAGGAGCGGCGTGCGCTGGAGGGTGCCCTGCACTCGGGCGAGCTGCTCGGGCTGGCCGCCACCACCGCGCTGGAACTGGGCGTCGACGTGTCCGGCCTGGACGCGGTCCTCATCGCCGGCTACCCCGGCACCCGCGCCTCCCTCTGGCAGCAGGCGGGCCGGGCCGGCCGCTCCGGTCAGGGCGCCCTCGCGGTGCTGGTCGCCCGAGACGACCCGCTGGACACCTTCCTCGTCCACCACCCCGAGGCGCTCTTCCGGCAGCCCGTCGAATCCACCGTCCTCGACCCGGACAACCCCTACGTCCTGGCGCCGCACCTCTGCGCTGCCGCGGCCGAGCTTCCCCTGACGGACCAGGACCTGGAACTGTTCGGTCCGACCGCCCCCGGGCTGCTTCCGCAGCTGGAGAGCGCGGGGCTGCTGCGCAGGCGCACCGCCGGCTGGTACTGGACCCGCCGGGAGCGGGCTGCCGACCTCACAGACATCCGCGGCGAGGGCGGCCGGCCCGTGCAGATCGTCGAGGCCGCCACCGGCCGGCTGCTCGGCACGGTCGACGAGCCGGCCGCACACACCGCAGTCCACGACGGCGCCGTGCACCTCCACCAGGGCCGTACGTACGTGGTGAAGCAGCTGGACCTGGAGGACTCCGTAGCCCTCGTCGAAGAGGCGAATCCGCCGTACTCGACCACCGCCCGGGACACCACCTCCATCTCCATCCTCGAGACCGACACCGAGATCCCATGGGGCGCGGGCCGTCTCTGCTACGGCTCCGTCGAGGTCACCAACCAGGTCGTCTCCTTCCTGCGCCGGAGGCTGATCACCGGTGAGGTGCTCGGCGAGACCAAGCTCGACCTGCCGCCACGCACCCTGCGCACCCGCGCCGTGTGGTGGACCGTGACCGAGGACCAGCTGGACGCCGCCCGGGTGAACCCGGAGCAGCTGGGCGGGGCGCTGCACGCCGCAGAGCACGCCTCCATCGGGCTGCTGCCGCTCTTCGCCACCTGCGACCGATGGGACATCGGCGGCGTCTCCGTGCCGCTGCACCCGGACACCCTGCTGCCGACGGTCTTCGTGTACGACGGCCACCCCGGCGGTGCGGGCTTCGCGGAGCGGGCCTTCCACACGGCCCGTGACTGGCTCGACGCGACCCGGGAGGCCATCGCCTCCTGCGAATGCGACGCGGGCTGTCCGTCCTGCATCCAGTCCCCGAAGTGCGGCAACGGCAACGACCCGCTCCACAAGCGCGCCGCCGTCCGCCTCCTCACCGTCCTGCTGAGGGATGCCCCGGGCGCTCCTGACTCCGGGTCCCCGGACCGGCCCGGAGCCCGTGTCAGCCCGGACGGGGGAGCGGAGGCGGCCGCGGAGCCAGCGGGCCGTCAGGGGGATCCGACGGCCCCGCAGGACCCGCCCACGGGCGGCCCGGCGAAGCCGGAGCACCGGGAGGGGCCGGGGACCCCGGAGGGGTGAGGTACCCCGGTGGCCCCGGCGGACCGCCGCGGCTGCCCGAACCGAGTGGACCGGGCGGGCCCGGCCCGGCCGCCCCCGGTGCCTCGGACGACCGGTCCGGCCGACCGGGCACGTCCGGCGGACCGGCACGGGATCTGGTCTCCGGCCTGTACGGGCCGAGAGCCGTGCCGGCCGTCACGTCGGCGATCTCGCCGGCCACCGCGCACCGCACGACCACCGCCCCTTGTGCCCGGGCCACCCGTGCCGCCTGGGCACACGCCGATCCGGTGCCCTCCAGCGCCCGGTCGGCCGCGGCGAGCGCCGCGAGGTCGGCCGCGGCGCCCGCCCGATGCCGGGCGACGACCGCCTGACCCAGGGCGAGCACCGCGGCGAAGACCACGCACATCGCGCACGCCGCCATGGCCACCCAGACGGTCGCCGACCCCCGCTCTCGGTCCCTCACCGGTCATCGCTCCCCACCGTGTCCTCCGCGAGCGCGACGGCTTCGGCCGTCAGAGTGAGAGCCGGTGTCCCGGGACCGGGGCTCGCGGCCTCGACCCGCACCCGCCAGAGGTCCCCGTCCCTGCCGAGCGAGATCCTCGCGCCGGGCGGTGCGGCCGAACGGGCGGCGGAGAGGGCGGCGGTCTCCGGCTCCGAGCGGGCGGCCGCCCGGGCCCCTGCCCTGGCGGCGTCCACGCACTGGATCTGCGCCGACGCCGCCATCAGTGCCCAGACGAGCGCCATCGTGAAGACCACCAGCGCGGGCACGGCCACCGCGGCCTCCGCCGTGACGGATCCCCGGTCGGCCCGGCGGCCGGTGGGCCCGCGCGCGGGCGGCGCGGTGTCAGAACTGCGCATTGAGCGCCTTCCCGATGATCGATTCGAGTGCTGTGGAGACCGTGTCGCTTGTGATCACCTGATAGAGGGCGGCAGCGAAGGCGCATGCGGCGATCGTGCCCATCGCGTACTCCGACGTCGTCATCCCGGCGTCGCCCCGGGGAAGCCGGCCGGACATCCGGTCACGGGCCCTGGTGAAGAGTTCCCTGGTCCGGCTCATGGTCCTGGTACATGCGGTGTCCGCGAGCCTCGTTCCGGTGGATGCCGTTCCCTCGGCCCTCGCATCGGTCCCGTTCATGTCGATCCCCTCGTTCCGAATGCCGTGGCGCCGTCGGCGCCGTTTCCGAATGCCGTTTTCCGTTGACGCAGCGCTTCGTTGGACCCCGGTCAGTGGCCTCCGTTGCCGTACAGCAGCCCCGTGGCGAGGCCGATCACGACGGGGGCCACCCCGATCGCGAGGAAGGCGGGCAGGAAGCACAGCCCCACCGGCGCGGTGATCAGCACCTGGGCGCGCTGCGCCCGGGAAGCCGCGATGCGGACCCTCTCCGCCCGGAGCCCGGCGGCCAGCCGGGCGACCGGCTCCGCGGCCGGCGCACCCGATGCGGCCGCCCGCTCCAGGCAGCGGGCGAGTCCCGCCGCACCCGGTATCTCGCCGAACCTCCCCCAGGCCCGGGCCGGTTCGCTTCCCAGCCGGAGCTCGGCCGCCGTCCGTGCCAGTCGCTCTCCCACCGGTCCGCCGAGCGACTGCCCGACCGCAAGCGCCGCCTCGCGCGGTCCGGCTCCCGCCGAGACACAGGCCGCCAGCAGCTCGGCGGCGAGCGGCAGTTGCTCGGACGCCCTGCTCTCGGTGGCGGCCGCCACCCGGTCCCGTGCGCGGCCCCGCTGCCATCTCCGCAGGCCGTAGGCCCCCGCAAGTCCCAGTAGGCATCCGGCGATGCCTCCGGCCAGGACCCAGCCCCCGATCACCGCCATGACCGGTGCCGCCCATGGCCCCCACCACGCCGGCAGGCGTACAGGGCGAGGGCGGGGCGACGTCCCGTGCCGCAGGGAACTCGGTCCAAGGAGGGCGTGGAGCCGCCTGCGCGACCGCCGGCGACGCAGCCGCCCCCGCACGACCCACAGCGCAGCCGCGCTCACCGGAACGGCGATGCCCAGGCTCCCGATGAGTTCATCGCTCATCTCCGCTCCCCGCCCGCACGATCCGCGTCGCCCAGTACAACCCGGCGGCTTCCGCCACTGCGCCCACCAGCAGGCAGCCCAGTCCTGCGGGGCTGTGCAGCAGAACCCGCAGGGGATCGGCGCCCAGTGCCCAGCCGAGAGCCAGCCCGATCGCGGGGAGCAGCGCCAGCACCACGACCGTCGACCACGCACCCGCCAACTGCGCACGCAGCGACTCCCGTTGGTTTCGCTCCGCCCTCAGCGCGGCCTCCAGCCGGTCGATCCCCGCCGCCAGACCCGCACCGCTGTCCACCGCGACGAGCCAGCAGGCGGCCAGGCCGGCCAGTCCCTCCGCACCCGGCTCCCGTGACGCACGCCTCAGCTCCGCGGACACGTCCCCGCCGAATTTGGCGGCGGCCAGCACCGCGGCCTCCGCGCGGCCCAGCGCACCGGTGGACCGGCCCGCGGTCAGCAGCGCCTGTGCCGGCTGGCTGCCCGCCCTCAACTCCCCAGCGACGCCCCCGCACAGAGCGATCACCGCGCGGGCTCTGGCGTCCCTCGCCCGTCCCCGATCGGATGCCCTCAGCCGCCGCCCCACCAGGGGAACCGCCACCACACCCGCGAGGAGCGGCAGTACCGACTCCCCGAGCACCGCAAGCAGCGCGCCCACCGGCAGGCAGAGCCACTCCCGCCGCAGCCGGTCCACGGATCGCCGCCAGCGCTCCCAGGGCCATCGGGGGCCCTGCCGCACCGCACAGCCGGACGCCAGCATCAGCCGCGCCCGCCGCAGCCCCTCGTCCCGGCCCACCGTCAGACAGGCGGCAGCTCCCGCGCACACTGCCGCGTACATCACCGTCGTCGTCATCGCGCGCCGCCGATCAGGGACCGCAGCCGCTCCCAGCCGCGCTCGCGGACGAAGTGCGCCGCGCTCCACCGCAGCGCGGGCACGGTCACCACGAGTCCGGCCGCGTCCCGCTCCAGCACATGGAGCTCGGCGACCCGTCGCCTGCCGTCCCGCCCCCGTACGAGATGCACCACGACCGACAGTGCCGCGGCCAACTGGCTGTGCAGCGCCGCCCGGTCGAGACCGGCAGCAGTTCCGAGGGCCTCCAGCCGGGCGGGGACGTCCGCGGCCGTGTTGGCATGGACGGTTCCGCAGCCCCCGTCGTGTCCGGTGTTCAACGCCGCCAGCAGATCCGTCACTTCGGAACCACGCACCTCCCCGACGACCAGCCTGTCGGGGCGCATCCTGAGCGCCTGGCGCACCAGGTCGCGCAGGGTGACCAGGCCCGCACCCTCCTGGTTGGCCGGACGGGATTCCAGACGCACCACGTGCGGATGGTCGGGACGCAGTTCCGCCGAGTCCTCCGCGAGCACGATGCGCTCGTGCTCGCCCACCAGCCCCAGCAGGGTGGACAGCAGCGTCGTCTTGCCGCAGCCCGTGCCACCGCTGATCAGATAGGAGACCCTGGCCTCGATAAGCGCCCTGAAGAGCCGGTCGCCGCCCGGCGGTACCGTCCCGGCCGCCGTCAGCTCATCCAGGGAGAAGGCCCTCGGCCTGACCACCCGCAGCGACAGACAGGTCGACCCGACCGCCACCGGTGGCAGCACCGCGTGCATCCGGGTGCCGTCGGGGAGCCGGGCGTCCACCCAGGGACGAGCATCGTCCAGGCGCCTTCCCGCCACCGCCGCGAGCCGCTGCGCCAGTCGTCGCACCGCCGCCGCGTCGGGGAAGCTCACATCCGTGAGACGGAGTCCACCGCCGCGGTCGACCCACACCC
Source organism: Streptomyces wuyuanensis (assembly GCF_900103455.1). Classification (GTDB taxonomy): domain Bacteria; phylum Actinomycetota; class Actinomycetes; order Streptomycetales; family Streptomycetaceae; genus Streptomyces; species Streptomyces wuyuanensis. The sequence continues at coordinate 302,244 of NZ_FNHI01000006.1, read as the reverse complement.
GGTCGGGCGCCGAGACCAGTACATCTGTCACGGCGGGGTCCGCGAGGAGCGGTTCCAGCGGCCCGGTGCCGACCAGTTCGCATCGCAGTTCCTCGGCGGCGCCGAGCACCTCTGCGTCCCCGAGCAGCCGTCCCTGCGCCCGCAGCGCCGCGGCCACCCTGGCGGGGGTCGGCTCGGCCCCGCTCTCGGCGAGCCGCTGCCGCACCGCTTCGAGAAGCACCGACGTCATGCCGCACCTCCGCCGGTGAGCGCCCGCGCCCAGAACGCGGAGCAGAACCTGGCCAGTGGGTCGCGCTCCCCCGCGCCCGGCGGAACCCCCGCGTCGAGATCGGTGGACAGTCGGGCCTCCAGCGGGATTTCGCCGGCCAGCGGCAGGTCCAGCGCCTCCGCCACCCAGCGCTCGTCCAGCCCCGAGGTCCAGGGCGCCCTGACGACGAGCCGCAGATCGCCCAGCACCATGCGGACGGTCGACGCCACCCGTCGCGCGGCCGCCACGGCACGCAGGTCGCCCGGCACCACCAGGAGGCCGACGTCCAGCTGCGCCAGCGCCTCGGCGGTCCCCTCGTCGACCCGGCGGGGCAGATCCACGACGACGACGCCACCGCGCCTGCGCGCCGCGGCCAGCACCGACCGCATGGCCTCCGGCGGAACCGTCACCGAGTCGCCCCTGTCCCAGCTGAGCACCCGCAGCCCGTGCACCGACGGCAGCGACTCCTCGAGTGCACCGCCGGCGACCCGGCCCCTGGACGCCGCGAAGTCGGGCCAGCGCCGGCCCTCCTGCTGCTCTCCGCCGAGGAGCACATCGAGCCCGCCGCCGAGAGGATCGCCGTCGACGAGCATGGTGCGCCTGCCCTCGCGTGCCGCCGTCACGGCGAGCGCGCAGGCCAGCGTGGACGCACCGGCTCCGCCCCGCCCGCCGATCACACCGACGGTCAGCGCCGGCCTACCCACGCCTTCCGCGACATCGGCGATCCTGTCGACGAGCCATCCCTCGGCGTCCGGGAGCATCAGCACACAGTCGGCACCGATCTCCACCGCCCGGCGCCACACCTGTGGATCGTCCTGGTCGCGCCCGACGAGGAGGACACCTCGTCTGCGGGCGGCCCCGACGCACCGGGCGGCAGCGTCGTCGCCGACCAGGACCAGTGGTGCCGTCTCCCAACTCACTCTGTCCTCCGGCACCGCGTGGTGGACCTGCGGCTCGGCTCCCGCGGCGGCGCACAGCCTCAGCAGGTCGTCCAGCAGCGGCGGATCCTCGGTGATGATCAAAGGTCCCGCCCGGCGCTCCGCCGGTGCCCCTTCCCCACCACCGGCACCGGGCGCACCCGGCGCGGCAGTCGTCCCGGACGTGACGGACACGATGTGTCGCACGACGACGTCTCCCCCTCTCGCCGCGCTGTCGCGGCAGCTCCCGCGGGGGCGGCCGACCGTCCCCGCACGTGTCCCGGCACCGCTCCCACCACGGGTGAGATCGATGCGGGATCAGTGATTCCTTCGGCCCGTGAACTTCGCGGACGGAATCACCGTGCAGTGCGGCGGAAAATCGTGTGGATCTTGCTCCAAAACTGTGGACAACTCACCGCTTGTGAATATCCCGGTAGCCCATACCGGTGACTTCCGGCACGACTTCCACAGCGCAGCACATCAATCACGCAGAGTGACGAACAGCGGTGGTCGGCGGAGCGACCCGTTCCGGGGCCCGAGAGGGAAGAAAGACGAGCGGTGGACGGCGAAAATGCGTCCGGACATGCGACGACCCCCGCCGGGGGGGAGAGCGGGGGTCGTCCCCACGGCCGACTCGGGGGGGGAGGAGTCGGACCGGGTTAGCACGGTCGCGAACGATCCGTGACTTCCATGGTGTACCCGAGAGCCTTCTCAGGCAAACCCACGCGCCCCACCTTACGCCGAATGGAGGGCGCATATGCTCTGCGTCGTGGAAAACCACTCCTTGCCGCGCACAGCAGCGTTCTTTGACCTGGACAAGACGGTCATTGCGAAGTCGTCGGCGCTGACCTTCAGCAAGTCCTTCTACCACGGTGGGCTGATCAACCGCCGCGCCGTACTCAGGACGGCGTACACCCAGTTCGTCTTCCTCGCGGGCGGCGCCGACCACGACCAGATGGAGCGGATGCGCAAGTACCTGTCCGCGCTCTGCAAGGGCTGGAACGTGGAACAGGTGAGGGAGATCGTCGCCGAGACCCTTCACGACCTCATCGATCCGATCATCTACGACGAGGCGGCCTCCCTGATCGAGGAGCACCACACCGCCGGCCGCGACGTGGTCATCGTCTCGAGTTCGGGCGCCGAGGTCGTCGAGCCGATCGGCGAGCTCCTGGGCGCCGATCGCGTGGTGGCGACGCGGATGGTCGTCGGCGACGACGGCTGCTTCACCGGCGAGGTGGAGTACTACGCGTACGGCCCCACCAAGGCCGAGGCGGTGAAGGAACTCGCCGCGTCCGAGGGGTACGACCTCGAGCGCTGCTACGCCTACAGCGACTCCGTCACCGACGTCCCGATGCTGGAGGCCGTGGGTCATCCGTACGCGGTCAACCCCGACCGGACACTGCGCCGTGAGGCGTCCTCACGCGGCTGGCCCGTCCTCGTCTTCAACCGCCCGGTGCGACTGAAGCAGCGCATCCCGGGGTTCACGATGCCCGCGCGCCCCGCGCTTCTCGCCGTGGCGGCGGTGGGAGCGGCAGCCGCCACCGCCGGGCTCGTCTGGTATGCCAGCCGACGTCGCAGCACCGACTCTTTTGCCCGCATTTGAGATTGAAAGTAAAAAGTGCGGCCAGGGGTTCCGCTTGCCGTACGGCTGGAGTACAAAGGAGTTAACGGCCCGCGAGACCTGGGACATCCGAGAGGATCACCTTCTACGCAACAAAGGCCCCACGGACCGAGCATGGACGCTGAGCACCCACGCGACGTCGACCCGTCGATTACGGGCCAGCCGCACCAGGTGACGGGCAAAGCTCCCGACCTGATGGGCAACACATCGAGGACGCTTGGTAACTTGGCCAACATGCCAGCGGCGGTACCACCCGGTACCGCCGCAACCCTTTTGTCCGGCCGTTCGCCGCGCTCAACTCCCTTGAAGGCAAGACCTCCCGGCAACGGGACGGCTTCACGCAGCCCCGCGCTGAAGCGCCTCGCAGACGGCCGTGGACTCCCGCACACCGAGTTCGACGGCGCGGCCGCAGTGGGTGATCCAGGCACCCATACCCGCCGGAGTCCCGGACAGATAACCGTCGAACGCCTCGAGGTACGCCGTACGGCCGAGTTCGGCGTGACCGACCTCGGCAGGGCAGATCGACTTGGGGTCCAGCCCGCTGCCGACCAGGACGATGCGTTCCGCCGTCCGGGCGACCAGGCCGTTGGCCGAGGAGAACGGGCGCAGCGCGAGCAGCTCGCCGTGCACCACGGCGGCCATCACCAGCGCCGAGGCCGAACTTCCCGCGATGACCAGCCCCGAGAGCCCGTCGAGCCGCCCGGCGACCTCCTCCGCGTCCGGCAGCGGCGCCTCGATCAACGGCTCCTCGACCCTCTCCCCGGCGAGCCGCGGCCGGCCGACCGTCTCGTCGGGTGCGACTCCGCCTTCCGCGACCAGGTGCAGCCGAGCCAGGACACGCAGCGGGGACTGCCGCCAGATGGACAGCAGCTGGCCCGCCTCGGCGGTCAGCCGGAGCGCGGCCCCCACGGTCCGGGCCTCCGCCTCACCCCCGAAGTCGGTGCGCCGGCGCACCTCCTCCAGCGCCCAGTCCGCGCCCGAGAGCGCCGCGGACGCCCGGGCCCCGCGGAGCGCGGCCTCCGAGGTGACCTCGTTGCTGCGGCGCCGCATGACGCGGTGCCCGTAGACACGGTCGACGGCCTTGCGCACGGAGTCCACGGCGTCCGCGACTCCGGGAAGATCACCCAGAGCGGCCAGGGGGTCGGAGGCGTTCGTACTCATAAGTAGCGAGGCTACGCGCACCGGGCCCGCACCCCACGTTGGAGTGGTCTTCTTCACGCACTGCGACCACTCCCGGCTATCGTCCCGCTACCTTAGGTGAACATGAAGATCGCTTTCGTGGGCAAGGGCGGTAGTGGCAAGACGACGCTGTCCTCGCTCTTCATCCGTCACCTCGCCGCGCAGCAGGCCGACGTCGTCGCCGTGGACGCCGACATCAACCAGCACCTGGGCACCGCGCTCGGGCTCGACGAGCAGGAGGCCGCCGCCCTGCCCGCGATGGGCGCACACCTGCCGCTCATCAAGGAGTACCTGCGCGGCACCAATCCGCGGATCACATCCGCCCAGACGATGATCAAGACCACGCCGCCCGGTGAAGGTTCGCGGCTCCTGCGCGTTCGCGAGGAGAACCCGGTCTACGAGTCCTGCGCCAGGACGGTACGGCTCGAAGGCGGGGGGATCCGGCTGATGGCGACCGGCCCGTTCACCGAGTCGGACCTCGGGGTCGCCTGCTACCACTCCAAGGTGGGGGCGGTGGAACTGTGCCTGAACCATCTCGTCGACGGCCCGGACGAATACGTCGTGGTCGACATGACGGCGGGCTCCGACTCCTTCGCCTCCGGCATGTTCACCCGCTTCGACATGACGTTCCTCGTGGCCGAGCCCACTCGCAAGGGCGTCTCCGTGTACCGGCAGTACAAGGAGTACGCACGGGACTTCGGCGTCGCGCTCAGGGTCGTCGGCAACAAGGTCCAGGGCCCCGACGATCTCGAGTTCCTGCGCGACGAGGTGGGCGACGACCTTCTCGTCACCGTCGGGCATTCGGACTGGGTCCGGTCGATGGAGAAGGGCCGTCCGGCGCTCTTCGCGGAACTGGAGGAGCCCAACCGGGCCGCTCTGCGCACCCTGCGGCAGGCGGCCGACGCGTCCTATGCGCGACGCGACTGGGCGCGGTACACCCGGCAGATGGTCCACTTCCATCTGAAGAACGCCGAGAGCTGGGGCAACGCGAAGACGGGGGTCGACCTGGCCGCCCAGGTCGACCCCGACTTCGTGCTCGGTGAGCAGGCCGCGCAGATCAGCGCCCCGCAACCGGCCTGATCGCCGCCGGTCCGTCGTGCGCCAGCCGGTCGGGGGCGGACCATCCGCCGCCCGCGGCCGGCCAGACCAGACTCGTCCGGTCCGCGGCGGGGCCGCCGTCCGTCCCGGAGGTGGTGTCGACCCCCGCCCCGCGGGCGCGCCTCGCCTCCGCGGCGGCGCCGGTCGCCTCGGTCGCGGCCCCCGCCGTGCGGGATTCGGCCGTGCCCGACCCGGCCCGCGTGGGGGCCCCGGCCGATGCGCTCCCGCCCGGCTTGTCGGAACCCGAGGAGGCCGTGGTCAGGAAGTTCTTCCAGCCACCCCTCGGCGCGCGGCCGACCGGCAGGGTGCGCAACTGCTTCAGCACCTCGGGGTTCTGGGCGTCCAGCCAGTCGACGAGCTGACGGAACGACACGCACCGCACGTCGCGCTGGACGCAGACGTACCCGATGGTCTGTTCGACCGCACGCATATAGGTGCCGCCGTTCCACGTCTCGAAGTGGTTGCCGATGACGAGCGGGGCACGGTTGCCCTTGTAGGCCCGGTTGAAGCCCTTGATCAGCCCGTCGCGCATCTGGTTTCCCCAGAAGGTGTGCATGCTGGGGGCGCCCTTGGCGGTACCCGACTGGTTGATCATGAAGTTGTAGTCCATGGACAGCGTCTCGAAGGCGCGCCCGGGCACGGGGACCATCTGGAGGGAGAGGTCCCACAGGCCCTGCTTCTTGTCCGGCCAGATCTGCTCGCTGATGCCGCTGCTGTCGTAGCGGAAGCCCTGCTTCGCCGCGAACCGGAGGAAGTTGTCCCGCCCCTCGAGGCAGGGCGTGCGGGCGCCGATGAGCTCCCGGTCGTAGTCGAACGGCAGCGACTGCTCGCGGGGCAGGCCCGCGTTGCTGCGCCACTTCTTGACGAAGGACTTGGCCTGGGCGAGCTCGCTCTTCCACTCCTCGGGCGTCCAGGTGGCACCTCCGCCCTGCGGTCCGCAGAAGTGACCGTTGAAGTGCGTGCCGATCTCGTTCCCGTCCAGCCAGGCACCGCGCAGTTCGCGAACGGTGGCCTTGATGCCGCCGATGTCGTTGAAGCCGATGTCGGAGCGCCCCCGTTCGTGCCGGGGCGGGTCGTACAACTCGGCCTTCGCCTCGGGGAGCAGGTACACGCCGCTGAGGAAATAGGTCATCGTGATGCCGTGCTTCTTGCCCACTTCGCGGAAGTGGGAGAAGAGCTTCGTGCTGTCCTCGCCCGCCCCGTCCCAGGAGAAGACCACGAACTGCGGGGGTTTCTGCCCCGGCTTCAGCCGCTCCGGGCGCGCCAGACCCGGCTGGGCTCCCGTGTACGAGGTCGAACCGTCGCCGATCTGGCCCAGCTGGTTCCCCAGCGCACCGGAGAGCCCCGATCCTCCGTCGCCACCGGAACATGCGGCGAGGCCCATGACGAGCGCGGTGGCAATGGCACCGAGAACGGCCTTCCGTGCTGCGGGCAGCATCCGTCCACCCTCTTCCGTCGTGTGCAGTGATGTTCGGTTGACATGCCGATACGACCGCGGACCTGAACAAACTCCCACCGGGGCGCACGGACCTCAGGAGGCAGGCCGAGCCGGAATGATTAATCACTGGATTGGATGAATGGGCACCCGCAAGCTCGCCAACGGCACGCTGCGGCTGCACGGGATGCACTTCCATGTCGCCGAGGCGCAGGCGTATCTGCTCGGTGCACGGGGAAGGCCCGGAGCGCGTAAGGAGCGGCGAAGCGGTGTTCGAGCCGGTCGCCCCGCACCGGCGGCGGAAGGTGACCCCCTTCCGGACGGCCGTCATCCTGGGCGGGCCGTCCACGACGGACGACCGCGTCCTGAGCGCCGCGCCCCTCACCGGAGCCGGCGCCCGTGTCCCGACCGGCGACGGGGCAGCACCGAAAGACCTGACCGGCCACCCGGCAGAGCCCCGGTGGCCCGAACGGGAAGTGCGCCGGAGACGCCCCGCCGGGGCCACGTATCAGGGGTGAACCGACCCGGTGTGGCATACGTGAGTACGGGTGGCCCCTTCCCCCACCGCCCGGAGAGAAGGGGCCGCTTGTCCGGGACGAGCGATCCGGCGTCCCACCAGCCACTCCACGCCTCAATAGGTCTAAACCAATTTCTTTAAGGCCCTTGTCACCCGGCCATCCGCCTGATGAGCTATGGCCTGGGACACATAGGCACATAGGACGCCCTGGGAAAGGGAGATGTCGTGAGCAACGAGAGCCTGGCCAACCTCTTGAAGGAAGAGCGGCGGTTCGCACCGCCGGCCGAGCTGGCCGCGCACGCCAACGTGACGGCGGAGGCGTACGAGCAGGCCGCGGCGGACAGGCTTGGCTTCTGGGCCGAGCAGGCGCGGCGGCTCACCTGGGCCGAGGAGCCGACCGAGACCCTGGACTGGTCGAACCCGCCCTTCGCCAAGTGGTTCGCCGACGGCAAGCTCAACGTCGCGTACAACTGCGTGGACCGCCATGTCGAGGCAGGCAACGGGGACCGGGTCGCCATCCACTTCGAGGGCGAGCCGGGCGACAGCCGGTCCCTCACCTACGCCGAGCTCAAGGACGAGGTCTCCAGGGCCGCCAACGCCCTGACGGAACTGGGCGTCCGCAAGGGCGACCGGGTCGCGGTCTACATGCCCATGATTCCCGAGGCCGCCGTGGCGATGCTGGCCTGCGCCCGGATCGGCGCCGCGCACTCGGTGGTCTTCGGCGGATTCTCGGCGGACGCCGTGGCCTCCCGCATCCAGGACGCCGACGCCAAGCTGGTGATCACCGCCGACGGCGGCTACCGCCGCGGCAAGCCCAGCGCGCTCAAGCCCGCCATCGACGAGGCGGTCGCCAAGTGCCCGCAGGTCGAGCACGTGCTGGTGGTCCGCCGCACCGGCCAGGACACCGCGATCACCGAGGGCCGGGACGTGTGGTGGCACGACGTCGTCGGCCGCCAGCCGGCCGAGCACACGCCTGAGGCGTTCGACGCGGAGCACCCGCTCTTCATCCTGTACACGTCCGGCACGACGGGTAAGCCCAAGGGGATCCTGCACACCTCGGGCGGCTACCTCACCCAGGCGGCCTACACCCACCACGCCGTCTTCGACCTCAAGCCGGAGAGCGACGTCTACTGGTGCACGGCCGACGTCGGCTGGGTGACCGGCCACTCGTACATCGTGTACGGCCCCCTGGCCAACGGTGCGACGCAGGTGATGTACGAGGGCACGCCGGACACCCCGCACCAGGGCCGCTTCTGGGAGGTCGTCCAGAAGTACGGCGTCACGATCCTCTACACGGCGCCGACGGCGATCCGTACCTTCATGAAGTGGGGCGACGACATCCCCGCCAAATTCGACCTGTCGAGCCTGCGCGTCCTCGGCTCCGTCGGCGAGCCGATCAACCCCGAGGCATGGATCTGGTACCGGGAGCACATCGGCGGCGGCTCCACCCCCATCGTGGACACCTGGTGGCAGACCGAGACCGGCGCCATGATGATCTCGCCGCTGCCCGGCGTCACCGAGACCAAGCCCGGCTCGGCCCAGCGCCCGCTCCCCGGCATCGCCGCGACCGTCGTCGACGACGAGGGCCGCGAAGTACCCGACGGCGGCGGCGGCTACCTGGTCCTCACCGAGCCGTGGCCCTCGATGCTCCGCACCATCTGGGGCGACGACCAGCGCTTCATCGACACGTACTGGACGCGCTTCGAGGGCCGGTACTTCGCGGGCGACGGCGCGAAGAAGGACGACGACGGCGACATCTGGCTGCTGGGCCGCGTCGACGACGTGATGCTGGTCTCCGGCCACAACATCTCGACGACCGAGGTCGAGTCGGCGCTGGTCTCCCACCCCAAGGTCGCCGAGGCTGCCGTCGTCGGCGCGGCCGACGAGACGACCGGCCAGGCCATCGTGGCGTTCGTGATCCTGCGCGGGACCGCGAGCGAGGACGAGAACCTCGTCGCCGACCTCCGCAACCACGTCGGGGCGACGCTCGGGCCGATCGCCAAGCCCAAGCGGGTCCTGCCGGTGGCCGAGCTGCCCAAGACCCGGTCCGGCAAGATCATGCGCCGGCTGCTGCGGGACGTGGCGGAGAACCGCCAGCTCGGTGACGTCACGACCCTCACCGACTCCTCGGTGATGGATCTCATCCAGTCCAAGCTGCCGACGGCGGCCTCGGAGGACTGACGTCCGCAGGTCACCGTGAGGGGCATCCGGAGCGAACGCGCCGGGTGCCCCTTTTGCGCCTAAGGTGAAGATCAACCGGTGGCACCCGCGTACCGCAGGGCGAAATCATTAGGTAGGGTAAGGACCCGCATCAAGGATGCGACAGGAAGACCGAGGTGCGCCGGGAAGTCTGGTCGGCATGTGCTTTGCCGTGCCTATCCGACCGGAGGTCCCCACTCGTGGCAGCGCCGACCCCCACCCCCCGCAGGTTCCTCGGACGCCTTTCGCTCCCCGAGCGAAACTTCGTGGCCGAAGCCCTGCGCACCGAGACCGTCGGCGGAATCCTGCTCCTGGCCGCCGCCGTCGCCGCCCTGATCTGGGCGAACACCCCCCTCGGCCGCAGCTACGAGGCCGTGGCCGACTTCCACGTGGGCCCCGCCTCACTCGGACTCGATCTGTCCATCCAGCACTGGGCGGCCGACGGACTGCTCGCGATCTTCTTCTTCGTCGCCGGGATCGAGCTCAAACGGGAGCTCGTCGCGGGCGAACTGCGCGACCCCAAGGCCGCGGCGCTCCCCGTCATCGCCGCCGTCTGCGGCATGGCGGCCCCCGCGCTCGTCTACACGCTGGTCAGCACTGCCGGTGGCGGCTCCCTCGCGGGCTGGGCGGTGCCCACGGCCACCGACATCGCCTTCGCCCTCGCCGTGCTCGCGGTGATCGGCACATCGCTGCCGTCCGCGATCCGCGCGTTCCTCCTCACCCTGGCCGTCGTCGACGACCTCTTCGCGATCCTGATCATCGCGATCTTCTTCACCAACGATCTGAACTTCGCCGCGCTCGGCGGGGCGCTGGCCGGCCTCGCGGTCTTCTGGCTGCTGCTGCGCAAGGGCGTACGCGGCTGGTACGTGTACGTCCCGCTGGCCCTGGTCATCTGGGGGCTGATGTACAACAGCGGCGTCCACGCCACCATCGCGGGCGTCGCCATGGGCCTGATGCTGCGCTGCACCCGACGCGAGGGCGAGGAGCACTCGCCCGGCGAGCACATCGAACATCTCGTGCGGCCGGTCTCGGCAGGTCTCGCCGTACCGCTGTTCGCCCTGTTCTCGGCCGGTGTCAGCATCTCCGGCAACGCCCTGCACGCCGTCTTCACCCGCCCAGAGACCCTCGGGGTACTGCTCGGCCTGGTGGTCGGCAAGACGCTCGGCATCTTCGGCGGCACCTGGCTGGCCGCCCGCTTCACCAAGGCCGAACTCAACGAGGACCTGGCCTGGCCCGACGTCCTCGCCGTCGCGTCACTGGCCGGCATCGGCTTCACCGTCTCCCTGCTCATCGGCGAGCTGGCCTTCGCCGGGGACGCGGTCCTCACGGACGAGGTCAAGGCGTCCGTGCTGTTCGGCTCCCTCTTCGCCGCCGTGATCGCCTGTGTGCTGCTGAAACTGCGGGTACGCAAGTACCAGGCCCTGTGTGAGGCGGAGGAGCGCGACGAAGACCAGGACGGTATCCCCGACGTGTACGAACAGGACAACCCGGAGTACCACCTGCGGATGGCCGAGATCTACGAGAAGAAGGCCGCGGAGCACCGGCGCATGGCGGAAGTGGCGGGTGCGTCGCGCGCCGACGGCGACAGTCCGGCATGATCTGACAGCAGATCCGAAGCAGAGATGAGGGGAGTCACCGATGAGCGACCCCGGCAGGAGCACCGCCGTCGTCGAAGCCGCGGGCGATGTGGTCGGACCGGTTCGGCTGGCCGGCGCCGACAAGACCATGGGACAGCTGGTGGCGTCGGCGACCGCCGAGATGTCCGCCCTGGTGCACGACGAGATCGCACTGGCCAAGGCCGAGCTCAGGCAGGACGTCAAGCGGGGGGTGACCGGCGGAGTGGCCGGCACGGTCGCCGGGGTGCTCGCGCTCTTCTCCCTGCCGGTGCTGAGCTTCGCCGCCGCCTACGGCATCCACAACCTCGGCCTGGGACTCGCCTGGTCGTTCCTGATCGTGGGGGCGGCGTTCCTGCTGGTGGCGGGGCTGGCGGCGCTGCTGGCCATGACCAAGTTCAAGAAGGTCAAGCCCCCGGAGCGCTCCATCGCGTCGGCCAAGCAGACGGCCGCGGTGCTGCAGAACGCCAAGCCGCACCCCCGTGGGGCCAAGGAACCGTCCACATCTGTGGCACGCTCGTCCGCATGACGGCACCCGATACGCCCTCTGTCGGCAACGGAAACAGCACCGGAAACGGAAACGGCGGCCCCGTTCGGATCGATGGTCCCTGGACCCATCGGGACGTGGCGGCCAACGGTGCGCGCTTCCACATCGCGGAGCTGGGCGACGGGCCGTTGGTGCTCCTCCTCCACGGTTTTCCGCAGTTCTGGTGGACATGGCGGCACCAGCTGACGGCGCTGGCCGATGCCGGCTTCCGCGCGGTCGCGATGGACCTCCGCGGCGTGGGAGGCAGCGACCGTACGCCCCGGGGTTACGACCCGGCGAACCTCGCGCTCGACATCACCGGCGTCGTACGGTCCCTCGGCGAGCCCGACGCGGCACTCGTCGGCCACGATCTGGGCGGCTACCTCGCCTGGACGGCGGCCGTGATGCGTCCCAAGCTCGTCCGCAGGCTCGCGGTCTCCTCGATGCCGCATCCGCGCCGCTGGCGCTCGTCGATGCTCGGCGACTTCGCGCAGAGCCGTGCCGGATCGTACGTCTGGGGCTTCCAGCGGCCATGGCTGCCGGAGCGTCAGCTCCTCGCGGACGACGCGGCCTTGGTGGGCCGGCTGATCCGGGAGTGGTCCGGTCCGCGCCCGCCCGAGGAAGACGACCTCGACGTCTATCGCCGGGCCATGTCCATCCCGTCGACGGCGCATTGCTCGATCGAGCCGTACCGGTGGATGGTGCGCTCGATGGCGCGTCCGGACGGCATCCAGTTCAACCGCCGGATGAAGCGCCCGGTCCGGGTGCCGACGCTCCACGTCCACGGCTCGCTGGACCCGGCGATGCGTACGCGCAGCGCGGCGGGCTCCGGGCAGTACGTCGAAGCCCCGTACCGCTGGCGGCTGTTCGACGGGCTCGGCCACTTCCCCCATGAGGAGGACCCGGTGGCGTTCTCCAACGAGCTCATCAACTGGCTGAAGGACCCCGAGCCCGACCGCTGACCCCGGGCCGCGACTTCGCGACGGGCTCCGGCTCTCCGAGGCCGCGCCGGGCGACGCCGCCTCCGCCGCAGCTCGGGGCGCGCCCGTCCCGCGAACGGGTGTGCGGCGAACGGGGATTGCCCGACGCATAGGCCAATTGGCGGGCCCCGATGCGGTTACCGACCTTGGGGCACGGGCACACGTCGGGGTATGGGCTGGACGCACGACTACAGTGACACAGCACGCAACTCCCGCTCGGCCTCCGCGCCGGTGGCGGACGAAAGGGGCGGCCCCCAGGGGCGGGGCCATGATCCCCGTCTCGGGATTCCGCGCATCCTCCGCCGCCGCGCGCGCTGGGTCTCGGCGCGACTGCGCCATCCTCGCGGCTGACGCCGTCACACCGGCGTCCGCGTCACCTGCTCACGCACGCCTCCACAGGGGCGCACACTCCTGTGGGCGCAGGACCCCGCACCGGGGCACGTGCCCTCCCGGGTAATCGGTGTGTCCGGGAGTGCTGGTCGCCGCCGCGCCCACGCGCCCGGGCCGGCTGATGTCCGGCGCACACCACGTGCTCTCGACGCCGGCGAGCCGGAGGTGGCACCCGGCATCCGGTCGTGTGCCCGAGGCGGCCGGTGCGCGGCGCGCTCGGCGTGTCCGAAGCCCGGCACACGCGGGGGCGGCCGGTGCGCGGCGCACGAGGGCGAGCCGGCGGTGGCATCCGGCAGCACCGTGCGTTCGGGCGGCGTCGGCGTCGGCACGTTCCTGTCCCCCGGGTCGGACGTCCGACCCGGGTCATGTCCCCGGGCGGGCCCACACCACGCGTCCGGGCCGGGTGACGCCCGGGGCGCCGGCGATGACGCCGGCCGTCACGCATCCGGACGACGGCAGAGGTCAGAGAGCGCAGGCCTGGCTGTCGACCTGCTGGTCGGCCGCGCGGCCCAGCCTGATGTCGTCGCGGATCTCGTCCGCCGTCAGTGCGTAGCCGGTGTCGGCGTCGTCGAGCGACCGGGCGAAGATCACTCCGTACACCTGGCCGTCGGCGGTGAGCAGCGGCCCGCCGGAATTGCCCTGGCGGACCGTCGCGAACAGCGAGTAGACGTCGCGGCGTACCTCGCCGCTGCGGTAGATGTCCGGGCCCTTGGCGTCTATGCGGCCGCGGACACGCGCGGAGCGCACGTCGTACGAGCCGTTCTCCGGGAAGCCCGCGACGATGGCGCTGTCGCCGGAACGGGCGTCCGCCTCGGCGAAGCGCAGGGGCGGTGCCTTCAGGTCGGGGACGTCCAGGACGGCGATGTCGCGCTTCCAGTCGTAGAGGACGACCTTGGCGTCGTAGCGCCTGCCCTCCCCGCCTATCTGCACGGTCGGCTCGTCGACTCCGCCCACGACGTGCGCGTTCGTCATGACACGGCGCTCGGCGAAGACGAAGCCCGTGCCCTCGAGCACCTTGTTGCAGCTCTGCGCGGTGCCGACGACCTTGACGATGGACCGCTGTGCGCGTGCCGCCACCGGGCTGTTGACCAGCGCCGGGTCCGGCGGCCGGACCTCGGTGATGGGCTCGTTGGCGAAGGGGCTGAAGACCTGCGGGAAACCGTTCTGCGCGAGGACGGAGGAGAAGTCGTCGAACCACCCGTCCGCCTGCGCAGGCATCACCCGGTCCACGCCGAGGAGGACCTTGGAGCTCCGGACCTCCTTGCCGAGGGTCGGCAGCGCCGTTCCCGCGAGGGCCGAGCCGATCAGCCAGGCGACCAGCAGCATCGCGAGGACGTTCACGAGGGCGCCGCCGGTCGCGTCGAGCGCCCGCGCCGGGGTCCAGGTGATGTACCGGCGGAGTTTGTTGCCGAGGTGTGTGGTGAGGGCCTGGCCGACGGACGCGAAGACGATCACGATCACGACGGCGACGATCGCCGCTGCCGTGGACACCTCCGTCCCGTTCGTCATCCGGTCCCACACGAACGGGAGCAGATAGACGGCGACGAGTCCACCGCCGAGGAACCCGATCACGGACAGGATGCCGACGACGAAGCCCTGGCGGTATCCGACGACGGCGAACCACACGGCGGCGAGCAGCAGCAGGATGTCCAGCACGTTCACCGTCGTTAGCCTCGCAGTTTCGTCGTCCGGCACTCCGTCCGGCAGGGGTTCTCCGGATCAGCTCCCGGTGACGCCGGACCGGTCACCGGGAAAACACAGCACGTGGGCAACGGTCTCATGCGCGCCAGTCGAGCGGGACCTGCTTGGCCCGGTCCCATGGTCGTTCCCAGCCCGCGAAATGAAGGATGCGGTCGATCACTCCCGCGGTGAAACCCCAGACCAGAGCCGATTCGACCAGAAATGCCGGACCCAGGTGACCGCTGGGGTGGACGCTCGTCGCCCGGTTCTCCGGGTCCGTGAGATCCGCCACGGGCACCGTGAACACCCGGGCGGTCTCGGCCGGGTCCACGGCGGCGACCGGGGATCGGTCGCGCCACCAGCCGAGGACCGGGGTCACGACGAAGCCGCTCACCGGGATGTACAGCCTGGGCAGCACCCCGAAGATCTGGACGCCGGACGGATCCAGGCCGGTCTCCTCCTCCGCCTCCCGGAGGGCCGCGCGAAGCGGCCCGCTGGTGGCGGGATCCCCGTCCTCGGGATCGAGTGCGCCGCCGGGGAACGACGGCTGGCCGGCGTGGGAGCGCAGGCTGCCGGCCCGCTCCATGAGCAGCAGCTCCGGGCCCTGGGCACCGTCCCCGAAGAGGATCAGTACGGCGGACTGGCGCCCTCCACCGCCCTCGGGCGGAAGGAACCGGCTGAGCTGCTCGGGAGCGATCGTCCTGGCGGACCGCTCCACGGGCTCCAGCCACTCGGGCAGGCCGTCGCTGCTCACGACCACGTCGCCGTCGTACGTCTCATGTGTGCGTGTCATGGGCACCCCCGTGGTGTGCAACGCGTGCGGTGGCCGGGATCGTTCCGGCGGGCCCGGTCCCCGGCACGGCCTCGGAAGCCCGGCAGGACGACGGGCCGGCGGGAGACGGCGGGAACGGCGGGACCGAGGAGGCCCGTGAGACCCGGCGCACCGGCTGGGGGGCAGCCTGGGCCGGGCCGCCGGTGCCCGGGCCGGCGGCAGGCTCTCGGAGGGATCACCCGGCCCCCAGCGGGGGTGCGGGTTTGCCCGGGTAGTCGGGCGGCGGGTTCAGACGTTGCCCGGGGAAGCCGCCCATCTCGTACTTGAGGAGCTTCTTCGCCTTCTCCGGATCGGTCTCGCCCTCCCCGTACGACGGGCAGAGATGAGTGATGGGGCATGCGCCGCACGCGGGCTTGCGAGCGTGGCAGATCCGTCGGCCGTGGAAGATCACCCGGTGGGAGAGCATCGTCCACTCGCTCTTCGGGAAGATCTCGGCGACCTCGGCCTCGATCTTGACCGGGTCCTCCTGCGCGGTCCACCTCCATCGGCGCGCGAGCCGCATGAAGTGGGTGTCGACGGTGATGCCGGGGACCCCGAACGCGTTCCCCAGCACCACGAAGGCCGTCTTGCGCCCCACACCGGGCAGCGTGACCAGGTCCTTCAGTCGCCCCGGCACCTCGCCGCCGAAGTCGTCCCGCAGGGCCTTGGAGAGGCCGATGAGGGACTTCGCCTTGGCCCGGAAGAAGCCGGTCGGCCTGATCAGCTCCTCCAGCTCCTCCGGCACGGCCGCGGCCATGTCCTCGGGCGTCGGGTACCTCGCGAAGAGCGCGGGCGTCGTCTGGTTCACCCGCAGATCCGTGGTCTGGGCGGACAGGACCGTGGCGACGAGCAGCTGGAAGGGGTTCAGGAAGTCGAGCTCGGGATGTGCGTACGGATACACCTCGGCCAGCTCACGGTTGATCCGCCGGGCACGGCGCACCAGCGCCACCCGTGACTCGGGCTTGGCCGCCGAACCCGCGGCGGACTTCCTCCCTGCGGCGGCGGTCCGCTTCGCGGTCACGGCCTCTCCGGAGGCGGCCGTGGCCTTCTTCACCGCCGTGCTCTTCTGCACCGCTGTGGCCTTCTTCACCGCCGTGCTCTTCTGCACCGCTGTGGCCTTCTTCGCCGTCGCGGCCTTCTTCCCGGCTGTGCTCTTCTTCGTGGCCGTGGCCTTCTTCGCGGTCGCGGCGCCGGTCGCGGGAGTCCCGGCCGGGCCACCCGCCGCGGTCGTCTTCGCGACAGCCGTCTTCGCCGCCGGCGTCTTCCGTGCGGCTGACCGCGGCGTCTTCGGGGAGGCCACGGACGTGTTCCTATTTGTCTTTCTTGCCACTTTCGCCGCGGTGGACGAATCCTGTTCGCCCACAGCGGAATTTTGCTCCCCTGCCACTCTGATGGCCCCCTCGGCCTGTGCTCTCACCGGCGAATTGGACACCCGGCCAGCCTAAGGGCCGCCGGGGACATCCGCCCCGGCCATGGCCGATCACCACTCGAATCGGCCCCTGACTCACAGCCGGAAGGGCCGGTGCGTCAGACTTGTGGGGGACCCTTGTGATCGATCGCACTGTTTTGCCGTGCGGCATCATGGGGACCACCGTCCCCTGAGCAGGTCGACAAGGAGAGAACTCGTGGACGACGTTCTGCGGCGCGCCCCGCTCTTCGCGGCGCTCGATGACGAGCAGGCCGCGGAGCTCCGCGCCTCGATGAGTGAAGTGACGCTCGCCCGCGGCGACGCGCTCTTCCACGAGGGCGACCCCGGCGACCGCCTCTACGTGGTCACCGAGGGCAAGGTCAAGCTCCACCGCACCTCGCCCGACGGCCGGGAGAACATGCTGGCCGTGCTCGGCCCCGGCGAGCTGATCGGTGAGCTGTCCCTCTTCGACCCCGGTCCGCGCACCGCGACCGCCACCGCCCTCACCGAGGTCAAGCTCCTCGGCCTGGGCCACGGCGACCTGCAGCCCTGGCTGAACGCGCGACCCGAGGTGGCCACGGCCCTGCTGCGCGCCGTCGCCCGCAGGCTCCGCAAGACCAACGACCAGATGTCCGACCTGGTCTTCTCCGACGTTCCGGGCCGTGTCGCCCGTGCGCTCCTCGACCTGTCGCGCCGCTTCGGCGTGCAGTCGGAAGAGGGCATCCACGTCGTCCACGACCTGACCCAGGAAGAGCTGGCCCAGCTCGTCGGCGCCTCGCGCGAGACCGTGAACAAGGCGCTCGCCGACTTCGCGCAGCGCGGCTGGCTCCGCCTGGAGGCCCGTGCCGTGATCCTGCTCGACGTGGAGCGCCTC
The DNA here is from genome assembly GCF_900103455.1 of Streptomyces wuyuanensis. Lineage (GTDB taxonomy): Bacteria > Actinomycetota > Actinomycetes > Streptomycetales > Streptomycetaceae > Streptomyces > Streptomyces wuyuanensis. Next base: position 284,749 of record NZ_FNHI01000006.1, on the reverse strand, counting down.
GCGAAGCGTTCCCGCTAGCGGTTACACCGGCCCGCGTACGCACGTGCGCGCATGACCGGACGGAGGGGCCGCCCGGCAGATCGCCGGGCGGCCCCTCCGCGTATTGTGCGGACCCGCGTGGGGTCGGTCAGCGCTTGCTGCCGTCCACGATCAGCGGGTTCCCGCTGCCACCGCCGCACGGAACGGCGTACACGGGGTTCTTGGCCGCCGCTTCCTTGTACGCCTCGATGCACTGGTTCAGCAGGACCTTGTCCGTCAGCGAGTTGTTGAGGATCTTGTTCGCCCGGGCGACGCCCTCGGCCTCGATCCTGCGCCGCTCGGCCTCGGCCTTCGCCGTGCGCGCCGCCTCGGTCGCGCGCTCCGTGGCCTGCTGCTGCTGGATCTTGCGGTCGATCTGGTCCTGCAGCCGGTCGGACGGCTTCACATTGCGCAGGTTCACCGTGGTGACGTCGATACCGCGAGGCGCCAGCCGCTCCTTGATGAGACGGCCGATCTCGGTGTTGATCTGCTCGCGGGCCGAGGCGTAGCCCTGCTCGCTGGTGTAGCGGGCGAAGACGTTGCGGACGATCTCACGGCTGTCCGGGTAGACCAGTCGCTGCTGGATGGCGTCCTCGCTGCCGGCCAGCCTGTAGAGCTCGACGGCCTTGGAAGGCGTCACCGCCCACTTGACCGTCACCTCGGCGTACATCACGCCGCCCTGGTTGGAGCGCACCTCGACCACGTCCTTGTCGGAGAGGTTGAGGTCGACCGGCCGGGTCGAGAACGTCGTGACGCTCGTGAAGGGCGACTTGACGTGCATACCGGACGTCATGGGCACGCCGACCTTGCCGAAGGCGACCGGAACGCCGACCTCGTAGGCGCTGACGACGTACACCATGCTGGTGACACCGGCGAACACCCCCGCGATGAGTGCGGCGGCGGCACCGATCCTGAGGCCGCGCGGTCCGCCGCCGCGGGCGACGAGGAACATCACCACAGCGGCGATGACGAGCAGGATGGACACGACGAACACGGTTTCCCCCCATGTACGAGCACGCACGAAACGCTGAAAGTAAGCGGAGCGTAAAGCACTCGGGCCGCGGGGCGCGGGGCGGGGGTCCGCCGGTACGCGAACGCACCCCGGCCCGTGACGGGCTCGAGGACGGGGGCAGGAAGGCCGCCGCGCAGTCGCGGAGAAGGCGGGAAGGGCCTGGGCGGAAGGCTTTTCCGAGGATGGCAGGCCCGGCGGCGGCGAGGGAGTTTCGACGAGCCGGGCCGAGGGTTCTAGATGAGACCGTGCTCGCGCAGGTATTCGAGTTGCGCCCGCACCGAGAGTTCCGCCGCGGGCCACAGCGACCGGTCCACGTCGGCGTACACGTGTGCGACAACGTCGGCCGCCGAGCGGTGGCCGTTCTCGACGGCCGTCTCGACCTGGGCGAGACGGTTCGCGCGGTGGGCGAGATAGAACTCCACGGCGCCCTGGGCGTCCTCCAGCACCGGTCCGTGTCCCGGGAGCACCGTGTGCACCCCGTCGTCCACGGTCAGGGAGCGCAGCCGGCGCAGCGAGTCCAGGTAGTCGCCGAGGCGGCCGTCCGGATGCGCGACGACCGTGGTGCCCCGGCCGAGGATGGTGTCGCCCGTCAGTACGGCACGATCCGCGGGGAGATGGAAGCAGAGCGAGTCCGCCGTGTGCCCGGGGGTCGGCACGACCCTCAGCTCCAGGTCCCCGGTGCGGATGACATCCCCGGCGGCGAGCCCCTCGTCGCCGAGCCGGAGCGCGGGGTCGAGGGCACGCACCTTCGTGCCGGTCAGCTCGGCGAACCGGCCGGCCCCTTCGGCGTGGTCCGGATGGCCGTGGGTGAGCAGGGTCAGGGCGATCCGCTTGCCTGCCTCCTCGGCCGTCGCGACGACGTTCCGGAGGTGCACGTCGTCGAGCGGGCCCGGGTCGATGACGACGGCGAGGTCGGAGTCGGGCTCGGCCACGATCCAGGTGTTGGTGCCGTCCAGGGTCATCGCGGACGGATTGGGCGCCAGGACGTTGATGGCGCGGGCGGTCGCTCGCCCGGAGACCACCGCGCCGCGCGGCTGCCCCGGCAGCGCCGATGCGTTCGTCATCGCGTGCCTCCCGTCGGTCCGGCCGGTCCGTGCGGTCCGGCCGGTCCGTGCGGTCCGGCCGGTCCGTGCGGTCCGGCCGGTCCTGTGGGTCCGGCCCCACCCGTGGGGACGTGCTTGGTGAACTCCTCGTGGCCCGGCCAGCTGAGCACCAGTTCCCCGTCCTCCAAGCGTGCCTGAGCCAGGATCGGCGCGAGGTCCTGCTCGGCAGCCGCCGCGAGGGCGTCCGTGGCGGTGTCGAACCGCTCCAGCACCCGCAGCGTGGCGATCGTCGGCGGCATCATCAGCAGTTCGCCCTTGTCGTACCCGGCGGCGGCGTCCGCGGGCCGGATCCACACGGTGCGGTCCGCCTCGGTGGAGGCGTTCCTGGTGCGCTGCCCGCGGGGCAGCGAGGCGACGAAGAACCAGGTGTCGAAGCGGCGCGGCTCGAACTCCGGGGTGATCCAGCGGGCCCAGGCACCCAGCAGGTCCGACCGCAGCACCAGGCCCCTGCGGTCCAGGAACTCGGCGAAGGACAGCTTCCGATCGACGAGCGCCGCCCGGTCGGCCTCCCAGTCGTCGCCCGTGGTGTCCTCGACGACGGAGTCCCCGGTCTCCCCGGCCAGCAGGACCCCGGCCTCCTCGTAGGTCTCGCGGACCGCCGCGCAGACGACGGCCTGGGCGGACGCCTCGTCCTCGACACCCAGCCGCTGCGCCCACTCGGACAGGGAGGGCCCCGCCCAGCGCACCGGCCGCGCGTCGCGGTCGTCCACCCCGCCGCCGGGGTAGACGTACGCGCCGCCGGCGAAGGCCATGGAGGCGCGGCGGCGCAGCATGTGGACGTGTACACCCTCGGAGGTGTCCTTGAGCAGCATCACGGTCGCCGCCCGCCGGGGGGCGACGGCGGTGATCTCGCCCGCGGCGAGCGCCCGGATCCGGTCGGGCCATTCCGGTGGGTACCACTGACCATTGGACATGGCCGGATGCTATGCGTTCACGCGCGGATGTTCGAGGGGCGCCCGGTCCGCGGCGGCGGGTCGGGCGACCCGGCGGTCCCGAGTCCGCCACGGGTGGCGCCCGTACCGGCCGGCGGACGCGTTCCGCCGGCCGGTCCCGCCTCGCGGCGGCTCAGGGCCGCCCTTCCGCCGTGGCTCCGCACCGCCTCGGGGAGGCTTCGGGCTCGCTCAGGCGGAAGGCCCCGGGCCTCGTCACGGCTCAGCCCTGGGCGAGTTCCACCTGGATCTCGACCTCGACGGGCGCGTCGAGCGGCAGCACGGCGACACCCACGGCGCTGCGCGCGTGCACGCCCTTGTCGCCGAGTACCGCGCCGAGCAGCTCGCTCGCACCGTTGATGACGCCGGGCTGGCCCGTGAAGTCCGCGGCGGAGGCGACGAAGCCGACCACCTTCACGACCCGGGCGATCCGGTCCAGGTCACCGGCGATGGACTTCACGGCGGCCAGCGCGTTCAGGGCACAGGTGGCGGCCAGCTCCCTGGCCTCCTCCGGGGTGACCTCCGCACCGACCTTGCCAGTGACCGGAAGCTTGCCCTCCACCATCGGGAGCTGCCCCGAGGTGTAGACGTACGGGCCCGACTGCACGGCCGGCTGATACGCCGCCAGCGGCGGTACGACGGCCGGCAGCGTCAGCCCGAGTTCGGCGAGCTTGGCCTCGACGGCACCGCTCATGACTTCTCCCGCTTGAGGTAGGCCACGAGCTGCTCGGGGTTGTTCGGCCCGGGGACGACCTGGACGAGCTCCCAGCCGTCCTCGCCCCAGGTGTCCAGGATCTGCTTGGTCGCGTGCACGAGAAGGGGCACGGTCGCGTATTCCCACTTGGTCATGGAGGCGACTGTAGCCGCACCGGCGGGCGGCCCCGCGACACAGGTTCGCGCGGCACGCGAGACGCTCGGCGCATCTGACCCGCCCAAGGCGACCCGGGGTCGCTTAGCCTGCGGGCCGACTGGTTAGGCTCCAGGACGTGAGCAGGCTCCAGGTCGTCAGCGGCAAGGGCGGTACCGGTAAGACGACGGTCGCCGCGGCCCTCGCGCTCGCCCTCGCGACCGAGGGAAAGCGCACCCTCCTCGTCGAGGTCGAGGGCAGACAAGGCATCGCGCAGCTCTTCGAGACGGAGGCGCTGCCCTACGAGGAACGCAAGATCGCCGTCGCTCCCAGCGGCGGCGAGGTCCACGCGCTGGCCATCGACGCCGAGCGGGCCCTCCTCGACTACCTCCAGATGTTCTACAAACTCGGGTCGGCCGGCCGGGCCCTGAAGAAGCTCGGCGCGATCGACTTCGCGACGACCATCGCGCCGGGCGTGCGGGACGTCCTCCTGACGGGCAAGGCCTGCGAGGCCGTGCGCCGCCGGGACAAGCAGGGCAGGTACGCCTACGACTACGTCGTCATGGACGCCCCTCCGACCGGCCGCATCACCCGCTTCCTGAACGTCAACGACGAGGTCGCGGGTCTCGCCAAGATCGGCCCGATACACAATCAGGCCCAGGCCGTGATGCGCGTCCTCAAGTCCGCCGAGACCGCGGTGCACCTGGTCACGCTGCTGGAGGAGATGCCCGTACAGGAGACCGCGGACGGCATCGCCGAGCTGCGCGCCGCGGACCTCCCCACCGGCAAGGTCATCGTCAACATGGTGCGCCCGCACGTCCTCGACGAGGAGGCGGTCCGCACCGCCGCGGCCGCCGGCCGCCGCAAGGACATCGCCAGGGCGCTGACCGGGGCGGGCGTCGGCGGCGCGGCCAAGCTGGTCGGACCGCTGCTGGAGCAGGCCGCCGAGCACGCCCAGCGCGTCGAGCTGGAGCGCGAGCAGCGTGCTGCGCTGGAGGCGCTGAAGCTGCCGGCGTACGAACTCCCCCTGCTGAGCGAGGGGGTCGACCTGGCCGGGCTGTACCAGCTGGCGACCGAACTGCGAAAACTCGGAGTGAACGCCGGAGCCGATGCCGGGACGGATGCCCAGTGACCGGAGTGAACGGATGACGTCGTCGATGACGCATGGCAGCGCCCTGCAGGAAGCGCCGCTCCTCGATATCGATCCCCTGCTCGACGACCCGGGGATCCGCATCATCGTGTGCTGCGGCGCCGGCGGCGTGGGCAAGACGACGACCGCCGCCGCCCTCGGGGTACGGGCGGCGGAGCGCGGCCGCCGGGCGGTCGTGCTCACCATCGACCCCGCACGCCGGCTGGCCCAGTCGATGGGCATCGACCTGCTGGACAACACCCCGCGCCGGGTGGACGGCATCGACGGCGACGGCGAGTTGCACGCCATGATGCTCGACATGAAGCGCACGTTCGACGAGATCGTCGAGGCGCACGCGGATCCGTCCCGGGCCCGCGCCATCCTGGAGAACCCCTTCTACCAGTCCCTGTCGGCCGGCTTCGCGGGCACGCAGGAGTACATGGCGATGGAGAAGCTGGGGCAGCTGCGGGCGCGCGACGAGTGGGACCTGATCGTGGTGGACACCCCCCCGTCGCGGTCGGCGCTGGACTTCCTGGACGCTCCGAAGCGGCTCGGGTCCTTCCTGGACGGCAAGTTCATCCGGCTGCTGATGGCTCCCGCGAAGATGGGCGGCCGGGCGGGGATGAAGTTCCTGAACGTCGGCATGTCGATGATGACCGGGACGCTCGGGAAGCTGCTGGGCGGTCAGCTGCTGCGTGACGTGCAGACCTTCGTGGCCGCGATGGACACGATGTTCGGCGGGTTCCGCACGCGCGCCGATGCCACGTACCGGCTGCTGCAGGCGCCCGGAACGGCGTTCCTGGTGGTCGCCGCCCCCGAGCGGGACGCGCTGCGCGAGGCGGCGTACTTCGTGGAGCGCCTGGCGGCGGAGGAGATGCCGCTGGCCGGGCTGGTGCTCAACCGTGTCCACGGCAGTGGTGCCGCCCGGCTGTCGGCCGAGCGGGCGCTCGCCGCCGCGGAAAATCTTGACGAGGGCCGCATTGTGGATCAGGAGGCCGGGAAGGCTGCTGGGCGTGGCTCCACGGGGTCCTCTCCCACCCCTTCCGCCGTGGAGCCGGATTCAGAGTCCGAGTCCCACCAGCCCTCGGCACCCCCGACCTCACAACTGACCGCCGGTCTGCTGCGACTGCACGCCGAACGGATGCAGGTGCTGTCGCGCGAGCAGCGCACACGCGACCGGTTCACCGCACTCCACCCCGAAGTGGCCGTGGCCGAAGTGGCCGCTCTGCCCGGCGATGTGCACGACCTCGCCGGCCTTCGGGCCATCGGCGACAAGCTCGCAAGCGGTGGCCTCCCGGCCGGAGCCGAGTAACGGACGGCCGCTTGGCCGTGCCGTCGCTCGGCCGTGCGGCAGCACGACGCGGCCTGGCTGCGCAGTCTGGCGGCCGCACCCGGGCGGCCGCGGGCACCCCGCTGCTCCAGCCGACACCGGCGGCGTCGGCTGTGTGATGGCTCACTTTGGTGCGGGGTGCTCGAAGGCCACGTACGGCACCGCCCCGGCCTGGGCACGGAGCAGGGCCGCCCCATGCGCCGAGGTCACCCCGTACGGCACGCTCGACACCCACACGGACCGCAACGGCCATCGGGGACGGAAGCGACACGCACGAGGCCGCCCGGAACCGTCGCGGGGCGCTGTCCGTCCCGGCGCGCGACCGCCGTTCCGCGGCCGCACGGCCGCCGTCAGCCCTTCGGACCGACCTGACACCGCGGCACGGCCCACACGACACGGACCACCGGGCCCACGAGGCCCAGCGAACGAGGCCGACGGCCCATGGCCGGGCTCTGCCCTGCACAGGGCTGCGACGCGACGCGCCCCGACCGGGCGCCGGCTCAGCCCACTGCCGCGAACGTCTCGTATGTCTCGTCGTCCTCGAGGCCCACGGGCAAAATGCCCGCGCTCCGCTCGTATTCCGTACGCGCGGTCTCCAGCAGGCGACGCCAGGAGGTGACGGTGGGACGCCGGCGCAGCAACGCGCGCCGCTCCCTCTCGGTCATGCCACCCCACACACCGAACTCGACGCGGTTGTCGAGCGCGTCGGCCAGGCACTCCGTCCGCACCGGGCATCCGGTGCACACCGCCTTGGCCCTGTTCTGCGCCGCTCCTTGTACGAACAGTTCATCCGGATCGGTAGTGCGGCAAGCTGCCTGCGCACTCCAGTCGGTTACCCAGCCCATGCCGGCGCCGTCCTCTCCCGAATCGAGGCTCCCCCACGGCGGCAGCGGCATATTCACCGCTGCCAGTTGAGGACGTTACGGAAGGTGGGCACAGCGCAACACCCCCTTCGGGCCCAATCTTGAATGGTCCGAACGGACTATGCGTAAGCGGCAGATCACCCGGGGGAGTGAGCTGAGGGCATACGTAATAAATCCGGCAAATCATCCAGGCAAGGGGGACGACCGCGGGAAGGATGTCGCCGCGGAGCGGCTCGGGGATTGCGCGGGTCTTGATACACAACCGCACTGCTGTGACAGTTGGGAGCAGCTTAGGCCAAGGCATATACGCGTGTCCGGAGAATGAGAACGTAGGCTGCCCCTATGTCGAAGAAGCGATCGGGCGGTGGTCTGACCGGGACCCAGCAGGCCGCCAAGTTCCTCGGTGTCAGTGTGCTCGCGGGAGCCGTGCTGGCGGGCCTCGCCCTGCCGGCCGCCGGCGCGCTGGGGCTGGCCGCCAAGGGCACGGTCGAGGGGTTCGACGAGATCCCCGCCAACCTCAAGACCCCGCCGCTGAGTCAGCGCACGACCATCCTGGACGCCGACGGCGGGCAGATCGCCACCGTCTACTCGCGTGACCGTACGGTCGTGCCGCTGAAGGACGTCTCGCCGTACATGCAGAAGGCGATCGTCGCGATCGAGGACGCGCGCTTCTACGAGCACGGTGCGATCGACCTCAAGGGCGTGCTGCGCGCGGTCAACCGCAACGCGCAGGAGGGCGGCGTCGCCCAGGGCGCCTCGACCCTCACCCAGCAGTACGTGAAGAACGTCTTCGTCGAGGAGGCCGGCGACGACCCGGACAAGGTCGCCCAGGCCACCCAGCAGACCATCGGCCGCAAGGTCCGCGAGCTCAAGTACGCGATCCAGGTCGAGGAGGAGCTGGGGAAGAAGAAGATCCTCGAGAACTACCTCAACATCACCTTCTTCGGCCAGCAGGCCTACGGCATCGAGGCGGCGTCCAAGCGCTACTTCTCGAAGTCGGCGAAGGACCTGAAACTGGAGGAGGCCGCGCTGCTCGCCGGCATCGTCCAGTCGCCCAGCCGCTACGACCCCGTCAACGACGGCGAGGAGGCGACCAAGCGGCGCAACACCGTGCTGCAGCGGATGGCCGACGTCGGCGACATCTCCCAGTCCGAGGCCGACAAGGCCAAGGAGACGCCGATCACGCTGAAGGTCAGCAAGCCCAAGAACGGCTGCATCACGGCCGTCGCCGGCGCGGGCTTCTTCTGCGACTACGTGCGCGAGGTCTTCCTGACGGACCGGGTCTTCGGCAAGACCCGCGAGGAGCGGGCCAAGGTCTGGAACCAGGGCGGCCTGACGATCCGTACGACCCTGGACCCGCAGGCGCAGAAGTCCGCCCAGGAGTCGCTGAAGGACCACGTCTACCAGGACGACAAGGTCGCTGCGGCGGTCACGATGGTCGAGCCCGGGACGGGCCGGATCATCGCGATGGGCCAGTCCAAGCCGTACGGCTTCGGCGAGAACGAGACGCAGATCAACTACTCGGTCGACGCCAAGATGGGCGGCTCCAACTACGGCTTCCCGGTGGGTTCGACCTTCAAGCCGTTCGTGGCCGCGGCCGCGCTGGAGCAGGGCCGGCCGCCGACGCAGGCGTACCCGGCGCCGTACAAGATGCCCTACCCGGACTCGATCGCGAGCTGCTCCGACCGCCCCTGGCGCAACCGCGGCGGCGACACGGTGGAGAACGAGAACGAGAAGGAAGTCGGGCCCTACGCGCTCCGCGAGGCGATGGAGCTCTCCGTCAACACGTACTTCGTGCAGATGATAGGAGACATCGGCCTCTGCCCCGTCGTGGAGATGACCGACCGCCTGGGCGTGGTGCAGGGCAACGGGGAGAAGCTTCCGGCCAGCCCCGCGCCGCTGACCCTCGGCTCGACCGGTATCTCGCCGCTGACGATGGCCAACGCGTACGCGACGTTCGCGAACCGCGGCACGCACTGCACGCCGACCGCGATCGAGTCGATCACGACCGCCGACGGCAAGAGCCTCAGGGTGCCGCAGACCGAGTGCGGCAAGGTGATGTCGGAGCGCACCGCGGACACCATCAACACGCTGCTGCGCGGTGTGGTCGACTCCGGTACCGGCCAGGAGGCCGGCCTGACGAACCGTGACAACGCGGGCAAGACGGGTACGACGGACGAGCGCAGGAACGCGTGGTTCGTGGGCTACACCCCGAACCTGTCCGGTGCGGTCTGGGTCGGCAGCGCCACCCAGAAGGTCAAGATGGTGAACATCCGCATCGGCGGCCGCTACCACGACAAGGTCTTCGGCGGTCAGGTCCCCGGCCCGATCTGGAAGGACGCGATGGCCGGGGCCCTGGAGGGCAAGGAGGCCCCGGACTTCAACACCGTCCACGTGCCCGACACGTCGAAGCCGGAAGGCGGCGACGAGGACGAGGGGCGTCCGGACGACGACCGCGGCAACGACGACAAGCCGGGCAAGAACGGCGGCCGGGACCCGTTCCCCGGCATCTCGCTCCCGCCGGACTTCATCGGCGGCAACGTCACCCGCGGCCAGGACGGCGGCGGGGACGGAGGCCGGAACCGGGGGTGACCCCGTCGCGCCGACCGCGGGAGCGGCCGCCCGAGTCCGACGGACCCGGGAGCGGCCCGGCGCCACGGGTGTGAAGCAGTAACGCGAAGGGTCCCGGTGCGGATGGCACCGGGACCCTTCGCCGTACTGTCGCGAGCGCAGATCGTGCGTCGCGCGCCGGCCGGAGGACTCAGCCGGCGAGGAGCTTCTTGACCGCAGCGGCCACGCGACCGCCCTCGGCACGGCCGGCCACCTTCGGGTTGACGATCTTCATGACCGCGCCCATCGCCCGGGGGCCTTCGGCGCCCGCGGCCCTGGCCTCCTCGACGGCCTGGGCCACGATGCCGTGCAACTCGTCGTCCGTAAGCTGCTTGGGGAGGTAGGCGTCGAGGATCTCGCCCTCCGCCTTCTCCCGGTCCGCCTGCTCGGCGCGACCGCCCTGGGCGAAGGCCTCGGCCGCCTCGCGGCGCTTCTTCGCCTCCTTGGCGATCACCTTCTGGACGTCGTCGTCGGAGAGCTCACGCGCCTCCTTGCCCGCGACCTCCTCCTTGGTGATCGCGGAGAGGGTCAGCCGGAGCGTCGAGGAGCGCAGTTCGTCGCGCGCCCTGATCGCCTCGGTGAGGTCTTCCTGCAGCTTGGACTTGAGCGTGGTCATGCATCGATTGTGGCAGGCGTGCGCCGTGATGCGCCCGCGCATTTCGCCGGGCGCGCGCCGGGCCGGCCGCCCCGCACGGAAGCCGCGTCGGAGTCGCGACCCGCGGTCCCCTTCCCCGCAGCCGCGGCCCCGCCCTCCGCCCGTAAGGCGCCGGACACGTCGTGGCCGTCTCCGGGTGGCGCCCGCGTCGGCCCGCGGCCACCGGTCGTTGACAGCCTGCGCGCATGCCGGTCCTCCGCGTCGCCGTCGACATCCGCCGCTGCCGGCTGCTGGGGCTGACGGGGTCGGCGGCACTGGCGGCGGGCGGCGCGGCGGCCGCCACCACCGTCGCGGCCACGGCCCTGGCCGGCACCGGCTACGGCTGGACCACCGCCCTCGACACCCCGGCCTCACCGGGCAACTGGCCGCTGACGTCGACGCTCGGGCGCCTGACCGGGGCCGGGCTGCGGGGTGTGGGCAGCGGGCTCGCGGAATTCGCCGTACCGGCCTGGCACTTGGCGGGACTCGCGGCCGCCGCCCTCGCCGTCCTGGTGTTCTGGAAGCGCCACCACCTGCACAGGCCCGTGTACGCCGTGGGGCTCAGCCTGGGTGCGGTGGCCGTCCTGGGCCCGGCGATCCGCCCGTGGTACGTCTTGTGGGGCGTGTTCCTGATCGCGGCCACTGCGCCCAGGGGTTCGGTGCGTCCGGTGCGCACGGCGGCCCTGCTGAGCGGACTTCTCGCTCTTGTGGTGATGCCGAGCAGGTTCGCGCCCGACCATAATCAGCTGTTGATCGCAGTTGGCGGAAGCACACTGGGGGTACTGGCGCTGTGGTGCGCATACAGGGTGGCGGCACGAGCGGCAGACAGGGCTCTCCGTCCGGAGGCACTCCCTCCGGCGGCTCCCCGTCCCATGGATCCCCCTCCGCAGAGCGACCGCCCGACGGGGGACCCGCACCGTCCGCTGGGGAGCACAGCGTGAGGATCCCCGTGACCACGCGGGGCCGTGTCCTGGTGTCCCTCGGCATGTCAGCGGTGGTGGTCTTCTTCCTCGCGACCGTGCCGTTCCACCGGCACTGGTTCGACCTGCACGTCTACTACGGGGCGGTCGAGCACTGGATGGGCGGCCACCCGATCTACGACTACCTCAGGCCCGGAACCCGCTACGGCTTCACGTATCCGCCGTTCGCGGCGCTCTGCATGCTGCCGATGACCCTGGTCGGCTGGCACAGCGCCCTGGCCATAAGCCAGCTGATGAACGTCGCGGCCGCCGCCGTGATCCTCTACGTCTGCCTCGATGCGACGATCCGGCGGGAGAGCCGGCACAGATGGTTCGCGTACGCCGTGGCGGCCTGCATGTTCGCCCTGCTGGAGCCGGTCCGCGACACCGTGAGCTTCGGCCAGGTCAATCTGCTCCTGCTGGCGCTGGTCCTCGCCGACTGCCTGCTGCTGACGGCCTGGCGCGAGCGCTTCCCGTCCCTCGGCCGGCTGGCCGGCGTCGGCATCGGGCTCGCCGCCGCGATCAAGCTCACCCCGGCGATCTTCATCTGCTATCTGCTGGTCACCCGGCGGTGGCGGGCGGCCGGGGTCGCCATCGGCACCGCGAGCGCCGCGACCCTGCTCGCGGCCTGGGCGGCGCCGACGGCATCGCGCACGTTCTGGACCGAGGCGATGTGGAACACCGAGCGGGTCGGTTCGCTCTCCTTCGTCTCGAACCAGTCCTGGCAGGGCATGCTGGCCCGGCTCACCGAGCCGTTCGCCGAGCCCAGCCGCGCGGTGTGGGCCGCCGGCGTACTCCTCCTGATGTGGCTGTGGGCCCGGCGGGCGCGGCAGGCCGTCGCCGCGGGTGACGAACTCGCGGGCTTCGCCCTGACGGGAATCGCGGCCTGCCTGGTGAGCCCGGTCACCTGGGTGCACCATCTGGTCTGGCTGATCCCGGCCCTCGCCGTGCTCGCGGACAAGGGACTGCTGGCCGCGCCGGGCGGGGAGCGCCGCCGCCGGTTGCTGACCTGGGCCCTGGTGAGCTACGCCGTCCTGTGCAGCAGCATGGTCTGGCTGTGGCGCTGGAACGACGGCGGTGTGCCCGGATTCATGGGTGCCAACGCCTATGTGTGGATAGCGCTGCTCCTGCTCCTGCTCCTGCCGCTCGGGCGGTCGGGCACGGACGGGGACGGGCCGTATGCGGAGAGCGGACCGTCTGCGACGATGGGCGCATGCGCGCACGCTACGGCCTCCCCCTCAAAATCGGTGCCGGTGTCACGGCTCTCGGAGCAGTCGGCATCGCCTACGCGGCCGGGTTCGAAGCCCGCTCCTTCCGGCTCCGGCGGGTGACCGTCCCGGTCCTGCCGAGAGGAATGCGGCCCCTGCGCGTACTGCAGGTGTCCGACATCCACATGGTGTGCGGACAGCGCAAGAAGCGCGCCTGGCTGCAGTCCCTGGCCGGGCTGCGCCCCGACCTCGTCGTCAACACCGGCGACAACCTGTCGGACCCCAACGGCGTGCCCGAGGTGCTCGACGCCCTCGGGCCGCTCATGGAGTACCCCGGCGTGTACGTCTTCGGCTCGAACGACTACTACGGCCCGAAGCTTCGCAACCCGGCCCGCTACCTGTTCGAGAAGGCCCAGGGCCGCCACGGGCTCAACGGCAACGCCCCGGCGGTGGGCGTCGTGCACAACCCGTGGGAGGGCCTCCGGGACGCCTTCGACGCGGCGGGCTGGCTCGGCCTGAACAACGCGCGCGGCCGCCTGAAGCTCGACGGCGGCCTCGAACTCGCCTTCACCGGGCTCGACGACCCCCACATCAAGCGGGACCGCTACGAGAAGGTCGCCGGCGGCCCGGACAAGACGGCCGACTTCTCGATGGCCGTCGTCCATGCCCCTTATCTGCGCTCCCTGGACGCCTTCACCACGGAGGGCTACCCGCTGATCCTGGCGGGCCACACCCACGGCGGCCAGCTGTGCATCCCCTTCTACGGTGCGCTGGTCACCAACTGCGACATCGACACCGACCGGGTGAAGGGCCTCTCCACCCACGAGTCCGACGGTCTCGTCTCCTACCTCCACGTCTCGGCCGGCTGCGGCACCAACCGCTACACCCCGGTCCGCTTCGCCTGCCCGCCGGAGGCGACGCTGCTCACGCTGGTCGCGCGGGACTGAGCCAGTGGCCGGGCGTCCCCCAACCGCGCCGGTGGGCGCGACGGGGGAATCGGGGCACCGGCGATACGGGTGGGACGCCTGAGGCTCCCCCCGCTCACGCCGCCCCTCCCCTGACGGCGTCCGGCACCGCTCACACCGCTCCGCCCCAGGTGGGGGCCCCGGAAAACCGGATTTCGTCTCCGGGCGCCGGTGGGCTAAAGTAAACGTCGTCGCCGCGAGAGCGAGTGACATCGGGGTGTAGCGCAGCTTGGCAGCGCGCTTCGTTCGGGACGAAGAGGTCGTGGGTTCAAATCCCGCCACCCCGACAGAGAAACACCAGGTCAGGCTCGGTGCTGAGAGATTAGCACCGAGCCTGACTTGTTTCTCAGGGGCTCTCTGGAGAAATCCTGGAGAAGATCTTGGAATCTTTCTCCAGACCAGCTCCCTACCGGCGAGCCTTTCAGTAGCGCGTCGAGGACGGCAACGGGCGAGCCGGGGCTCATCGCCCGGCGCGCGTCCAGCGGGGCCGTTCGAGCTGAGCGGCCACGTCCTGACCGCCGGGCCGCAGCCCGACGGCGCGGAGCTGGCGGCGGGTGGCATATCCGTCCGGGGCGAGGCGCCACCGGAACACCGGCAGCGCCCCCATCACACGACGCGCTTCCACGCCGCCCGCAGACGGACCTCCGACGCGGCGTGACCGGCCGCCCGGAACCGGGTCGCCATCTCCCGGTACGACAGGGCCGGATCCTCGCTGGTACGGATCTGCTCCACGACCGTGTCCAGCGCCTCATCCGTGAGCGCCGGGCCCGACTCCAGCGCCGGCACCGGCTCGGAGGGGCCCCAGACGGGGAGCTCCCAGCGGGATGCGACGTCGGGTGTGACCCGGTGGGTCACGCTGGTCAGCGCTCGCCCGGTGTCCTCCCCGTCCCGTGCCGTCTCCAGCGTCGACCATGCTCGGGAAAGGGTCTGCGCGGTCCTGGCCTGGACGCGTGCGACGCGGGCACCCGCTTCGGTCACGGCTGTCAGCCGTGTCTCCTCCGTGGTGGCTTCCGCCCGGAGTCGGGCGCGGGACACGGCTGCTTCGTCCCGGGCTTCCTGCTGGATCCCCCGGATCGCGCCGAGCGCGCCCGGGGTGAGGGCGGTGCGCTCCCACAGCCCGTGCACCAGCCACAGTGCCTTCGCCGCGAGCGGCAGCCACGCCACCGCCAGCCACGCACCGGCCGATGCTTCGGCCGTGAGCGCGTGGGCGACCAGGACGCCGGCGGCGAGCAGGCCGAACGACCAGCCCACCACAGTCACCGCCGGGCTGTGGTCGCCCTGCGCGGCGAGGCGGCGTTCGTAGGCGAGGGTGGCGAGCCATCCGCCGTCGATACCGAGACCGACGACCAGGGCGACCGGCCACGGCACCGCCGTGCCCAGCCACATCACCACCACCGCGAGGGTGAGGACCATCGACACCGCCGTCATCGCGACGGCGGGCAGCACGGTCTTGGCCCTCATGCCGCACCCCCGGCAAGGCCCTCGGGGGTGGTGCGGTTGGCCAGCTCCCGGCGCGCGACCAGGACCCGGCGGCGGGCCCGGCGGATGCGCCGGGCGTCCAGCTCAGTCGGGGTGCGGTCCAGGGTGACGATCTGCGCGTCGAGCAGGTCGACCTCCGCGAGGATCGCGGGCAGCTCCTGCTCGATCGCGTCCAGCTCCGCGGCCGTCGGCTCGCGGTCAACGCTGTCGACGGCCCCGGTAACGGCCGTCTGACGTGCAGCGATGTATTCCATGGGTCGTGGTCTCCCTAGCAGGTTCTACGGCCCGAACAGCACCCCCGGTGTTCCAGCACCGGGGGTGCGCGCCGTTGAAGTCGGAACATCCGGCTCCCCTCAGCGCTGCTCGTACGAGACGAGCAGCGGAGGCAACCGGCCGCCGCAGGCACGCGGCGGAAGGGTCGGGTTGCGCTGTACCGCGTGAGGGACAGAACCCACGCGCGCCGCTCGCTTGTCGCTGGAGGGGAGCGGATACCTCGTGCACGCTGTTCAGTTCTCAAAGGCCAGTCGCTTCCTTCGAGCCGTTCCACGGGCCCTCCGGGCGCCGGAGCAGCCCAAAGAAGGCCCTCCGGAGACGCTGTCCTAGGACTGCGGCGCTGCAATGACGATGGCACGCAGTCCCAGGACTGTCAACAGTCCTGGGACTGTGCTTCACTGGGGCACATCGAAAGGAGTTCGTCTGTGGCACCCAAGTGGCGCGAGCTGGCGGATCGGCTCGCGGACCAGATCAGGAACGGCGACTACGCGCCGGGGGCCCAGCTGCCCCAGATCAGAGACCTTGTCGAGGCTGGGGAAGGCTCCAAGTCCACGGTTCATCAGGCGTACAAGGCCCTTGAAGCGGAAGGACTGGTGACATCGGTCCGCGGGCACGGCACGGTCGTACGCCCCCGCACTCCGCTCAAGCGGCTCGGCATCGCCCGGTACGACAAGGTCAAGTGGCGTGACAGCGATGAGGTCGCATTCATCGCGGACCGTGTGGCGTCAGGGCGTGAGTACAAGCGCAACGAGCAGACGCAGACCGTGAGCCGTGTCGAGGCGAGCAATGCCGTCGCCGAGGGGCTGGGTGTCCCCGTCGGCTCCGAGGTGTACGCACGTGCCCGCTTGGTGAAGGAGGGCACGCAGCCCACCCACACCCTGACCAGCTACTACCGGCCCGAGCACGTCGAGGGAACACGCATCGTCGACCCGACGCCGGGCCCTGCCGGCCGTGGCGGCGGTTACAGGGTGCTGTATGACGCGGGATACGAGATCGACCACATGAGAGAAGCCCTGTTCGCCCGCGTCCCCACAGTGGATGAAGCGAAGCTCCTGCAGTTGCCGCTGGGGGAACCGGTCATGGAGCTGCACCGCACGACTTACACGGCAGACGGCACGGTCGTTGAGTACGCCATCGGCATCCACGCGGCATCGCGCTTCGCGTGGGAGTACGACTTCAAGGTTCCGGACTCGGCACAGGACGGGAAGGCGTAGAAATGATCTCGGCGCAGGCATGGGCAGATGCCCAGCTTCTGTGGGACTACCACCGCATGCACCACGCCCCGCGGCCCTGTTCGGTGGCCGTCGGTCTTGGCAGCCATGATCTCGGCGTAGCCGACGTGACAGCGGAGCTCTACCGCCAAGGCATGGCCCCGGTCATCGTGTTCACCGGGTCCACCAGCCCCACGACCCGAGCGCGTATGCCGCGTGGAGAGGCTGTCCACTACCGCGAGCGGGCGTTGCAGCTCGGTGTGCCCGATTCCGCCGTGTTGCTGGAGCCGCGCGCCACGAACACCGGAGAGAACATCGAGTTCACGAAATCGGTGTTGGCTGAGACCGGCGTCGAGGTCTCGTCGGTCCTGCTGGTGAGCAAGCCGTATGAAGAGCGACGCTCGTACGCCATGATGCGGAAGCTCTGGGATGAGGTCGAAGTGGTGTGCGCGTCCACGCCGATGGGCTTGGGCGAGTACACCGACTCAATCGGGGACCCGCACATGGTGATCGACATGATCGTAGGCGCCCTGCAACGAGTGCTCGCCTTTCCCGGCAGGGGGCTGGCCATCGAACAGGATGT
The DNA here is from genome assembly GCF_900103455.1 of Streptomyces wuyuanensis. GTDB lineage: Bacteria > Actinomycetota > Actinomycetes > Streptomycetales > Streptomycetaceae > Streptomyces > Streptomyces wuyuanensis. The sequence goes on along the minus strand of NZ_FNHI01000006.1, from coordinate 267,596 downwards.
TCCGGGCACCGTCATGGCTGCCTACGAGCGGCTGTGCGCAGAGGGCTTCACCAGCCGACTCCTGCCGGCTGACGTTGCCGATCCTCCTAGCGCGTGACGCTGGAAGGGCAGCCATCTCCGAAAACCGTTCCAAAATGAACTACTCGCAGGGAAGCGATCCCCACGGCCCGGCCCGGAACGTATCGCGGCCTCGCACTTGCCCTGCTTCCGCACGGTTAGGTGCGGGCTGAGTTTGCGCGAGCATTGTTAGAAGTGGTGCTTAATTCTTTCCTAAGCGGGCCACCCGCCGAGACCGGGCCGGCACGAGCTACGTCATTCGGTTCAACTGACGTCTGAAGACGGTAGCGACGCCATCAGATCCCTAGCAGAATCTGAGGCCGCTCGATATTTCGGCCACTCCTGCCAGAGTTCCGTATAGGTGGAGCGGGTGCCAACGTCGAATCTGAGGACGTCCGTGGAAGCATCCAAATTGGCCACCGGAATTACAAATTGATCCGTCAGCAAAGCAGGCATCCCTGCTCGCCCTATACCGGATGGCATTCTCGCGACGTACTCGCGACCCTTGTAATCCTTAAAAGAATAGGATGATCTCCCTGCCGAATCTCGCGAGGTCCCGGTAGAGCGGAAGAATGTCGGACAAAGACCGGAACTCTCGGCTGCCTCTAGGAAATTGGCAATTGCCCTCACGCAACGCAAGAGCTCTTCCTCCCTCGGGAATTCCTCTTGTTCCCGCTGGTGATGCAAGCCGTTACGAACACTCTTCACCGCGCCCTCCTCAAGAATTCTTGTGAAATCCTTAAAGAGTGCCAGGATCCGAGCTTGAGAATCTACGCTCAAATCCAAGAATGGGATCGTGTGCACGAAGGGGAAGGGTGTGAGCTCAGCATGGTGAGCATAGCTGGGCATTTCGTTGACCGGTCGCGCATAACGTTCAGGTGAGCGCTGAACATCTTGCAAGTAATCGCGCAAGCGCGAGAACCCCGAGATAAGCGGGAAAAGGGTGTTTCGCCCCTGGGAGTCATAAATTACCGCTTCGGTTGCAGATGCTCTTGCTGCCTTGTTCAGCAAATCGGCCATGTGGGCGCGAGCGTCCGAGATGTGATAGTTAAATCGCGGATGGGCAGACCAGTGGTCGAACGTGAGAGCCCACGCGGAAAAAGAAAGGGTCGAGTCCAGCGTCTTTTCGAGAGACGAAAATAGAGGCGCTGCCTCCCGCTTGATTTCGTACCTCTCGGACTCATTGTAGCCGGAATATGCTGTTACGACCTGCGCGAAGGCTTCCCGGTGTAGCTGCAGTGAACCAGTCGCTTCGTGTCCCGTGACAACGTCGAATCCGAGTTTCCAAAGAAGGATGTTGAGTAGGTCACCGTCCTCCATCGCTTCCACATCGGACGGCACCAAGCCGCACCTCTCGGCCGCAATCGAGAACGGACCCGGACCTACGAGGATCAGTCGGCGAATTACCTCGGCGGGCTCTTCCTTTCCCAAGTATCGATGCAGCTTCTCCTCAACTGAGGCGCCCTGCACTTTTTTTAGCCGCCAGTACAGATCACGCGAAGCGTTGGAGTCCGACGGTGGATAGATGGCAAGGATGAGTCGCTGAAGTCGCACCAGAGCCAGCGATCGATCCGCAGGCACCACTTGAACCCCGAATCGCGAGCATTGCGCCGTAAGGTCGTAGTAACCTGATTTGGCCCTCAATACCTTCGGATTGCGAATCTCGTATTCGGGGATGTCGATTTCCCCTGAATAGACGGCCCTGTCAATTGAAGTGATGAGGTCCCGGCTCTTCATGAGGAGAAGTGCCTGAATTTTAGCCGCCCTACTGAGGGAGCCACTAAAATCGCGAGGGTTCGAGACAGAAAGGTCGTTGGAGGATAGCGCCACTCGTAGCGGGGCATCCTTTCCCTTAAGCGCCTCCAGCAAGATGGCATCGAGTTCTGCGTCCGAGAAGCACTGACCCAGTAGTGGGATCTCGCCTACACTGCGACTGTCTCCGTAATAGTCACAGAGAGCATCCTCGACCTCAGTGAAGAACTCAAAGAACGCCGAAGGCAATCCGTACTCTTTGTTGAGAATCTCTTCCAGCTTATTCTGAGTTTTGGCGATCTGGCTATCTGCGGTGATTAGGAAAGTTCCGTGAACAGCGCTGCAGCTTCTTTTTGCACAGTGGTACAGCGGCACTCTGACGGTAGGGGGTGCGTTGCGCATTTCCTGGCTGCGCAGAATCCCCAAAGGTCCGGTAATCAAGTCGAGCTGCTGGAAGACTCCGCGGGGAGTGCCCTCCAGCAGTCGAATAGTCTCACCGTGGTCCAGATCGCTAGGCTCGTGGGGAAATAGCTCGAAAGCCCTATCGTAGAGTTCGCGCCCCCAGATGAAGGGATGCAGAACCTTCCCTGAGATCATTTCCTCATTGAACGCGGACGTTAGGGTTACGAGATCTGTTTTCTCATGGTCGACTAGAAGTTCGCTGTGATAGAAAGACAGGAAACATGCGAGGCGAGCTTCCGCCCATTTGAGGCTCCGGATCTTCATGAGCCTACGACAAACACTCTCCCCTAGGGGGGTGAGGGTGATTGGTTCATGCAGGGAAGCTGGGACTCGGTAGCGTCCCGATAGGATTGAAATCCCCATAAATTGGGAGAGTCCGTAAAGTCGCAGCAAAGTCTTTTGCTCTTCAGGATCTGGGTACTTCTCCCGAAGATCCTGGCACGTGTAGACAACCATGCAGCCCTCCCCGCCTTGCGCACTAAGGGTAGCGGGAAGTGTGGCTTCCGTCAGGTGGTTGGTTGCATAGCGAGTTCGCTGAGATCCGGCCCAGAAGGTTGTGCACCTTTCAGGGTGTTTTGCCTTAATCTTGGACTTCTTGTGATAAAACACACCCGATGCCAGTGAATGCACGATTCACCCCACCGCAAACACTCGTTGTGCCCTACGGCGCCGACGCGTCCACGTCAGACACATGCGGGCTTGGGAGCGCGGCTGGATGACTCTGCTGAGCCCGTTCCTCGAGCAGACGCGCAAGCGCCCCGGGGTGACTGGAGCCCGCTGCAAATCTGCTCCGCCTCGGGGTGTCTCATGGGTGATGGGCGCATAGCGGGCGGCAGCCACGGCAGAACGGTCCCAGTCTCAGCTTCATGGAGAAATCTTGGAGACGATCTTGAAATCACGCCCCTGAGCCAGCAACGGAGACCGACGCGACCCAACGCTCTGAACTGCACCTTTGGGATGAGACACAGGTGGGCAGCCCTCCAGGACCTGATTCGGGACGAAGAGGTCGTGGGTTCAAATCCCGCCACCCCGACAGTGAAACACCAGGTCAGGCCCGGTGCTGAGAGATCAGCACCGGGCCTGACCTGTTTCTCGGGGGCTATCTGGAGGAGTCCTGGAGAAGATCTTGGAAATTCGTCTCCAGACCAGTGCCCTACCGGCGAGCTTTCAGCAACGCGTCGAGGGCAGCCACGGGCGAGCCGGGGCTCATCGCCCGGCGTGCGTCCAACGCCTACTCCCACATCCCGGTGAGCGTGACAAGAGCCAGGTGGCGAACCCGGAACGTCGCCTGTGCGGCCAACTCCCCCGATCCCGCGTTACGTACATACCCGAGGTCGGCGATGGCCTTGAGAAGCACGGTTCAGAGCGGGTCTGCGATTCGGAGAACCGCCCCCTGCGCTCGGCCCGTCTCGCCCCGTGCCGTCTCCCAGCGTTGGGAGTGTCCGTGTCGTACCTACGCGCGATCGAGACCTCGGCCCGAGCCCGGCCGGTTGTCCTGGACCTTGTCCGGTGCGCCGGCCGCGGCCGCCCATCCCACGTGCCAACCCGCCTGATCCGCCGCGTGGACCCCCGCGTACGCTCACGTGGACAGTTGGAAAGCGCGGGGGCCACCCCTCACGAGTTCGACATCGCAGTCTCTTCCGCCACCACACACCAGGGCGGATGAAGCGCCACCGGCCCTCGGGCAGTCCGGGGACAGCCGCGCCCCTGGACTATGTGTCCAGGGGCGCGGTCCGCTGTAGCGGTGGGAACCGGTCCTTTGCGTCGCAGATCCTGCTTCTCGGGAGTTACCCGGACTGCGACACGGCCGTAAGGCCGAGCGCTTCCCTGTCAGGGCTTACGGCCGTCGTCCTTGTCGCCGTGGTCATCCCGACCGTCGTGGTCCCGGTCGTGGTCCCGGTCGTGGTCGTGGTCCGGTGCTCCGGGAGGCCCAGGAGGTCCGGACGGCCCGGGAGGCCCGGACGGCCCGCCGGCGGGTCCGGAGGGTCCGGGTGGTCCGGAGGGTCCGGCGGGTCCCGAAGGTCCGGCGGGTCCCGAAGGTCCGGCGGGTCCCGAAGGTCCGGCGGGTCCCGAAGGTCCGGCGGGTCCCGAGGGTCCTGTGGAGCCGGTCGGTCCGGGGGGCCCTGTGGGTCCGGTGGGTCCGGTGGGTCCGGGAGGCCCGGTGGGTCCGGGCGGGCCTGTCATGCAGACCGCCCTCGTGATGACGTTGCTGTCCAGCGTGACGGCACCATTGCGCGCCAGCGTCCGGCCCTCGACCGCCGTGTTGGTGTTCACCGTGACAGAGGTCAGCGCAAGGATGTTGCCCTTGAAGAAGGAATTGACGTCCAGGGTGGCGGAGCTTCCCACCTGCCAGAACACGTTGCACGCCTGCGCCCCGTTGACGAGCAGGACATTGCTCCCCGGAGCGGTGATCAGGGTGGAGCCGATCTGGAAGATGAAGACGGCATTGGGGTCACCCTGGGCGTCGAGCGTGACGGTCCCCGTGAGATTCAGAGACGACGAGGCGTTGTAGACGCCGGGCGTCAGCGTCAATCCACCGATGTCGCCCGGCGAGGTCAGGCTGGCGGTGGGGGTCCGGCCGGCTGCATCGTTGTAGGCGATGGTCAGGTCGGATTGGGCCTGAGCGGCGGGGGCATCCGCCACGTGCTGCACACCGTTGACGATTCCGGGCGGAAAGCCGGTCACCGAGGACCCGGGGCTGACTCCAAGGTCGCCGTTGACGACCGTGGGACCCGTATTGGTGACCGCAGAACCGGCCAGGACCGCGTAGCTCATGGCGGTTCCCAGCCCAACGGGCGCCTCAGCTGCGCTCGCAAGGTTGGAGATCAAAGCCATCGCCATCGCCAGTGCTGCCGTGGGCAGCAAGACGAGAGTCGTTCTGAATCTGGCTTTTCGCCGCTTGCCAGGCGGGGCGGAGGGGGCGGCATCCACTGCCATGGGACGAGTCCTTTCTTGTCGCCGTCGACCTCGGTCAGCACCGTCGCAACGAGATCTCACGAACCCACCCGAGCGCAGGCCCAGGAAACGACCGACAGCGAGACGTAGTTACGCACCGTCACTTAACCAGAGAAACAACTCATATCAAGACGAAACGACCCCCAGGGGGCCGAAGAGGTGAGGATGGTCTGTCATTCGCCCTACCAGCGGGACATCCAGGCCACCAGCTCGTCACGGGGTCGCGCCAGTTCTCCAGAGCCTGATTCGGGACGGAGAGGTGGTGGTTCGAATCCCGCCACCCCGACACTCGAAACACCAGGTCAGGGCCGGTTTCCTTAACAGAGGACCGGCCCTGACTCGTCAACGCCCCTGACGGCGGCACGAGGAGAGGGGGGCGGATATCGTGCCGCGATGACCGTTGCCAAGGGCCGCCGGCCGCTGCTGTTCCTCGATGTCGACGGGCCCCTCCTGCCGTTCGGTGCCGCACCCGGTGCGCACGAGGGTGGTGGGCAGGCGCCGGAGCGAGGGGCGGCGGGCGGCTCGAATCCGCTGCTGGCCCGCCTCGATCCGGGGCTTGGGCCCAGGCTGGCGGCGCTTCCCTGTGAGCTCGTCTGGGCCACGACGTGGATGGACGAAGCCAACGAGTGCATCGCGCCACGGCTCGGGCTGCCCCGCCTCGCCGTGGTGGACTGGCCGGAGCCGTCGGAGCAGGAGGAGTGGGATCGGCGCGCGGGGCTCCACTGGAAGACCCGGGTACTCCTCGACCGGGCCGCCGGGCGCCCGTTCGTCTGGGTCGACGACGAGATCGGCGACGCGGACCGGGCGTGGGTGCGCGACCGCGACGGGGACAGGGCCCTTCTCCATCGCGTCGATCCCCGTCGTGGTCTTCGGGGCGAGGACCTGGACGTCATCGAGGACTGGCTGCGCAGATGGTGAACGGGCCGGGCGCCGCCGTTCACTTCACCGCTTGCCCGACCCCCAGCAGGTTGCCTCGCTGTCGCGGAACCACGCGCCGCGTTCGCCGCCGGCGCCTTTGCTCGGGTAGTTGCCGTCGATGTCGGCGATGCCGTCCACCGTCCTGAGTCCGGGCAGATCGACGGTCTCGAAGACCACTCCCCGGCCCTGGAGCTCGGTGACGGCCGCGTCGATGTCGTCGACCTCGAAGGCCATCTGCGTAAAGGTGCCCGGTGAGGCCCCCGTGGACTGGAAGAGAGCGAAGTCCGAGCCGCCGCACCGGTACAGAAGGCCGCCGGGGCGTTCGTCGACGGGGGCGAGACCGAGCGTCTCGGAGTAGAAGCGCCGGGCTCTGTCGAGGTCCCGGGCGGGCAGTCTGGTGGCGATGCGGGCGTCGGCGAGTGCGCTCATGTCTTCCCCTGCTGTCGTGAGCGGTCCGTGCGCTGGCGCCGGCACGGGGCACCGTCGGAGCGGAGCGGGCCTTCGCCGGACCGGCCCGGCGTCGTGCCCGGTCGTCTCCGCGCGGGTTCCGAAGGGCCTCGCGACACGCCCGGGCGGCGGCCGCGACCCGCGTGTCGCCACCCGTTCGCCGCGCCGTTTCTGTTCCGCCCTTGAGCGTATTGCGGCCGTCACGACCTGTGGGAATGGCACGACACGAAAACGACGCGGAATCCCCGGGCCATTTCGCTGCGGTCGTTTGATCACAAGAACTGATTGCCTTTCCCCCTGAAGCGCGGCGTCCTCGTCGGGGCAAACGAGTCCTGGCCCGCGCCACTCGGAGGGTGGTGAAAATGCGTACCGCACGTCTTCTCGCCGGTAGTGCCTTGGCCCTGGCCGCACTCGGCCTCTCGGCTCCCGCGGCAGTCGCCGAAGGGTCCGAGGTCACGGTCAGTCCCGAGGTGGGTTACCCCGGCTCGACCATCACCGTCAGCACGTCGGGGGTCTGCGACCCGGCAGCGACCTACGCCAAGGGACAGGCGGAGATCGGGGGTCAGATCAATCTGACCGGGAGTGGCAGCGACGGGGAATTGGAGGGCACGTTCACCGTCCCCGACAACGCGAAGGAAGGCACGTACGACATCACGGTCAAGTGTCCTCCCGGGGTCCGTGTCCAGTCCGAATTCGAGGTCGCCGGGCGTCCGAACGGCGCGGTGAGCGGTGGGTTCGGCGGTGGCGGGGGGATGAACAGCACGGAGATGACCATCGGAGCCGCGCTGGTCCTCACCGCGACGGCGGGCGGCGTCCTGACGCTGCGGCGCCGGCACCGCAACGGTTCGGCAGTCTGAGCGTCCCCCGGCGCCGGCCGACGGGACCCGTCACCTCCGTAACCGAGACCGGAGCCCGGACCGCTATGGGACGCAAGCAATCCTCCCTCTTCACGTCGACCAGGGTGTTCGGCGTCATGCTGCTGGTCGGCATCGGCTTGCTGATCCACGGGCTGCGCGGCGAGACGGCTCCCCAGCCGTCCGCCGCCCAGGCCTTCACCGCACCGGTGCCGGGCCCGGTGGTCTCCTTCGGGCCGGCCGTCCCGCCCCTTCTCGCCGCCGGCCCGGCTCCCCGAAGGGCGGCCGTGGCGCCGCCGGGTACCCGGCCGCGTTCCGTACCGGTGCGGCTGCGTATCCCCGCCATCGGTGTGGACACCCCGATGATGAACCTCGCACTGGGCAAGAACGGCGCGCTGGAGGTTCCGCCGGTCGACAAGGCGCAGCTCGCCGGCTGGTACTCCAGGGGGCCCGCGCCGGGGGAGATCGGCGCGGCCGTCGTGGCGGGCCATGTCGACACCCCCACCGGCCGAGCCGTCTTCTACCGGCTCGGCGCTCTCACCAAAGGGAGCGCCATCCAGGTCACGCGGCTCGACGGGCGCACCGCGCATTTCTCCGTGGACGCCGTGGAGGTGTATGCGAAGCACGCCTTTCCCACCAAGAAGGTGTATGCCGGCGCCAGGGTTCCCCAGCTGCGGGTGATCACGTGCGGCGGGGGCTACACCAAGAAGACGGGCTACCTCGGCAATCTCGTCGTGTATGCGACGCTCAAGCGCATGACCTGACCTCCCCTCCCGCGGAAGCCCGGGCTCCGGGCCGCATGACGGTGCCCGCACGGCGCAGTTGGGCAAGGGAGGGACCCGCCCGTGGTCGTCGTGCCGATGGCAGCCGCGCATGCGGAACAGGAGTCGTCGAGCACTCGGTGTACGTACTGCCGCCTGTGCTGGTGCCAAGCCCGGCTCAACGCCCAGGCCGCTGTCGGCCGGCTGACCGCCGAGGCCGACGTGAGCTCAACACCATCCGGCACCACCAGCTGTTCTTCATGGCCTGCACCACCGCAACGGATCGGCACCCGCCCCTCGACGAGCGGAGGACGGCGGGGCGCCCCTCGCAAGCCGCCGCCCGCGCTGGCCTGGCGGCCGAGTCCCGGCTGGAGGCAGCTGCCGCTGTTCGAGCAGATCCCGCGTGACTACGGCGTCTCGATCCAGCAGCCGTTGACCTGGCCAGGCCATGGCTGACCTGGGCGAAGTACCTTGCTCACCGGCTCGCCGAGGCGCGGGGCTGGGGGCGTGACATCCGCTTCGCCGTCAACCGCGGCATGGCCCTCGTCCTCACCGAGTACGTCGAGATCTTCCGCTTCTGGGTGAGGCTGCCGAGCAGCCACCGCAGTGAAAGCCACTCGACCCGGTTACCTCCTTGAAGAGATCCTTTGGGCATGGAGTTCCTCTGCTACCACCGCGACCGGCCCGGCTCCGCAGCGCTGCGCGACGAGCTGCTGGAAGAGCATTGGTCCTACATGGACCGGTACGCGAAGGAGATGATCGCCCGGGGCCCAACCCTCGCCGACGACGGCGACACGCCAACCGGCAGCATGCACGTCGTCGACCTGCCCGATCCCGCCGCTGCCCGCGCGTTCGCCTTCGACGAGCCGAACTACCAGGCCGGTGTCTACCGGGACGTGCTGCTGCGACGGTGGCGCAACACGCTGGGGCGCACCATGTGGGACTTCCCCGGCGGCCGGACCGGCGGCAACCGGTACCTGGTGCTCGGCCTCGGCACGGGGCAGGCTGCCGACCTCGCGGTGCCGCCCGACCGGGACGAGCTGATCGCCTACGGGCCGCTTCTGTCCGACAACGGCACCACCTGGCTGGGCACGGCGGCGTTGGTCCGGGCGCCGGACCCGGAAACGGCACGCGCCATCCTGACCCCGGACCGGTACGCCGACATTGAGGTGCACAACTGGCAGTTCGGCGGGCGGCAGTCATAACCCGAGAACGCCCAGGCCGACGTCACCGCCGAAGCCCTTCGGCTCGCTCAGCACCCGTGTTTCACCCGAACCCACGGACGCGTCGACCTGACGCACACCGGTGGACCCGCGGGTTCGCGCTGAAGGACCTTCGGTTTCCCTGAAGCCACCGGGATCTGTGGGGTTCCGGGTCAGCGGCACGGAGTGTGGGGTTCGGCCATCGGCACCCGTGAACGGATCGGCCGGTACCACGGACTCCGGCGCGACGCGGTCCTGCTCGAGCACCGCAGCCCCAGCGTCCTGTGACCCCGGCGCATCCCGCGCGGGCGCAGTGCCGGCTCCGACGTCGGCGCGATGCGGACCCGCGCGGTCTGGACGAGGCCGCGCCGGGCCGTGAACCGGTTCGGCGAAACTCGATCCGCCTGCCACCATAGAGTTCACATGAATGAACACGCATCATGTGTGAGAACTATTGAGCACCGAGGAGCCCGGTGGTAGGCGTAAGGGCAGACGCCCGATCCCCCGCTGTCGCACCCGAGTTGTGAACCCTCCGCCGGACCTCCCCCCGTGGAAGGCATCCGGCCGCCCGGGCCGCGGCACGGTCAGCCACGCCTGGAGGCGCACCATGACAGAGACGCCCATGACCCGCAGGAACTTCGGACGGCTCGCGGCCGCTCCCGTACTCCTCGGAGCGCTTCCGGCCCTGTCGGCCGGTCCTGCCCGAGCGGCCGCGCAAGGACCCGCGGCACCGTCCGGACCCACAGGGGCCACCGTCGGCGCACAGGCGGTTCGCGATGCCATGAGACGGGCCGCCGTTTTCATGGATGAACGTGTCTCGTACTACGGCGCCTATGTGTGGAGCTACCTGCCCGATCTCTCCCTCACCTGGGGCGAGATGGAGGCCAGGCGCACCATGTGCTGGGTGCAGCCGCCCGGTACGCCGAGCGTGGGGCACGGCCTCCTCGACGCGTACCACGCAACCGGGGACGAGACCTTCCTCCGGGCGGCCGAACGCACCGGGCTCGCCCTCGTACGCGCCCAACTGCCCGTCGGCGGCTGGAACTACATCCACGACTTCGCCGGCGAGGGCTCCCTGCGCGAGTGGTACGACACCGTCGGCGCCAACGGCTGGCGGCTGGAGGAGTTCCAGCACTACTACGGGAACGCCACCTTCGACGACGCGGGCACGTCGAGCGCGGCGCAGCTGATCCTGCGGCTGTATCTGGAGCGCAGGAACCCGGTGTTCAAGGCCTCGCTGCACCGCGTCATCGACTTCATGCTGAGGGCGCAGCTGCGGGGCGGGCCGGCCGACGGCGGGTGGCCGCAGCGTTTTCCGGCGTTCTCCGGCTCGGTGACGCATACACCGTGGCCCGACCAGAGGCCGTCCTGGCTGCCCTCGGACGTGGGCCACGGCATGGAGGACGGCGACTACGCCCGGCACGTCACCTTCAACGACGACGTGCTGGGCGAGAACATCAAGTTCCTCCTGATGTGCGCCTCTTCGCTGGGCCGGCGCGACCTGAACCGGCCCGTCCTGCGCGCGATGGCGTGTCTGCACCGGCTCCAGCAGCCCGGGCCGCAGGCCGGCTGGGGCCTGCAGCACCTGACTCGGGCTGCGAACGGCCGCCCTGCGGGAGCCCCCGCCGGAGCCCGCTCGTACGAGCCCCGGGCGCTGGCCACGCACACCACCCAGACCAATGTCCGCCAGCTCTTCCACTACTTCCGGCTGACCGGCGACCACGCCTATCTGCGCCGCGTCCCCGAGGCCCTCGCCTGGCTGGAGAGCTGCCGGCTCACCGAGGAGCAGAAGCAGGAGAACCCGCTGCTGCGGAACAGCACCCACCCCACGTTCGTCGAACTGGGCACCAACCGGGCGCGGTTCGTGCACCGCTTCGGGTCGAACATCCGCAACGGCGCGTACTACTACGACCACGACCACCGGAACACGCTCGGCCACTACTCCGGTGGCCGCTCGGTCGACGTCGCCGGACTCGCCAAGACCCACGACGAGCTGATGGCGATGAGCCGGGCGGAGGTCGCCGAGATGCGCGCCGCGTCCCCGCTCGCCCCGGGACGCCCCCACGCGCTCCCGCGGTACTTCGGCTTCCGCGACCTGGAGCTGACGGACCTCTTCCGGGACGCCCCGCTCACGCCGCCGGAGGTGACCGACGCCCAGGCGGAGGCGCTCGTCGCCGGGCTAGGCGCCGGGGACCACTGGCTCTCCCCCATCGGCACCACGACCAATCCGTACCGGGGACCCGCGCCGGCGACGCCGTACGCCGGCACGGCCTACATGAGCAAGCACGTGGGCGACATCTACGACACCTCCCCCTACAACCCGAGCGACCCGCCGGCGGAGTCGCCGTACGTCCCGCGGGAGAGCGAGGCGGGGATCACCACCTCCGTCTGGACCGCGAACATGGCGCGGCTGACCGCCTACACCGCCGTGCGCTGACGGGGCTTCGTCGCCTTCAGGGAGTACATGAGCGGGATACGGGGACGGCCGGGAAGCGGAAGAAGCCGTCCTCGTGCCGCACGAGCGAGCCGAACCGGGGGAAGAGCGACACGTCGTGCTCGTGGAGGAACTCGATGCGCAGACCGGCCGCCGCGACGGCCGACACGACCTCGACGACCGGGTGCTGCCACTCGGCACCGCGGTTGTGGACCGTCTGCGCGTCGAGGTCCGCGTAGGTCCCCGGGGTCTCGTCGACCCAGGCGTCGCGGGCGAAGCAGTCGTGGGTGACGCGTGAGCCGGTGGGTCTTCCTCTACCACCTCGCCGAGTTCCATCCGCTGACCGACAGCCTCGACGACCCGTTCGTCCCACCGGGCGCGGTTGGCCTCCCGCCAGTCGCGAGGGATTGGTGAGTACATGCCGCGGAGGTTATCCACAGGCTGCGGAGCAGGCGAACGGATTGTGGGCGCGGCGGCGCAGAATGGGGGCATGACTGAGATCACCGAATCCACGGCGTCCGGCGCGCCTGCCGCCGTTCCCGCGGCCCCCGCCGCGGAGCGCCCGGCAGTGCCCGCTGGCGGGTCCGCGGACATGCCGGCCTGGGAGCAGCGGTTCCGCGCGCCCCGGGTCTCGCTGCCCGACTGGGCGGAGGACGCCCCGGACCGCGCTCTGTTCGTCTCGAACGCGACCGGGACGTACGAGCTGTACGCGTGGGACCGCGCCACCGGCGAACAGCGCCAGGTGACGGACCGGCCGAACGGCACGACGGACGGGATACTGACTCCCGACGGTGCGTGGATCTGGTGGTTCTCGGACACGGACGGTGACGAGTTCGGCGTCTGGATGCGGCAGCCCTTCGGTGGCGGACCGGACGAACCGGCGGCTCCGGGCCTCGAGCCCTCCTACGGCGCGGGCGCCGCGCTCGGCCGGGACGGCACGGCCGTGGTGGGCCGCTCCACGGACGAGGACGGGACGACGATCCACGTCGTACGGCCCGGCGGTGCGCCGGAGGAGATCTACCGGCACCGGGAGTCGGCGGGCGTCGGAGATCTCTCCCACGACGGGACGCTGCTCGCGCTGGAGCACACCGAGCACGGCGACGCGATGCACTCGGCGCTGCGGGTCGTCCGGCTGGACGGTACGACGGTGTGCGAGCTGGACGACACCAAGGGCGGCTCGGAGGAGCTGGGGCTGGAGGTCCTGGGCTTCGCACCGGTCCACGGCGACACCCGGCTGCTGATCGGCCACCAGCGGCGGGGGCGCTGGGAGCCCATGCTGTGGGACGTCGCGACCGGCGAGGAGACAGACCTGGCGATCGACCTGCCGGGCGATGTGAGCGCCGAGTGGTATCCGGACGGCTCCGCGCTGCTCGTCGCACACAGCTTCGAGGCGCGCAGCGAACTGTGGCGGTTCGACCCGGCCACGCGCGAGCTGACGCGGGTCGAGACGCCGGCGGGGACGGTGTCGGGCGCGACGGCCAGGCCGGACGGGACGGTGGAGTACCTGTGGTCGTCCGCCGCACAGCCGCCGAAGGTCCGGTCCACCACGGGCCGGGAGGTGCTGGACCCTCCGGGGATGGCGGCTCCCGGTTCGGTCGGAGTGGAGGACGTGTGGGTCGAGGGCCCCGGCGGCCGGATCCACGCGCTCCTGCAGCGGCCCGAGGGTGAGGGGCCGTTCCCGACGGTCTTCGACATCCACGGCGGACCGACCTGGCACGACAGTGACGCCTTCGCCGCCGCGCCGGCGGCCTGGGTCGACCACGGCTATGCGGTGATCCGGGTCAACTACCGGGGCTCGACCGGTTACGGGCGGGCGTGGACGGACGCCCTCAAGCACCGGGTCGGGCTGATCGAGCTGGAGGACATCGCGGCGGTCCGCGAGTGGGCCGTGGCCTCCGGAGTGGCCGACCCGGCGAAGCTGGTGCTGTCGGGCGGCTCGTGGGGCGGCTATCTCACGCTGCTCGGACTGGGCACGCAGCCCGATTCCTGGGCGCTGGGCCTGGCGGCGGTGCCCGTCGCGGACTACGTCACGGCGTACCACGACGAGATGGAGGCCCTGAAGGCGTTGGACCGCACGCTGCTGGGCGGCACGCCCGAGGAGGTTCCGGAGCGTTACGAGGCCTCGTCGCCGCTGACGTACGTGGACGCGGTCAGCGCCCCGGTCTACATCTCGGCGGGTGTCAACGACCCGCGCTGCCCGATCCGCCAGGTGGAGAATTACGTGGACCGTCTCGCGGCCCGCGGCGCGGTCCACGAGGTGTACCGGTACGACGCGGGCCACGGCTCTCTGGTGGTGGAGGAGCGCATCAAGCAGGTGCGGCTGGAGCTGGCCTTCGCCGAGCGGCACCTGCGCTAGCCGGTGCCGGGGTCCCGGCCGCCACCGGTCCCGGCCGCCACCGGTCCCGGTCGCCGCCGGGCCTGGGCGGCAGCCCCCGCGGACAGCCGGTGCCGAGCGGCCGGTGCCGGGCAGCGTCGGACGGAATGCCGAAGCGGGGACCCGGGAGAGGGGGAAAGCGGGGCGTTCCGTACCGTGGAGGCGTGTACCGGTTCCTGCTGACGCCCCGCTGGTGGGGAATCAATGTCTTCGTCGCGCTGGCGATCCCGTTCTGCATCTTCATGGGGACCTGGCAGCTCGGCCGGTTCGAGGACCGCGTCGACACCCACCGGGCCGCCGAGCAGCGTCCGGAACCGGGTGCGCAGGCCGCGGCGCCGCTCGCGGAGCTGCTGCCGGTGGACAAGAGCACCTCGGGGCGACTCGCCACGACCAGCGGCCGCTACGGCGAGCAGTTCCTCGTGCCGGGCCGGGAGCTGGACGGCCGGAGCGGCTCGTACGTCCTGTCGCTGCTGCACACCGACGGCGGCAGGGCCCTTCCGGTGGTGAGGGGCTGGCTGCCCTCCGGGGCGACGGCACCGCCCGCTCCGGCCGGCGAGGTGACGGTCACCGGAGCCCTGCAGGCCTCGGAGACCCAGCACACCGACGGCGTGCACACCGCGGGCGGGCTGCCGAGCGGTCAGCTCGGCATCATCAGTGCCGCCTCGCTGGTGAACCTCGTCCCGGACGACGTGTACGACGCGTGGATCACGCTCACGACGTCGCCGGAGGGGATGCGTCCGGTGCCGGCGGCCGCGCCGCAGGGCAGCGGGCTCGACCTCAAGGCGTTCCAGAACCTCGGCTACACGCTGGAGTGGTTCGCCTTCGCGGGCTTCGTGCTGTTCATGTGGTTCCGCTTCGTGCGCCGCGAGGCGGAAGCGGCCAAGGACCAGGCACTCGGGCTCGACCCGGTGTGAGCCGGCTCCACGGCCCGGCGTGATCCGGCCTCGCCTCCCGAAAGGGGGCGGGCAGGCTCGGCAACGCACCCGGCCCCGTACGACGGGTGCCGCCGGTGCGCCTCCGCATACCGAGGAGCCGCCTCCGAAGAGCCGCATCCGAGGGTCTCGTCCGAAGGTGCCGTATCCCGGGGTCTCGTCCGAAGGTGCCGTATCCCGGGGTCTCGTCCGAAGAGCCGCATCCCGAGGGGCCGGATCCGGGAAGGGCGCGTCCCCGGACCTACGTCCGGCCCGGAACGCGCCGGGGGGCGGCACCGGTCACGCCGGGCCTCGATGCGGGCGGTCAGGACGGGTTGAGGACGCCCGTGCGGTAGATCGTGCCTGCGCACGCGCCGGGGATCGTGGCCTCCGCGTTCGGGCCGCCCGACTCGGGGGTGTGGACCACCGAGATGCTGCCGTCCGCCACCGCCCCGTCGTCCAGCTGGGGCTCGGCGTTCGGAGCCGTCCCCGCCCCGTCGGTCGTGCCCGAAGCACCGTCCGTGGGCGTCGGGTCGGGCGAGGCCCCGGTCGTGGGACAGGTCTCCGAGGGGACGAAGGCGAACTTCACCTCGTACGACGCCTCGGGCTTGAGCACCATGGCGCTGATCTCCTGGGACGGGTCGGGCAGTCCGCTCGCCGCGTCGCCGGTGGTGTGCGTCACGACGCTGATCTTCGTGGCGTCCGCTGCGCCCGCCGTACGGAAGGTCACCGAGCCCGCCGCCCCGATCGAGCACTCGTTCGAGGAGACGTTGGAGATGCGGAACGTGCCGTACACCTTCCCGTCGGCCTCGGCGGCGCCCGCCTGAGCAGCGTTCACACCGAGCTGGCCCGCGTCGCAGGCGGGCGTCGAGGCGACGGCGCTGTCGGTGGGCGAGGTTCCCGTGCCGCCCGGAGTGCCCGCGGTCGCGGCGGCGTCCGGCGTGGGCGACTGCTGCGTGGCGCTCGGCGCACCGGGGGCGCTCGGCTGCCGTCCCTCGGGATCGCCGTTCGCGGCCTGCCCGCCGTCCAGGCGCTCCTCCTCACCGGTGCCGCCCTGGGCCTGCTCGCCGTGCCCGGCGTTCACCGGGCGGTCGTCGAGACCGCCTGAGCTCGCCACGTGGACGAAGGCGGGGACGGCGGTGCCGAGCAGGATCACGGACGCCGCCATGCCCACCAGGGCCTGGCGCTTGCGTGCGCGCCGTGCGGGCACCGCCCGGCGCAGATGCTCAAGGGCGCCGTCGGTGGGTTCGAGGTCGCCGACGGCGCCCTGGAGCAGCCGCCGGAGAGCCAGTTCGTCCCGGCCCCGGTCCTCGCCGCCCTCCGGGCCGTCCCCGGCCTGCGCCGGGCGGTCCTGATCCGATCCGCCCAGCAGATCGCGGAGCAGCCGGTCCCGACCCGTCGGGGCGCCGGAGGGGGTGCCCGGACCGGAGGCCGCGTCGCCTCCGGGTGTGTCACCCCCGAGCCCTCGGTCGTCCATTGCGTTCCGCGGCCCGTCGTTCACAGTCTCTTTCCCAGTCCGGTCGTTCAACGGCCCGTCCGGCCCGTAAGGCTCAGTCGTGTGCGTCCCGTCCGGCGTGTCACCGGACGAGCTGTGTGCGGCTCGTGGCACGGAGCCGTTCGGCGGGAGGTCCGTCCGAGCAGGGGCCTCCTCCCGGGCCTCCCGGGCTTCCGGGGCCTCTTGGACCTCCGGGGCCTCCCGGCGGAGGCCGGCACGCGACTCCTCCTGCGGCACATCGTGCTGCGGCAGGTCCTCACGCGGGAGGTCCTCGCCCCTCTGTTCGTGCTCGTGTTCGTGCTCGTGTCCGTGTTCGTGTCCGTGTTCGTGCCTGGTCATGCCGTGGCCTCCATGGCAACGCGCAAGGCCGCGATGCCCCGTGAGCCGTATGCCTTCACCGAGCCCAGCGATATGCCGAGCGTCGCGGCGACCTGGGCCTCCGTCATGTCGGCGAAGTAACGGAGCACCAGCACCTCGCGCTGGCGCCGCTGAAGGCCCTTCATCGCCTTGATGAGCGCGTCCCGCTCCAACTGGTCGTACGCGCCCTCCTCCGCGCTCGCCATGTCGGGCATCGGCTTGGAGAGCAGCTTCAGCCCGAGGATCCGCCTGCGCAGCGCGGACCGGGACAGGTTGACGACCGTCTGCCGCAGGTAGGCGAGGGTCTTCTCCGGGTCACGGACGCGGCGGCGGGCCGAGTGGACGCGGATGAACGCCTCCTGGACGACGTCCTCGCAGGACGCGGTGTCGTCGAGCAGCAGGGCCGCGAGACCGAGCAGCGACCGGTAGTGGGCGCGGTAGGTCTCGGTGAGGTGGTCGACCGTGGTGCCCTCGGCCGCCGATTCCTCGGCGCTTTCGCGCTGCGACGGTATGGGGGTGGAGTGCGCGGCCGGCATCGGAGCGATCACCGGCATCCCGCCGCCGGAGCCCCTGCCGGAGACAGGGGAAGGGCGGGGCCCCCGGAGCGGGAGCACCGTGGTGCCGCGGGCCGGAGCCCTACCGGCGCCCCGGATCGGGGGCATGCCCAAAGGCCGGGCGGGGACGAATGCCCTGCCGCGGAACGGGACCACCGCGGTGATGTCGAGTACCTCTGCCACGCCTGTTGGACACGCCGACCCCTCTCAGGGTTGTACGCGCACACCACCGCTTGTGACGAAGCACCATATGCCCTCATGCGCTCCCGATCTTCCCCAATGCCCCATTTGTCATGGCTTATCGCGGCACCGCGAAGGGACGACCGCATAGACGCTCCCCGCACAGCAACCGGTTGCACAGTGGCGCGAATGCATCGTCGGACATGCCATCACCCCAGTTCAAGGGGCACGTCCCGGTTGATTGATCACAGGGGGTTCACAGATCCTACAAAGATCCACCGACACACGGCTCAGAATTCGCGGGCGATCGCCTCTGCCAGCTGAGCGGTGTTCAGGGCCGCGCCCTTGCGGAGGTTGTCCCCGCACACGAAGAGGTCCAGGGCCCTCGGGTCGTCCATGGCCCGCCGAACGCGTCCGACCCACGTCGGGTCGGTGCCCACCACATCCGCGGGCGTGGGGAATTCGCCCGCCGCGGGGTCGTCGAAGAGCACCACGCCCGGCGACGTGGCGAGGATGTCGTGGGCTCGCTCGACGGTGACCTCGCGCTCGAAGCGCGCGTGCACCGACACCGAGTGGGATGTGAGGACCGGCACACGCACGCAGGTCGCGGAGACCCGGAGTTCGGGCAGATCCAGGAGCTTGCGGGTCTCGGCCCTGATCGCGAGCTCCTCGGAGGACCAGCCGTCCTCCGCGAGCTCCCCGGACCAGGGAACGACGTTCAGCGCGGTGGGCGCGGGGAACGGGCCGAGCCCGTCGCCGACCGCCCGGCGCACATCGCCAGGGCCGGTGCCCAGCTCGGTGTCCGCGACCAGCGCGAGCTGGGTGCGCAGCGCCTCGACACCGCACTGCCCGGCACCGCTGGCCGCCTGGAGGGCGGAGACGACGAGTTCGTCCACGCAGAACTCGGCGTGCAGCGCGCCCACTGTGACGATCATCGCCAGGGTGGTACAGCCCGGGCTCGCGACGATGCCGCGCGGCCGGAGCCGCACGGCATGCGGATTGATCTCGGGGACGACGAGGGGGACGCCGGGATCCAGCCGGAAGGCGGCCGAGTTGTCCACGACCACCGCGCCCTGGGAGACGGCGACCGGTGCCCACTGGGCGGCGACCGGGGCCGGTACCAGGAACAGCGCGACGTCGACCCCTGTCAGCGCCGCCTCGGAAAGGGCGACGACCTCGGTCTCCTCGCCGCGGACGGCCAGCTTCCGGCCGGCCGAACGCGGTGAGGCGACCAGGCGTATCTCGCCCCAGACGTCCGCGCGCTGGGACAGGATCTGGAGCATGACCGCGCCGACGGCCCCGGTCGCACCCACGACCGCGAGCGTCGGCTTGCGGTTCATCGCGCGACCGCCGTCGCGCGCCGAGCTGTCACCGGCCGGTGCCTCCGTAGACGACGGCCTCGTCGGAGTCGCTGTCGAGGCCGAAGGCGGTGTGGACGGCCCGGACGGCCTCCTTGACGTCGTCGGCGCGGGTGACGACCGAGATCCGGATCTCGGAGGTGGAGATCAGTTCGATGTTCACACCGGCGTCGGACAGCGCCTCGAAGAAGGAGGCGGTGACACCCGGGTTGGTCTTCATGCCCGCGCCGACGAGCGAGATCTTGGCGATCTGGTCGTCGTAGCGCAGCGACTCGAAGCCGATGGCGCTCTTGGTCTTCTCGAGCGCGTCGATCGCCTTGCGGCCCTCGGTCTTCGGAAGGGTGAAGGAGATGTCGGTGAGGCCCGTGGACGCGGCGGAGACGTTCTGCACCACCATGTCGATGTTGATCTCATTGTCCGCGATGGTGCGGAAGATCGCGGCGGCCTCGCCCGGCTTGTCCGGGACACCGACGACGGTGATCTTCGCCTCGGAGGTGTCGTGGGCGACTCCGGAGATGATGGCCTGCTCCACCTTGCGGGCTCCTTGCTCGGCGTGCGGTTCGTTGCTGACCCAGGTGCCCCGCAGCCCCGAGAAGGACGAGCGGACGTGGATCGGGATGTTGTATCGGCGTGCGTACTCGACACAGCGGTGCAGGAGCACCTTCGAGCCGGAGCTGGCGAGCTCCAGCATGTCCTCGAACGAGATCCAGTCGATCTTGCGGGCCTTCTTCACCACGCGCGGGTCGGCGGTGAAGACGCCGTCGACGTCGGTGTAGATCTCGCAGACCTCGGCGTCCAGCGCCGCGGCCAGCGCGACGGCGGTGGTGTCGGACCCGCCGCGGCCCAGCGTGGTGATGTCCTTGCTGTCCGCCGACACGCCCTGGAAGCCCGCGACGATCGCGATGTTGCCCTCGTCGAGCGCCGTCCGGATACGGCCCGGCGTGACATCGATGATGCGCGCCTTGTTGTGGACCGAGTCGGTGATCACGCCGGCCTGGCTGCCGGTGAACGACTGGGCCTCGTGACCCAGGTTTTTGATCGCCATCGCCAGCAGGGCCATGGAGATCCGCTCTCCGGCGGTCAGCAGCATGTCGAACTCACGCCCGGCAGGGATCGGGGATACCTGCTCGGCGAGATCGATCAACTCGTCCGTCGTGTCACCCATCGCCGAGACCACGACGACCACCTGGTGGCCGTTCTTCTTGGCATCGACGATTCGCTTGGCGACCCGCTTGATGCCCTCGGCATCGGCAACGGAGGAGCCTCCGTACTTCTGCACGACAAGGCCCACGTGCGCTCCTCGCTCGGTCTGTGCCGCAGTCAGCACTGCGGTCTGCGTCAGTTTAACGAGCAGCCCGGAATCGCCGCCGCCAGATCACATCGTGAGATGTCCCGCTCACAACGTGATCGTCGGCAAGGCCGGGCTGCCCGAGGATGCATCTGCCCAGGGGCCCACCGGGTACGCGGTTCTGTGGGCGGCGTCACATGTTCACGTGCGTCGCGGCGGGGCCCGGGG
Organism: Streptomyces wuyuanensis; assembly: GCF_900103455.1. Lineage (GTDB taxonomy): Bacteria > Actinomycetota > Actinomycetes > Streptomycetales > Streptomycetaceae > Streptomyces > Streptomyces wuyuanensis. The sequence continues at coordinate 247,009 of NZ_FNHI01000006.1, read as the reverse complement.
GCGGGGCCGCGCGGGCACCGTCCGGCCCCGGTGCCGGCCCGGCGGGACGCGCGATCCGGAAGGGCGCTTGCGTACGGCGCCGCCTCGGGTGCCGTCGCTCCACGAGGCCGACTGCCTTCGGCGCACGCCGACCTGCCGTCCCCGGCGGGGCACCCCGCAGGGCGACCGGGCGGGCGGGCGAGGACCCGACGGCTGAAGCACCGTCAACGCGGGTCGGGACCACGGCCGGCGGCGCGGGGCAGCGAAACGGGACAGTGGTCTCGGGCCTTCGCCCCGGGGCCGCGCAGGCGGATCAGATCACTGCGGCGCGGGGGCCTTCCGGAGCCCCAGCGGCGCCGCGATCTCCTCCGCCATCACCCGTCCCGCCTCCTCGGCGAGGTCGTCGTCGGCGAGGTCCTCGTCGGTGTCCAGCCCGTCCAGCTCCTGCAGCGGCTGGTCGAGGCGCACATGGGAGACCAGGGACTGGAGTGCGCGCAGCGTCGCGGAGGCGGTCGGTCCCCAGTTGGAGAAGTAGGAGAACTGCCACCACCACAGCGCCTCGGTCGTGCGGCCCGCACGGTAGTGGGCCAGGCCGTGGCGCAGGTCGGTGACGATGTCCGCGAGGTTGTCGGAGATCCGGAACGGCACCGGCGCCTTGCGGGGCTCGTACGGGTCGAAGACCTCGGAGAAGACGTCGACCGGGTCGAGGAGCCGGGCGAACCGCTCGCGCAGGTCGTCGACGTCCACGTCCGGTCCGGTGTCCGTCTCGTAGCGCTCCTCGGGAACGATGTCCTCGTGGGCTCCCAGCCTGCCGCCCGCGAGCAGCAGCTGGGAGACCTCCAGCAACAGGAACGGCACGGCGCTGTCCGGCTCGTCGCCCCGTGCCACCTCGGTGGTGGCGACGATGAAGCTCTCGATCGAGTCGGCGATCTGGACCGCGAAGTCGTCGGGGTCCTGGGTGACGGAGTGCAGCGTTGCGTCAGACATCGAGAAGTCGTCTCCCCTCGAAGGCACGCCCGAGCGTGACCTCGTCGGCGTATTCGAGATCGCCGCCAACGGGAAGCCCGCTGGCGAGACGCGTCACCTTCAGCCCCATGGGCTTGACCATGCGCGCCAGGTACGTGGCGGTCGCCTCGCCCTCGAGATTGGGGTCGGTCGCCAGGATCAGCTCGGTGACCGTGCCGTCCGCGAGCCTCGCGAGAAGCTCACGGATACGCAGGTCGTCCGGGCCGACGCCTTCGATCGGGCTGATCGCGCCGCCCAGCACGTGGTAGCGGCCGCGGAACTCCCGGGTCCGCTCGATCGCGACGACGTCCTTGGGCTCCTCGACCACGCAGATCACCGCCGGGTCGCGGCGCGCGTCCCGGCAGATGGAGCACTGCTCCTGCTGCGCGACGTTCCCGCACACCGCGCAGAAGCGGACCTTGTCCTTCACCTCGAGGAGAGCGTGGGCGAGGCGCCGGACGTCGGTCGGCTCGGCCTGGAGGATGTGAAAGGCGATCCGCTGCGCGCTCTTGGGACCGACGCCGGGCAGCCTGCCCAGTTCGTCGATGAGGTCCTGAACCACGCCTTCGTACAACGGAACGCCTCTCTGGGATTGCTTCGATGGTTACGGTAGTTGGTCCGGTCCGACCAGGGTCAAGACCGGCGCGGAAAGGGCGTCAGAAGGGGAGCCCGGGGATCCCGCCGCCGCCGAGCCCCTGAGCGAGCGGGCCGAGCTTCTGCTGCTGCAGCTGCTGCGCGTTCTCGTTGGCGGCCTGGACGGCTGCGACGACGAGGTCGGCGAGGGTCTCGGTGTCGTCCGGGTCGACCGCCTTGGGGTCGATGACGAGGCCCCGCAGCTCGCCGGAGCCGGTGACGGTCGCCGTCACGAGGCCGCCGCCCGCCTGGCCTTCGACCTCCATCGCCGCCAGCTCCTCCTGCGCACGGGCGAGGTCCTGCTGCATCTTCTGGGCCTGCTGAAGCAACTGCTGCATATTGGGCTGGCCACCACCGGGAATCACGGTCACTCCTGGCATTTCGACGTCGATTGTTCGGTAAACCGAGCCTACGTGGTCGGGGGACGGCGTGCCCCGCCCAGTGGGCACCAACCCTTTCGAGTGACTTCCGCGCGAGAAGGCGCGTCCGGCCTCTACCGGATCAGGACGCTCGTGCGGGCGGAATTACCGGGATTCCGCTCCCTGGGCCCACCGTTCGGCGGTAGGAAAGCCCTGCGCACCAGAACCCCCGCGTGCACCGCACGTCACGCAGGGTTAGCAGGACCGCGTCCGAGGCTGCGTACCGCCGTGGTCGCGGCCGCAGTCATGCACAGCCGTAGTCACGCAGAGCGCAGAGGAGTGCCCCGGTGAGTCAGCCGGAGATGCAGCCTGGGGGGTCGGCCCGGGAGGAGGACGGGGCCGGGGTCCCGGAGAACGGCGGCGCCCCGGAGTCCGGAAGCACCCCGCGCCGCGGCCGCGACCGCGGCCGTGATCTGGCCGGCCGGCCGTTCCCGCTCGGCGACTGGGGAGAGCCCGCGGAGCGCCTCGACGAGCTGTACCGCTGGGTGGAGGCCAACGCGCTGCGGACGGCGGACTGGTATCTGGCCGATCGCGTACGCAAGCGCCGTGCCGCCCGCGCCCTGCGCGCCGGCACGGTCCTGGGGGTGATCGCGGGGGCCGCGCTGCCCCTGCTGGACCTGACGGGGATGCTGGCCGGCGCGGCGGGCTGGGGGTATCTGTCGCTGCTGCTCGGCGCCGCCTGTGTGGCCTGCGACCGGTACTTCGGCCTGACCTCCGGCTGGACGCGGGACGTGGCCGCGGCCCAGGCCGTGCACCGCCGGCTCCAGAGCCTCCAGTTCGAGTGGGCCTCCGAGAGCGTCCGCGAGGTGCTCGGCCCGACGGAGGGCACGGCGAGCGAGGCGGCGGAGCGGTGCCTCACCGTGCTGCGCCGGTTCTCGGAGGACCTGACGGAACTGGTCCGCGCCGAGACGGCCGACTGGATGCTGGAATTCCGGGCCGGTCCGGCCCCGCTGCTGATGCAGTCGGCGCCGGTGCCGTCGCGCCCGGACCACTCCCACCCGTCAGGCCGCTACCCCCTGCCGCCCCCGCCCACCCGGCCGAACATGCCGCGGCAGCGCCCGCCGGAGACGCGCTGAGCCGTGTCGGACAAATCCCGCCCGGACCGGTGTCCGAGGACACCGGTCCGGGCGTGTCGATCACGAGCGTCGGCGGCGCCTGTGGTCGCTGCGGCCGGGGGGCGAGGCCCGGACCGGCCGCGGTGACGGACCCCGGCGGTCGTCCGGCTGCCGGGGAGCGGCCGGGCCGGCCGGCGGCGGTCCCGCGCGGCGTGCGCGGGCCGCCCCTCGCGGCGGACGGGGGTGGGGAGTCCGACTGGAGCGGGGAGCGGAACGGACACGGGAACGCCGGGGCCCGGCGAGGACCGGGGGTCAGCTGAAGATGATCATCGAGCCCTGGCCCAGGCTTCGGGTCGCCGCCGCGTGCAGCCCCAGCCAGACATGGCGTTCGCGGGCGAACGGGCTGTCGTCGTAGGGAATGGGACCCGCCGGTTCCTCCAGCGAGGTGGGGCGGGTGGGCGGAGCCGGGGCGGACGGGGGGTTGGCGGGGTCGATGCCGATGGACGGGGCCACGTACTCGAGTTCGCGCAGCAGGCCCTGCGAGGATCCCAGCGGGCCGCCGCCGGCGAGGAGTTCCTCGTTGGACAGGGGCTCGGGGAAGTCCACGGGCACGTAGGCGCCGGCGTGGTCGTAGTGCCACACCAGATGGGACTGCTGGGCCGTTGACTCGAACATCTCCAGCAACTGCTCGTAGTCGCCGCCCAGTTCGTCGACGGGCGTCACGGCCAGCCCGCAGAGCTGGAGGAGGTACGCCCGGCGCAGGAAGTGCAGGGCGTCGTAGTCGAAACCGGCGACCGGGGCGACGTCGCCCGAGAGGCCCGGCATGTAGGCGAAGACGGGAACGGTGGGCAGACCGGCCTCGGTGAGGGCCTTGTCGTACGAGGCGATCTCCTCGGCGAAGGGGTTGTCGGGGCTGTGGCACAGCACATCGACGAGGGGGACCAGCCAGAGGTCACAGGCCAAGACGGGCTCGCTCTCCATCGGAGTCGTAGCAGGTTGTGCGATGGTCGGGACAGCGTAGTGCTACTAGCACATCGCGCACAGTCAGCCGTCGCCGACGACCGTCCGGCCCGAGTGGCGGCACGGTGCCGGGGGTCTGCAGGTCACATACCCATCCTCGGCCCCTCCGCGCGGACCGCGGCCCGCCAGTTCCCGGCCGGGCCCCGGTGCGGCCGGTCCGGCCCGGGCGTCGCCCCGGTTCGAATCGGCCGACGGCGGCCCCGTGGGTCCCACACGGGCCCCGGTCGGCCGGCGGTCCCGCGGGTTTCACTCCGGGCGCCGCTCCAGGCGTTCGGCCCAGCGCAGGGCGAGGTCGTCGTCCGCCGCGATCAGCGCCCGGGCGGCCGCGGCGTCACCGCGGGTGATCGCGTCGACGAGCTGCTCGTGGCCGCTCCACAGCCACTCCCCGAGCTCGGGCTCGGGCTCGGCCCGCAGCCGCGGAACGGCGAAGACCCAGGACTGCACACGGAGCCGGTCGAGGAACTCGCCGATGTAGCGGTTGGTGACGAGGGCCCCCAGTTCACGCCAGAACCGCAGGTCGTAGCCGATGAGGACATTCAGGTCCCCGCAGCGGGCGGCCCGCGCGGCCTCCTCGGCGCGGCGGCGTACGGAGACCAGGGCCGCACCCGTCGCCGCGTGGGCACGGGGGGCGCCGCCCTCGCGGAAGATGCCGTCCACGATGAGCGAGCGGGCCTCGATCATGCCGCGGAAGTCCTCCACGGAGAACCGGTGCACCTGGAAGCCGCGGTGCTGGTTGGAGTCGAGCAGTCCCTGTCCGGCGAGATCGACGAGGGCCTCGCGGACGGGCGTGGCGGAGACGCCGTACTGCTCGGCGATCTGCTTGACCGTGAACTCCTGCCCTGGCCGCAGCCGTCCGGCCAGCACTTCGTCCCGCAGCGCCCCGGCGATCTGCTGCCGCAGGGTGTTGCGGGTGACAGCTCCGCTCGCGGGCATGGTGTCGGTCCCCTCCGTCCGGTTGACGGACACCCTAAGCCCCGCGGCGGCCCCGGTCCGCCCGCGTCGGCCCGGGGCTCGCGCCCGGCCGGACCGCACTCTGCCGGGCCCTCAGGCGACCGCCCGCCCGGGCTCCGCCCGTTCCGGCCCGCCCCGGCCGTCTCCCGCACGCCCCTCCGCCGTACGGCGCCCCGCCCGCACGGCGGCCTCGGCCCGCACGCCCGCCCGTACGCAGAGGGGCCGGGGCCCCCGGCCCCGGCCCCGTGCGGGGCACCTGGGCCCGGTGGCTGCGTCAGACGGTGTGTTCGTCGGCGACGGTGAGGGCCGCGTCGAGGGCCGCGAGGCCTTCCTTGGCCTCGGCCTCGGTGATGTTGCAGGCCGGGACGGCGTGGGTGCGGTTCATGTTGATGAACGGCCACAGGCCGTTCTTCTTGCAGGCCGCGCCGAAGGCGGCCATCGGCGCGGCCGCCCCGCCCGAGGCGTTGTAGGGCACCAGCGGTTCACGGGTCTCGCGGTCGCGCACCAGCTCCAGGGCCCAGAACGCGCCGAGGCCGCGCACCTCGCCGACCGAGGGGTGGCGCTCGGCCAGCTCGCGCAGGCCCGGGCCGAGCACGGTCTCGCCGATGTGCGCGGCGTGCTCGACCACCTTCTCGTCCTCCATCACCCGGATCGTGGCGACGGCGGCGGCGCAGGCGAGCGGGTGACCGGAGTAGGTCAGGCCGCCGGGGTAGGGCCGCCTGTCGAAGGTCGCGGCGATCTCGGCGGAGATGGCGACGCCGCCGAGGGGCACATAGCCGGAGTTCACGCCCTTGGCGAAGGTCATCAGGTCGGGCACGACGCCGTAGTGCTCCGCGGCGAACCAGGCGCCGGTGCGGCCGAAGCCCGCCATCACCTCGTCGAGGACGAACACGATGCCGTACCGGTCGCAGATCTCGCGGACGCCCGCGAGGTATCCGGGCGGCGGGGTCATGATGCCCGCGGTGCCGGGGATCGTCTCCAGGACGATCGCCGCGACGGTCTGCGGGCCCTCGAACGCGATCGTGTCCTCCAGGTGCTGCAGCGCCCGCGCGGACTCCTCGGCCTGGGTCGAGGAGTAGAACGGCGAGCGGTACAGGAACGGCGCCCAGAAGTGCACGACGCCCGCCGAGCCGGTGTCGGAGGGCCAGCGGCGCGGGTCACCGGTGAGGTTGATCGCCGTGGAGGTGGCGCCGTGGTACGAGCGGTACGCCGAGAGCACCTTCGCCCGGCCCGTGTGCAGCCGGGCCATGCGGACCGCGTTCTCCACGGCCTCGGCACCGCCGTTGGTGAAGAAGATCTTGTCCAGGTCGCCGGGAGTGCGCTCGGCTATCAGCCGCGCCGCCTCCGAGCGCACGTCGACGGCGAACGCCGGCGCGAAAGTGGCCAGCCGCCCCGCCTGCTCCCGGATCGCCTCGACGACCCTCGGATGCTGGTAGCCGATGTTGGTGTAGACGAGGCCGCTGGTGAAGTCCAGATAGCGGTTGCCGTCGTAGTCCCAGAAGTACGAACCCTCGGCCCCGGCCACGGCGAGCGGATCGATCAGGCCCTGGGCGGACCACGAATGGAAGACGTGGGCACGGTCGGCGGCCTTCACAGCCGCGCCGGCCTGCGGATCGGGTTCGACATGAGGGGTCATGCGGCCAGGTTAGGGAGGCCCGGGCCGGGCCGACATGGCCACCTTGTATGCCCTCGGCCACTTTCATGGGCAAGGTGTCGCGGCTCGGCACGCACGCCGCCATATTGACAGCATGCTGTCTTTATGACAGTCTTCTGTCATGGAACGGAACTCCCCCCGCAGGGCCAAGGAGGCCGGCATGACCGCCGACACGGCATCCGCCACCAGCACCGCCGCCGAGGCCGCGAAGGCCGGCGGCGTCGTCCACGTCGCCGTCTACGACACGTTCGCCGACTGGGAGACGGGGCACGCGACCGCCTGGCTCGCCCGCACCGGCCACACCGTGCGCACGGTCGGACCTGCCGCCGACAAGCCGGTCACCACACTGGGCGCCCTGCGCATCCAGCCCGACCTCGGCCTCGACGCGCTGCGGCCGGAGGACAGCGAACTGCTCATCCTCACCGGCGCCGACCTGTGGGACACGGGCGACGACCTGGCGCCGTTCGCACGCAAGGCGCGGGAGTTCCTGGACGCGGGGGTGCCCGTCGCCGCGATCTGCGGCGCCACGGCCGGGCTGGCGCGCGAGGGTCTGCTGGACGACCGGAAGCACACCAGTGCCGTGTCGTTCTACCTGGAGGCCACGGGCTACGGCGGCGGCGAGCACTACGTCGACTCCGACGCCGTGACCGACGGCGATCTGATCACGGCCGGCCCGACCGAGCCGGTGGCGTTCGCCCGCGAAGTCCTCGGCAGGCTCGGCGCGTTCGAGGACGGCAAGCTCGATGCCTGGTACCGGCTGTTCCACGACTCGGACCCGGCGGCGTTCGAGGAGCTCAACGCATGACCGGCGGCCGGAACGAGGGCGCGGCCACCGGACCGGGCGCACCGGCCCTTGCGCGGGCGGCACGGGATCCGCGGGAACAGCGGGGTCCGTGGGAACGTCCGGACCATCCGGACCAGCAGGGCCGTGAGCAGACCCGCACACTCCCGACTCCGGCTCACCCGGCTCACGATCCGGCCCCGAACGACGATCCGGACGACGTATCGGGCCATGGCTCGGGCCACGGACCGAGCGGCGAACCGGCCGTCGCACGTGCCGGCGCGACGGCCGTGGAGCGGCAGCGTCTGCTCAGCGACGCCGCCCTCAGCGTCTTCCGGCTGAACGGCCAGTTCCTCGGAGTCGCGGAGGAACTGGCCCGCCCCGCCGGGCTGACCTCCGCCTGGTGGCAGGTCCTCGGTGCCGTACTGCGCGAGCCGCTTTCGGTCGCGGGCATAGCACGGACGATGGGCATCACCCGGCAGAGCGTGCAGCGGATCGCGGATCTGCTCGTCGGCAAGGGCCTCGCCGAGTACGTGCCGAACCCGGCTCACCGCCGGGCCAAGCTGCTCCTGCCCACCGACGAGGGCCGGGCGGCGATCGAGAAGATCAACCCGGGGCACGCCGAGCTCGCGGGGCGTCTCGCGGACCGGCTCGGCGACGAGCGGTTCGCGGAGACGGTGCGGGTGCTGGAGCGGCTCTCCACCGCGATGGAGGCACTCGGATCGGACGACGAACACGAGGGTGCGGGCGCGGACGGGCCGGCCGGGGCGAGCCGGTGAGGTGACCTCCGCCTGATCCGGCCGATCCCCCAGCCCCTGGTCCCCCGGCTCGGCCCGCCCGCCGATCCCCCAGCCCCTGGTCCCCCGGCTCGGCCCGCCCGCCGATCCCGCTCCGCCGAGACGTCGTGGCGCGCCTCGGCCGTCGTGGTGTATTCGTCCACCCGTTCCCCCGGGAACCGGCGGAACGGTCGCGGGTGTCTTCCGCACGGGAGTCACAACGGGTGGGACGAGCGCGATCCGGCCTGATCCCGGCCCGATCGCGGTTGCCTGTGGGCACCGGCTCGGGGCGCACTATTCTCGTGCGATCGGGCACGCGCACACATCCGTACGCGCGCACACGTACACGCACACGTGCGTGTACGTCCACGTATGTCGGGGGAGGGGCGCTCGGCCATGGAGCAGCTGGCATCCGGAGATCCGCGCCGCATCGGGGCGTACCGACTGCTGGCCCGCCTGGGCGCCGGCGGCATGGGGCAGGTCTATCTGGCCCGCTCCGACCGGGGCCGCACGGTCGCGGTCAAGCTGGTACGGCGGGAGCTGGCCGAGCAGGAGGAGTTCCGCAGCCGGTTCCGGCAGGAGGTCGCGGCAGCCCGCCAGGTGGGCGGGGCCTGGACGGCTCCGGTGCTGGATGCGGACACCGAGGCCGAGGTGCCGTGGGTGGCGACGGGCTATGTCGCCGGGCCCTCGCTCCACTCGGTGGTCTCCGGCGGTCAGGGCAGCCCGGCCCACGGGCCGCTGCCCGAGCACTCGGTGCGCACCCTCGCCGCCGGACTGGCCCGCGCGCTCGCGGACATCCACAGCGCGGGCATCGTCCACCGCGATCTGAAGCCGTCCAACATCCTGATCACCATCGACGGGCCCCGGGTCATCGACTTCGGCATCGCCCGCGCCCTGGAGACGGTCGCGGACGGCGGGTTGACCCGCACCGGCGCGCTGGTCGGCTCTCCCGGGTTCATGGCACCCGAACAGGTCCGGGGGGACCGCATCACTCCGGCCTGCGACGTGTTCTGCCTGGGCTCGGTCCTGGCGTACGCGGCGGGCGGGCGGCTGCCGTTCGGCTCCGCGGACAGCGGCGTCCACGCGCAGATGTTCCGTATCGCCGAGGAGGAGCCCGATCTGTCCGGGGTCCCGGAGTCGCTGCGGGACCTGATACGGGACTGCCTGCACAAGGATCCCGGCGCCCGGCCCCCGCTGGAGCAGATCCGGGAACGGGCCGGCGGTGTGTCCGAGGACTCGAGCGTGCCGTGGCTGCCCGGCGCCCTCATCGCCCAACTCGGCAGCCACGCGGTGAAACTGCTGGAGGTGGAGCACCCGGAGAGCTTCGCCGACGCCCCGGGTGCGGCGGGTCCGGGGGCCGGGGCGCCGCTGCCCGGCCCCGGTCCGCGCGCCGAGGACCCCGCGCAGGACTCCCCGGCACAGGACCTCCCGGCACCGGGAGGCGGCGCACACGACTCCGCCGCAGGGGGTTCTCGGCCGCGGCACTCCACCGGCGGCGCGCAGGCCGCAGCGGGGGGCACACCGCCGCCCGGGGGCGCGCCCGCCGCCCCCGGCGGCGTCCCGGGTGCGCCGGGGGTGCACGCTCTCCCCACGATGGCCGGCCCTCCGACGCCTCCCCCGGGCCCGGCGCACACCCCGGTCCCGTCCCCGCCTCCCGGATGGGCGGCACACCACCCGGCGCCCGCCCCGTACGGCCCGCATTCCGCGGCCCCTCCGTACAGCACGTACCCGCAGTACGGGCCGCCGTCCGCCCGCGGAACGCAGCACCGGGACAGGCGGGGGACGGTGGCCCTCGTCGCCGTCGCGGTGGTGGTCGCCGTGGCCGCCGGCAGCTCGGTCTACGCGCTGATGAACGGCGAGCACACCGACACCCCCGCGAGTCCCGGCCCTTCGGCGTCCGCGCCCCGCTCTCCCGGCGCCTCCGGGGGCCAGGGCGGGCAGACGGTCGACGACACGCCCGCAGCGAAGGACTCCTCCCCCGCCGTGCGCCCCGGCGCCGTGCCGGAGGAGTACACGGGGACCTGGCAGGCCGAGTTCACGACCGCCGACGGCAACACCAACACCCGCGTCATGACCATCACCAGCGGCTCCGCCGGCGACACGGTCATGACCCTGACCGGACGGGGCGTCAACTACGACTGCCGCTGGTCGGCCACCCTGCGCGCGTCCGGCCCGCCACTCGAACTCGGCCCGACCCGGGTCACGTTCGGCGACCGGCGGAGCTGCTCGCCGGGCCAGTGGAGCCGCCTCTCCATGCCCGACGACCGCACGATCGTCCGCGAGCTGGTCGGCTCGGGCGGAGAGCCCCTCACCTACACGAAGGTGGGCTGAGCCCGACGTACGCCGTGGCCGGCCGAGGACCGCCGGCACACCCGGGCGGATCATCACCGCCGCCGTGGCGGGGGGCCGGCCTCAGCGGCGGTGCCAGCGGAGGGCGAGCGTCCCGTCCCCGCCGAGTTCGGGTTCCACCTGGGTGCCGAACGCGCGCCCGGCCCTGCTCAGCACCTCGCACAGCCAGCCGGAGTCCGTCGGCGAGGCGTGGTGGAGGGTCATCCGCCGTGCCTGCATCGGCACGATCCGCAGGGCGGCCAGTTCGCCGGTCTCCGCGTCCAGGGTGGGGAAGTACAGCAGCCGCAGGTCGTCGCGGTAGCGCTCGTAGCCCGTGATGCCCTCGTAGTCGTCGATGAGGTCGCCGCAGCCGTACAGGATGAGTTTGCCGTGGTGGACCTGGATCGGCCTGGGGTGGTGCGAGGAGTGCCCGTGGACGAGGTCCACACCGCCCTCGACGAGCCGGTGGGCGAAGGCGCTCTGGCTCTGCGACACCCCGTATCCCCAGTTCGAGCCCCAGTGGATCGACACGACCGCGAGATCGCCGGGTTCGCGCACCTCGCGCAGCCGGCGGACGAGCGCGTCGGCACTGCGGACCGACAGGTCGGGGACGTAGTCGACGCCCGGCCTGCCCTCGGCCGCCGCCCAGCGCGAGGGGACCCCGGCGGACGCCATCCCGCAGGACAGGACCAGCACCCGGCCCCCGCTCCGGGTGGCCACCGCGACCGGCCGCTGTGCCTCGGACCGGTCCCGGCCGGCCCCGGCAGGCCCGAGACCGGCCCTGCCGAGCACGTCCAGGGTCTCCTCCAGGCCGCGCCGCCCGAAGTCCAGCACGTGGTTGTTGGCGAGCGCGCAGACGTCGGGCCGCGCGGCCGCCAGGAACGGCACGTTGTCGGGGTGCATCCGGTACGTCACCGCCTTGCCCGAGGCGAACTCGTCGCTCGTCGTGACGCTGCTCTCCAGGTCGATCACGCGGACGTCGGGATCGAAGCGGTCCAGCACGCCGAGCGCCGCGCCCCAGGGCCAGGTGTAGTCGACGGGGCGCGGTATCGCCCCGTTGACCGCCTCAGCCAGCGCCACGTAGTCCCGGGCGTCCCGGATGTAGCTCTCCCGCAGCGCGGGATCGCCGGGGTGCGGAAGGATCTGGTCGACGCCCCGGCCCGGCATGACGTCGCCGCAGAGGAACAGCGTCACGGGATCCCGGCCGTTCATGCACCGATTTTCCCACCGACCGCCGGAACGGGCCCCGGCACGACCGGCGCCGGTCCTCCCGGTGAGGCGCCCGCAGCCGCGCGCGGCCCGCGCAGTGCCCGGGCACGGGACGAGGCATCTCATGGAGCGCACGCGGGGGCGTGCCGCGACGGCGCACGTACCGGTGCCGGAGGCGGTCCGGGCGGAGCACGAACGACGCCGATGGAGCCGTCCGGAGCGCGACCGCCCCGGGCACCCTGCACCTCGGGACGGGAGCCCGCCGATCAAGGCATCGGCGAACGTGAGCCCCTCCTCCCGGCGATATGCGAAGATCCGGGCACAGGCGTCGGGTCCCGTGAACCGCCGGGACTCGTGGCGAAGTTGGCGGGAGAGCAGAGATGATCAGCGGCGCGCCGGACGGGGTCCGGTCACCGCGGCGCGGCGGCGGGTCCGTCCGGGCCACCGCCTTCGACCGGACCGTCCGCGTCCGGGACTCGGGGCCCGCCGGCAACCGGGTCCTCACGACGGTCGCGTCAGGCGCCTGGCCGGCGTTGCCGGCGCAGGCGCAGTGACACAGGCGTGGGCGCAGTGGCACAACGGGACGGAGACACGGCACCGGTGGACGACCACGAACTCCTGGCGCGGCGCTTCGAGGAGCACCGCCCCCATCTGCGGGCGGTGGGGTACCGCATGCTCGGCTCGCTCGCCGAGGCCGACGACGCCGTGCAGGAGGCATGGCTGCGGCTCAGCCGCTCCGACCCGAGCGGTGTGGAGAACCTCGGCGGCTGGCTGACCACGGTCGTCGGCCGGATCTGCCTCGACATGCTCCGGTCACGGACGTCCCGGCGCGAGGACCCGCTGGACGTCCGCGTACCGGATCCGGTCGTCAGCGATCTGCGCGGTGCCGACCCGGAGCAGGAGGCGCTGATCACCGACTCCGTGGGGCTCGCCATGCTGGTGGTCCTGGACACGCTCGCCCCCGCAGAGCGGCTGGCCTTCGTCCTGCACGACCTGTTCGCCGTGCCCTTCGACGAGATCGCTCCGATCGTCGACCGCGCACCGGCCGCGACGCGGCAGCTGGCGAGCCGCGCCCGTCGCCGGGTCCAGGACGCCGGACCGGCGCCCGACCGGGACGTGGCCCGTCAGCGGAAGGTCGTCGAGGCGTTCGTCGCGGCTTCGCGGGGCGGGGACTTCGAGGCGCTGGTCGCCCTGCTCGACCCGGACATCACCCTGCGCGTCGACGGCGGCGTCCTGGCCCGGAACCTGTCGAAGGTCGTCCAGGGTGCGAAGTCCGTCGCCGGGCAGGCCCTCATGTACCGGCGCTTCGCCCCGCTGGCCCGGCTGGTGCTGGTCAACGGCACGGTGGGCACGCTCACGGCGCCCGAGGGAGAGGCCCGTTCGGTCATGTCCTTCACCGTCGTGGACGGCAGGGTCGTGCGCATCGACATCCTCGCGGACCCGGAACGGCTGGCGCTGGTGGACCTCTCGTTCCTGGGCGACTGACGCCCGGCAGGGCAGGGGCCGGTGCGGTCCGCGCATGCACGCGGTCCGCACCGGCCCCTTCACCGCCCTCGGCTACCCCTCCGCCGCCACATAGGGGGCGAGCAGTTCCTCGGCCCTGCGCTCGATCTCGTCCTCGGGGACGAGGGGCCGCAGTTCGGGGTCGAAGAACTCCAGGAGGACCCGGGACTCGGTCCACGGGACACCGACGGCCTCGCCGAGGATCCGCAGCAGGTGCAGCGGTGTCAGCCGGAACTCGGCGTCGTTCCTGAGCATCTCGATGACCGCGAGGAGCCCCGCGCCTTCCGTCGCCATGCGGCGGACGTTTTCGGCTGCCTTCTCCACTGTCTCTTCCGTCCTACCTTCCGAAGTGGACCTGGACCTTCGTGTAGTGCCCGTGCTCTCCCTCGACCTTGATGCCGTAGACCCTGCCGAACCCGTACCGTGCCGAGTTCCTGCCGGTGAAGGTGCCGGCAGCGGCCTCCTCCAGCGACTTGCCCTCACGCAACAGCTTGTTGAACTCGTCCAGGTTGCTGGGCATGCTGCGGTTCCAGTTTCCCTGGACCACCTCGATGCCCTCCGCCCCGTAGTGGGCCATCATGTCGTCGAACATCTGGTAGCCCTTGGTCTTGCTGCCGTTCCTCTCGACCGCGATGGTCAGCACGCCGTCCGTGACGTTGGCGGTGATCATGCCGTCCCCGTCGTACCCTCTGGTGAAGTCGCCGCACGCCCGCTTCGGGGCGGCAGCCGCCATCCGCACGGACGCCCGCTGCACCGACGAGCGCTGCCCGGAGACCGCGAGCGGCTTGGCCTTCTCGCAGACCTTGTTGACCTTGAACAGCTTGCGCAGCAGGTCGTAGGACTGCTCCGCCCACCGCGCCTTGGACTTGACCGTGACGTCGGCCAGGAGTTCCCAGCAGTTGGAGATGGTCGGGTCGTCCGCGCACGCCTCCAGGAGGCCGAGGTCGGTGAAGATCGAGGCGACGTCGTGGAGCTGCTTCATCGCCTCGCCGAACCGGCTCGCGTCGGCGAAGATCGCGCACAGGAGCTCGTTCTGCTGGCACCAGCGCGGGTGGTTGGTGGAGGCCAGATCGCAGCCCACGAAGCCGCAGCGGTAGATCTCGCGGGCCTTCGCTCCCGGGTCGTTCGCCGCCTTCTCCTTGACGGCGACGGCGGCCTTGCGGCGCGCCTCCTCCTCCACCTTCAGCTTCTTGACGGCGACGGAGTAGGCGTCCTTGGCCGCCGCGAGGGCCGCCTTGGCGTCCTTGCCCGCCGCCCTGGCCGACGCGCGCGCCTCGTTGGACGCCGACCATGCGATCGACGCCGACGCCTGCGCCATCTCCGAGGAGACGGTCGCGGTGGCCGCCGACGCGGCCGCGGCGCGGGCGTCGCTGTTGGCGTTGTTCGCCGCGTTGCGGGCGGTGCGTGCCGACTCGGCGGCCTGTGCGGCGGACTTCTCCGCGGCGTCGGCGTGCTTCGCGGCCTCGGCGGCGTGCCCCTTGGCCTTGGTCTCGGAGTCCTTGGCCTCCTTGGCGTACCTGTCCGCGTCGGCCGCGGCCTTGCGGGCCAGTGCGGCGGCCTGCTGGGCCTCCGCGGCATCCTGCTGGGCGGTGGCCGCGACACCCGCGGCCTCGGAGATCAGCTGGCGGACCTGGGCGACGTGGGTCGCCGCGAGCAGGTCCTTGCGCTGGGCCATGAACCGGCCCTTGGCGATGAACGCGTGCAGCGCCTGCGGCGATCCCTCGAGGGCGATGCGCGCGGCGGACTTCACCTCGGGGCCGCCGCTGGAGACGAGCTGGGCCGCCTGGACCCGCTCGTCCTGGGTGCGGGCGGTGTGCTGGGTGGTGAGCAGGAACTGCCGGTACGCGGCCGGGGTGCCGGCGGCGAGCGCCTTCCGTGCCTCGTCGGTGAGGACCGGGCCGCCGGTGGAGGCCACCTGGGCGATCGCGACCCGGAAGTCCTCGGCACCCGCGTCGTACTGGCCCTCGACCAGGAACGCGTGGACACCGGCGGCGTCACCCGCGAGGGCGGTCTCGGCCGCGTCGCGCACGGCCTTGCTCATGCTGTCCTCGGCCAGCCGCTCGACCTGGAAGCGCTCGTCCTGCTCGCGCGCCTCCTGCCAGCCGTTGCGGATGTAGTCGACGACGTGGTCGTCGGGGGAGGCGAGAGCCACCTCGGCGGCGGCCCGGCTCCAGGCATCCGCGTTCCGGGCGGCGAGCAGCGCGAGCTTGCGTCCGTCGGTCGCGACCCGGCCGAGGTCCGCTCCCGGCCGGGCGGCAGCGGCCGCCAGGCGCTGGGCTTCGGCGTCCCGGTCCCTGGCCTTCTGGACGCCGTCGGCCACCGCGGCCCGGCGGAGGTCGTCCTGCTCCTTGAGGTCCCTGGCCTGCTCGATGCCGGCGTTGGTCCGGCCGCGCAGTTCCTCGGCCTCCACCTCGCGGGCGAGGTCGAAGACCTCCTGCGCCTTCGTCACCGCCTTCGACGCCGTGGCGGCGGCCTCCGAGGCGGCGTTCGCGTGCGCGGTGGCCCTGTTGGCGGCCTGGGCCGCCTCGCCCGCGTGGTCGGCCGCGTCGTCGGCCGCCTTGGCGGACGCGTTGGCGTGGGCGGCGGCCGAACGGGCCTCGTCACGGGCCTGCCCTGCCGCCGCGGCTGCCTTGCGGGCGAGCTTCTCGGCGGCGGTCGCCGCGCGGTTGGCCTCGGCGGCGTGGCGCTTGGCGGCAGCGGCGGCGCGGCGGGCCTCGGCCGCCTGTGCGCTGCTCTGGTTCGCGTAGCCGCTCGCCTCAGCGGCGGCGGTGGCGGCCCGATCGGCGTTCGCGCCCGCGCTGATGGCGGAGAGGGCCGCGGCGCCGGCGGCGGTGGCCGCCTTGGACGCCTGGTCGGCCGCGTCGGCCGCGAGGTCGGCGCCCTTGGCGGCGGCCCGGGCGTCCTCGGCCGCCTTGCGGGCTGCGGCCGCGTTCTTCGCGTCACGTGCGGCATCTGCAGCCGCACTGCGGGCGTTCGACGAAGCGCGTGCCGCACCGGCGGCAGCGGCGGCTGCCTGGGAGGCGGCGCTCGCCGCGACCCGCGCCGAGTTGTTGGCGGCGTTGGCCGCGGAGATGGCCTGCTGCGCGGCGGTGGCGGCCTGCTTGGCGGCCTTGGCGGCACGTCCTGCCGCGGCCGCGGCGTCCAGCGAGTCCTTCTCGGCGAGGGATGCTTCCTTCGCGGCCTTCTCCGCGGCCTCCTTGGCGAGTTCGGCGGCCTTCACGGCCTTGGCCGACGCGGCCTTGGCGGCCTCGGTCTCCTTGGCCGCCTGCCGGCCTGCCTCCTTCGCCCGGGCCGCGAGCTGCTCGACGGTCGCCCGCTCCTGGTCGCGGGAGCGCGCCACGTGCTGTCCGACCTCGAGGAACTCCCGTACGTCCTCGGGTGTCCCGCTCAGCGCGAGGCGCCCCGCAGCCTTCACATTGGCCCCGCCGGTGCCGATGATCTGCACGAGCTGGACGCGCTCGTCCTCCTGCCGCTTGGCGTACTGGCCGGAGGAGAGGAACGCCTGCACGTCCGCGGGGGTTCCGTTCAGTGCGGCCCGGCCGGCCTCCTGCACGTTGGGGCCGCCCGAGCTGACGATCTGCGCGGCCTGGACCCGCTGGTCCTGGAGGAGCGGGTCCTCCCAGCCCTCGGCGAGGAAGGTCTCCAGATCCTCCGGCGTACCCGAGAGCGCCGTGCGCGCGGCGTCCAGCAGCTGGCTGCCGCCGATGGACGCGAGCTGGGCCGCGGCGACGCGGTTGTCCTGCACCCCGGTCTGGCGCACGGTGTCCAGGAGGTTCTGTACGTCTGCGTCGCTACCGGTCAGGGCCGCTTCGGCGGCCGCCTTGACGCCCGGGCCGCCGGTCTTCCACAGGTCCACGACGAGGGCGCGGCTGGTGAGCGGTGTGGGGCTGCCGCTCTGGCCGCTGAACAGGCCGTCGTCGGAGAGCGGGTCGTCGGCGGCGTTCGCGGTGCCCCCCAGCAGACCCACCAGCAGGGCGAGCGGGAGCAGGCCGGTGATCAGCGACGTGCGTGCCGCTCTCCCGGCTCCCCTCACCCGTCTCCCCCCATGAATTCTTCGATTCAAAAGAAACACTCATCTCGGTTACCGGCAACGAGAGTTGCCGTTACTCCGCTTTGGCGTCGGGAGCATAACGCGGGGATTTTCCGAGAGAGCGTGCAGTCGCGCCGCAGACGCCTGCATGTTGCCCACATCACCGGAATCACGAACTCCGTTCTTCACATCCTGAATACAGGCATCCGGATACCGGAACCCGCGGTGACGCAATTCCGATGTGACACGCGCATCATCGGCGCCACGACAGTCCGGGAACTACCCCATCAAACCCTGACGCGACGCTACTTCCGTACTGTGAAACGAAGTTGACGACCCTTCACCGATGGATCTACATTCGCTCGTCACCTTTACTGGACAATTACTTTTCGGCCACTCCGAACGCATGGGTGCCGCCTGAAAGGAGTGTGCGGTGACTTTCCGCACTCGTCGTCTTCTTCTCTCGGGAGCCATTGGCGTCCTCGCCGCGGCAGTGGGAATTCCCCTCGCCGTGGCGAGCGAATCGACTGCCGGGGCGAACGCGGCCGGCAACCCCCCGGTCGCGGTGGAGGACTACAACTACCCCGGTGCCGACGGCATCCTGGCCGGCCAGGGAATCAAGCTGAAGAAGGGCGACGGACGCATCCTCCTCGCGGAGTGCGACACCGCTCCGGGGCAGATCAAGGTCTACACGGTCAAGGACGACGCGGTCGGCCGCAAGCCCAACTACTGCTTCCGCGCCACCGCCAAGTCGGGGTACCTCACCCTCGAACTGCCGCGTGTCTTCGCCCTGGAGACGGAAGACCATCCCATCAGCGCCGACCTGACCGCCAACGGTGACACCACCACCGTCGACGTGCCAAAGGACGGCTTCGAGAGCGTGGGCGAGGGCACCGTCGGCGGCGCCCGGTCCGTGCTCGTCGAGATCCGCGTCACCGGCTGACCGGCCTCCCCGCATCAAGGAATCGAGAAACGTGACCCCCGTTCGTCCACGGGCCGGCGCGAGCGCCGCCCTCGTAGCCGCCGTCGCCACCGCCGGTGCGCTCGTCTCCGTCCCCGCCCACGCCGCCGCGGGCGACCCCGCACCCGCCGGCAGCTACGCATTCGCCGCCCGGCTCGCCATCGGCGCCGACGAGGCCGCCCGCGCCTGCACCGGCTCGCTCGTCGCCCCGCAGTGGATCCTCACCGCCGCGAGCTGCTTCGCGGCCGACCCGGAGTCCGCCTCCGTCGCCGCGGGCAAGCCCGCTCTCCGGACGACCGCCACGGTCGCCGGGAAGACCGGCGAGATCGTCGAGCTGGTGCCCCGCACCGGCCGCGACCTCGTACTCGCCCGGCTCGCCAAGCCGATTTCCGGAACGGCACCGGTGACCGTGTCGGCGACCGCGGCCGCTCCCGGCGAGGAGCTGAAGGCCGTCGGTCACGGCCGCACCAGGACCGAATGGGTACCGGGCACGCCGCACACCGCATCTCTCACGGTGGACACCGCAGGCTCCGACGACATCGCCGTCACCGGCGTGAACGGCGGACTCTGCAAGGGGGACGCCGGCGCCCCGCTGCTTCGCGAGGCGAATGGCTCGGTTCAGCTGGTCGGCGTCAACAGCCGGTCCTGGCAGGGCGGTTGCTTCGGCGAGCAGGAGACGCGCACCGGCGCCGTGGCCTCCCGTGCGGACGACCTGGCCGGCTGGGTCTCCGCCACCGTGACGGCCGCCAGGCCGACCGACTTCAACTGCGACGGAGTGCGCGACATCGCGGTCTCGGACCCGAAGGCCACCGTCGGCGCCCACGCCAAGGCCGGGGTCGTACGGGTCGTGTACGGCGGCGGCAGGGGCACGGCTGAGCTGAACCAGGACAGCCCCGGTGTTCCGGGCGGCGCGGAGGCGAACGACCAGTTCGGCGAGGCGCTGGCTAGCTTCGACCACAACCTGGACGGCTGCACCGACCTCGTCGTGGGAATCCCGGGCGAGGACCTCGGCGACGCGGCTGACGCGGGCATGGTGCAGGTGCTGTACGGCGCGACCGGCGGGCTGACAAAGGGACCCACGGCGCTGACCCTGGAACAGGCCAGCGGCGCGGGCGCCATCAAGGCCTCCGCCAGCGAGGCCGGCGACCGGATGGGCCACGCCCTGGCCGCCGGTGCCACCGTCGCGGGCGAGCCCTACCTCGTCATCGGCGTCCCCGGCGAGGACCTGGCCGACGTGGCCAACGCCGGCAACGTCTTCTACCTGCGCGGTACCACGAACGCCTCGACGCACCAGGACAAGCCCGGAGCGGCCGGGGCCGCCGAGAAGGACGACCGGTTCGGCACCGCCCTCGCCGGCGCCCCCGGGCACTTCGCCGTCGGTACCCCGGGCGAGGACATCGGCACCGAGTCCGGGTCGGGCGGGGTGCAGATCTACGGGCATGCCGTCAACTCGTCCGGTGGGCCCACCCCGCTGGCCGGCTTCGACCAGGACTCAAACCTGATCAGTGGCGGCGCCGAGGCCGGTGACCAGTTCGGCGCCTCCCTGGCGATGGTCGAGCACCGCCCGAACGCCACGTCCACCGGGACGGAGTCCATCCTCGCGATCGGCTCGCCGGGCGAGGACATGGGGAGCGGAAGCACGCTCATCAAGGACGCCGGACGCGTCGTGACCGTGCGCGTGGACGCGGCGGGCAAGATCACGCAGCTGGCCGACATCACCCAGGGAAGCCCCGGCATCGCGGGCGAGCACGAGGCCGGCGACAACTTCGGCCGGAAGGTCGCCGCAGTGAACATCCGGCCCGGGGCGGTCGGCACCGCCCGGACCGTGCTGCTGTCGATCGGGGTCCCCGGAGAGGACATCGGCACCGTGAAGGATGCCGGCTCCGTCCGGGTCGTGCCGCTGATCGGCAGCCCGGGAGCGTCCGAGGTCGTGGTCGAGGAGGGCAAGGCGGGTCTGCCGGGAGCGGCGGGCGCCTCCCACGCGGTCGGCAACCATCTGACCGCCGCCGCCACCCACCTCTACGTCGGCATGCCGGTCGGCCCCAACGCGCGCGGCGCGCTCCACGCCCTGCCGTGGGCGAGCCTGGTCGACGGCGCCGCCGAGCCGGTGGTCTCGTACCAGCCCGGCGCGGGCGGACTTCCGGCGGCGGGCGACGAGTTCGGCGCGGTCAGCCAGTAGCGGGGACCCCGGCCCCGGCTTCCGGCTTCCGGCTTCCGGCGGGACCACCCGCTTCCGGACCGATCGACCGGGACGGACGAAGGGCGGCCACCTCTCGGTGGCCGCCCTTCGGCGCGTACGGGCCGTGTGACGGGCCCGCCGTACCGGGATCAGCAGTACAGGTTGCCGCCGGTCGGCACGCCCAGGATCTGGGTGAAGCGCTGGTAGTTGTTCACCCGGCTCTGGACCTGCGCCGGGTTCTTGCCGTCGCACTCCAGGGAACCGTTGATCGAGCGGATCGAGTGGCCGAAGCCGGCCTGGTTGACCATGGCGTTGTGGCCGGTCATCGTGCCCGGGCCGCTCTGGGTGTTCCAGTACCAGAGGCCGGTCTTCCAGGCGACGGCCGACTCGCGCTCGACGCGCCAGGGGTTGCCCAGCAGGTCGATGCCGAGGGCGTCACCGGCGGCCTTGTAGTTGAAGTTCCAGCTGAGCTGGATCGGGCCGCGTCCGTAGTACGCGGCCTGGCCGGCCGGGCAGCCGTAGGACTGGCTCCAGTCGCAGTAGTGCGGGTAGTTCGCGGTGTTCTGCTCGACGATGTGGACCAGGCCGCCCGTCTCGTGCGCGACGTTGGCGAGGAACGCCGCCGCCTCCTGCTTCCGGACCGTGTCGCTGCCGGTCTTGGCGAAGGCCGGGTACGCGCTCATGGCCGCGGTCAGCCCGCTGTAGGAGTAGAAGGAGTTCCGGTTCGGGAACATCTGGTTGAACTGCGCCTCGCTGACGACGAAGCCCGAGGGGTCCGGGTTCGGGTTGCCGCCACCGCCGCCGCAGGCACCCTGGTCGGCCCAGACCTCGGCGGAGCCGGGGGTCTCGTTCTGGGTCCACCACTTGGCCTGCCAGTTGCGGCCGTTGTGGGACGCGGTCATGCCGCCGGTGTAGACGGACGAGGAGTTCCAGGCCGCAGCACACGCGGCGGCGGACGCGGTCGAGGGGACGAGGACCGTGAGTCCGAGCACCGCCACGAAGGCGGCGAGCAGGGTGATGATCCGACGCGACAACGTTATCGACCTTTCCCTGTGGGGGGTTGTGGGGGTGCGGGAGCGGGGAGGTACGCGGGACGGGGTTCCCAAGTCGTGTCGCCGTAGGGCGTGTTGAGCACTGAACAGGTAATGGTCTGGACCTGTCAAGGTCTAGACCAGGATTGGCCGAATCCCCGCTTCCGGCCGAGGCGTGACCGCGGACCCCGCAGGCGTCCGGCACAGGCCCGGTGCCCCGGTGCCGGTGCCGGTGCCGGTGCCGGTAGGGAGACCGCCCCGGACGCCCGGTGGCTTCTCCCGGACCGTGTGCGAGGATCCCGACGTGGACTCGCTGACCCCCGAAGACCCGGTACGCATCGGTCCGTTCCGTCTTCTCGGCAGGCTCGGGACCGGCGGCATGGGACGGGTGTATCTCGCCCGCTCCGAGGGCGGGCGGACGGTGGCCGTGAAGGTGGTGCATCCGCAGCTCGCCGCCGAGGAGGAGTTCCGGCTCCGCTTCGCGCGGGAGGTCGCCGCGCTGGAGCGGGTGGGCGGGGCCGGGACGACGCCGTTGATCGCCTCCGACACGGACGCCGGTTCGCCGTGGGTGGCCGTCGCCTACGTGCCCGGGCCCGCCCTGCGGGCGGTCGTGGACGACCAGGGTCCGCTGCCGCCCGCGTCGGTGCGCACGCTCGCCGCCGGGCTGGGGCGGTCGCTGGAGCACATCCACTCCGCCGGGCTCGTGCACCGCGATCTGAAGCCGTCCAACATCCTGCTGGCGGTGGAGGGTCCGCGGATCATCGACTTCGGGATCGCACGGGCCGTGGACACCGTGACCGACGGCGGGCTCACCAGCACCGGCGCGGTCGTGGGCTCGCCCGGGTTCATGTCGCCGGAGCAGGTGCGCGGCGAGAAGGTCGGCACGGCCTCCGACATCTTCTGCGTGGGCGCGCTGCTGGCGTACGCGGCGACCGGGCGGCAGCCGTTCGGCGCCTCCGACAGCGGTGTGCACGCGATCATGTTCCGCATCGCGCACGACGAACCGGACCTGGAAGGGCTCCCGGAGGAACTCGGACCGCTCGTCCGCGCCTGTCTCGACAAGGACCCCGCCCGCCGGCCCTCGGCCGCCGAACTGGCCCGGGTCGCACCGGAGTCCGGTGGCGCGTGGCTGCCGTCCGAACTGCTGGCGCGGCTCGGCGAGCAGGCGGCCAGGCTGCTGGACGCGGACACCCCGGCACCGCACGACCCGTCACCGGAAGCCTCCTCCCGGGACACCCGGGCCCATGGCGGTCAGGGCGCCGCGGAAGCGCCCACGCCCCCCGGCGGCGGGGGGTCCGGAACCGGGCCCGGCGCTCCCCCGCCACGGCCGCGCCGCCGGTGGCGGACATTCCTCGCCGTCGCCTGCGCGGGTGCCGTGCTCACGGGCGGCACCGCCCTCGCCGTGGCGTACTGGCCGGACGGGGAGCCCGAGTCGTACGAGAAGCCGCCCGCGGGCTCCACCCGGACGAGCGGCGCCGGCGAGGTCCCCGCCGTGTTCCTCGGTGCCTGGGAGGGCGTGCTGAAGGGCTCGGACGACAGCCCCAAGTCGACCGCCCGCATCGAGATCGCCCAGGGCCGCAAGGGCGCCAAGACCGCCACGTACGTACAGGTCACCGGTGAGCGGCTGTGCATGGGCCGGTCCGTGCTCGTGTCGGCGGACGACGACCGGATCGTGTTCGGCGAGAGCGACGTGACCACGAGCGTCCCGGCCGCGGAGTGCCAGCCGGCCGCGCACCAGACGCTCAGCGTGCGCTCCCAGGACGTCGTCGAATGGCGGTCCGGTGCGGTCACCGCGACCCTCCGCAGGGCGGTGACGGGGCCGCGCATCGTGCCCGCGGCCTTCCTGGGCACGTGGAAGCAGCACTTCGACGAGCTGTCCGGGGGCGATCAGAACGACCTCTTCGACAACACCGTCACGATCACCCAGGGCCCCGTCGGCGCCCCGCTCCTCCGCTTCCGGCAGTCGTACCCGAAGACCGACGGCGCCACGGGGGAACTCCTCGACGCCACCGTCGACTGCGCCGGCACGAGCGTGCTCGGTGGCGTCGGGCATGTGCTCGTCGCCGGCCCCACGGTGCCCGACGCCGCCGCGTCCGACTCCGACTGCACTCCCGGCGACGTCTCCCAAACCCTGCGCATCGACCGGGTGCGGGGCAAGGAGCGGCTGCTCGTGTACGGGATGGGTCCGGACGGGGAGCCCGCGGAGTACTTCCGCCGCTGAGGGCCGTCCCGACCGGAGGGTTCCCCGGTTCTCGACGGCCGGTGAACCACCGGTCGCGGCACCGGGCCGTCTTGGCGGGCGTACGCGCCGGACGGCCCCCGCGTGCGCGGGAGCCGTCCGGTGGTGCGTCACGACCGCCCGGAGAAGGGGCCTTTCGGCGCCCGGGAAAACCCCGGCCCCCGGCGGGTCGTCATGTGCCAGACTCGGCCGTATGAGCCGACGACATTGATGCACGGCAGCAGGTCCTGGAACGGACTGTCGCGGACCGCCGCGGCGGATGGGCACCCGGCGTCCCCGTCCGTTCCGCAGAAGGACCACCACCATGCCCGTCCCTTCGTCCTGCCCGCCTCCGCTGCTGCCCGGTGTCCACCGGCTCGAGCGAACGCTCTACCTCTACGCGGGACTCGACGACCTCGTCCTGCTCTATCCCGTCTACGCGCTGCTGTTCGCCGGGCACGGCCTGGGCACCGCAGAGATCTCGTCCCTGTTCGCCATCTGGTCGCTGACCGGTCTGCTGGTCGAGGTCCCGTCGGGCGTCTGGGCCGACGTCGTGTCCCGCCGGCTGATGACGGCCCTCGGGCCGCTGCTCACGGCAACCGGGTTCGCCCTGTGGGTGCTGTTCCCCTCGTACGGCGCGTACGCCGCCGGGTTCGTGCTGTGGGGCGTCGGCGGTTCGCTGCGCTCCGGGGCCATGGAGGCCCTGGTGCACGACGAGCTCGAACGGCTCGGCGCCGCTTCGCGCTACGGCCGGGTCATGGGGCGCGCCGCGGCGGTGAGCATGGCCGCGACGGCCACGGCCACCGCAGCGGCGGCACCCGCCTTCGCCCGGGGCGGCGAGCTGCTGGTCGGCGTGGCCAGCGTCGTCTCGTGTGTGCTGTGCGCCGCCGTGGGCGCGACGCTGCCCGAACACCGCGGGCCGGCAGGCGGAGGTGCCGAGCGGCGCGCTCGGCGCGGGGCGTACACGGCGGCCCTGCGGGCGGGTCTCGCCGAGGTGCGCGGCAGCACTCGCGTACGGCACGCACTGCTGCTGTCCGTCGTCGTCACCTCCGTCTGGGGCGCGCTCGACGAGTACGTACCTCTGCTGGCCGCCGCCACCGGTGTCGCGACCGCGACGGTCCCGTGGCTGGTGCTCGTGGTCTGGGTCGGAGTGACGCTCGGTTCGCTGCTGGTGGGGCCGGGCGAGCGGCTCTCCGGACGGATGCTGGGGGCCGCCGTCGCGGCGGGCGCGACAGCGCTCGCCCTGGGTGCGCTGAGCGGTGGACCCGGTGGGTTCCTGCTGGTGGGGGCCGGTTTCCTGGTCTTCCAGCTCTCCGATGTGCTGGCCGACGCGCGGCTGCAGGACGCGATCAGCGGCCCGAGCCGGGCCACCGTGACCTCCCTCGCGGGGCTCGGCACGGGACTCACCACGCTGCTGGTGTACGGGGCGTACGCGGGGCTGTCCGCGCACGCGTCGCACGGCACCGTCTTCGCGCTGCTCGCCCTGCCCTACCTCGCGGTCGCCGTGGCGCTCGGCAGGGCACGGAAGTGAGCCGGGGACGGGAGCGGGCCGGGCGCGGAGGGGAGCCGCTCGAACGTGAGCCGCCGGCCGGGGGACGGACGCGAACCGCGGCAGCGAGAAGCCCGTGGCCGGTGAGCGCTCGGCTCACCGGCCACGGGCCGCGGGGCGGAAGGGCCCTGCGGAGTCCTACAGGAACGAGTTGATCTCGATCGTCTCGGTGCGGCCCGGGCCGACGCCGATCGCGGAGATCGGCGCTCCGGACATCTCCTCCAGCGCCTTCACGTAGTCCTGCGCGTTCTTCGGCAGGTCGGAGAAGGACTTGGCCTTGGTGATGTCCTCGGACCAGCCCGGCAGGTACTCGTAGACCGGCTTCGCGTGGTGGAAGTCGGTCTGCGAGTAGGGCAGCTCCTCGACGCGCCTGCCGTCGATCTCGTACGCGACGCAGACCGGGATCTGCTCCCAGCCGGTCAGCACGTCGAGCTTGGTGAGGAAGAAGTCGGTCAGGCCGTTGACGCGGGTCGCGTAGCGGGCGATGACCGCGTCGAACCAGCCGCAGCGGCGGTCGCGGCCGGTGGTGACACCGCGCTCGCCGCCGATGCGGCGCAGCGCCTCGCCGTCCTCGTCGAACAGCTCCGTCGGGAACGGGCCGGCACCGACACGGGTCGTGTAGGCCTTGAGGATGCCGATGACCCGGCTGATCTTCGTCGGGCCCACGCCCGCGCCCGTGCAGGCGCCGCCCGCCGTCGGGTTCGAGGAGGTGACGAAGGGGTACGTGCCGTGGTCCACGTCCAGGAGGGTGCCCTGGCCGCCCTCGAAGAGGACGACCTTGCCGTCGTCGAGCGCGTTGTTCAGGATCAGCGTGGTGTCCGCGACGTACGGCCGGATCTTGTCGGCGTAGTCCAGCATCTCCTCGACGACGCGGTCCGTCTCGATGGCGCGGCGGTTGAAGACCTTGGCCAGCAGCTGGTTCTTCTGCTCCAGCGCCGCCTCGACCTTCTGGGTCAGGATCGACTCGTCGTACAGGTCCTGGACCCGGATGCCGACGCGGTTGATCTTGTCGGCGTAGGTCGGGCCGATGCCGCGGCCGGTGGTGCCGATCTTGCGCTTACCGAGGAACCGTTCCGTCACCTTGTCGAGCGTGACGTTGTACGAGGTGATCAGATGAGCGTTTCCGCTGATCAGGAGCTTGGACGTGTCGACGCCGCGTTCGTTCAGCCCGCTCAGCTCGGAGAGCAGGACCGCCGGGTCGACGACGACTCCGTTGCCGATGACCGGGGTGCATCCCGGCGAGAGGATTCCGGAAGGGAGGAGGTGGAGCGCATACTTCTGGTCACCGACCACAACGGTGTGGCCGGCGTTGTTGCCACCCTGGTAACGCACCACATAGTCCACGGATCCACCGAGGAGGTCGGTGGCCTTTCCCTTGCCTTCGTCACCCCACTGAGCACCGAGCAGCACAAGTGCGGGCACAGGCGTACACCCCTTCCGGGCGGGGCATGTCCATGGTCGGGGGCCTGAGCCGCCAACCGGTGTGCCCCGGAATAGACGAAGCCCCTGGCGCAATAGCGCAAGGGGCTCTTGCACAAAGATGCTACCCGAGGAAGGACCGAGGTGTCGGCTCCCGACCAGCTCCTGGTGGTCATCGACCCGGTCGCCCGCCGTATCGACGGCGAGTCCGTACGTATCGCGAAGGATGTGTTGTGTGCCGGGGCGGCGGCGAAAATCTGCCTGCCCGACGGGCCCGAGGAATTTTCCCGTGCCCTCGCCCGGAGGGGTTCCCGGCGCCCTGTCGTGATCGGTGACGACCGTGCGCTGCTGCGCGCGGCGGGCCTGCTGCACCGGGCGCGGGAGCTCGCGGACGAGGCCCTGTCGCTGGTCCCGGTCGGGTCCGGCGCGTCCGTGGAAGTGGCCCGGTCGCTGGGCGTGCCGACCGGAGCGGTGGCGGCCGCCCGGGCGGTCCTCGACGGAGCCGCGCACCATCTGGACCTGCTCGCCGACGACAGCGACGGTGTGGTGCTGGCCGGTCTGCGCATCCCGGCCGGTCCGGCCGCCGCGGGTACCGCGGCGGGAGCGGGTCAGGCCGGATCGGTGTGGCACACCTGCCGCTCCCTGGTCCGCACCCTGGTCCGTCCGGCTCCACCGGCACCGACCGGCGTACGGACGCACCGGCTGCGGGTGGAGGCGGACGGAGTGCTGCTGAGCGACCTGGACGAGCCGGTCGAGGACGTACGCGTGCGCGCGGCCGACGGGGCCGCGGAGGTGACGGTGCACCGCGGATCCGGCCCTGGCCCCGTGCGGACCCTGGCCAAGGTCGTCACCGTCTCGGGCGCCGACTTCCGCTACCGCGCCGACACCCTCGTCGCCGGACCGGTCCGGCGACGCACTTGGACCCTGCGGCCCAAGGCGTGGTCGCTGACACTGCCGGGACCGCGGACCGCCGCGGAGTGACGGGGACCGTCCGCGCGGCGTCCGCCGCCGGATCCCGCGGCGGACGCGGTGTCCGTGCCGTCGTGCGGGCATGGTGCGCAGGGACGCCGTTGTGCGTACGGGTATCGCGCGGCGTTGTGCGCGGGGACGCCGTGGTCCGTACGGGCCCGCGCGCAGGGCGTCGCGGGCGTTGTGCCCAGGGACGCCGTTTGCGCGCATCGGTGTTGTGCGCACGGACGCCGTTGCACCGGCGGCCGCCGGCCGTGTGCGGCGGGCGTTGCGGGGCGGCCGGGTCCCCTCAGCCGTCCAGGCGCACCGGCATCAGGAGCGAGAAGGTGTGCTCGTCGTCGGGACGGCGGACCGCGAGCGGCGAGGTCGGGCCGCCGAGTTCCAGGACGAGCCCGTCGCGTCCCGCGGCGGAGAGGGCCTGGAGGAGGAACGCGCGGTTGACCGCGACATGGTCGGGTCCGGGAGCGGTCTCGCCGGTGACGGTCAGGGTGCCGTCGACGGCGGGGGTGAGCACCGTGAGGTCGAACCGCTCGCCGTCCGATTCGCGTACCTCCCCCTCCCGGACCGGGCCGTTCTCCACCGCGTCCCGCAGTGCCGGGACGTCGACGGCGACGCGCAGCCCGGCGGGGAGCCGCGTCAGCCGGCGGTAGTCGGGGAAGTCGTGGCCGAGCCCGGTGCCGCCCGCCCGGCGGCCCCCGGCCTCCAGGGTGACCTCGTCCCCCTCCACGGTGAGCCGCGCGGAACCGTCGTCGCCGAGCAGCGCACGCATCGCGTCGGTGAGGGCGGCCGGCACGGTGATGCGGACGGCCGGCCCGTCATGGCCGTCGGCGACCGTCCTCGCCACCGCCATCCGGTAGCGGTCCGTGGCCACCAGGTGCAGTTCGCCCCCGTCGAGGTCGAACAGCACTCCGGCGAGCATCGGCAGCTCGCCGCCGGTTCCAGCGGCGAACCGGACCGAGTCCAGGGCGGCGGCGAGTGCCGCGGAGGAGAGGGTGGTGCGGGCGGCGGGCGTGCTCGGAGCAGCGGTCACGGTCGGGTTCTCCCTGTGCTCGACGCGGTCGAAGCGCTCGATCAGCGCTCGGATCGCGGAGAACGCGTCGCGGGCGTCGGCCAGCCCTCGTTCGAGGCGGCGCAGATGCGCCTCCATCAGTTCGCGTACGAGGACCGTGTCATCGCCGGCCCAGGCGGCCAGGACCAGACGGACGTCGGTCAGCGGCATGCCCGCCCGGCGCAACCGGGCCAGCAGCCGGGCGTCGTCCAGCTGGGCGGTTTCGTACCACCGGTAGCCGGTCAGCGGGTCCACCCGGGCGGGAACCAGGACCCCCGCGCCGTCGTAGAACCTCAGGGCGCTCACCGTCAGGCCGCTGTCCCGGGCCAGCTCGCCGATGCTGCGCATCTCGCTCTCCACATCCGGGACTCTGGAGCCTGAACAAGGTCGAGGGTCAACCGGCACGGACCGCCGGGTGCGCTGCCCGTGTACCGGGATCGCGCCCGGCGGGCGGCGGAGCGCCGACGGCCCGGACGGCGTGCCCGGACCCCCGGGCACGCCGTCCGCATCGGCGTCAGCCGCGTCTTCCGGCTCCCGCCCGCACGACCGCCCGCCCGCGTCAGGGCTGTCCGAACGTCCGCTCGCGGTGCTCCCGCCAGCGCTCCATCATCGCGGTGAGCTCGTCCTGGATGAAGTCGAAGAACGCGACGGTCTCCGCCAGCCGGCGCCCGGCGGGCGTCTCGGCGCCGAGGCTCGTCACCCCCTCGCGCAGGGAGTCCGACCAGCGCTTCAGGATCGCGTCGCGGTTGGTGAGCGCCTCGTACCACTGGTCGCTGTGGACGCGGTAGCGCTCGCGCCGCGAACCGGGTTCACGTTCGCGCGAGACCATGTGCTGCTGCGACAGGTAGCGCACCGCCCCGGACACCGCCGCCGGGCTCACCTGCAGCTGCTCCCCGAGCTCGGCGGAGGTCATCGCACCCGAGTCGGAGGAGAGCAGCGCGGCGAAGACCCTGGCGGGCATGCGCGTCATGCCCGCCTCGACGAGCTGGGCCGCGAAGCGTTCCACGAAGCGCGAGACCGCCTCTGCGTCCCTGGCCTTGTCGGTCATCGGCGTCATCCCCGGATCATCTCCCCTGTTCACGGACCCCCGGTCCGAGTTTATACGCTTCCTTAACTTCACAAATTTCTGAACGAAGCGTACGTTCTGAGCATGACGAAGGCCATCAGTGTCGCCGGACTGCACAAGTCGTTCGGACGGGCACTCGCACTGGACGGGCTCGACCTGTCGGTCGAGACCGGTGAGGTCCACGGCTTCCTCGGGCCCAACGGCGCCGGGAAGTCCACCACCATCCGCATCCTGCTGGGACTGCTGCGCGCCGACTCCGGCGCGGCCGGGCTGCTGGGCATGGATCCCTGGAAGGACGCCGTCGAACTGCACCGCCGGGTCGCGTACGTCCCCGGCGACGTGACGCTCTGGCGCAACCTGTCCGGCGGCGAGGTCATCGACCTCTACGGCCGGCTGCGCGGCGGACTCGACAGGGCACGCCGGAACCGGCTGACCGAGCGGTTCGAGCTCGACCCCACGAAGAAGGGTCGTACGTACTCCAAGGGCAACCGTCAGAAGGTGGCCCTCGTCGCCGCGTTCGCCTCCGAGGTCGACGTGCTGATCCTGGACGAACCGACGAGCGGACTCGACCCGCTGATGGAGGAGGTCTTCCAGAGCTGCGTCTCCGAGGAGCGCGACCGCGGCCGGACGGTCCTGCTGTCGAGCCATGTGCTCAGCGAGGTCGAGGCGCTGTGCGACCGGGTCAGCATCATCCGCAAGGGACGGACGGTGGAGAGCGGCTCGCTCGCCGAGCTGCGGCATCTCACCCGCACCAGCGTCAGCGCCGATCTCGCGGGCACGCCCGACGGGCTCGCGAGTCTGCCCGGTGTTTACGACCTCGACGTCCAGGGCTCGGCGGTCCCCTCCGAAGGCGTGGGGTGCCGGGTCCGCCTCCAGGTCGACACCGACAAGCTGGACGCGGTGCTGCGCTCGCTCACCGAGGCCGGTGTGCGGTCCCTGACCAGCACCCCGCCCACGCTGGAGGAACTGTTCCTCCGGCACTACGAGGACGACGTGCGCGACGACGCGCGCCCCGGCGGATCCGACGGCGGCGGACGCGGGGCCCGTGCGGAAGGGGCGATGACGCGATGACCGCCGTGACCGAGACCGGTGCGGCGTACGCGCCGCGCACCGGCGGCCGGCCTTTCGCCGGCACGGGCACCCTGCTCCGGCTGGCGCTGCGCCGGGACCGGATCGTGCTGCCCGTCTGGGTACTGGTGATCGCCGGCATGGTCGTCAGCGGCGTCGGCTCGATGCAGACGCTGTACGACTCCCAGGCCGAACGGACCCGGCTCGCCGCGTCGATGGCCACGAACGGCTCGCTGCGCAGCCTCTACGGCCCGGTGTTCGGCGACAGCACCGGGGCGCTGGTCGCCTGGCGGTTCGGCACGTTCGCGGCCGTGCTGGCCGCGGTGATGAGCCTGATCGTCGTGGTGCGGCACACCCGCGAGGAGGAGGAGACGGGCCGTCAGGAACTGCTGTCCTCGGCCATGGTGGGCCGGCGCGCCCCGCTGACGGCCGCGCTGCTGACCGCGGTCGCCGCCAATGCGGCGGTCGTCCTGCTGATCACGGCCGGGCTCTTTGGCCTGGGCTCCGCCGGCGCGCTCGCCCTCGGCCTCGCGGTCGGCGGCACCGGCGTGCTGTTCGCCACCGCGGCGGCGATCGTGGCCCAGCTCACGGAGAGTGCCCGGCTCGCCAAGGGAGCGACGGCGGCCGTGCTCGGCCTCGCGTTCGTCCTGCGTGCCGCGGGCGACGCGGGCACGGCCGGCGATCCGGCCCGGGGCGGCCTCGGCGGGGGATCGTCCCCGCTGACCTGGCTGTCCCCCGTGGGCTGGGCCGAGAACGTCCGGGCCTACGCGGACGAGCGCTGGTGGGTGCCGCTGCTGATGCTCGCCGCGGCGGGCCTCCAGGGGGCCGTGGCGTACTTCCTGGCCGGGCGCAGAGACGTCGG
Organism: Streptomyces wuyuanensis; assembly: GCF_900103455.1. Taxonomy (GTDB): domain Bacteria; phylum Actinomycetota; class Actinomycetes; order Streptomycetales; family Streptomycetaceae; genus Streptomyces; species Streptomyces wuyuanensis. The sequence continues at coordinate 215,296 of NZ_FNHI01000006.1, read as the reverse complement.
CATGGGCTTCCTGGCCACCCGTCCCGGACCCGCCGAGGGCAGGATCGCGACCGCGGGCGGGCTCGCGTGGCGGCTCCAGCGCGCCACCCTGTCCGGCTGGGCGGCCGGCTTCCTGCTCGCCGGGGCCGTCTTCGGCGGCATGGCCGACGGCGCGGCGGACCTGGTCGGCGACAACGCACAGGCCAGGGAGATCTTCGAGCGGATGGGCGGGCAGACGGCGCTGACCGATGCCTTCCTCGCCGCGATGGTCGGCATGTTCGGGCTGATCGCCGCCCTGTACGCGGTCGGGTCCGTACTGCGCATGCACGGCGAGGAGACCTCCCAGCGCGCGGAACCGGTCCTCGCGAACGCGGTCGGCCGTACCGCCTGGGCAGCCGGTCATCTGGCCGTCGCTTTCGGCGGCACCGTACTGATCATGCTGCTCGCGGGGGCGGGGCTGGCGCTGGGCCACGGCCGGGACCTGACCGCGATCACGGGCGCAGTGCTGGCACAGGTCCCGGCGGTGTGGACGCTCGCGGGGGTGGCGCTGCTGCTGTACGGAGCGGTCCCCGGGGCCGCGACGGCGGGCTGGGCCGTGGCGGGGCTGTGCCTCGCGCTCGGCTGGGTCGGACCGGCGCTCGACGTTCCGCAGGCGGTCCTGAACCTCTCGCCCTTCGGCCATCTGCCGAAGCTCCCGGGGCCGCGGATGGACTGGCCACCGGTGCTGGTGCTGACCGTGCTGGCGGTGGCCCTGGTGGCCGCCGGACTCGCGGCCTTCCGCCGCCGGGACCTGCGGACCTGACGCGGGCGCCGCACCCGTCGTCCCACCGCCCGGCCGGTGCGACGACGGGCGGGCGCGAGGCCCGGCAGGGCCCGGGGCCCCGGCAGGCTCGTCGGCCCGCGAGACCCGGCTCCGGCACGAGAGGACCGTGCCCGCCCGACTTCACGGCGCGCGCCTCACAGCTCCACGCGCAGCTCCCGCAGCCCCCTGATCACATATCCCGGCTTCCACTCCGGCTCCGCCGCGAGCCGCATCGTCGGCGCCTGCCTCAGCAGTTCGCCGAAGGACGCGGCCAGTTCGACCCGGGCGAGCGGAGCGCCCAGGCAGTAGTGGATGCCGGCGCCGAACGTGACGTGCGGGTTGTCGGCCCGGCCGAGGTCGAGTTCGGCGGGACGCTCGAAGCGGGCCGGGTCGCGGTTGGCCGAGCCGAAGAGCAGCGCCAGCTCGGAGCCACGCGGGACGACCGTGCCGCCGATCTCGATGTCGTCGAGCACCCAGCGCTCGAACATCTGGAGCGGGGTGTCGTACCGCATCAGCTCCTCCACCGCCGTGGACAGCAGGCAGTGGTCGGCCCGCAGCCTCGCCAGCTCCCCGGGGTGGCGGAACAGCGTCCACCAGCCGTTCGCGGTGGTGTTCACGGTCGCCTCGTGCCCCGCGTTCAGCAGCAACACGCAGGTGGACACCATCTCCTGCTCGCTGAGCGTCTCCCCCTCGTCGTGCGCGGAGATCAGCGCCGACACGAGGTCCCCGCCCGGCTCGGCACGGCGCTCGGTGATCAGCTCCCGCAGATACGCGGAGAACTCCACCGATGCCCGGACCGCCCGCGCCGCGGTCTCCTCGGACGGATTCAGCTCGAACATCCCGCAGATGGCCGCGGACCACGGCCGCAGCAGGCCGCGGTCGGACTCCGGGATCCCGAGCATCTCCGCGATGACCGCGACCGGCAGCGGCTCGGCGACGTCGGCGAGAAGATCGCCGCCGCCGTTCTTCACCAGCCCGCCCACCAGTTCGGCGGCCAGCCTGCGCACGGTCGGCTCCAGCGCCTGCACGGTGCGCGGCGTGAAGGCCTTGGTCACAAGCCGCCGGATCCGTGTGTGGTCCGGCGCCTCGAGGTCCAGCAGCCCGTTGTCGTTCAGCGTGTGGAAGGGCTCGTGCTCCGGCGGCGGAGGTGTGCGCCCGAACTCCTCGTGCGTGAAGCGGTGCAGATACGTGCGGCCGAGGCGGCGATCCCTCAGGAGGGCGGACACGTCGGCGTGGTGCGGCACGAGCCACTGCCGCGTGGGCTCGAACCAGTGCACCCGCCCCCGGTCCCGGAGTTCCGCGTACGCGGGGTACGGGTCCGCGGTGAAGGCGGGGGACCAGGGAGCGAACACAGGAGCATCCATACGCGGACGCTAGCCGCCCGCGGCGCGGGACGGGAGGGGGGTGCCCGGGTGGTTCGATGAGGTGCGGCGCACCCACCGTCCCGAAGACTCCGGGCCGCCACCGCACACACCGTCCCGGAGGCACGGATCCTGTCCACACCGCTCGCAGAGGCACTGTCCGTCCTTCTGCTGCTCCTCGTGCTCGCCTGCGCGGTGATCAGGCCCTTCGGTCTGCCGGAAGCCGCCGTGGCCGCGCCGGCGGCCGTCGTGCTGATCGCGACCGGCGCGATCTCCCCCGAGCACGCGGCCGAGGAGGCCGCCCGGCTCGGCCCGGTGATCGGCTTCCTCGCCGCGGTGCTCGTACTGGCCCGGCTGTGCGACGACGAGGGGCTGTTCCGCGCCTGCGGTGCCTGGATGGCGCGGCGGTCGGCCGGCCGGCCGGGGCGGCTGCTCGCGTCCGTCTTCGGACTCGCCTCGGTGATCACCGCGGTGCTCAGCCTGGACGCGACGGTCGTGCTGCTCACTCCCGTGGTCTTCGCGACCGCCGCCCGGATGGGCGTCAGGCCGAAGCCCCACGTCTACGCCTGCACCCATCTGTCGAACTCGGCCTCGCTGCTGCTGCCCGTGTCCAACCTGACGAACCTGCTGGCGTTCTCGGCCAGCGGTCTGAGCTTCACCCGGTTCGCCGGGCTGATGGCGCTGCCGTGGCTGGCCGCGATCGCCGTCGAGTACGTCGTCCTGCGCCGGTTCTTCGCCGCCGACCTGAACACCGGGGCAGGGGCGCAGACGGCCGGTGAACCCGTCGCGCTGCCGGTCTTCGCCCTCGCCACCGTGGGCTGCACCCTGACCGGATTCGTGGCCGCGCCCGCGCTGGGCCTGGAGCCCGCCTGGGCGGCGGCCGCGGGCGCACTCGTCCTCGGCGTCCACGCGGCCGTTCGGCGGCGCACCTCCGTGCGCGGCATCGTGAACGCCGCCTCGCTGCCGTTCCTCGTGTTCGTCCTCGGCCTCGGCATCGTGGTCCGCGCGGTCGTCGACAACGGTCTCGCGGACGCCCTCGGGCAGGTCGTCCCGTCCGGTACGTCGCTGCCCGCGCTGCTGGCGCTCGCGGCCCTGGCCGCCCTGCTCGCCAATCTGATCAACAATCTGCCGGCGGTCCTGGTGCTGCTCCCCCTGGCCGCCCCCGCCGGCCCCGGCACGGTGCTGGCCGTCCTGCTGGGGGTGAACATCGGCCCCAACCTGACCTACGCGGGGTCGCTGGCCACCCTGTTGTGGCGCAGAATCCTGCACCAGCACGAACACGAGGTGGACCTCGGTGAGTTCACCCGGCTCGGTCTGCTCACCGTGCCGGCCGCGCTCGTGCTGTCGGTCGTGGCACTGTGGGCGTCACTGCTCGTGCTCCAAGGCCCGGGAGGCTGATTCCCATGCCCGTGATCGCCTGGATCGTCGAGGGCACCTGGCCCGCGTGCGTCGACGCCGCGCACGCCCGTGCGGCCGAGGGCGAGACGGTCACACTGCTGCACGTCAGCGAACCGGCCTCCGCGGGCGTCGCCCACGGGGCCTTCGCCGGTCTGCTCGGGCGGGGCCACCACGAGGACGATCCCGGGGACCGGGTGGAGAGCCTCGGGGCCGACTCGGCCGCACGGCTGCTCGCCCTGGCGGCCGAGCGGTTCGGCCGGCCGTGCACGTCAGTGGAGCGCACGGGCCGGGCGGAACGCGAGGTCGTCGCCGCGGCCGAGGGCGCCGATCTGCTGGTCATCGCCAGGGACGGGGACCGCGGGCGCCTCGGGCCGCGCAGTCTGGGCCCGGCCGCGCGGTTCGTCGTCGACCACGCACCCTGCCCCGTGCTGCTCGTGTGGCCGGAGCCGGCGCCGGACCTCGGGAGCCTGCCGCCCGAGCCGGCGCACCCACCGGGCGCACCACCGGTACCACCGGGGCCACCGCCGCACGCCCCGGAACCGCCGCCCCACCCGCCGTACCCACCGGGGCCGCCGGGCCCGCAGGAGCCGCCGGAACCGCCGGAACCGCCGGAACCGCCGCCCCACCCGCCGCGCTGAACTGCCGCGCCCGGCCGTGCGCAACACCTGCCGCCGCCCGTGCGGGCAGGCGACGGACGTCAGCCCGGGGTGACCAGCCTCGCCTCGTAGGCGAACACCGCCGCCTGCGTCCGGTCCCGCAGCCCGAGCTTGACCAGGATCCGGCTGACGTGGGTCTTGATCGTGGACTCGGCGACGACGAGGTGCGAGGCGATCTCGGCGTTCGACAGACCCTGCGCGATCAGGACCAGGACCTCCGTCTCGCGTTCGGTCAGATCTCCGACCCGGGCCAGGGCGGGCGTCCTGGGCGCGGCCGAGATCCTGGAGAACTCCGTGATCAGCCTGCGGGTGACGGTCGGCGCGAGGAGGGCCTCCCCGGCCGCCACCACCCGCACCCCGTCGGCGAGCTGGCGGGCGGAGGCGTCCTTCAGCAGGAAGCCGGAGGCCCCGGCACGCAGCGCCTGGTACACGTACTCGTCCAGGTCGAAGGTCGTCAGCACGAGCACCTTCGCGTCGCCGTCGGCCGCGACGATCTCCCGGGTGGCATCGATGCCGTTGAGCTCGGGCATGCGGATGTCCATCAGGACCACGTCGGGGCGCAGCGCCTCGACCTGCGCGACCGCCTCGCGGCCGTTGACCGCCTCACCGATCACCTCGATGTCGGGCATGGCGTTCAGCAGGACGGAGAAGCCTTCGCGGACCATCGCCTGGTCGTCGACGATCAGGACGCGGATGGTCATGCGGTCTCGTCCTTCGTGACGGGGAGGAACACGGCGACCTCGTAACCGCCGTCCTCCGTCGGGCCGGTCGTCATCTCGCCGTTCAGCATGGAGACGCGCTCCCGCATGCCCGTGAGGCCGTGGCCGGTTCCGGTGGAGAGAGGCGGGCGGAGCCCTCGTTGCGCGGTGCCGGCCGGGGCGGGCTTCACCAGACCACGGGCCGGACCGTTGACGATGCGGACGCCGAGTCCGCCGAGGACGTACGACACCTCGACCTTCGCGGACGCGCCCGGCGCGTGGCGCAGCGCGTTGCTGAGGGCCTCCTGGGTGATGCGGTACGCGGAGAGCTCGACGCCCGGGGGGAGCTGCCGGACCGCTCCGGTGACCGCGAGGTCGACCTCGAGACCGGCGTCCCGGACGTTCCCGAGCAGGCCGTCGAGATCGGCGAGGGTCGGCTGGGGGGCGTCGGGGGCCTCGTAGTCCTCCGCCCGTACGACGCCGAGGACGCGACGCAGTTCGGTGAGCGCGGCCACGGCGTTCTCCCTGATCGTCGCGAACGCCTGCTCCAGCTCGGGCGGCGGGTTCTCCACCCGGTAGGGCGCGGCCTCCGCCTGGATGGCGACGACCGACATGTGGTGGGCGACGACGTCGTGCAGTTCGCGGGCGATGGTGGTGCGCTCCTCCAGCAGCGTGCGCCGGTCCCGCTCGACGGCGGTGACGCTCTGCTGGGCCGCCACCTCGCGCTCGGCGTCCCGCCGGACCTGCGCCAGCGCCACGACGAGCAGCGAGACGGCGGCGACGAACATCATCGGGGCGGTGTCGTTGGAGTAGCCGTTGCCGAGGACGTCCTCCGCGAGGAGGCCGTACACCCCGGTCAGCAGCCACATCCAGAAGGCGGCCCGCGGGCGGGTCCGTGCCGCGACGACGGTCAGCACGACGAGGTGGGAGGCGATGGTGGACGGTGCCCACGGCCACCCGTCGCCGGCGTCGCCGAGGACGGCGAGGAACGGTGTCGAGGCGAGCGAGGCCCAGAACGCCAGCATCGGACGGACCAGCGTCATCAGCACCGCCGCCGCGGGCACCGCCGCGAGGACGAGGGTGGCGAGGCCGTGGATCCCGTAGGACACGGCGGAGCCTATGAGCAACGTGAGCAGGGCGCCGCCCACGACGATCGCGTGCGGGGTCCAGACGGCGTACCGGCGGATCCGCGCCGGCAGCCGCCGGATCACCGGTCCGTCGTCCGCCAGCGGCGCCAGCGGCCGGTACGCGAAGGCGTCGTGGAAGAGGTCCTGCCGCAGCCCGCCGAGCGCGCCCATGGCCAGGCGGAACTCGGGGCTGCGGCTGTCGGCTTCGGTGCGCGGTATGCGCTGCGTGGTCGGCGTGTCGGTCACGTCAGCAAAGGTACGGCCGTGGCACGGACGCGGTCGTCACCTGTGATGCGGATCCTTCCGCGTCCGTCCCAGGTACTACTCGGGGGTCGCCTCGTCCCCCCAGGTCAGGCGCGGAACGCCGGCGCGTGCTCGGCGGCCCATTCGGCGAAGGTCCGCGCCGGGCGCCCGGTGACCCTGAGCACGGTGTCGACGACGGTCCGGCCCTCGGGCGGGGTGTTGCCGTACACGTCGATCAGGAAGTCGATCACGTCCTGCGGCAGACCGGCGGCCTGCCATTTGGCGACCGCCTCGTCCGGGGTGAGCTCGGTCAGCACGATGTCCTTGCCCCGGGCCTCGGCGATCGCGTCCACCTTGTCCCGCAGACTCAGCACCTCAGGCCCGGTGATCAGGTACGTCTGCCCGTCGTGGCCGTCCTCGGTGAGGGCGACCGCGCCGACCGCGCCGATGTCGGCCTCGTGGACCATGGCGCTCAGCCGGTCCGTGAACGGCTCGCCGACCGCGTCCTCGGTGCGGATCCCCTCGGCCCACTCCAGCGCGTTCGCCATGAACTCGACCGGCATCAGCACGGTCCAGGCGAGGCCGCTCTTCTGCACGGCGTCCTGGAGCGGGGTGTCGCCGCCGCCGTTCAGCACGGTGATCCGCCGCACCCCGGCCTCCCGGGCGAGCGCGACGATCTCCGGTCCGGTCTCCAGCGGAGCCATGTACTCCCCGCCGAAGGTGATGAGGTGCAGTGCGGTGACGCCTTCCAGAGCCGGTGCCAGGCTCACCGGATCGGTGAGGTCGCCGCGGACCGCCTCGGCGCCCGCCGGCAGCGACGCCCGGGCGCGGCCGGGGTCGCGGGTCAGGGCGCGGACCGAGTGCCCGCGCTCCAGCAGTTCGGCGACGACCTGGCGGCCGACCGTCCCGGTGGCACCGGCGACGAGGATCTTCTGGGGATGGGTGGGGTTCGTCATGGACTCACCGTAGGAAGCGTTGCGGACACCTTCTGTCCGCATCTCACCGTCGGTGGCGCCGCATCTCCCCGTCGCACCCGCATCTCACCGTCGGTGGCGCCCGGGGGGGGATCCTCCGGGCCGCAACCGTCACCAGGCGAGCTGCGCGATCTCCTCTGCCACCACCGCACAGGCGTCCGCCGCCGGGTCGATCAGCGGGAAGTGGCCGATGTCCGCGAGCAGGGTGAAGCCGACCGTCTCGCCCGCCTTCGCGGCCGCGTCGACGAACGACTCGGCGACGGCCTGTGGCACGACGGTGTCCTCGCGGCCCTGGACGACGGTCGTGGCGATCCCGGTGGGCAGCAGCACGGCCGGGTCCGCGCAGCCGGCACGCGCCTCGAACTCCGGCTCCCCGCCCAGGAGCTGGTGCACCGCGCCGCCGCAGACGTCCAGCTCGGCCGCCCGGGCCAGGTCGGCTATCGGCGCCAGTGCGACGACCCCGCGCAGCTGCGGCTCGGCCGGGAGTCGCCAGGGCGAGCCCGCCGGCAGTACGTGCCGGGCGGCCGCCCACAGCGCCAGATGCCCGCCCGCCGAATGGCCGGTGAGGACCGTGCGCCTCGGGTCGGCCTGCGGCAGCGCCGTGCGGGCCAGTTCGGGCAGTGCGTCCATCGCCGCGGCGACGTCGTCGAACGTCTCCGGCCAGCGCCCGGCGACCGGCCCGGCGCCCTCCCCGCCGCGCTGCTGGGGCAGCGACGCACCCCTGCGGTACTCCACGTTGGCCACGGCGAAACCGCGCCGGGCCAGGAAGTCCGCGAACGGGGTCACGTGCTGCCGGTCGTACGGCGCCCGCCATGCCCCGCCGTGCAACAGCACCACGAGCGGCGCCGAATCCCGGCCGTCACGCGGGGCGTAGAAGTCGACGACCTGGTCCGGGTGTTCGCCGTAGGCCGCCGAGGCGTCCGGGGCGACGGCCGGATGCGACAGGGCCGAAGCCTCCTCGGCGGCGTCGCGAGCGGCGGCGGGGTCCGGCATGCTGCTCCAACCTTTCGGTGAGGGGGCCGAATCGGCCTGGCCAGCCGGGACGGTACCAGGCCGCCGGCCCCCCGTGATCAGCCGCTCGGCGGGGAGTTCACCCCGGCCAGCACCTCGGCGAGGACCCTCGCCGCGTGCTCGGCGTCCGCGAAGCCGACGTACAGCGGGGTGAAGCCGAACCGCAGCACGTCGGGGCGGCGCAGATCGCCGACCACACCGCGCGCGATCAGGGCCTCCATGACCGTGGGCGCGTCGGGGCAGGCCAGCGCCACCTGGCTGCCCCGCTCCGCGTGTGCGGCCGGGGTGAGCGAGGTGACCCTGCCGGCCGGCACGTACGCGTCGACGCACTCGAGGAAGAAGTCGGTGAGGGCGAGACTCTTGGCCCGCACCGCCTCCACCGTGACCCCGTCCCACACGTCGAGCGCCGCCTCCAGCGCCAGCATCGAGAGGATGTCGGGCGTGCCGACCCGGCCGCGCACCGCGCCCTCGGCCGGCGTGTACCCGGGGGTCATTCCGAACGGGTCGGCGTGCGAGTTCCAGCCCGGCAGCGGCGAGTCGAAGCGGCCCTGGTGGCGCTCGGCGACGTACAGGTACGCAGGCGAACCGGGCCCGCCGTTGAGGTACTTGTAGGTGCAGCCGACCGCGAGGTCCACCCCGTGCTCGTCGAGCCCGACGGGCAGCGCGCCCGCGCTGTGGCACAGGTCCCAGACCGCGAGGGCGCCCCGCGCGTGCAGCGCGGCCGTGATCCCGGGCAGGTCGTGGAGGCGGCCGGTGCGGTAGTCGACGTGGTTGACGAGCGCGGCGGCCGTGCGCGGGCCCACCGCGTCCGGTACGTCGGCGGGGTCGACGACGACCGTGCGGTGGCCGGTCAGCCGGGCGGCCGACTCGGCGATGTACCCGTCGGTGGGGAAGGTCGTGGCGTCGACGACGATCTCGTCCCGGTCGGCCGGGGCCATCCGCACCGCCGCGACCACGGCCTTGAAGACGTTCACGCTCGTGGAGTCGCCGACGACGATCTGACCGGGCGCCGCGCCGAGGAGCGGGGCTATCCGCTCGCCGATCCGCTCGGGCGCCGTCCACCAGCCGCTCTCGCCCCAGGAGCGGATGCGCAGTTCGCCCCACTGCCTGCCGATGACGTCGGCCATCCGCTCCTGGACGTGGCGCGGCAGGGCGCCGAGCGAGTTCCCGTCCAGGTAGACCGTGCCGTCGTCGAGCGCGAACAGCTCCCGCCGCTTGGCCAGTTCGTCCGCCGCGTCCAGCTCCGCGGCCCGCTCGGTGAGTCGCGTCTCAGACATGGCTGCGCGCCGTCCACAGCTCCGGGAACACGTTCTTGGCCGCCCGCTTCTCCAGCCAGGCGACACCGGCGGAGCCGCCCGTGCCGGCCTTGGCGCCCATGGCGCGCCGGGTGGCGACGAGGTGGTCGTTGCGCCAGCGCCACACCAGCTCACCGACGTCGGTCAGCGCCTCGCCGAGGCGGACGAGCTCGGCGTCCTGGTCCTCGTTCCCGTACACCTCCGCCCACACGCCCTCGACCTCGGGCGACGGCTCGTAGCGCTGTGACAGGTCGCGGTCGAGGACGGACTGCGGAACGGGCAGGCCGCGGCGGGCGAGCAGCCGGAGCACCTCGTCGTAGAGGCTCGGCTCGTGCAGGGCCTTCTCCAGCTCGGCGTGGACGCGCGGCGCGCCGCGGTGCGGCACCAGCATGGACGCGGACTTCTCGCCGAGCAGGAACTCCATCCGCCGGTACATCGCGGACTGGAAGCCGGAGCCCTCGCCGAGGGCGCTGCGGTACGCGTTGAACTGCACGGGGGTGAGCTGCGCGAGCGGCCGCCAGGAGGCGTTGAGCGCGTCCAGCTCCCGCACGGAGCGCTTCAGCGCGTCCATCGCGACGGGCACCTCGTCGCGGCGCAGGGCCCGGGAGGCGGTCTCCCACTCGTGGACGATGACGGTGAACCAGAGCTCCATGACCTGGGTGGTCACCAGGAACACCATCTCGCCGGGATCGTCGGAGAGGGGGTGCTGGAGGTGGGTGAGGACGTCCGCCTGGACGTAGTCCTCGTACGGGGTAGTGCCCGCGAAGTCGAGGTTCGGGGTGACCGAACCCGCTCCGGAGGCATCGGGAAATTGCGACATTCGCCGTCTCCTGACACATGTGTCCGGGTAGCGGTCCGCTCCTTCCGTTCGTGGTCTCGGAGCCCCGGTCCCCTGCGCGCATCATAAACACGGCTCCCACCGGTGACGCGAGGGGCGGGTGCCCGGTCAGGGCACCCGCCCCTCGTGCGGAACGGTTCGGCGGGATCAGCCGAGGGTGTCGGCCGCCGTCTCCGACGAGTCGCGCAGGAACGTGCTGCAGCGCTCGTACTCGTCCTGCTCGCCGATCGCCTGCGCGGCGCGGGCGAGGGCGTGCAGGGCACGCAGGAAGCCGCGGTTCGGCTCGTGCTCCCACGGCACCGGGCCGTGCCCCTTCCAGCCGCTGCGGCGCAGCGCGTCCAGGCCCCGGTGGTATCCCGTACGCGCGTAGGCGTACGACTCGACGACCCGCCCGGCCTCGAACGCCTCGTCGGCGAGCTGGGCCCAGGCGAGCGAGGATGTCGGGTACTTCGCGGCGACGTCGGCGGAGGCCGTGCCGTTCGCGAGCATCTCCCGCGGCTCGGGGTCGTCGGGCAGGTGGGTGGGGGGCGGTCCCCCCAGCAGGTTCTCGTGGATGGCCATGGGTTCAGTGTCACAGGTCGCCGGCGAATCCGTGGAGCCGGTGCCGGTCGCACCGGGGCCGGGTGCCGCGTCGACGCCCTGGTGCGGGCCGGGGCGGGACGCAGGCTCTGACGTGCGACGAAGCGGCGGCCCGGCGGTGACGTGGGCGGCGGCCGGAGCCGGTGCTCCGCATCCGGGCGGGGGGCGACCGGGCCATCCTGCTCCTCAGCCGGACCGGCCGCTCCCGGCGTCCCCTGGCTCGGGCTCCGGCATCGGCTCCAGCGGTGGGGCTCCGACACCGCAGTGCACCCTGCACGCGGCGTGGCAGGGAGCCTCCGTCGGCCGCCGCACCAGGGCGAAGGCGAGCACCGAGCCCACCACGAGGATCGCCGCGCACAGGGGCATCGCCCGGGCGAAGGCGGCCGCGAACTGCTCCGGGATCCGGTACGTCTCCGGCCCCATCCCGGCCAGCATCGGCAGCGCGGCCACCGCGAGCAGTCCCGCCGCACGCGCCGCCGCGTTGTTGACGCCGCTGGCGATCCCGGCCCGCGCGGTGTCCACGGACGCCAGGACGGTCGCGGTCAGCGGGGCCACCAGCGTCACCATCCCGAGGCCCAGCACCAGCAGCGCCGGCAGCACGTCTGCGCGGTAGGAGGCGTCAGGGCCGACTCGCAGCATCAGCAGCATCCCCGCCGCGCACAGCAGCGGCCCGACGGTGAGCGGAATGCGCGGGCCGATCCGCTCGCCGAGCTGCCCGGCCTGTGCGGAGAGCAGCAGCATCAGCACGGTGGTGGGCAGCAGGGCGGTCCCCGCGCCGAGGGCCGAGTAGCCGGAGACGACCTGGAGTTGCAGCGCGGTGAGGAAGAAGAAGCCGCTGAACCCCGCGTACACGCACACGGTCACCAGATTGACCGCGGTGAACAGCCGGGAGCGGAAGATCGAGACCGGCAGCATCGGATCCTTCCGGCGCCGCTCCAGCCGGAGGAACGCGGCGCCCGTCAGCACGCCCACGACGCCGGTCCACCACGAGCCGTCGATCAGCGCGTACGTCACCAGCGCCAGGCTCAGCGCCCCCAGCACCGCGCCCAGCACGTCGAACCGGCCGTGCGCCGCGGGGTCCCGCGACTCGGGCACATGGCGCAGCGCGACGGGCACGCACAGCACGGCCAGCGGCACGTTCAGCAGGAACACCCACCGCCAGCCCGGGCCGTCCACGAGCCACCCGCCGACGAACGGCCCGATCGCCGCGCCGACCCCGCCGAACCCGGACCACAGCCCCACGGCCTTGGCCCGGTCGTCCGGGTGGAAGCTGGCCTGGATCAGCGCGAGCGACCCCGGGGTGAGCAGCGCCCCGCCGACGCCCTGCAGCGCTCGGGCGACGATCAGCACAGGGGCGTTCGGCGCGAGTCCGCAGGCCAGCGAGGCGAGCGCGAACCACACCACCCCGACGACGAACACCCGCCGGCGCCCGTACCGGTCCCCCAGCGCCCCGCCGAGCAGGATCAGCCCCGCGAGGGTGAGCATGTAGGCGTTCACGGTCCACTGGAGTTCGGCGAGGTCGGCGTCGAGGTCCTCACCGATGTGGGGCAGGGCGACGTTGACGACGGTGGAGTCGAGCATGGCCATGCCGGACCCGAGGACGGTCGTCAGGACGATCCAGCGCCCGGTGGCCGACGCGAGCCTGATGTCCATAGGGCGAATCATTCCGTCCGCCGGGCCTCCCGGCGACCCGGCCGCGGGTCACGGACCCGCGGCCGGGGGGCGGGCGACGGGCGTGGGACCGGGCCGCTACGGGGACGGGTGTGGGGCCCGGTCCGCTCCGGTCACGGGCGGGCCCCCGGCCAGGACGACACGGTCAGACCAGCCGGGTCAGTGCCCGCACCAGCGCATCCGCGCCCACCTCCGCCTTGGCACGCGGGCAGCCCAGATTGAGGCGGACGAAGCCCTCGGCCCCGTACACCGCGCCGGGCATGATCGCGACGCGTTCCCGCTCGACCAACTCCCGCTGGAGCGCCTCGTCGTCCACACCCAGCGCCCGGAGGTCGATCCACGCCAGATACCCCGCCTGCGGCGGCTCCCAGCCCAGGACGGGGAAGGCCGACCGCAGCCGCTCCTCCAACATCGCCAGATTCCCCGCCGCGTAGGCGCGGGCGGCGTCCAGCCATCCGGCGCCGTCCCGGTACGCCGCGATGTGCGCGGTCAGCGAGAGCACCGCGGGCGACGCGAGGCCCTCACCCGTCTCCATCCGCCGGATGAACGCGGCACGCTCCTCCGGGTCGCCGATGATCCCGTACGAGCCGGTCAGCGCCGGGAAGTTGAACGCCTTCGACGCCGATGTGACCACGGCCCACCGTCCCCGGTCGTCCGCGAACCGCGTCCACGGCAGATGCCGGTGACCGTCGTGCACGAAGTCCGCGTGGATCTCGTCGGAGATCACGGCGACGCGGTGCGTCTCCGCCAGCAGGGAGAACCCCTTCAGCTCGTCCTCGGTCCACACCCGCCCGGTGGGGTTGTGGGGCGAACAGAGGATCAGCACCTTCGCGTCCGGCCGGGCGAGCTCCTGCTCCAGCCCGGCCGCATCGCCCACCACGACCCCCCTGAGCCGCCTCCCGAGTCCCGTGACCGCCTTGCGGAAGCCGTCGTACGTGGGGGTGTGGACGACCACGCCGTCGCCCGGTTCCGTCCACATCCGCAGCAGTTGGGACAGCTGGTTGAGCACCGACGGCCCGTAGACGATCCGTTCCGGATCGAGCACGGTGTCGTGCCTGCCGGCGTACCAGCCGGATATCGCCTCGCGGAACTCGCCCAGCCGCCAGTCGGTGTACCCGAAGACCCCGTGGGCGAGACGCTCGCGCAGTGCGTCCAGCACCTCCGGCGGAGACGCGAAGTCCATGTCGGAGATGGTGAACGGCAGCAGTCCGTCCACGCCGAACCGGTCGGCGACACCGTCCCACTGCACGCTGGCGGTGCCGCGCCGGTCGACGGGGGTGTCGAAGTCGTACGTGCCCTGGTGCGTCAACGTCGGATCCCTCCGGACAGGACGAAGGCCCGGCACCGCTCGCCGGTACCGGGCCTCACGTCGGACTGGGTCTCGTCCCGCTTGCCCTTACTTCATCTTGTTGCCCGCGGCGCGCAGCACCTGGCAGGCCTCGAGGACACGCTTCGACATGCCGGCCTCGGCGGCCTTGCCCCAGGTGCGCGGGTCGTAGGTCTTCTTGGAGCCGACCTCGCCGTCGACCTTCAGGACACCGTCGTAGTTCTTGAACATGTGGTCCGCGACGGGGCGGCTGAAGGCGTACTGGGTGTCGGTGTCGAGGTTCATCTTGACGACGCCGTTCTCCAGCGCGACCGCGATCTCCTCGGCCGTGGAGCCGGAGCCGCCGTGGAAGACGAAGTCGAACGGCTCGGACTTGCCGTACTTGGCCGCGACGCCCTCCTGGAGCTCCTTGAGCAGCTCGGGACGGAGCACGACGTTGCCCGGCTTGTAGACGCCGTGGACGTTGCCGAAGGACGCGGCCAGCAGGTAGCGGCCCTTCTCACCCAGGCCGAGCGCCTCGGCGGTGCGGATGGCGTCCTCGACGGTGGTGTACAGCTCGTCGTTGATCTCGTGCGTGACGCCGTCCTCCTCGCCGCCGGTCGGGGTGATCTCGACCTCGAGGATGATCTTGGCGGCGGCTGCGCGGGCCAGCAGCTCCTGGGCGATCGCCAGGTTGTCGGCGAGGGTCTCGGCGGAGCCGTCCCACATGTGCGACTGGAAGAGCGGGTTCTGGCCCTGGGCGACACGCTGCTCGGAGATGGCCAGCAGCGGGCGGACGTAGCCGTCCAGCTTGTCCTTCGGGCAGTGGTCGGTGTGCAGGGCGATGTTGACCGGGTACTTGTCGGCCACGACGTGCGCGAACTCGGCGAGGGCGACGGCGCCCGTCACCATGTCCTTGCTGTACTGGCCACCCAGGAACTCCGCACCACCGGTGGAGATCTGGACGATGCCGTCGCTCTCGGCCTCCGCGAAACCGCGCAGCGCAGCGTGCAGGGTCTGGGACGAGGTGACGTTGATGGCCGGGTAGGCGAACTTGCCTGCCTTCGCCCGGTCGAGCATCTCGTTGTAGACCTCGGGGGTTGCGATGGGCATCTGTCCGCTCCTTGTGATGTGCGGTTTGCGTTGCTTGGCACCCTGACCTGGGGGCGACGTCATCGTCGCACCTATCTTTCCAGACGCCCATGGGGGCTCAGAGAACAAGGGGCGGGACGTTTCACGTGAAACGCCCGCCCCTTGCGGAAAGCGCAGGTCAGATCCGGTGGTCCGGATCAGTCGAGACCGAGGTCCGACAGTTCGAATCCGGTCAGATAGGGCAGCCCGGCCTCGGCGATCGCCCCGGCGGCGCCACGGTCCACGATCGTGGCCACGGCGACGACCTCGCCGCCTGCCTCGCGGACGGCCTCGACGGCGGTCAGCGGCGAACCGCCGGTCGTGGAGGTGTCCTCGACGACGAGGCAGCGGCGGCCCTTGACGTCCGCGCCCTCGATCCGGCGCTGCATCCCGTGCGTCTTCTGGGCCTTCCGTACGACGAAGGCGTCCAGACGCTCACCGCGGGCGGCGGAGGCATGCAGCATCGCCGATGCGACGGGGTCGGCGCCGAGCGTCAGACCGCCGACGCAGTCGAAGTCCAGCTCCTTGGTCAGATCGAGCATGACCCGGCCGACCATCGGCGCGGCCTCGCCGTCCAGCGTGATCCGGCGAAGGTCGATGTAGTAGTCGGCCTCACGACCCGAGGAGAGGGTCACCTTGCCGTGCACCACGGCCTTGTCCTTGATCTGCTGGAGCAGCTCAGCACGTACGTCAGTCATGGCCATGAGCTTATGCCCTGCTCTCCGGCCCGGGCCGGGACCGCCTCCGGCCCCGGCCCGGTACCGCAGTGCGACAGCGCCTAGGCGAGCCGTCGCCACGACCAGGTCGTCGCGATCTCGAGAGGGTCGATGGGCGTGACCAGACGCGGGTGCGTGTTCAGGCCGTTCGGGGGCCCTGACTGCGGCTCGACGCAGACCGCCTCCTCCTGCTCGTCGTAGACGACCACCCACTCGGTCCGGCTCTTCACGGTCAGCTCCAGCTGCTCCGGCCAGGTGAGGGTGACATCGACACCGTCCTCCATGCCGAAGCAGTCG
The DNA here is from genome assembly GCF_900103455.1 of Streptomyces wuyuanensis. GTDB lineage: Bacteria > Actinomycetota > Actinomycetes > Streptomycetales > Streptomycetaceae > Streptomyces > Streptomyces wuyuanensis. The sequence goes on along the minus strand of NZ_FNHI01000006.1, from coordinate 199,214 downwards.
TCCCACGGGCCGGGCATGGGCCCGATCCGCCGGCCGGTGGGCAGATGGTCGGAGCCCCGCTCCTCCTGCCAGTCGGGGATGAAGTCGAGCCGGGCCCCCTTGCCGTCGGGGAAGGCATGACGCTGGAACCACGGGTGCCAGCCCGCCTGGGCGGGGAACGAGTCGCCGTACGTCTCGATGCCGAGCTGGAGGGTCAGCGAGTCCTCGCTCAGCTCGAACGTCTGGGTGACGAGCCCCGTGTACGGCCAGGGTTCGCCGAGTTCGTAGGTGAAGACGGCCTGGGCGGGGCCGGTGCGGGCGGTCCGCCAGGCGGTGTCCCGTCCGGTGCCGTGGATGGCGTGCGGCGGATCGTTGACGGGCAGCTGGTGTTCCACGCCGCCGTTGCGGAAGCGGCCGTTCTCGGTGCGGCCGCACCAGGGAACCATCGGGAAGCAGCCGTATCGCTCGCCCTGCCGAAGCAGCTCGGTACCCGCGATGCGGAAGCTGCTGATCCGGCAGCCGTTGTCCGGAGTGACGGTCAACTCGACGTCGCCGGCGGTGAGCCGGACGTTCTCTTCGCTACTCACACCCCGACCCTACTGGCGGACGGCCGGGCATGCCCCTGCCGCGTGGGCCGCTCGAGGCCCCGCCCGCTACCTCCGGCGGCGCAGCGCGCGTCCGACGACGACGGCGGAGGCGATGGCGAGCGCGGCGGCGGGGGCGGCCCAGCGCAGGGTGCTCCCGGCGGTGGCGGGCTGGGGTGCGGGGACGGGGGCGTACCGGCCTCGCGGTGGCGCGTGGTCCACCTCCTCCGCGCTGCGGCCGATCATCGTCCGGCGGGCGTGGGCGGCCTCCGCGGGCGGCTCGTCGTCCTCCCCGAACACCTCGTCGGCCAGCGGGTCCAGCGACGGCGGCGGCACGTCGACGTCGAACAGGGACGCGTCCTCGTCGTCCTCCACCGCGTCCTCCCGCGCGCCGCTCCCGTCGGCCGGTGCCGCCGAGGCGTCACCGCCCGGGGTTCGGGACGCCGTCCCGGCCCCGGTCGCCGCCGCGTCGGCGTCGGCGCCCTTGGCGCTGTCCGTGCCGGTGTCCGCGTCCGTCGGCTCGGCCACTCCCGAGTCCTGCGCGGGTGCGGCTCCGGCCGCGGACCCACTGCCCGGATCCTCGGGGCCGGCGCCCGAGCCCGTGTCCCCGGCCGCCGCGCGCCCCTCCTCCCCCGCCGCGGCCTCCAGGGACGAGGCGAACCGGTCGAGCAGGCGCCTCGCGGCCTGTTCCGCAGTGCCCGGGGCGGCGTCCGCGAGACGCCCGTCCGCGTGGGCCGTTCCGGTGAAGCCGAGCGTGGCGCCGCCCTCGGCCTCGGTGATCCGGACGGTCAGGGCCAGCTTGGCCGAGCCGTGGCCGCGGGCCTCCGTGCCCTCGCCCTCGACCGAGAAGCCGCCGTCCGTCTCGGTGATCCGGAGCGCACCCCGGTAGGTGATGGTGTGACCGCCCACGCGGACCTTCAGGCGCCCCCCGAGCGGGCCCGCCGACGCGTCGGCGTCCCGCTGGAGCCCCGGGACGCACCGGGCGACCCGCGCGGGGTCGGCCAGCGTCCGCCGGAGACTGTCTGCCGGTACCGGAACGAACACCTCATGCTCCATGGAAGCCGAGCCTACTCAGCCCCGGGCCGACGTGAGTCGTTCTGTGCAGAACCGGCACAGTCCACGGCGCTCAGTCGGCGTACCGCGGCCGCAGCAGCGTCGACGGCGGCACGTCCCCCGGCCGCTCCTCCTCGACGCCGAGCACGCCGGGACCGGGCGCCGGCGGGACGCCACGGGCCTCCGGGACGGCGAGGACGAAACCGCGATCGGGGCGTCCGGGCGCGCGGTAGGGCCGGGTCGCGAAGCCCGCCGCACGGATCGTGGACTCGACCGTCCAGTACGCGTGCGGGCGCGCCCCGACCGGTCCGGCGTGCACGGCGAGCCGTCCGCCGTCCGCGAGGACCCCGGCCGTGAGCCCGTAGAACTCCTGCGAGTACAGCTTGGTGCTGGGTGTGACGCCCGGGTCGGGCAGGTCCGAGACCACCACGTCGTACGCGTGGCGGGGCGCCGTCGCGCCCCGCAGCCAGCGGAACGCGTCCGCGTACACGACCTTCACCCGCGGATCCCGGTACACATGGCCGTTCAGCGCGGACAGCGCCGGATCCGTGCGCGCCAGCCGGACCATCCCCGGGTCGAGTTCGACCACGGTGACCGAGCGCACCGCCGGGTGGCGGAGCGCCTCGCGCGCCGCCAGCCCGTCACCGCCGCCGAGGACCAGCACGCGCGCGTGCGGGCCCTGACGCATCGCGGGGTGCACCAGCGCCCTGTGATGACGGTCCCCGTCCCCGCCGCTCATCTGCAGCCGGCCGTCCAGGAACAGGTCGACCGGCCCGTCCTCCGCGCCGGTCAGGACGACCTCCTGCACCCCGGTGTGCACGGCCACCCGCACCGGCTCGCCGTACACGGCCCGCCGCGCCGCCGCCTCGAAGTCGGCGACCAGCGCCGTCGCGGTGGCCAGCACGGCCAGCACGGCCAGATTCGCGCCGAGCAGCCACCACCGCGCCCGCGGCGAGATGTCCCGCCGGAACAGCCACAGCACCAGCGCCCCGCCCGCCACCGCGTTCACCGCGCCCGTGAGCAGGGCACCGGTCAGCTGGCCGAGCCACGGCAGCAGCAGGAACGGGAACGCGAGGCCGCCGACGAGCGCCCCCACGTAGTCCGCGGCGAAGAGGTCGGCGACCGTCCCCGCGGCGTCCTCCTCGCCGCGGCCGCCGCGCCGTGACGCCCGCTGGATCAGGCTCATCAGCAGCGGGATCTCGGCGCCGATCAGCACGCCGATCGCGAGCGAGAAGGCCACCAGCGCGTACCGGGCCTCGCCCAGCCAGGCGAACGCCGCGTACAGCACGAGGGCCGAGCAGCCGCCGATCAGCGCGAGCGCCGCCTCCACCAGGCCGAAGCCGACGGCGGCGTGGCAGCGCAGGCGCTTGGCGAGCAGCGAGCCGACGCCCATCGCGAACACCATGACGGAGAGCACGACGGACGCCTGGGTGACGGAGTCGCCGATCAAGTACGAGGCGAGGGCGACGAGTTCGAGCTCGTACACCAGACCGCAGGCGGCGCAGACGAACACCACGAGGAGGACGAGGAACCGGCCCGCGCCCGGACGGACGGGCGGCGGCCGCACCCCGCCCCGTACCGGTGCTGACACAGGCTGGTCGATCATGCCGTAACGCTACGTCACTCATCCATCCCGAAGCGTCACCCACACGGGTGCAACTGCCCCGAAATGCCGTGGCGACGGTTGGGATCAGCGCGGGACGGGCACGCGCGCGCCGACGTGCGTGCGGGTCACGACCAACTGGCCCTCCTGCGGGTACGCGTGCCACGTGCGCCATCGCATCTGGCCGTCCACCTGCTGCGCCACCATCGCCGTGAACGCGTGCGGCGAGCCGGGGAACGTGCCGGCCAGCCCGTGCGGATGGTCGGCCACCAGCGCCAGCAACTCCTGCGCGCGCCCCGCGAACGAGCCCTCGGACAGCGTCTCGACACGCGCGGCGAACTCGTACTCCCAGTCCCCGAGCCGCCGCGCCACTCCCAGCGGCAGCGGGGTGCTGCGGCCGGGCATGCACGCGACCGTCTCCGAGCAGGTGCCGTGCTCCCCTTCGAGCAGCACCTGGTGCGAGGCGCCCAGAAGTCTCAACTGCAGTTTTGTGCCTGCCAGTTCGAGATCGAGCTCGGCGAGCGCGGGCAGCGGCTCCCGACCCAGTGCCCAGGCCAGGTCGGCCGCGCGGGTGTCGGTATAGGAGGTCTTCAGGGTCGTGAGCATGGGTCGGCTCCGCAAACACGCGTGACAGGTGGACCGGGGCGCCCCGGAGGCAGCACAGGGAGGGTGGGGGATCTGCCGACTCGGGTCCACAGACGGTCCGAGGGCTGGATGTTCTCAACAGCGAGGGAACCATGAAGTGCGCGACGTCCACAGCGCTTTTACCCAACTTGACGTGCATTACATCCCCTGGGGGGCCTTACGGTTCAACTGTTCAACAGAAACCCATGGAGGAAGTGCACAACACCGGCGGATAAGTGCATCGCCCGTCAACAGGAAGGCGCCCGGCGGAAGTTCGTTCCGTCCGAGCGCCCCCGGTCCCGGCGGGCCGGCTGCCCCGTGTCAGCCGCCCCGCCGTCGCACGGGTGGTCAGCTGCCGCCTCCGCAGCCACCGCCGCCGCCGCCGCACGAGGACCCTCCGCCGCAGGACGAGCCCCCGCCGCAGGAGGAACCGCCGCTTCCGCCGGCCCACCAGCTGTTGCCACCGCCGCGGCGCGAACGCCCCCCGCGCCTGCCGCTCGCCGCGGCCACCGCGAGCCCGATGACCACGATCACCCCGATGCCGATCACGATTCCGATCATTGACCTCACCGTCCTTCGTCCCCCGAAGCGAGGCTGCTTCCGGCTGCCTGGGGGATGCCCCCGGCCCTCGCGGCCCAAAGCAGACTTGAGCTAGTCCAGAGGTTCCGCGCAGGATGGCCCGCATGACAGCTCCAGGACGTTCACCGGGCCCCCGGCCGCTGCTCAACCGCCGCCTCGCCGAGTTCGGGACGACGATCTTCGCCGAGATGTCCGCGCTGGCCGTGCGCACCGGCTCCATCAACCTCGGCCAGGGTTTCCCGGACACGGACGGCCCCGAGGAGGTACGGGAGGCGGCGGTGCGCGCGCTGCGCGACGGCCGCGGCAACCAGTACCCGCCCGGCCCCGGCGTCCCCGAGCTGCGCACCGCCATCGCCGCCCACCAGCGGGACCGGTACGGCCTCGACCACGACCCCGACACCGAGGTGCTGGTCACGGCGGGGGCCACCGAGGCGATCGCGGCCTCGCTGCTCGCGCTCGTCGAGCCCGGCGACGAGGTGATCGCCCTGGAGCCGTACTACGACTCGTACGCGGCCTGCATCGCCATGGCGGGCGGCACCCGCGTCCCCGTCACGCTCCGGCCCCGGGACGGCGCCTACGTGCTGGACCTGGACGAGCTGCGCGACGCGGTCACCGACCGCACCCGCGTCATCCTGCTGAACACGCCGCACAACCCGACCGGCACCGTCCTCACCCGCGCGGAGCTCGCGGCCGTCGCGGAGCTGGCGGTCGAGCGGGATCTGCTGGTCGTCACCGACGAGGTGTACGAGCACCTGGTCTTCGACGGCGAGCACACGCCGATCGCGACCTTCCCGGGGATGCGCGAGCGCACCGTGACCATCGGCTCGGCGGGCAAGACGTTCTCGTTCACCGGCTGGAAGGTCGGCTGGGTGACCGCCGCGGCGCCGCTGGTCACGGCCGTGCGCTCGGCCAAGCAGTTCCTCACGTACGTCTCGTCCGGCCCGTTCCAGTACGCGGTCGCCGAGGCGCTGGCGCTCCCGCCCTCCTACTTCGACGGGCTGCGCGAGGACCTCAGGGCCAAGCGCGATCTGCTGGGGTCCGGGCTCGCGGCGGCCGGCTTCGAGGTGTACCGGCCCGCCGGGACGTACTTCGTCACCACCGACATCCGCCCGCTCGGGGAGTCGGACGGCTTCGCCTTCTGCCGCGCCCTGCCGGAGCGCTGCGGCGTCGTCGCGATCCCCAACGCCGTCTTCTACGACCACCGGGATGCCGGGGCGCCGTTCGTCCGGTTCGCGTTCTGCAAGCGCGTCGACGTCCTGGAGGAGGCCGTCTCACGGCTGAAGGGTCTCGCCGCGTCCTGACCCCGCGCCGTCCCCGGCGTCGCGCCCACCGCTCCGCGGGCGCCGTCGGCGCCGGTCGTCAGCGGGCGGGCCCAGGGCTGTCACGGCGACACGCGTGTCCCGCCCGCCGGTGCGGGCGATCCACCCGGGCGGATGCCCAGCGGTCGCGCCCAGCGCGCGCACCGCCGAAGGTCGGGGTGACCGCACACGCGCGTGCACGGAGGTGCCCCCTGTTCGCCGAGACCTTCGACAAGGCAGCGTCCACCGACGACCGGTCCGTCTCCCGCCCGCGCGCGGCGCTCCACCGGGCAGCTCCCGCCCTGGCCCTGTTCGCCGCCGCCCGGCTCACCGGCATGGTCGTGGTGGCCCTCTGGGCCTGGCACATCGGCCGCTCGCCACGGGCGCTGCTCGCCACCTCGTGGGACTCCAAGTGGTACGTCGGCATCGCCGCCAACGGTTACGGCCGCACGGTGTACTGGCCGGACGGGGCCGTCCAGTCCGATCTCGCCTTCTTCCCGCTCTACCCGGGGCTGATCCGGGCCGTCACGTCCGTGGTGCCGGTCACGGGGGGCACCGCGGGACTGGTGTTGTCGTGGGTCGCGGCGGGCGCCGCGGCATGGGGGGTCTACGCGGTCGTGGAGCGGCTCCACGGGCGCCGGCTCGCGACCCTCACGGTGCTGCTGTGGGGGCTGCTGCCGCACGCGGTCGTCCTGTCCATGGCGTACACCGAGCCCCTGCTGACCGCCTTCGCCGCCTGGTCGCTGTACGCGCTGGTGACCGGCCGCTGGCTGTGGGCCGGGGCGCTGGCCGGCCTCGCCGGGCTGACCCGCCCCAACGGGATCGCGGTCGCAGCGGCCGTCTGTGCGGTGGCGGGCTGCGAGCTGTGGAGGCGGCGGGGCACCAAGGGCGGCCGGGCGGCCGTCTGGGCCGCCGCCGCGCTGGCGCCCGCCGGCTGGCTGGGCTACGTGCTGTGGGTCGGGGCGCGCAAGGGCGACGTGCTCGGCGGCTACTTCGCCGTGCAGAGCGGCTGGACCTCGCGGTTCGACCTGGGTCTCGGGTCGCTGAAGGTGATCCGCAGCATGGTGACCGCGCCGACGTTCTTCGGGTTCCCGATGGCGCTGGTGATCGCGGGCGTGGGAGTCCTGCTCTTCGCCCTCTTCGTGCTGGACCGGCCGCCGCTCGCGCTGCTGGTGTACACGGGGGTGCTGGTGCTGATCACCGTCGGCGGCTCCGGCTTCTTCGAGTCAAAGCCGCGCTTTCTGCTGCCGGCGTTCCCGCTGCTCCTGCCGCTGGCGGCCGCACTGACAAGGGCCCGGCCGAGGGCGGCGATCACGGTGATCGCCGCCCTGGCCGGGCTGTCGTTCTGCTACGGGACGTACCTGACCGTCGCCCCGACGGCGCTGTGAGCCGCGCGGCGGCGTTCACCGCGGTGGTGCGCAGGCCGCCCGGGCGCTCGGACCGCGGGGCGGCTCAGGCGTCGTCGGCGGGCTTCTCGTCCGCCGGGGTGAGGCCGAGCTGCTCCACCAGCCACTTGTCGAACTCGATGGCCGCGCGCACCCAGCTGACCGTCGACGAGACGAAGTGCTCGAGGCTGACGCCCGTGCCGATCAGCATCTGGGCCTCGCCGATGAGGCGGACCGTCGTGGGCTGTCCCTCCTCCTCGTGGGTGTGCGTGTAGACCTTCGGCCACAGCGTGCGGCGGTTCCAGTCGTCGATGGCGTCGAGGACCTGTGCCTTGTCCTCGAGCGCGTGGGGGCGGTCGTAGAACGTCCGCACCGAGAAGACCTGCTGCTCGTTCTCGCCGCGGAACATGAAGTACGTGCGGAACTCCTCCCACGGCGCCGCGAGGTCACCCTCGTCGTCGACGACGTACTTCAGCTCCATCTGGTCGAGGAGTTGCTTGACCAGGTCCTGGTCGGGGACGACCGGGCCCGCCGGTCCTGACGCAGCCTGAGGCTGGGGCTGGCCCCCGAAATTCGGAATCGAGGACGGGTCGATGCTCACCGGGTGTTTCCCTTCGTACGGATGCGGCCATCCTCCCCCATCCCGGGCGGGGGCTGGCAACCCCCACCCGGGCGTGGCTCACCGCGCCGGACCCACGATCAGGCCGCCGTCGACGCGGTCGACGCGGACCGTGTCGCCGTCCTTCACCTCGCCGGCGAGGATCTCCTTGGCGAGCCGGTCGCCGATCGCCGTCTGGACCAGCCTGCGCAGCGGCCGGGCGCCGTAGGCGGGGTCGTTGCCCTCGTCGGCCAGCCACTCCAGGGCCTGGGGGGTGACGTCGAGAGTGAGCCGGCGTTCGGCGAGCCGCCGGTCGAGCCGGGCGATCTGGAGTTCGGCGATGTGCGCCAGTTCCTCCTTGTCCAGGGCCGAGAAGACGACGAGGTCGTCGAGCCGGTTCAGGAACTCCGGCTTGAACGAGGCCCGTACGACCTCCAGGACCTGCTGCTTCTTCTCCTCCGCACCGGTCAGCGGCTCCACCAGGTACTGGCTGCCGAGGTTGGAGGTCAGGATCAGGATGGTGTTGCGGAAGTCGACGGTCCGGCCCTGTCCGTCGGTCAGCCGGCCGTCGTCCAGGACCTGCAGCAGGACGTCGAAGACCTCGGGGTGGGCCTTCTCCACCTCGTCGAGCAGCACCACGCTGTACGGGCGGCGGCGGACCGCCTCGGTGAGCTGTCCGCCCTCCTCGTAGCCGACGTACCCGGGCGGGGCCCCGACGAGCCGCGCCACGCTGTGCTTCTCGCCGTACTCCGACATGTCGATGCGGACCATGGCCCGCTCGTCGTCGAACAGGAAGTCCGCGAGGGCTTTCGCCAGCTCGGTCTTGCCGACACCGGTCGGGCCGAGGAAGAGGAACGAGCCCGTGGGCCGGTCGGGGTCGGCGACTCCGGCGCGTGAGCGGCGTACGGCGTCGGAGACGGCCTGCACGGCCTCGGTCTGGCCGATCAGCCGCCTGCCCAGTTCCTGCTCCATCCGCAGCAGCTTCTGCGTCTCGCCCTCCAGCAGCCGACCGGCCGGGATGCCCGTCCAGGAGGCGACGACGTCGGCGATGTCGTCCGGGCCGACCTCCTCCTTGACCATGGTGTCCCTGGCGGCCTCCTGCCGGGCCTCGGCCTCGCTGGCGGCCTCCAGCTCCCGCTCCAGCGCCGGGATCTCCCCGTACAGCAGCTTGGACGCGGTGTCGAAGTCGCCGTCCCGCTGGGCCCGCTCGGCCTGGCCGCGGAGTTCGTCGAGCTTCTCCTTGAGCTCACCCACGCGGTTGAGGGATTCCTTCTCCTTCTCCCAGCGCGCGGTCAGCCCGCGCAGCTCCTCCTCCTTGTCGGCGAGGTCGCGGCGGAGCTTCTCCAGCCGCTGGATGCTCGCCTCGTCGGTCTCCTTGGAGAGCGCGAGCTCCTCCATGCGCAGCCGGTCGACCGAGCGCTGGAGCTCGTCGATCTCGACCGGGGAGGAGTCGATCTCCATCCGCAGCCGGGAGGCGGACTCGTCGACGAGGTCGATGGCCTTGTCGGGCAGGAAGCGGGAGGTGATGTAGCGGTCGGAGAGCGTCGCTGCGGCCACCAGGGCGCTGTCCGCGATCTGCACCTTGTGGTGGGCCTCGTAGCGGCCCTTGAGGCCGCGGAGGATGGCGATGGTGTCCTCGACGGTGGGCTCGGCGACCAGCACCTGCTGGAAGCGGCGCTCCAGCGCCGGGTCCTTCTCGATCCGCTCGCGGTACTCGTCGAGGGTCGTGGCGCCGACCATGCGCAGCTCGCCGCGGGCGAGCATCGGCTTCAGCATGTTGCCCGCGTCCATGGCGGAGTCGCCGCCGGCGCCCGCGCCCACGACGGTGTGCAGCTCGTCGATGAAGGTGATGATCCGGCCCTCGCTCTCCTTGATCTCGGAGAGGACGGTCTTGAGGCGCTCCTCGAACTCGCCGCGGTACTTGGCCCCGGCGACCATCGCGCCGAGGTCGAGGGCGACCAGCCGCTTGTCGCGGAGGGACTCCGGGACGTCGCCCTTCACGATGCGCTGGGCGAGGCCCTCGACGACGGCGGTCTTGCCGACGCCGGGCTCGCCGATCAGCACGGGGTTGTTCTTGGTGCGGCGGGACAGCACCTGGACGACGCGGCGGATCTCCTGGTCGCGGCCGATGACGGGGTCGAGCTTGCCCTCCCTGGCCGCGGCCGTGAAGTCGGTGCCGAACTTCTCCAGGGCCTTGTACTGACCCTCGGGGTCGGGCGTGGTCACCCGGCGCCCTCCTCGTGCCTTCTCGAACGCTTCCTGCAGTTTCCGGGCCGTGGCGCCCTGCCCGGAGAGCACCTCGGCGGCCCGCCCGCCCTTGGCGGCGACGCCGATGAGCAGGTGCTCGGTGGAGAGGTAGTCGTCCCCGAGCTCCTTGGCGCGCTGCGAGGCGTCGGCGATGACGGCGAGCAGCTCACGGTTGGGCTGCGGCGGCGCGACCGTCGAACCCGTCACGCTGGGCAGGTCCGCGAGGACCCGCTCCGCTCCCGACCGTACCGCGACCTGGTCGGCGTCGGCGGCCGCCAGCAGATCGGTGATGTTCTCGTTGTCCTGGCCCGCGAGCAGCGCCAGCAGCAGATGCGCGGGGGTCAGGTCGGCGTGCCCCTCGGACACGGCCCGGGTGGTCGCGGCGCTCAGCGCGTCCCGGCTCCTGTTGGTCAGCTCGGCGTCCACGTGCGGCTTCTCCTCCTCGCCTCGACTCCATTCACCATGACTCATCCAAGGTACACAAAGTTGAGCCGGTTCCGCTCAAGTATCTCGGTCTCCGTCTTCCCCGGATTCGTCGACGTGCACTCGCCCGGGTAGGTTCCGGGGCATGGCCATCGACCCCGGACACCCGCACGAGTCCTATCTCGGCTTCTGGCGCGAGTACCACATGTGCACGCTCACCACACCCCGCCCCGACGGCACTCCGCACGTCGTCGCGGTCGGTGTCACGTACGACCCCGAGGGCGGTGGGAACGGCGTCGCCCGGGTGATCACCAACAAGAACAGCCGCAAGGTCGCCAACGTCCTGGCCGCCGGGCCCGAGGGGGCTCCGGTCGCGGTATGCCAGGTGGACAAGGGGCGCTGGGCGACGCTCGAGGGTCGCGCCACGGTCCGCACGGATCCGGATGCCGTCGCCGACGCGGTCGCCCGCTACGCGGAGCGCTACGGCCGCACGCCGTCGCCGAACCCGGACCGCGTGGTCATCGAGATCGCCCTGACCCGCGCGATGGGCCGGGCGTAGCCGGACGCGCGCCGTCCGCGCACAGCACAGCGGCGCCATCGTGTTTCAGGTCCACGATGGCGCCGCTGTGTGGGGGAAGCGCCTGAGCGATCTTGAACGACGGGGGAATCGCTCAGGCACTGCGGGGGGTGGCGGTGGTGGTCTCGGGTTCGACCAGCTGGTGGTCGCGCTGGTCGAGATTGACGAAGATCATGCCGTACCGGATGGCACAGCGGACGGGACGCGGGGCCCCGCGGGGCCGGCGAAGGCAGCGGTACGCGCGGACGTCCTCGTCGTCCTCCCGGGCGACGACGATCGGTTCCCCGAAGAGAGTGACCATCAGCGAGTCGCCACGGTGGGGGATTGCCGTGACGAGATCGATGAAGTGCCACCCGGATCGGTAAGCGGTCGCCATCTCCCGCCGGAAGACGCGATCGTCCGGGGGCATGCTCATGCGTCCGCGTCCGCCGGCGCGCTCTCCCATGTGGGTTCACCCGGAGTCGCGGTCACCGTCGTGGGCGCCGACTCCCACGTCGGCTCACCGCTCGCCGCGAGACCGCCGAGAGCAGCCGCAACGGCTATAGCGCACAGTGCACGAACCATCCTGGTCATGGCCGATCTCCACCTCTTTAATCACTACCTCCTCCCCCGCGTTTAAGACGATGGCTCACTCCGAACGCCTTCACCAGCGCGGCCAGGCATCATGTTCCTGTAATTCAGGACCCTGAGGGGGGTGCAAATGGAGACGAAACAGGGCGATCGGGGAGATAAGCACAGTCACGACGAGCTGTGCGAGGCCGGGAAAAACCTGTATGCGTCCGCTCTGCGCAGTGGCCGCATAGCGCGGTCGGAGGTGACCGACGCCCCGTGCCTCATGGATCTGGGAATGCTGCGCCCGGACCCGGACGACACCGAGTGGCTCCGTCCGGTTCCGCCGTCCGTCGCCCTGCACCAGTTGATGCACCCCATAGAGCGGGAGATCCAGGAGCGAAGACGACTCACCATCTCACTGGCGGAGTCGTTCGAGCCATTCATGACGCTGAACGCACACGATCCGTCCACGACACATGCGATCACCGTCCTCGAGGGCCTGAACCTGATCAACGCGACGCTGGACCGGGTCATCGCCGAGTGCCGGGAGGAACTGCTGACGGTGCAGCCCGGCAGCGGCCGCCGGCCGGCGACCCTCCAGGAGGGCCTGCGGCGCGTGGCGATGCTCGTCGACCGGGGCGTGTCGATGCGCACGCTCTACCAGCACACGGCACGTCACCATCCGGCCACCCTGGCCTACGTGGAGCGCGTCGCCCCCTACGGCTCGGAGGTCCGCACCCTCGAGGAGATCATCGACCGGCTCATCATCGTCGACCGGAAGGTGGCCTTCATCCCCGCCCGCAGCGACCGCAGGGTCGCCCTGGAACTGCGCCACGAGGGTCTGGTGCAGTATCTCGTCGGGGTGTTCGAGCAGTTCTGGCTCCACGGCGTCCCCTGGGACGACCAGGTCGTCGCCTACGCCCCCGAACTGGACGGCATAAGCGGCGTCCAGCGCTCCATCGCCAAGCTCCTCGTCGAGGGGCACGTGGACGAGGCGATCGCCCGCCGCCTCGGGATGAACGTCCGCACCTGCCGCGCCCACATAGCCAAGCTCGCCTCCGCCCTCGGCAGCGGCTCGCGCGCCCAACTCGGCTATCTCATCGCCCAGTCCGGGATTCTGGAGCATGATCATTGATCATGGATCAGACAGTTTCCGGCCCCGTCGTCCGCCTCGACCATCCCATGGGCATCGTCGAAGTGTCCGGATCCGGCCTTCCGCCGGTGCGCATCGTCCGCTCCCCGGGCACGGAACCGCATCCGCACATCCCCGTGGGCACCCGTGACAGGGCCCTCCTGACGCTCACCGTCGACGGCGCACCCGCACGGATCGCGCCCGGCAGGGGCCGGCTGCTGCGCGGGTCGTACCGGGTCGACGCCTTCGCCGGGAGCACCCGCTACCGCCTGGTGCCCTGCTCACTGGACTCCAGCAGATTCCTCAGGGACGGCGTGCCGCTCGGGACGTTCACGTCCGAGGGCGACGGGCACGTCGGGTCCGACGGGCTCACGGACGCAGGCGCGCAGCCCCGGGACATCGCCGTCGGCACGGCACTGGCCGCGGCCTTCGGAACGGGAGGGCAGCCCTGGTGGGCGACCGCGCTCGACGCGGTGGCCGAACTGATTCCCTGACCCGTTCGCCACGGACCGGCGGACCACGCCCCGGGCACCGGGGGCCGGCGCCCGGGCCGACGGGCCCACGGCAGGGGCACACCTCCGGGCCGCGGGCCGTGGTCCGGTCATGACGAAGGCCGGGAGGTTCACACCTCCCGGCCCTCTGCGTCTTCCGCGCGCCGCGGTCCGGCGGGAGCGCTCAGCCGTCCCGCTTCGGCCGCCACACCACCAACGCGCTGGTCTGCTGGACGTCCTGATAGGGCACCAGGTCGCGCCGGTACGACGCGTGCACCTGGGCCTCGCGCTGCTGCATCGCCAGTGCCGCGCCCTCGACCGCCGCGGACAGCTCCGCGACCTTGGCCTGAAGCGCCGCGACCTGGTTCTCCAGCTCGATGATGCGCTTGATGCCGGCCAGGTTGATGCCCTCGTCCTGGGACAGGGACTGGACCTGGCGGAGCAGTTCGATGTCCCGGGCCGAATAACGTCGGCCGCGACCGGCGGTGCGGTCCGGGGAGACGAGACCGAGGCGGTCGTACTGCCGAAGGGTCTGCGGGTGCAGTCCGGACAGCTGGGCCGCCACGGAGATGACGTACACCGGCGTCTCTTCGGTCAGTTCATAGGCCCTGCCACCGAATCCGGGCTGTCGACGTCGGCCGTCCATCGCGTCATGCTCCCTTCGCAGCCTGGAACAGTTCTGCCCGCGGGTCGTCGTCCTCAGTCGCCTTGCGGTACGTCTCCAGTGCCTCACGGGCCTCGTCGCCGAGCTCCGTGGGCACCGCGACCTCCACGGTGACCAGCAGGTCGCCACGAGTGCCGTCCTTGCGGACGGCGCCCTTGCCGCGGGCCCGCATCGTACGGCCGTTCGGCGTACCCGCGGGCAGTTTCAGGGTGACCGGGGGCCCGCCGAGCGTCGGGACCTTCACCTCGCCGCCGAGCGCGGCCTCCGTGAAGGAGACCGGCACCGTGACGGTGAGGTTGTCGCCCTTGCGCCCGAAGACCGGGTGCTCACCGACGTGGACCACCACGTACAGATCGCCGGCCGGTCCACCGCGCTCGCCCGGTGCGCCCTTGCCCCGCAGCCGGATCCGCTGGCCGTCGCTCACCCCGGCGGGGATGCGGACCTGCATGGTCCGGGACGACTTGGCGCGGCCGCTGCCGTGGCAGACCTCGCAGGGGTTCTCGGCGATCAGCCCGCGGCCCTTGCAGTCGACGCACGGGTCGGTCAGCGAGAAGGACCCGCTGCCGCCGCGCGAGACCTGCCCGGTGCCGACGCAGGTCGGGCACACCCGGGGCGTGCCGTTCTTGTCGCCGGTGCCCGAACAGGCCTTGCAGGGCTGCTGGCTGGACATCCGCAGCGGGACCGTGGCCCCGTCCACCGCCTCGGTGAAGCTGAGCGTCACCTCGGACTCGATGTCCTGGCCGCGGCGCGGCTGGGTGCGGGGGCCCGTGCCGGCCCCGCGGTTGAACAGGCCGCCGAAGACGTCCCCGAGTCCGCCGCCGAAACCGCCGGCGCCGCCGCCCCCGGCCTGGGGGCCCCCGAAGAGGTCGCCCAGGTCGAAGTTGAACGTTCCGCCGGCTCCGGGACCGGCCCGGAAGCCACCGTTGCCGAAGAGGGCCCGCGCCTCGTCGTACTCCTTGCGCCGCTTGGGGTCGCCGAGCACGTCGTTGGCCTCGGAGATCTCCTTGAAGCGCTCCTCGGCCTTCGCGTCGCCCTTGTTGGCGTCCGGGTGGTTCTCGCGTGCGAGCTTCCGGTACGCCTTCTTGATCTCCGCGTCGGTGGCGTCCTTGGGGACGCCGAGAACCTTGTAGTAGTCCTTCTCGACGAAGTCCTTCGTGCTCATCGACGTCCCTCCTTCCGGTGCCTGCCGTCTGCGTCAGCCCTCGTCCGGGCCACCGCTCTCCTCGTCCGTCTCGGCCGCCTGCTCCTTGGGCTGGGCCCCGGGCTGCGGCTCGGCCACCGCGACACGCGCGGGCCGGATGGTCCGCTCGCCGATCCGGTAGCCCGGCTGCAGGATCGCCACGCAGGTCGTCTCGGTGACGTCCGGCGCGTAGCTGTGCATCAGGGCCTCGTGGACCGTCGGGTCGAAGGGCTCGCCCTCCTTGCCGAACTGCTGCAGCCCCATCTTGGCGGCGACGGTCTCCAGCGATTCCGCCACCGACTTGAAGCCGCCGACCAGTTCGCCGTGCTCACGGGCCCGGCCGATGTCGTCGAGGACGGGCAGGAGCTCGGTCAGGAGCTGCGCGACGGCGATCTCCTTGACCGTGATCCGGTCCCGCTCCACCCGACGGCGGTAGTTCTGGTACTCGGCCTGCAGTCGCTGCAGGTCCAGCGTGCGCTCGTTGAGCGCGGTCCGGACCTGGTCCAGCTGGGCCGTCAGCCCCGCGTCGGCAGCCGTACGGGCCGTCTGTGCTGCGTCCCCGGCCTGGGCCGCCCCCTCCTCCGCGGAGGGGGCGGCGGCCTGCGCCGCGTCATCGGGAGTGGCGCCGGAGGGGACGTCGGGCTTCTCCTCGAAACCCGGGGTCTCCTCCGTCATCAGGCAGCGCCACCCTTCTGGTCCTTCTCGTCGTCGACGATCTCGGCGTCGACGACGTCGTCGTCGGCCTTCGCCTGGGAGGCCCCGGCGTCCCCGCCGCCCGCGGCCTGCTGGCCCTGGGCGTCGGCGTACATGGCCTGGCCGAGCTTCTGGGAGACCGCCGCGACCTTCTCGGTGGCGGTGCGGATCTCCGCGGTGTCCTCGCCCTTCAGCTTCTCCTTGAGCTCGGTCACCGCCGTCTCGACCTCGGTCTTGATCTCACCGGGGACCTTGTCCTCGTTGTCCTTGAGGAACTTCTCGGTCTGGTAGACGAGCTGCTCGGCCTGGTTGCGGGTCTCGGCGGCCTCGCGGCGGCGGTGGTCCTCCTCCGCGTACTGCTCGGCCTCCTGGCGCATCCGGTCGACCTCGTCCTTCGGCAGCGAGGAGCCGCCGGTGACGGTCATCTTCTGCTCCTTGCCCGTGCCCAGGTCCTTGGCGGTCACGTGCATGATGCCGTTGGCGTCGATGTCGAAGGAGACCTCGATCTGCGGGACGCCGCGCGGGGCCGGCGGAAGGCCGGTCAGCTCGAACATGCCGAGCTTCTTGTTGTACGCCGCGATCTCGCGCTCGCCCTGGTAGACCTGGATCTGCACCGACGGCTGGTTGTCCTCGGCCGTCGTGAAGATCTCCGAGCGCTTCGTCGGGATCGTGGTGTTGCGCTCGATGAGCTTGGTCATGATGCCGCCCTTGGTCTCGATGCCGAGGGACAGCGGGGTCACGTCGAGGAGCAGGACGTCCTTGACCTCACCCTTGAGGACACCGGCCTGGAGGGTGGCGCCGATCGCCACGACCTCGTCCGGGTTCACGCCCTTGTTGGCCTCCTTGCCACCGGTCAGCTCCTTGACGAGCTCAGCGACGGCCGGCATACGGGTCGAGCCGCCGACGAGGACCACGTGGTCGATCTCGGAGAGCTGGATGCCCGCGTCCTTGATCACGTTGTGGAACGGCGTCTTGCAGCGCTCCAGCAGGTCCGCGGTCAGCTGCTGGAACTGGGCGCGCGTGAGCTTCTCGTCCAGGTGCAGCGGGCCCTCGGCGGACGCCGTGATGTAGGGCAGGTTGATGGTCGTCTCGGTGGAGGACGACAGCTCGATCTTCGCCTTCTCCGCGGCCTCGCGGAGACGCTGGAGAGCCATCTTGTCCTTGGACAGGTCCACGCCGTGACCGTTGGCGAACTGCTTCACCAGGTAGTCGACGACGCGCTGGTCCCAGTCGTCACCACCGAGGTGGTTGTCACCGTTGGTGGCCTTCACCTCGACGACGCCGTCGCCGATCTCCAGCAGCGAGACGTCGAAGGTGCCGCCACCGAGGTCGAAGACGAGGATCGTCTGGTCGTCCTTGTCGAGGCCGTACGCCAGCGCGGCGGCGGTCGGCTCGTTGACGATGCGCAGGACGTTCAGACCCGCGATCTCGCCGGCCTCCTTGGTCGCCTGGCGCTCGGAGTCGTTGAAGTAGGCGGGGACGGTGATGACCGCGTCCGTGACCTTCTCGCCCAGGTACGACTCGGCGTCCCGCTTCAGCTTCTGCAGGATGAACGCGGAGATCTGCTGCGGGTTGAAGTTCTTCCCGTCCAGCTCGATCGCCCAGTCGGTGCCCATGTGGCGCTTCACCGAGCGGATCGTCCGGTCCACGTTGGTCACTGCCTGACGCTTCGCGACCTCGCCGACGAGCACCTCACCGTTCTTGGCGAAGGCGACGACGGACGGCGTGGTCCTGGCGCCCTCGGCGTTGGTGATGACGGTGGGCTCACCGCCCTCCAGAACGCTGACGACGGAGTTAGTCGTGCCCAGGTCGATGCCGACCGCACGTGCCATTTCGATTCCTCCAGTGGACTTGAGTGGAACTCGCTCAAGGATGCCTCACCCGCACCAAGGCGTCAACAGAGCTGAGCCTACCCGACTCAACTATGGTGCGCCCCCCTTCGCCTGCCCGCCCGGCGCGGCCTGCACACACCCCCGTGCCCACCGTGCCATCGTTCTGCAAAGCACGCGAAAGGTTCATAGACGCGTCCGACTGGACAGAAACCACCAGGTATCGACTGAGAAACGACAGAACGGTCAGGTGAGTGCCTTGCGCCCCGTACAGTCGGTGCGATCGGTGGGGTCGGCGGGACCGGTGCGATCGGCGAAGCCGGCACCGGGGATGCGCTCGGAGCGACCCGCGGAACCCAAGCGCCTGCTCGACATGGCCCTCGGCACCCTGCTGCTGGTCCTCGCCGCCCCGCTGCTGGCCGCCGCGGCCTGCTCCCTCGCCCTGCGACGCCCACCCGGCGGGATCGTCGTGCGCGAGCTGAAGACGGGACTGGACGGCCACCCCTTCACCGTCCGCTCGCTGCGCACGCGCCGCTGGCGGCTGGACCTGCTCTCCAGGCTGCCCCATGTCGTCACGGGCGAGATGTCCCTGGTCGGCCCGGCGGCGCTGGCCCCGGAGGACCCCCGGGCCGCCGCTCCCTGGCGGCAGACCGTCCGGCCCGGCCTCACCGGCCCCGCCCAGCTGAGCAGGCACTCGACGCTCCCCTGGGACGAACCCGAGCTGCTCGACCAGCACTACGTGGAGCACCATTGGATCGGGCTGGATCTGGCCGTCCTGGTGCGCACGCTCCCGGCCCTGTTCCCGCCTCGCACTCAGGGTCACCTGAGCGACGCAGATCACCGCCTACCTGGCTACAGTGCGACGGAATAAGTGGGTACGCTCGGCACGGACTGGATAAGTTACCGCTTAGTAAGTGCCGATTCCCCACCCTCGCAGGCCCGAGGAGCCCCGAAATGCAACTCGCCGCGATCATCGTGTCGCTGGTCCTGACCGTGGTCGGCGTTGCGCTCATCGCCCGAGCCGTCGCGCAGATCTACCGGTTCGTGAAGCTCGGTCAGCCCGTGCCTGCGGGCAGCCGCACCGACGACCCCAAGGCCCGCACGGTCACCCTGGTCAAGGAGTTCCTCGGCCATACCCGGATGAACCGCTGGGGGATCGTGGGCTTCGCCCACTGGTTCGTCGCGATCGGCTTCCTGACACTGCCGCCGACGCTCGCACAGGCGTACGGCCAGCTGTTCAAGGCGGACTGGACCCTGCCGATCCTGGGCGGCTTCCTGCCCTTCGAGATGTACATCGAGTTCATCGGCCTGATGACCGTCGTGGGCATCCTCGTGCTGATCGCGATCCGGCTGCTCAACCTGCCGTCCCGCGCGGGCCGCAAATCGCGCTTCGCCGGCTCCAAGGCCTGGCAGGCGTACTTCGTCGAGTACATCATCCTGACGATCGGCCTCGCGATCCTCGTCCTGCGCGGACTGGAGGGCGCGATCCACCACGTGGACCACTACGAGGCCGCGTACTTCGTCTCGTACCCGCTGGTCCTGGCCTTCGACGGACTGAGCGTCCCCACCCTCCAGACGCTGATCTACTTCACCGCCATGATCAAGATCGGCACCTCGCTGATCTGGATGATCACGGTGTCGCTGAACACCAACATGGGTGTGGCCTGGCACCGCTTCCTGGGCTTCCCGAACATCTGGTTCAAGCGCAACGCCACCGGCGAGACCGCGCTGGGCGCCCTGCTGCCGATGACGAGCGGCGGCAAGGAGATCGACTTCGAGGACCCGGGCGAGGACGACGTCTTCGGCGTCTCCCAGGTCGAGCAGTTCTCCTGGAAGGGCATCCTCGACTTCTCCACCTGCACCGAGTGCGGCCGCTGCCAGTCGCAGTGCCCCGCCTGGAACACCGGCAAGCCGCTCTCCCCGAAGCTGCTGATCATGTCGCTGCGCGACCACGCGCACGCCAAGGCCCCCTACCTGCTGGCCGGCGGCGGCAAGACCATGGAGGGCGAGGAGAAGGCGTCCGAGGAGCAGCTGAAGGACGTCCCGGCCGCCGCGCTGGCCGAGGCCGAGCGCCCGCTCATCGGCACCGCCGAGGAGAACGGCGTCATCGACCCGGACGTCCTGTGGTCCTGCACCACCTGCGGCGCGTGCGTCGAGCAGTGCCCGGTCGACATCGAGCACATCGACCACATCGTCGACATGCGCCGCTACCAGGTGATGATCGAGTCCTCGTTCCCGTCCGAGGCGGGCACGATGCTCAAGAACCTGGAGAAGAAGGGCAACCCCTGGGGCCTGGCCAAGAAGCAGCGGGTCGAGTGGACCAAGGAGGTCGACTTCGAGGTCCCGATCGTCGGCAAGGACGTCGAGGACCTCACCGAGGTCGACTACCTGTACTGGGTCGGCTGCGCCGGCGCCCTGGAGGACCGGGCCAAGAAGACCACCAAGGCCTTCGCGGAGCTGCTGCACATGGCGGGCGTCAAGTTCGCGATCATGGGCGGGGACGAGAAGTGCACCGGTGACTCCGCCCGCCGCCTCGGCAACGAGCCCCTGTTCCAGCAGCTCGGCCAGGAGAACGTGGCCATGCTGAACATGGCCTTCGGCGAGTCCCTCGACGAGGACGGGGAGGTGGACGAGTCCACGAAGAAGCCGAAGGCCGCCAAGAAGATCGTGGCCACCTGCCCGCACTGCTTCAACACCATCGCCAACGAGTACCCGCAGCTCGGCGGCGAGTTCGAGGTCATCCACCACACCCAGCTGCTCCAGCACCTCATCGACGAGGGCAAGCTGATCCCGGTGACCCCGGTCGAGGGCCTCATCACCTACCACGACCCCTGCTATCTGGGCCGCCACAACAAGGTCTACACGCCCCCGCGCGAGATCATGGACAAGGTGCCCGGCCTGCGCCAGCAGGAGATGCACCGCCACAAGGAGCGCGGCTTCTGCTGCGGCGCCGGCGGCGCGCGCATGTGGATGGAGGAGCGGATCGGCAAGCGCATCAACACCGAGCGCGTCGACGAGGCCCTGTCCCTCAACCCGGACATCGTCTCCACCGCCTGCCCGTTCTGCCTGGTCATGCTCTCCGACTCGGTCAACGGCAAGAAGGGCGAGGGCAAGGCCAAGGAGTCCCTCCAGGTCGTGGACGTGGCCCAGCTCCTGCTGGACTCGGTGAAGACCCCGGCGGAGCCGGGTGACAACGGCGACGGCGACACGGACGACAAGGCGCCGGCGGACTCGCCGGACCCGGAACCGGAACCCGTGAAGTAGTCGTCTGCAAGGACGAGCAGAAAGCGGCCGGACCTGCCTCGGGGGCAGGACCGGCCGCTTCTGTCGTTTCCGGTGCCGTGGCGCTCGCGTCGGTTCGGGTGCGTGACGCTTCTGCGGTTTCGGGTGCCGAGGCGCTCCTGCCGCTTCCGGTGTCGTGACGCTCCTACCGCTTACGGTGCGGTGGCGCTCCTGCCGTTTCGGGCGTTGTGACGTCCTGCCGTTTCGGGCGTTGTGACGTCCTGCCGTTTCGGGCGCCGTGGCGCTCCTGCCGCTTCCGATGTCGTGACGCTCCTGCCGTTTCGGGGTGTCGTGCCGCAGGTCCGCTCCCGGGTCCGGCGAACTGCCCGCCGCCTGACCATTGGCCGATGCACCTGACAGGGGCATGATGATGCGGCCCGGGTTCCGGACCCGGCCCGGCGAAACCGGATGGACGAACGGGAGTGGTGCCGTCGTGGTGCGTCTACTGCGCAACGCCGCGCTGACGGGCGCGGCCGCGCTGCTGCTGGCGCCACTGACCGGCTGCGGGCCCACCGCCCCTCCCCGGCCCGCACCCGACCGCCCCGCCGCCCCCCGCTCCGCCTCGCCGCAGGCCCTCGCGGGCAAGGCCGCACCCCGGGCGGTTGCGGTGCCGCACGGCGACGGCAGCCGCGTACCGGAGGACTTCAACGGCGACGGCCACCGCGACCTCGTCCTCGACGACCTGGTCAAGGCGCCCGGCGCGGGCCACGACGACGACGCGGGCATCGGCATCGTGTACGGCACCGCCGCCGGTACCGGGGCCGCCTCCGGCGCCCAGGGCCCCGTCTCGCCGGCCGTACGGCAGCTTCTGACCCCTCGAGCCAACGGCGCAGCCGTCGCCGGCACCCCGCCCTCCGCCTTCGACGCCGCCGCCGCGTGTAACCTGGACGAGGACGGCTTCAGCGACCTGGTCGTCGCCACGGACCCCCCGTACGACGGCACCGGCCGCCCGCCCGTCCCGCTGCAACTGCTCTTCGGCGGCCCGTCCGGACTCACCGGCAGGGCGGTCGTCCTGCGGATCCCCGAGCGCGCCCGCCACGGCAACGAATGGCCCGACCACCCCGTCTGCGGCGACTTCGACGGCGACGGCGCCCAGGACCTCGCGGTGACCGCGAGCGAGGGCCGGGTGAGCTTCCTGCGCGGCCCCTTCGGCCGCACCGGCGCACCGCGCGCCGCCGGACCCGCGGTCCCCGGGTCGGGCCCCGTGCTCGCCGCCCCCTCGCCCCGGGCGGACGCGGACGGCGACGGCTACGACGACCTCGTCCACTCCACCGGCCCTCTCGTCCCCGGCACCGCGGCCAAGGGCAGGCTCCTGCGGGGCGGACCCGACGGGCCCGGCCGACCCGGCGGCCCGTACACGTTCAAGGCCGTACCGCTGCCGCCGGCGCCGCCACTCCCGGCCGGCGAGACCTCGCCCGTCACCGAGCTGCTCCGCCGCGCGGACTTCGACGGGGACGGACGCGCGGACGTCGTGACCCGCACGCACCGGGGCGAGAGCGCGGACGTCATCGCGATCCACCCGGGCGCCGGGGACCGGGACCGGCCCCTGATCACCTTCAGCACCTCGGTCTTCCTCGGCTGAGACGCGATCGGGCCGGAGCGTGACCCGGCACCGCGGCCCCGGGGCGGTGGCGTGACCCGTCCGCTGCCGCTGGCCGGGCGGAACCCGGTGACGCCACCCGGCACGGCGTCAGCGGCCGAGCCGCCGCGCCCCGGCCCTCACCGGCCGATGGCCCCCGAGCCCGCGAAGGACCTCCGACGGATCCGGCAGACCCCGGGATCCCTCAGGGGCCGGCAGGTCGGGCAACCCCCGTGGTCCCCCTAGGGGATGTCACAGCTCGGCCGCAAAGGTCCCCCGGTTACCCGGCCCCGGACACCGGACACAGCAGGACCGGGTACGTTCGAATGCGTGGCTGGATTCAGGATCGGACGCGGCCGGGACAACAACCGCACCCCGCAACAACAACCGCAGCAGGCGCCCCCGTCGCCGTACGGACAGTCGTACGGCCCCGGAGGAGGCCAGGCGGCGCCCTCGTACCCCCCGCAGCAGCAGTGGCCCCGCAGAGGCGGCGGACACGGCGGGCAGGGCCATGGACACGGGCACGGGCACGGGCACGGGCACCAGGCTCCGCACGGCGAGCCCGAGTACTTCGGCGACCCGTACCAGCAGCAGGGCGGCTACCAGGGCGGCGGACACGGCGCCGACCCGTACGCCGACAACCCCGGCCACACCCGGGCATTCAGCGTCGGCGAGGACCCGTACAACGACGGCTCGACCTACCACGCCGGCGCCGCACCCGTCCCGTCCGGACCGCGCCTGCACTGGAAGGAACTGCTGAGCGGCATCGTCCTGCGCCCCGGCCCGACCTTCCTGCAGATGCGGGACTACCCGGTCTGGGGCCCGGCGCTGAGCGTCACGTTCCTCTACGGCCTGCTCGCCATCTTCGGATTCGACCAGACGCGCGACGAGGCGATCAACGCGCCGTTCGCCAGCGCGCTCACGTCCGTGATCGTCACCGGCGTGGGCTTCGTCCTCGGCGGTCTGATCCTCGGCGCGGTCACCCACACCCTGGCCCGGCAACTCGGCGGCGACGGGGCGTGGCAGCCGACCGTGGGCCTCTCCATGCTGATCATGTCGCTCACGGACGCCCCGAGGCTGCTCGTCGCCCTCTTCCTGGGCGGCGAGAACATGCTGGTGCAGGTGGTGGGCTGGGCGACCTGGCTCGCGGCGGCCGCGCTCTTCACCTCCATGGTGAGCAAGTCGCACGATCTGCCGTGGCCGAAGGCGCTGGGCGCCTCGGCGCTCCAGCTGATCGCGCTGCTCGCGATCATCAAGCTCGGCACCATCTGACCGGGGTCCCGCCCACGGGACGGACCACGAAGAAGGCCTCTGCCGTACTCGGCAGGGGCCTTCTCGACGCCCCAGCGGTCGGGACCAGTCCCTCGTTTGCTCCCGTGCGCCCGCGCGGCGCGTCCTCACCCTTCGCGCGACCGCGCGGAGGGTCAGGCGTCCAAGACCTGGCCGCTGCGTCGCACGACGGGCTTCTCCACGCTCCAGGGGAAGTTGATCCAGTCGTCCGTGCGCTTCCACACGTACTCGCACTTCACCAGCGACTGCGACTTCTCGTAGATGACGGCGGACCGCACCTCGGCGACGTGGTCGACGCAGAAGTCGTGGACGAGCTTCAGGGTCTTGCCGGTGTCCGCGACGTCGTCGGCGATCAGGACCTTCTTGTCGGAGAAGTCGATCGCGTTGGGGACCGGCGCGAGCATGACCGGCATCTCGAGCGTCGTGCCGACGCCGGTGTAGAACTCCACGTTGACGAGGTGGATGTTCTTGCAGTCCAACGCGTAGGCCAGCCCGCCGGCGACGAAGACACCGCCACGCGCGATCGACAGCACTATGTCGGGCTCGAAGCCGTCGTTCGCGATCGTCTGCGCAAGCTCGCGGACCGCGACGCCGAACTTCTCGTACGTCAGGTTCTCGCGTACCTCACTCATTGCGTTCCGGCCCTCACACCTGCGTCCGATGGAAATTCATGAACGACCGCGAGGCCGTCGGCCCTCGCTGCCCCTGGTACCGGGACCCGTACTTCTCGGAGCCGTACGAGTGCTCCGCCGGCGTGCTCAGCCGGAACATGCACAGCTGTCCGATCTTCATGCCCGGCCACAGCTTGATGGGCAGGGTGGCCAGGTTCGACAGTTCCAGCGTGACATGGCCGGAGAAACCGGGATCGATGAACCCGGCCGTGGAGTGGGTGACCAGGCCGAGCCTGCCGAGCGAGCTCTTGCCCTCCAACCGGGAGGCGATGTCGTCGGGCAGCGTGATGACCTCGTACGTCGATGCCAGCACGAACTCGCCGGGATGCAGGATGAACGCCTCGTCGCCCTCGGGCTCGACCAGACGCGTCAGGTCGGCCTGCTCGACGGCGGGGTCGATGTGGGGGTAGCGGTGGTTCTCGAACACCCGGAAGTAGCGGTCGAGCCGCACGTCGATGCTCGAGGGCTGCACCATCGAATCGTCGAACGGGTCGATGCGCACCCGTCCCGCGTCGATCTCGGCCCGGATGTCCTTGTCTGAGAGAAGCACGCCCCGAGGATACGCAGAGCGCGCGGGCCCGCCCCAATCGGGCGGAGCCCGCGCGCCTCACTCACTCGCGCCGCTCCGCGACGCCGGTCGCCCGCCGGTCAGCTCAGCGGTTCTGCAGCACCACGGGGACGGCCTGCCGCAAGCGCGCGCACCGGGGACAGCGGATGAGCCGCCCGGGTCCGATCCTGCCGGTACCGAGCTGCTGCATCGGGAACGACGAGGTGGTGAAGACGTGCCCTTCGGCACAGCGGACGACGGTGCGCGCGAGTGAATCGCCTTGATCCATCGAGTCCTTCGAGTCCATCGGCAGCATCAAGTCCCTTCCCCAACAAGCATGGACGAGACAGCCACATTAGGGGATCAACAGGACAGCGCTCCACGCGGCACTCCGCCACCAAAGGTACGCCCCAACGCCTCCACGACGCAGCCGCATCGGGCACGCCACGGACACCGGGGACCGGCTCCGGACGATGCTCGGAGGGGCTGCCACGCAAACGGCAACCGGGGACCATGACGAGCCATGGGGCCGCGGCGACACGGCGGCTCTTGGCGACTCACGGCGAACGGCAATCGGGGACCGCGAACGGCGATCGGCGACCGCACCCGACGCCCGAACTGCCGGAGATGCACGAAAGGCCCTTGGTGCAATACACCGAGGGCCGTGCATGAGGTACAGTGTGCAACGCTGCGGCACTGATCAACCGAGCCGCTTCGCGGGTGTAGTTTAATGGTAGAACATGAGCTTCCCAAGCTCAGAGCGCGGGTTCGATTCCCGTCACCCGCTCCAGACAGAAGCCCCAGGCCATCGGCCCGGGGCTTTGTTGTTGTCCAGGCCGGATCAAACGTCGCGTGCCCGTTCCGTGCCCGATGCGTGCTCGTCGGGCACGTCAGCGGCCTTCTCCCGCTCGGCGCGAACGCGGGCGTCGATACCGCCGGCTACTTCCCTCTGCCGCTCCAGGTTGGAGTGCTGGTAGATCAGTGCCGCCCGCACGGCAATCACGCCGTTCTTCCTGTCCTTCATCTTCGGCTGCGGGGGCTGGGCCACCATCGCGGTCACGCCGCTCATGTCCACGGGGATCACACGCACAGAGATCACTCCTCTAGAGGTGTTGGACTCCGTCACTCATGTATATAAGTGACATGAAGAAGAGTGCACGACTCCTATACATGAGTCAACCCGCCGAGACGAAGAAGTCGCGGCGGGTTGAAGGGAGTTGAGCGGGCGTCAGTCGGCCGCGGGGATCCTGTACTGGAAAACGAACTGGTCAGCAGCCATGAGGGTGTCGCACACCTCGACCACCCGACCCTCTTCGGTCACGGCCTCGCGCACGAGGTGAACGACCGGAGCACCGGGGCTCAAAGCGAGTTCGGACGACTCGGCCTTGCTTGCCGACCGAGCTTGAAGGGTCTCGACGAACTCAGCGAAGACGTGGCCGTCGCCCTCGAGGCGGGCGTAGATGCCGCCAGGGCCGGGGTTCTCGCCGAACAGCTCGGGGATGTCCTTGACCACGTCCCACGGCAGGTACGAGGTAGCCGTCTCGACGGGCGTGCCGTTCCGAAAATAGAGACGCCGCCGCGCGAGCACCTGGGCGCCGGCCTCGACGCCGAGCCGCTCGGCGATCTCCTCGGGAGCCTCCATCGGGCCGATGTAGAGGACGCTCACCTTGGCAGTCGCGCCGGACTGCTCGGACTCGGCCAGATACGCCGCCTTTCCACCCCGGCGATGCGAGGCCCGGAACCGGTCCGAGGACCGCAGCCGCACCGGCGGCCGATCCGTCACGATCGAGCCCTTGCCGTGCCGAGTCTCCACCAGGCCGCTGGCCCGGACCTCCACCATGGCCTGGCGAATCGTCCCGCCGGAGACGCCGTAGCGCTCGACCAGCTCGGACTCACTCGGCACCATGTCACCAGGCTTCAGGACACCAGCCCGGATCTGCTGAACGATCTCGTCGGCGATCTGAACGTACCGAGGTACGGCCCTGCCACCTCCTACCGCGGTTCCCATAGTCCTTCTCTTCCTCCTATGCTCCTGTACATGAGTACGGGCTCCCAGCAGCACAAGTCAACGCCACTGCACTCCGTGTCCGTGGCGGGGGCGGTCATGCGCGAGGACGGCCGGCTACTCGCGATCCGCCGGGCAGACAACGGGACTTGGGAGCTGCCGGGCGGAGTCCTGGAGCTCCCCGAAACGCCGGAAGCCGGTGTGGCCCGCGAAGTCTGGGAAGAGACCGGCATCCACGTCGAAGTCGACCAGCTCAGCGGCGTCTACAAGAACACGACGCGCGGCATCGTCGCCCTGGTCTTCCGCTGCAAGCCCTCCGGGGGCACCGAGCGCACCTCCGACGAGTCGATGGCAGTCGCATGGCTCACTCCAGAGGAAGTCGCCGAGCGCATGTCCGAGGTCTACGCGGTGCGCCTGCTCGATGCACTGGACGGAGACGGGCCCCACGTCCGGAGCCACGACGGGCGCCAGCTGCTGGCGGCGCAGTGATGACGAAGCCCTACCGCAGGATGAGCCGCGACGAAGCGATCCCGCTCGTGCAGCGACTTCTGGACGCCGACACAGCCGACGAGGCCGAGCACTCCGAGATCCTGAACGCCCTGAGGCGCGGGCTAATGTGCCCTCACATCAGCGACTACATCTACTGGGACACCGCCCCGGAGCCGAACGCGGCGAACATCGTCGATAGAGCCGTCGCATACAGTCCGATCGCCCTCTGAGGCGCAGCGCGGTAAGAGTTTCTCAACTTGATCAAGCGCTCGCTTCGCTCGCCGATGATCCCTGCCTCCTGGAACTGCAAGCAGTCTCATGCGTAGATCAGAGGTGCCGCGCACAGCGCGGCGGCGCCGGCCGGACGCCGCCGCCCGGCTCCCTCCATGTCTCCGCCACCGGGACCGCGCGTCGTCGCCCGCCCGCGCCCACAAAGGGGCGAAAGACCAGGCCGGGGCAAGGGGATGGTGCGACACCACAGGTGAGAACAGGACCGTGGCCGGGGCGGTCGGCTCCACGGCTTTACGCAGCCACCATGGGGCGAGCCTCGAAGATCGGGGCCCACATCGGGCAGGTCCACAGACTGCCCGATTCGCGGGAAGCTTACGGGCCCCGATCTCTCGCCCCCCGTTCCTTGACCCAGAGGGTCGCGTACTCCTCGAAGTTGACCGCTTGTCTTCGCCCCGCTCCGGCCCGGCAGTCCACAAACTGCCCGACGCGCCGGAAGCTTACGGGGCCATGATCTCTCGCCCCATGGCAGCTCCCGCCCAAAGCCGCTCCACCGCCCTCGTGGGAGAGGACCCCGCAGTCCTGGCACGACCTAGGCTAGAGCTGACATGAGCGTGGACCTTATTCAAATTTCTCATTGGTGAAGCGACTCTGGCACCCCACGCAAGATACCTTCGCGTCACGATTACGGAAGAGTGGCGCGATCAGGCCACATGAAACCTCAAATAAAGATCAAGTCGTCACGGTCGGGTAAATACTCCCGATGGTTTGGCCTCAAGGCGCTGCTGCGCTGCTTGACTCTCCCAGTCCGCGACCACGGATAGAACAGAATGTTCCGCATCGAAACAGGGGGAAAGCACTCGATATGGCACGCATTCGAAAAATCTCCGTTGTAATGGCTTCGGCTGCGATCGCAGCTTCCGTTTTAACTCCCGTCACCGCGGTCGCCGCGGACGACAGCCCCGCCCCCGCCCCCGACGTCTGCTCAGGTGGGTGGCGCAGCAATGTGTACGGCTACAAGGCCACCCACATCGGCAAGGGCCCGGTCTACAAGGACGGTCCCGGTGGGACGATGGTGATCACCAGGACCACCGCAGAGAAGGTGGGGTCGTCGATCTCCGGGACGGCAGGGGTGACGGTGGATTTCGCCGTCTCCCAGGCGAAGGCGGAAGTCAGCAGGGAATCCGTCAAGGAGGTCAGCTGGGGCACCGATCACCAGTACAGGCGGAACATAACAAGCGGAAGGTACGGGAACACGCAGTACGGCTCCTGGGGACACTCCGCCACGTGGGAGAAGTACTACGAGCTCCCCAATTGCAGGAAGTCCCAGCGGACGTCGGGAGGGGTTAAGGTCGTGAACAAGGCCGTCGGATTCCGCTACTGGGAGACCCGATCCTGATGAATCTTTCCCGCGCTGCCGCGTCCGCGGCCATCGTCGCTGCCGCCGTGGTGACGGCAACAGCGTGTACAAGTTCGGGTCAGCCCACACCCCGCACAGGCACGCCCTCGGCGCCAGCTTCGGCCGTGGTGCTGTCGCCGCCGGAGATCCGACCCGGCTATCGCCAGATTGCTTCCGGAGGGCCCCGGCACGGCGCGTGGGACCTCGGCCCGGTTCAGCTCACCAAGGGCATCTCCTGGGTGAACGTCAACTGCGTTGCGGACACCGATGCCGGCAGGATCACGCTAGTTGTCGACACAGTCGGAGAGTTCACGGTCGACTGCCCGAGCACCGAGGCCCGCATCAACGTCAACCAACTCGACCTCGCTGAGGGCCGCAAAGGACGCTTCCACATCGAGACCACCGACAATGTCCGGTGGATCGCCAGCATCCAAGTCCCCAAGTGACAGAACACACCGCACGGGCCCGCCGGAGCGACTGGTGACGGCGGTGCGTCCGCTACCGCCCCTTAGGGGCCTGGAGCGGACGCAATGGCCCCTCGCTGGCCGATCCGGCTAGAGCTACGCATCGGAAGGCTCCTGACATCCACGGCTGACACGGAGCCGGACGGAGGCGCACACTAGCGTCTTCGTCCGGCCGCCGCATCAGTCGGCAGCAGCAGCCGGACCGGTCCCGGATCGAACTTACAAGGCAGGTGTCAGCCGCGGCGCCCGTGCCAGATGCGTGCCAGAACGGGCGGTCAGCCACGGTCAACCGCGTGACGACAGAGTGCGTCGCCGCAGTGGTCGACCAAGGCCTCCGCCCTGCTCAACGGCTTAGTGGCACGGATGCGTTCGGTGATTCCCAAGCTCAGAGCGCGGGTTCGATTCACGTCACCCGCTCCACGAGAAAGCCCCGGGCCATCGGCCCGGGGCTTTGTTGTTGTCCAGACCGGATCAGGCGTCGCGCACCAGATTCGCACCAGAGCTCCTGGACGAGTTCCTTGTGGAGCGGCACGGAGACTCGGCGCAGACCTTGCGGTAAGCGTGTCTCTACTTGATCAAGGCGCCGCGCAAGCGCGGCGCGGACACGAAAAGTCAGAGAAGGGCCGGCGGGGGCTGGGGCGGTCGGCTCCACGACTTTGGGCAGCCACCATGGGCGAGCCTCGAAGATCGGAGCCGGGCTGTTGCGGGCAGATCCAGAGGCTGCCCGAGTCGCGGGAAGCTTACGGGCCCCGATCTCTCGCCCCATGGCAGCTCCCGCCCAAATCCGCTCCACCGACCTGCTGCTACCCGAGCGTCACCCCCGCGCTGTGCGGCGGACGGTGTGTGACATGCCGCTGGCGGCGTAATGGGGGTTTGGCCCGTCTGGCGGGATAACGCTGTGTTGCGTCGCATGACGGGTGCAGCCCGGGGTGCACACATCGCGCGAGTGGCCTCTGAGCGGATCCACCGAAGGGAGCCGGACATGGTCGAGGGTTCTGCAGGGCTGGCCGGACTGCTTGCTGTGGCAGAGGCAAGGATGCCTGTTGAGTCGGCCGAGGCGGTCGCTTTCGCGTTGGCAAGGAGCCTGGACGCGCAATCCGTGACCTTCCTGATCACTGACTTCACCGGCAACGCCGTCGTGCGTCTGAGCAACACCGACGCCGCCGAGGAACGGGAGCACATCAAATTGCCCGGCACCATCTACGAACAGGTACTGCGCGACCAGATGGTGGCCCTCCGCCCAGCCCCGGAGAACGACAGGCAGGTCCAGATCGTGGCCCCAGTGACCAACCGCGGGGATGCCATCGGGCTTCTTGAAGTCCTCCTCCCTCAAGCCCCCGAACCCGCAACTGTGCAGACAATCTCCGAAGCGGCCCATGCTCTGGCCTACATCCTCATCGCCAACCGCCGCTTCACCGACCTGTACCAGTGGGGTCGCCGCACCCTCCCGGTGAACCTGGCCGCCGAGATCCAGAACACTCTCCTTCCCGACAGCCTCACCTGCGAAGCACCGCAGTTCACGGTCTCCGGCGAGCTGATCCCGGCCGAGACGATCGCCGGCGACACCTTCGATCACTCCCTCGACCGGCACACCCTTCATGTGTCCATCACCGACGCCATGGGCCACAACGTCCGTGCCGCTCTCATGGCCACCCTGCTTGTCGGCGCTCTGCGCAGTGCCCGGCGCAGTGGAGCCGGCCTTGCCGAACAGGCCCGGCAGGCCCATCAGGCCCTGCTCGACCACGGCGTCCTCGGCCCATTGGTCACCGGCCAGCTCTTGCGCATCGACCTGCAGACGGGAAGCGCCGATTTCGTCAACGCCGGCCACCCCTGGCCCTGGCGCCTGCGCGGGGGACGCCTCGATCACATCACTCCCGACATCGATCCGCCCTTCGGCGCCCCCCTGCCGCACCCGCACCGCGTCCAGTCCCTCCAGCTGCAACCAGGTGACCGCCTCATCCTGGTCACCGATGGCATGCTTGAGCGCAACGCCGCCGCCGAAGACCTTCCCGCCCTGATCAAGGCCACCCGCGATCTGCATCCTCGCCAGACCGTTCACGCGCTCACCCAGGCCGTCCTACATGCCCAACAAGATGTCCTGCACGACGACGCCACCGTGGTCTGCCTGGATTGGCGAGGCACCCAGGACTAGGGCCTGTTGTGGAAGTCCTGGTCGCGTGAGGTCTGGCATCGATGGGGCGTCGTTGTCAGTGGTGCTGTGCATGATCGGCGCGTCAACTTTTCGCGGAGGTAGCGAAGCACCATGCCGATCACAAACCAGCAGGTAGCGGGACACACGTTCCTGCAGCAGATGTACGACGACTCGTACTTCCCTGATCACGTGGTCGATCAGGGGAAGGCGATCCTGCTGCGGCTGTGCGAACGCGTTGAGGTCGAGCAGCCGTCGGATCTGGAGACCTTGTATGCGCTCACCCAGGCTGCGACGGAGGAGTTCAACCTGCTGGACAGGGAGTTCGTGGCGGCCGGGAGCGGGATCGAGACGGTTGCGCGCGAGTGGATCTGTGACGAGTTTTGCTTCGTCGCGTCGGCATACGGGTTCATGGACGCGGATGCGGAGGAGCTGACATCAGGTCGGGACTGGTGAACGAGGACGGGAAGGCCGCCTTCGGCCAAAGCCATTCATTGAGAGCTGCGATCAGCACGGTCGCCTCGTAGCGGACGGCGAGCTTGTCGTATCGCGTGGCGACAGCGCGGTGTCTTGAGGCGGTTGATCCCGCACTCGACCGCATGGCGCTGGCGGTAGTCGACCGGGTCGAAATGCGGCGGCCGGCCGCCGCGGGAGCCGAGCCCTTGGCGGTTGCGTGCCTGGTCGGCCTTGTCCGGGATGGTGCAGCGGACCCCGCGGCGGCGCAGGTAGGCGCGGTTCCTGCGGGAGGCGTACGCCTTGTCAGCACGCACCCGATCGGGGCGAACGCGTGGCCGGCCCGGCCCAATGCGGGGCACGCGGACCCTCTCCAGCACCGGTTCGAACTGCGGCGAGTCCCCACGCTGTCCTGCCGTCACCACGATCGACATGGGCTTTTGACCCTGCTCGACGGTCAGGTGCAGCTTGGTGGTGAACCAGCCGCGCGACCTGCCCAGCCCATGATCACGGGGCTCGGTGAAGACGCCACCGGGTGGTTCTTTCTGCAGGTCGCCCTGCTTGCGAGCCCCGGCCGCATGCTGATTAGCGCGGCACACCGTGGAGTCGACACTCAGGTCCCACGTGATCGCACCCTTCGCGTCGGCCAGGGACTGGAGCCGGGCAAGGATCCGCTGCCAGGTGCCGTTCCGCTGCCACCGGCGGAACAGGTCGTAGATCCGGCTCCACGGTCCGTACTCGACGGGGACGTCCCGCCATGGAACACCGGTCCGGAACCGTATGCCGTCGATCAACTGCCGCCGAGGCCAGACGGGAGGCCGCCCTGCCCTGGCACCCTTTTCGGCAACAACGGCTCCAGCACCGCCCACTGCTCGTCCGTGAGATCTCCCCGACCCATGAACCGTGATCATTCCCAGCCCAAGATCCACTTTCGATACACGGCCTAGTCCCAGGGCGACTCCATGACGGCGTCGACGAAGTCCGCGCGAACGAAGCCCGGCACGAAGCGGGCGAGGATGTCGGCCTTGAAGTTGCAGAAGGTGGTCTGCGGACGGGGCGCGACGCTTCGGGTGAACTCGCGCAGGATCCCTGTCTTGTAAGTCGGACCGAGGATGGACCGCCACGACTGCATCCCGCTGTTCCTCGGAGATCTCGTCGTAGCCGATACCGAGGACGTCAACCTCCACGCCCGCAGTGACCAGGGCGATTTCCGGCGCCATGTGCCAAGGGATTTCAGGGGTGGTGTGCAGTGCGATCGCCTCCCACACGAGGCGGGCGCGGTCCTCTGTTGTGCAGCGCTCCAGCAGGAAGCGGCGCGCCTCGTCGGCGCCGTCGATCTCGAAGCGCTGGTCCGTCCGGGCGTACCTGTCGGTCAGGCCGAGGTCGTGGAAGAGGGCACCGACATAGAGCAGCTCCGGGTCGTGGTGCAGGCCGCGCCTGCGTGCGCGCATCGAGCTCCAGAAGTAGACGCAGGCCACTGAGCTCGTACGGAACGCGGCCTCGCCGGTCGTCTTCCACCACTGCCCTCGTGCACGAGTTTCGTCCCGGGTACCTCGATGTCCGCGATGATCTCGGTCATGCCGCACCTCCTGAAGAACCCGTAACTGCCCAGGCCACCGACGGCAGCACAAGGTCGCCCACATCTCCCAGTCATTACGCAGATCCGCCGTCCGCCTGTGGACAAGGCGCGCGCACCCTTGGGCGTGCGGGTCCGGGAGCCGTACGGGAGGCCGCGCAGCTGAAACGGGCAAGTCCAGATGTGCGAGACGGTGGCGCTGTCGCTTGGCGGCCGGTTCCACGGCTTGACGCAGCACCACGCGGCGACCGCGTAGACACGGACACAGATCGAACTATCTCGGGTGGCGTGGAGCCAGGCCGATTGAGGCGGGTGTGAGGAGGCCGTGATCTCTCGCCCCATGGCAGCCACCGCCCAAACCCCCGAGACAGAACTGAGATTGACGCTTGAGCGCCGGCTCCTTCCGACCAAGGACCGAGGTCACCTGCTGGTGGTATTCCTTGGGAGTGGATGACTCGATCGCGGGCGCGACGGCACTGCTGCGTGAGGTCTTTCCGGCAGACGTCCGACGCCGCCCACTGGGTTGGGAGCCGCTTCGGGCCTGGGAGGAGGGACACGGCGTAGTACTCCCGGAGCCGTATCGCACCTTCGTGGCCGAGATCTCGAACGGCACAGACGGCGGTCCTCCTGATGAGGGTGGGCTGCTACGCCTCGGAGAGAAGCCGACCAGCTGGGCTTCGTGGAAAACGGACTGCTGGATGAGCCCGGAACCCTTCGACGGCACCGCCGAACGCGTGCCTGGTCGGACTTTCCCCATCGAGGAGGAATGGCAGTGGGAGTACGACTACCACGACAGCGTTCTCCATTCGCCTCGGCTGCATGGGATCTACCAGCACGGCTCGGTGCTGCTGGGAAGCGACAAGCCGGGTGAGTACTGGACGCTGGTGGTGACCGGTTCGCAACGCGGCCGCGTGTGGTGGCTCAGGGACGGCTGCGCCGCTCCCTACGCAGACTCCCCATCCGAGCAGCATGGAGGCGATTTCCTGAGCTGGGCGAGGGACTGGCACGTGGGACGGGGCTGGTGGCGTTTCGAGTGACACCCGACGACCAGCCCGTGGCTTGGAACCGCCACTGTTTCCGCAGGCAAGCCGTGGCCGGCGCGGTCGGCTTCACGGCTCGACGCAGCACCACGGGGCGAACCTCGCATTCATGCTGGTATGGGGCGTCATCGCCATCGGCGGCGGGGCGGCGGCGTCCAACCTGCGAGGGGCCGCCGACTCGTTCCACGAGCTGATCCCCGAGTACCGGCGCTGGCCACGCAGCGTGGCAGGCCTGAGGAAGGCGGCCGCGGCGTGGACGGTACTGTGCGCGATATTCGTCGGCATGTGGTTCATGGGGTGACGTGACCTACCCGGCGGCATGGTTCGGCCGGCCCTCTCGCACTCCGTCAGAGCGGCGCCATGACCAGTTCGCCGACCACCTGCAGACCGACCTGCGCCGCCAGCCAGGGAGCCCGGTCGGCCTCGACCTGTTTGACGTGAACGAACACGGTGTGAACGTCGGCGGGTTCATCCAGGTACAGGTCATGAGCGTGGGCCGCCAGCGTGACGTACGCGCCCCTGGGCCCGCCCCGGTCGAGACCGATGTCCGGCGCTGCCGGCCATCCACTGTGCGGGGTGCTCTTCGGCGTGCTGCCTGGTGGGGCAGGTCGCTCTGTAGGGTCGAGATCATGAGCGTTGACGTTGCGGTCGTCCGTGAGGCGAACGACGAGGCGGTAGAGGCATTCGCGCGCTTGCTGCCCCAACTTTCCAGTAGGGCGGACCCGTTGGATCTCGCGGCAGTGCGGAGCTTGCTCTCGGCCGATGCGAGCACGGTGTTGATGGCGCGGGTGGAAGGGGAAGTGGTCGGCATGCTGACCTTGGTCCTGTTCCCGTTGCCTTCCGGTCTGCGGGCTCGTATTGAGGATGTCGTCGTGGACGAGGCCGCACGAGGGCTCGGCGTCGGGGGCGCTCTGACCGAGGAGGCTCTGCGCCTGGCGGAGGCCGCGGGTGCTCGAACCGTGGACCTCACGTCGCGTCCGTCGAGAGTGGCAGCGAATCGTCTATATGAGCGACTCGGCTTCGAGGCCAGGGAATCCAGGCTCTATCGCTTCGTGCTGTAGCAAGGACCGACGAGATGGGGTACGCCCGGAACTCGAGGAAGCCGCGACCTGGGCAGCGCCGGACCCCGTGATCCGTGGTGAGCGGGCAGGGAAGCGTCCCCGCAGCGAGTGCACGGATGTTGACCAGGCGCGCCGGGACGGCTGTGCCGGGGCGCGCCTGGTGGCGCGGGTGCCGGCGGTCCCTACGCTCCTGCCTGGGCCGCGGCGTCGGCGACGGCGATCTCGATGCTGAGTGCCTTGGCGATGTTGCCGGCTGCCGTCATGACGCGCGCGGTGCCCACGATGGGGGCGATGGCGACGAGGACGTCCTGCAGCTGGTCGGCGGTCATGCCGGCCTGGAGGGCGGGGTCGATGTGGGCGACGTAGGAGATCGGCGGAGCGTCCGAGGCGGCGAGGGCCGCGATGCGGGTGAGCATGAACATGTCGGGGGTTAGCCCGCACCGCTCGATCGAGTCGACCGTCATCGCGGCGAGTGTGTCCAGTACCGGGGTTTCGGATGCTGTGGCCATGGCAGGTCGTCTCCTGACGGTGTCGTGACGAGGATCGCCGGGCGGAAGCGCGGCAGGGCTCCGCATCTCGGTGCGGCGTCTCCTGCTCGACGGTAAGTCGGTTTCCTGCGTGTCGCCCGTCGAGCGAGCGTCCGGGCAGGCGGAGGAGGGGCGCCAGCGGGACGCCCCCGACCCGCGGTGGGTCTCAGCGTGGGCGCGACGGGGGGCGGCGGGCGGCGGGCCCCGGGGTGGGTCCCGTACACCCATTGGCCGGCCCGGGGGGCACGGCGCGGGACGGGCTTGTAGCGTCAGGCCACAAGTGATGATCAATCGGATTTCACGACCGGTACCGGCCCGTGCCCGCGGGGGCCGGCCGGCAAGGACGCGGCGTGTTGTCCACAGCTGTGGACAGGTGCGGGGAGGAGGAGAGTTGGTGCGCAGCAAGCTCGCATCGGCGGCCGCGTTCGGGGTCGTCGTCCTTGCGATCGCCGTCAACCCCGTGATCCCCATCGTCCCCAAGTCCGGCCCGCAGAACACCCTGAGGGCCGAGCACTCGACCCAGCGGTTCAAGGGACGCGTCGTCGAATGCACCTCCGCGAAGCCCAAATTGGCGGAGGCGCTCGTCCGCCACATGGTGAAGTCACTGGAGAAGCGGTCGAGTCGGGTCTCGATCGCGCTCTACGACCGCAGGTCCCGTACCACGTGCAGCTATCGCGCCGATGTCCACTACGACTCCGCCAGCACGGTCAAGCCGATCGTCCTGGGAGCGTTGCTGCTGGCCAAGGGCACCGATCTGTCCGGGAAGGAACGGTCCCTGGCCAGGGAGATGATCGTGAACTCGGACAACGAGGCGACGTACGCCCTGTGGGACCTGCTGGGGGAGGAGAGGATCCAGGACTTCCTCGACGAGGCCGGGCTGGAGGACACCGACCTGAACGCCGCCGGCTTCATGGGGCTGACCCAGATCACCGCGCGCGAGCAGGTGAAGCTGCTTCAACTGCTCACGGGCGAGGACGAGTCCGTGCTGAGCGCCGACGAGCGCGCCTACATCCTGCGGCTGATGCGCGAGGTGCAGGACGACCAGCGCTGGGGAACGCCGGCGGGTGCTCCGCCGGACGCCGTCGTCCAGGTCAAGAACGGCTGGTTGCAGCGTTCCTCGAAGGAGGGGGTCAGGAGCTCCTGGGACCGCGGGGACTGGAAGGTCCACAGCATGAGTGCGATCACCGGAGGCTCCTACGATTACGGCCTCGTGATCCTGACCGAGAACAACAGGGTTCCCGAGGGTGCGTCGCCCGAGGTGGGGTGTGACTACGGCATGGAGACCATCGAGCGGGTGGCCAAGGCGATCCACCACGACCTGTACCCGGCCGGCACCGCCGAGGTGCACCAGGCGTCACGACCGCTGGTGACTGCCGCGCGATAGGAGCGCGGATCGGGTTGTGTCGGGGCCGGGGTGCCGGTCAGGCGCCGGCGCCGATCAGATCCCGTCCCGGTCAGGGCCCTGGCCCCCGTCAGATCCCTGGCCCCTGTCAGCTCCCGTCCCGGTCAGCAACCGGTCAGGTCCCGGTCAGGGTCAGTTCCGGGCCGGTGAAGCCCTGGCGCATCCGGCGGTCGTGGGTGACCGTCACCAGGGTCCCGCGGTAGGCGGCGAGGGCGGCATCCAGCTCCTCGACCAGGGCCGGGGAGAGGTGGTTCGTGGGTTCGTCGAGCAGCAGCAGGTCGATCGGGTCGGCCAGGAGGAGTGCGAGTTCGAGGCGGCGGCGCCGGCCGGTGGAGAGATGGCGGACGGGGCGGGTGAAGTCCCTCTCGTGGAGCAGGCCCGTCGCCGAGAGCTGCTCGGCCCGGTCCTCGCCGTACGCCTGGAGGACCGTGCGGTCGTCCTGGTCCGACGGGGTGGTCTGGCGGAGGTGGCCGACGCGGATCGGGCGTACGACCTCCCCGGAGACCGGGACGATTTCGCCTGCGAGGAGCTGGAGCAGGGTCGACTTGCCCGCGCCGATGGGGCCGGTCACCAGCAGCCGGCCGCCCGGCGGGATCTCCAGGGAGTCGAGGCTGAGCCGTCCGGGCACCACGACTTCCGAGAGGGAGACCCCGCCCGCCGGTTCGCCCTCGATGCGTGCCGTGAACCGCAGCGGCTGCGGCGGGGCCGGGACGGGGCTCGCGGTGAGCCGGTGCAGGCGTTCGCGGGCGTTGCGGATGCGGCCCATCGCGCCGTGCGCGCGGGACCGCGCCCGGAAGGCCCCGGCCCCGCTGAACGCAGCAGGGGCCTTGCGCGGAATCGCGGACAGCAGGCCGATGTTGGTGGTGGCCAGCCGTGACTGGCGGGCCACGTCGGCACGCCAGTCCTCGTACTCCCTCGTCCAGCGGGCCAGGTCGGCGGCCTTCGCGGCGAGGTGGCCCGCGTAGCCGTTGCCGTGGCGCCGGACGGTGTGCCGGTCCTGGTCGACCTCGAGCACGGTGGCGGTGACGCGTTCCAGGAAGACGCGGTCGTGGGTGACGGCGACGACCGTGCCGCGGTGCGCGCGAAGACGCTCCTCCAGCCAGTGGACGGCCTCGTCGTCGAGGTCGTTGGTGGGTTCGTCGAGGAGCAGTAGCTCCGGGGAGGCCGCGAGGACGGCGGCGAGCGCCAGACGGGAACGCCTGCCGCCGGAGAGCGTGCCGAGCCGGCGGTCGGGGTCGAGCGGTTCGCGTTCGCCCAGTCGGCGCAGGGTGGTCGCGACCCCGCGGTCCGCGTCGTGGCCGCCGCGCGCGTCGAACTCGGCGAGCAACCGCGCGTACTCCTCGGCTCCCGCTTCGCCGGTCGTGGCCAGGGCGGACTCGGCGGTGCGGATACGCCGCTCCAGCCTGCGCAGATCGGCCAGCGCCAGGTCGATCGCGTCGCCGACGCGTGCCGATCCGGGCAGATCCAGGGTCTGGGCGAGATGGCCGATGCCGCCGGGGGCGACGACCGTGACCGTGCCGTCGTCGGGTCGCTCCCGGCCGGCGAGCAGCCGCAGGAGCGTGGACTTGCCGGAGCCGTTGTCGCCGACGACGCCGGCCTTCTCGCCCGGCCGGACGCGGAACGAGACGCGGTCGAGGACGGTGATGTCGTCGTAGCGCTTCGTGACGTCGGTGAGCGTGAGCTGGGATGTGGTGGTACCGGGCACGGCGGTGGCGGGGACGACTGGGAACAAGGGCGACCCTCCGGGACTGTCGATTAGCGAGACGCAACGTCTCGTCTATATCGGAGAGCAGCAGCCGACGGCTGGGTTAGCAAGACGCTCCGTCTCGCCTGAGGTTGGGGGCCCCGGGGATCCGGGCCGGGCAACCGCGTCCCGTACGGCGCCCGGGTCACCGGCCGCGTTCACGTCGTCCCGTACGGCGCCCGGGGTCACCCGGCCGCGTTCACGTCGTCCCGGTCCGTACGCGCACGCACGCCGGAGACCATCCGGCGGCGTGCGGCGCTCCGTGCCTCGGTCGCCCGCGCCGCGCCGACGTGCCGGACGACGGCGGAGACGTCCGCCACGCCCGAGACGCCCCAGGCACCCGGGCCGGGACGGCAGTAGACGGGGAGGCGGCCGGGCCGGACTGCCCAGCGGCCGTCGCGCGCGGGGTACGAGATCGTGCACAGGGCCGGGGCGTCGAGGCGCCAGAAGGCCCGCGCCGGCGCCGACAGGGCGTGCACGAGCAGGGCCCGGACGGCCGCCGCCTCGGCGATCACCAAGACCTGGCCGGTGTCCGGCGGCAGCCCGTCCAGCCAGTCGGCGGTACGGCGGCACAGCCGGCGTACCGACTCACCGCCGTGGGGTGTGCCGTCCGGATCACGGAGCCAGGCCGTGAAGCCGTCGGGGTCGGCGGCGGCGACCTCCTCGACGGTACGGCCGCGCCAGGCGCCGTAGTCGATGTCGCGCAGCACGGGCTCGACCGCAGGTTCCAGTCCGAGGGCGGCGGCGACGGTCGCGCAGCGGGCCGAAGGTGCCCGGAGGGAGGGCACGTACGAGGGCAGCGCCGCACGGGCGGCGCCGGCTTCCCGCAGGACGCGCTCGCTCGGGGGCCCGTCACCGAAGACCGCGCTCCGGGTGCCTCGCGTGCCGTCCCCCGCGGCCGCACAGAGAAGCGTCAGGCGGACCGTCATGACGACCGACCTCCTTCCGGGTCCGGCGGTGCGCCGGACTCCTGCCGCCGCCGGTCAGCTGATCGGCGGGCGTGTGTGGGGCCGCGCGCAACAGGTGCGCGAGCGGCCGCCGGCGGGGCCCGCAGGGGCTGCGGACCCGCCGAAGATCGCAAGGGCGCGGGTGAGGACGATCCCGACGGGCCGGACCGTCGGCGGCACGCGCCGGCGGGAGCTGTCCGCGGCGACTGCGGCGGACGGCACGGTCTGCTGGACGTCGGGCCTCATGCGCTCCAGCGTCGGGCACGGCCGCCCGGACCGACCATCCGGCAGGTGTCCGGACCGCCCCCGCCGACTGGCCGGTGGGGGCGGCGGGGCGGCGTCGGAGCGCCAGTGCCCGAGCGGTGCCGTGCCGTACCGGGCCGGGCCGTACCGAGCAGGTGGCCCGTACCCGTGGCCGGCGTCGGAGCGCCAGCGCCCGAGCGGTGCCGTGCCGTACCGGGCCGGTGGCCCGTGGGCTCCCTCCCATGCCCCTGGTCGCCGCCGGGGCCGCGAACGCATCGGGAGTTGCCGCGGACCGGGCGATCGCGATGTCATCGGCGGGCGGACCCGGCGCTTGAACTGAACCCGTCGGCGGGCCGTACAGGTAGTCGCGGGCATGACGGCCCTGTCGTCATGCCGATCAACGGCCCTGCGCGGAAGGACCTTCGGGTGGCGCTCTGGACACGCTCAAGCCGCCTGCCGGCCCAGGCCACGGCTCCGGCCGTGGAAACCGGGACGCACGGCGGCACGGATGCCGACGACCGGCCGGTGCCCGACGGCTCCCGAGGCGGTCCCTCGGCAGGCCGCCCGGACGGCGGTGCCGAGGCAGAGCAGGGGGAGCACGGGGCGGGTGCCGGTCAGGGCGTCATGAGCGACGACGCCGGGGGTGCCCCGGCCGACGGCGCCGCTGACGCGAACGCCCGGACCGACACCGAGCTCCGGCCCCAGATCCAGACCCAGGGCGATGAGTGCAAGGACCGGCCGGCGACGGCCGGAAGCGTGGGGTGGCGTGGCCGTCACCCGGTCGCGGCGCGCGTGGTCCGCCACGGCACAACCACCCTGGCCGTCCTGCTCGTCCTCGCCGCGCTGCTCCTGCCGAACAAGGTCGGGCATCTCACGGCGCCGATGTTCCTCCGCCTGCCGGGTGAGGGGATCTGGGCCGTCGCCGCGCTGCTCCTCCTGGGACCGGGCCGGACCGGCCGGGTGAGGCGCCTCGTCCCGGCGACCGCCGGGACGGCACTGGGCCTGATGGTCGTAGTCAAGCTGCTCGACATCGGGTTCGACGCCGTCTACAAGCGACCGTTCGACCTCGTGCTCGACTGGATCCTCCTCGACGACGGTCAGTCGTTCCTCCGGGACTCCATGGGTCCGGCCGGCGCGATCGGCGTTGTGATCGGGGTCGTCGTCCTCGTGATCCTGCTGCTCGTCCTCACGGCGTGGGCTGCCGTACGGCTGAACCGCGTTCTGGCCGGACACGGTGCCGCGGCGGCGACAGGCACGCTCGTGCTCGGGACCGTGTGGGTCGTGTGCGCCGCGCTGGGGGTGCGGAACACGGCCGTGCCCGTTGCGTCCGGCAGTTCGGCCGAGTTCCTCCAGGACCGGGTGCAGCAGGTGCGCGCCGGGCTGCGGGACAAGGAGGAGTTCGCCCGGGAGTCCGCCGACGACGACTTCGCCGACGTACCCGCCGACCGGCTGCTCACCGGACTGCGCGGCAAGGACGTCCTCTTCGCCTTCATCGAGAGCTACGGGCGAAGCGCGGTCCAGGACCCGGAGATGGGGCCGCGGGTCTCCGCGCTGCTCGCGGACGGGGACCGCCGGCTGCGAGCGGCCGGCTGGTCCTCCCGGAGCGCGTTCCTCACGTCGCCGACGTACGGCGGCGGGAGCTGGCTGGCGCACTCGACCTTCAACTCGGGCCTGTGGATAAAGAACCAGCAGCGGTACCGCAACCTCACCTCCGGCGACCGGATGACGCTCACCAGTGCGTTCCGGAAGACGGGGGCCTGGCGGACGGTCGGCATCATGCCCGGCGTCACACGGTCCTGGCCGGAAGGGAAGTTCTACGGCCTCGACCACGTGTACGACTCGCGCACCATGGGCTACAAGGGGCCGAAGTTCAGCTGGACTCCGGTGCCGGACCAGTACAGCCTCTCCGCTTTCGAGCGGCTGGAGCACGGAAGGCCGGGCCGCGGACCGATGATGGCGGAGATCATCCTCGCGTCGAGCCACAATCCGTGGGCGCCGATCCCGAGGACGCTCGGCTGGGACGAGATCGGTGACGGGTCCGTCTACGACGCCGTCAAGGAGGAGGGCAAGGACCCCGAGGAGGTCTGGAAGGACCCGGCGCAGGTCCGCACGGAGTACCGGCGTGCGATCGAGTACTCGCTGACGAGCCTCATCACGTACGTGGAGAAGTACGGCGACGAGAACACCGTGCTGGTGTTCCTCGGCGACCACCAGCCCGTGTCAACGGTCACGGAGGACAAGCTCGGCCGGGACGTTCCCGTCACCATCCTCGCCCGCGACCCGGCCGTGCTGGACCGCCTCTCCGACTGGGACTGGCACCCCGGTCTCAAGCCCGGCCCGGACGCGCCGGTCTGGCGGATGGACGCTTTCCGCGACCGGTTCCTCGCCGCGTACGGGGACCGACCGGGAGCGGCGTCGGCGGCGACGGGGCGCTGAGAGGACTTCGCGCGCCCGGACGGGGTGAGCCCCGCCGACGAGCCGGCCGCCTGCCGTGCCTGACGAGTACCCACCATGCCCGACGTCTGCCGCTCCCCACGCACCCCATGCCCGGCCGCCCATGCACGTCCGTCCGCCCCTCGCGCCGGCGCCCGCGCTGCGTCCTCGGCGACTCCGTACCCGCCACGCACCCCACGCCCCGCCGCTCGGCCGCCCGGCCGCCCGCGTCCGTCCCACCCCTCGGCCCGGCGCCCGCACCCCCGCTGCCGCCCCGGCAGCTCCGCACCCCGCCATGCGAAGGGCCCCGGCCGTCCCCGGCCGGGGCCCTCGCCGCACCGGCCGGGACGGTGGCGGGCCCCCCGCGCCCGCCACACCTTCGCCTCGGCCGGCGGGTCAGACCCCCTCGTGCGCCCGCTCCCGTACCACCGCGACGCGCGGCCGGGACGTACGCGCGACCGGGGCGCCGTCGCGGGACCTGACGCACCAGAGGCCCCTGATGTCGCGGCCGAAGGACCAGACGAGCGAGGCGAGTGCGCCGAGGACGAGCAACCAGGCGGCCACGACCGGGAGGAGGCCGGCCGCGGCGACGAGCAGGACGATGCCCTGGAGCGCGGCCACGGTCTTGCGGGCCATGCTCGGCGGCAGCGGACCGTTGAGCCACGGAAGTGCCTGCGCCGCGGCGACGAACACGTACCGCATCGCGCCGATCAGCAGCACCCACGCGCCCAGCGAGCCGGCCACGTGGACGCTGAGCACGAGGATGAGGAACGCGTCAGCCTCCATGTCGAAGCGCGCGCCCAGCGCGGACTCCGTCCCGGTGCGCCGGGCGACCTGGCCGTCGACCGCGTCGAGGACCAGTGCCACCGCCGTCAGCGCGACGAGGGCCGCGGTCCGGGGCCCGCTCGCGAAGGACTCCGCGACCAGCGCGGTCACCCCGCCGACGAGCGTCGTCCGGACCAGCGTGACGGCGTTCGCGGGACCGAAAGGCCTCGGCGGCCACGACCGGTGCAGGGCACGCGTGAGCAGCGCCCACGTCGCGACCGTGAACGCCGCGCCCGCCAGCCAGCCGGCGGTGCCCAGTCCGGTCGCCGCGTCCAGCAGGATCAGCAGGACCGTCTGCGCGCCCGCCCCCGCTGCCGTCTCCGGGCGCAGCAGCCGAGTCTCGTAGGTGCCGATCAGGGCCACCGCGGTACCACCCTCCGGACGTGTGACAGAGTCGACGAGTGCCGCGTACGGTGTGCGCGGTCTCATGATTTTCAGAACGTAAACCGTCGCGGGAGTGTTCAGAGGGAGGTCGTGGATGAAGCGCGTCGCACGCGCCTTCTGGCTCAAATCCC
Source organism: Streptomyces wuyuanensis (assembly GCF_900103455.1). Classification (GTDB taxonomy): domain Bacteria; phylum Actinomycetota; class Actinomycetes; order Streptomycetales; family Streptomycetaceae; genus Streptomyces; species Streptomyces wuyuanensis. The sequence continues at coordinate 154,854 of NZ_FNHI01000006.1, read as the reverse complement.
CAGGTCAGGGCGAGATTCGGGATGTTCTTCTGGCGGAGCCCGGCGAGGGCGACGTGGTGGTGCGCAGCCTCTGCTCCGGGGTGAGCCGCGGCACGGAGAGCCTCGTCTTCCGCGGCGGGGTGCCGGAGAGCCAGTACGCGGCGATGCGGGCGCCGTTCCAGGAGGGCGAGTTCCCCGGTCCGGTCAAGTACGGCTATCTCAGCGTCGGTGTCGTCGAGGAGGGTCCCGCGCGGCTCCTCGGCAGGACGGTGTTCTGCCTCCATCCGCACCAGAGCCGTTACGTCGTTCCGGCGAGCGCGGTCACCCCGGTGCCGGACACGGTGCCCGCCGGACGGGCGGTGCTGGCGGGGACCGTGGAGACCGCGGTGAACGCCCTGTGGGACGCCGCGCCCCTGGTGGGCGACCGGATCGCGGTCGTCGGCGCCGGGATGATCGGCGGCTCCGTCGCCGCGCTGCTCGCCCGGTACCCGGGCGTGCGGGTGCAGTTGGTCGACGCGGACCCTGCACGGGCCGCCCTGGCCGAGGCGCTCGGGGTCGACTTCGCCCTCCCGGAGGAGGCCCTCGGCGACTGCGACCTCGCCGTGCACGCCAGTGCCACCGAGGCCGGTCTGACGCGCTCGCTGGAACTGCTCGCGCCGGAGGGGACGGTGCTCGAGCTGAGCTGGTACGGCGACCGGAGGATCAGCGTGCCGCTGGGCGAGGCCTTCCACTCCGGCCGGCTGGTCCTGCGCGGCAGTCAGGTGGGACGGGTGGCCGAGGCCCGGCGTTCCCGCCGCAGCTACGCCGACCGTCTCGCGCTCTCGCTCGACCTGCTCGCCGACCCCGTGTTCGACGCGCTGATCACGGGTGAATGCGCCTTCGAGGAGCTGCCGTCGGCGATGGCGAGGATCGCCGCGGGTGAACTGCCGGGCCTGTGCCACCGGGTGGTGTACGACGCTTCGTAGCCGGGTCCGGGTCGCCGCTGGGCGGCCGGATCCGGGTCGCCGTGCCCGCGAGCTGCCGGGCGACCCCCGGCGTACGGCGTTCGGCACCCCGTTCGAGCCCGTACGCAGCACCCCGTCCCCGGCGGAAATCCGAACGACCTGCGTCTTTGAACGCGCAGTACTCTCCGGCCGTACTGATGGACACGGCCGCCCGCCGGCGGCCGAGCCGTACGACCGGGAGGTCACAGCCGTTGTTCAGCGTCACCGTCCGTGAGCACCTGATGATCGCTCACAGCTTCCACGGCGAGGTCTTCGGGCCCGCGCAGCGTCTGCACGGAGCGACGTACCTCGTCGACGCCACCTTCCGCCGTGCCGAGCTGGACGACGACAGTCTCGTCGTCGACATCGGCCTCGCCACCGCCGAACTGGGCAAGGTTGTCGGCGAGTTCAACTACCGCAATCTGGACGAGGTGCCCGAGTTCGCCGGCATCAACACGTCCACCGAGTTCCTCGCCAAGGTCATCGCCGACCGGCTCGCGGACCGGGTGCACTCCGGGGCGCTGGGCGAGGGGGCGCGGGGGCTGTCCGGCGTGTCGGTCACGCTGCACGAGTCGCACATCGCGTGGGCGAGTTACGAGCGGGATCTGTGAGAGCGGGCTCCGTGAGCACGCGTCCCCAGGACGGCACCGCCGCCGGAACCCCGGACCGCGTCGTCCGGTTCGTCATGCCGGGGGGCGTGGACGACCCGGCCGCGCCGAGCGGCGGAAACGTCTACGACCGCCGGGTGTGCCGTGAGCTGCCCAGGATCGGGTGGCAGGTCCACGAGCACGCCGTCGCGGGCACATGGCCGCGGCCCGGTGCCGTGCCGCGGGCCGAACTGGCCCGGGTGCTGCGGGAGTCCGCCGACGGCAGCCTGGTCCTCCTCGACGGCCTCGTCGCGTGCGGTGTGCCCGACGTCGTCGTACCCGAGGCCGACCGGCTGCGGCTGGCGGTACTGGTGCATCTGCCGCTGGGCGACGAGACCGGGCTCGACCCGGCCGTGGCCGCGGAGCTGGACGCCGCGGAGCGCACGACGCTGCGGGCAGCGGCGGCGGTCGTCGCGCCCAGCGAGTGGGCGGCGGGACGGCTCGTGGAGCACCACGGGCTCGACCCGGAACGGGTGCATGTCGCCGTCCCCGGCGCGGATGTCGCGCCGCTCGCGCCCGGCACCGCCACCGGCGCGCCGGCGGTGCCCGGTGCGGCGCGGGACGGTGACGGCCCCCGGCTGCTCTGCGTGGCCTCGGTGACCCCGCGCAAGGGCCAGCACCTCCTGGTCGAGGCGCTGGCGACCGTCGCCGGACTGCCCTGGACCTGCGACCTCGTGGGCGGCACCGGCCACGATCCCGGCTATGTCGCCCGGCTCCGGGAACTGATCGCCGAGCACGGCCTCGGCGACCGGGTGCGCCTCGCCGGTCCCCGGTCCGGTCCCGAACTGAACGCGAGCTACGCGGCCGCCGACCTGCTGGTGCTCGCGTCGCACACCGAGACCTACGGAATGGTCGTCACGGAGGCGCTCGCGCGCGGTGTCCCCGTGCTGGCGACGGCCGCGGGCGGGCTCCCGGAGGCTGTGGGGCTGGCGCCCGACGGCAGTGTGCCCGGCACGCTCGTGCCGCCGCGCGACCCGGCGGCGCTCGCAGCGGCGCTGCGGCGCTGGCTCGCCGTGCCCGGCGAGAGGCACCGCTCGAAGACGGCCGCGCGACGGCGGCGCACCGCACTGGCCGGCTGGGAGACGACCTCCCGGAGCCTGGCCAAGGCGCTGGAACAACTCCGGCAGAACCCCCAGGAGGCCGTGTGAGTACGACCGATGTCACGCGCTACGCGCCGGAGTGGCTGGCGCTGCGGGAGGCCGCCGACGCGGCGGCCCGCGCGCCCGAACTCCTGGAACCGCTGCGGCTCCGTCTGCCCGGTTCCGGCGCGGCTCCGGCGGACCGGCACGGGCGGGTCGCCCCGCTGGTGATCCGGGACCTCGGCTGCGGCACCGGTTCGATGGGACGCTGGCTGGCGCCCCGGCTGAGCGGCCGCCAGCACTGGATCCTGCACGACCACGACCCGCGGCTGCTCGAACTGGCCTCCACCCGGCTGCCCCGTACGGCAGCCGACGGCAGCCCCGTCACGGTCGCGACGGAGCGCGGTGACGTCTCCCGGCTGACGGCGGAACGCCTCATGGGCACCTCGCTGGTGACGGCGTCCGCGCTGCTGGACGTGCTCACCCGGGAGGAGCTGGACGGGCTGGTCGCGGCCTGCGCCGGGGCCGGCTGCCCCGCGCTGCTGGCGCTGTCGGTGGTGGGGCGGGTGGACCTCGCCCCCGCGGACCCGATGGACGCCGAGATCACCGACGCCTTCAACGCCCATCAGCGTCGTGAGGAGCACGGCCGCAAGCTGCTCGGGCCCGACGCGGTCGCGGCGGCATCCGTCGCCTTCGCCCGCCGGGGCATGACCGTGCGGGTGCAGACCAGCCCGTGGCGGCTGGGCGCCGGGGCGGGGGTCTCCGCGGACGCGGCGGCGGCCCCGGGGGCCGCGGACGGTGCCGGCCGGGCGCCCGACGAGCGGTTGTCCCGACGGCTCACCGCGGAGTGGCTGCGGGGCTGGGTCGGCGCGGCGTGTGAGCAGCGGCCGGACCTCGCCTCCCGCGCCGACGCCTATCTGCGGCGGCGTCTGGAGGCCTGCGAGGCAGGCGAGTTGAGCGTGGTGGTCCATCACAGCGATGTGCTGGCGCTGCCCGGACGGACGGGCGGCAGCTCGTGATCAGGGCGGTCCGGGGGCGTCTCGGCATGCTCGCCGGGGCGGCGCTGGTCGCGGCGACGCTGTGGTGGCAGGGCACGGGCGCGTTCGTGGACGGGCTGCGCGGCATCGACGCGCCCACGCTGCTGGCCGCCCTGGGCATCGGCCTGTTCACCACGGTGCTGAGCGCGTGGCGCTGGTGCCTGGTGGCACGGGCGCTGGACATCCGGCTGGCGTTCGGCGCGGCCGTCGCCGCCTACTACCGATCGCTGTTCCTGAACGCCGCGCTGCCCGGTGGGGTGGCCGGTGACGTGCACCGGGCGGTGCGGCACGGGCGCAGCGCCGGCGCCCTGGGCCGCGGGGTGCGCGCGGTCGTCCTCGAGCGTGTGGCCGGTCAGGCGGTCCTGGTGGCCGTCGGTGCCGTGCTGCTGGTGGCGCATCCGTCCGGGCCGCTGGACCGGGCCGGGGGTGCCGTGCGGGACTTCGTCACGGCACCGGGCGCGGCCGCGGTGCTCGCCGTGGCGGCCGCTCTGGTCGCGGTCGTCGCCGTACGGCGGCGGGGCGGGCCGGACACCTCGCGGTGGGGCCGGGCGCTCCGCGGCACGCTGGCCGAGGCACGGGTGGCGTTCCTCGGCCGGCGCCACGGTCCGGCGGTGCTGGTCTCGTCCGTCGCCGTGCTGGCCGGGCACCTGGGAATGTTCCTCCTCGCCGCCCGGGCCGCCGGGTCGGCGGCCTCCGCCGCCGAGTTGCTGCCCCTGATGGTGCTGGCGCTGCTCGCGATGGCCCTGCCGCTGAACGTGGGCGGCTGGGGGCCCAGGGAGGGTGTCACCGCCTGGGCCTTCGGCGCCGCGGGCCTGGGCAGTGCCCAGGGACTGAGCACTGCCGTGGCCTACGGGCTACTGGCCTTCGCCGCCGCCCTCCCCGGAGCCGCCGTGCTCGCCGTCCAATGGTTCGCCGGACTGCGGGGCGCGCAGGTCGAGTTCGAAGAGGGTGTCCTCGCCGAGGAAGGCGCGGCGCACGGGCGGCCGGAGCGCGTCCCGCATCACGTCGGGGCCGGGGAAGGCGAGACCGGGCACGCCGTCGCCGATGAGCACCGGCGCCACGGTGACGTACAGCCGGTCGAGGGCGCCCTCGTGCAGGAAGCGGGACACGGTCACGCCGCCGCCCTCCACGAGCACCCGGCCGAGTCCCCGGCGCGCGAGTTCGTGCACCAGGCGGCGGGGGGCGAACGCGGCGGAGTCGGGGAGGACCAGTACGTCCACTCCGCTGCCGGCCGCGCCGTCCGCCTGCCCGTGCCCACTGCCGGCGCCCACCACCCACAGGGTGGGGGCCGCACCGTCGGTGAACACCTGCCGGGTCGGCGGGACGCGGCCGTGCGGGTCGAGGACGACGCGCACCGGGTGCGGGCCGGGGCAGGCGCGGACCGTCAGCCGGGGGTCGTCGGCGACGGCGGTCCCGGCGCCGACGACCACCGCGTCGGAGAGCGCGCGCAGCCGGTGCAGGTGTTCGCGGTCCTCGGGGCCGGTGACGTAGTCGGCGTCGCCCTTGCGGGTGGCGATGAATCCGTCGAGGCTCTGGCCGAGTTGGGCGAAGGTGAAGCGAGGTCCGGCCAGGCACAGCGGCAGATAGCGCTCGGCGAGGAGGTCCGCCTCGGCGGAGGCGTCCTGCGTCCACCGGTGCCGCCCGTGCGCGTCGCGGAGAAGTCCGGCGGCCTCGGCGTCCGCCTCGGTCCGTATGCGCAGCAGGCGCTCCCAGGCACCGCGCGCGTCGAGCGCACCGGCCGGCCGGTCGAGGGGAAGTCCGCTCATCGGGCCACCTCCCCGGCCGGGGCGGCGGAACGTTCCGGCGCCAGCAACGAGAAATACGCACCGAAGGAATCGACGAGAGTGGCCAGCAATTCCTTGCCCTTCTCCGCCGATGCCAGAGAAGGCCGGCCGACCACACCGGTCTCCGTGTAAGGGCGCAGACCGAGGGTGAGCAAATGCTCCCGGTCGTCGGCGAGGAAATCGGAGGTCATATGACCGGGGCGTACGAGTTCGGGATGGTCATGCAGCAGAATCGAAGTCTCCACTTCACCCGCGTGCATATCGCTGTGCGACGGGGTCTCCACACCGGCGCGTTCCCGTGCCGCACTCCAGTCGGCCGATCCGGGGAAAAGAGCCATGCGGACGCCGGTGCCGAGGGACTCCTGAACCACGTTGCGCAGGACGTAGTTTCCGCCGTGCCCGTTGATCAGCACGAGATTGCGCACACCGGAACGCCGGAGCGATTCGGCGATGTCACCCACCACGGCATGGAGCGTCGTGGCGGAAATGCTGACGGTGCCCGGCCAGGCCGAGTGCTCGTGCGAGCAGGAGAACGTCACCGGTGGCAGCCGGTGGACCGGGTACGCGGCGGCGACCTCACGTGCGATCGCGCAGGCGATCAACGTGTCGGTGGCCAGGGGGAGATACGGGCCGTGCTGCTCGAAGCTGCCGATCGGCAGGACGGCGACGTCCGCTCGTCCCGCACCCGCGTCCCGGGTCGTGTCCAACGGCAGCAGGCCGAGTTCCGGCGGCCGTACCTGCGGGTCGGTCATGTTCCCGCCCCTTTCTTTCCGCGCACTTTCTGCGTTCCATGAGATGCGGCCGACCGGAACCGGCTTTAAACACCGGTCAGTCGAGATCTCCACACCGAAGACAACTCCCGCCAGAGGCTACCCGATAGGATCCGGCCATGACAGACAGCGATGGCACTCTCCGCATGGACGCTCGCGCCAAGAACACCGAGCGCATGGCAACTGTCCAACTGTCCACCAAATACGGTGTTTTCCGCGCCATCGGCTACCTGGATCGCATTCGCGGTGACGAACAAATCGCGCTGGTATACGGCGACATCACGGGAGAGGACGTTCTGGCCCGACTGCATTCGGAGTGCCTCACCGGTGACGCGTTCGGTTCACGCCACTGCGAGTGCGGCGACCAGCTGTCGGCGGCACTGCGCGCGATCGTGAGCGAGGGCCGCGGCGTCCTCGTGTACCTCCAGGGCCACGAGGGACGCGGTATCGGTCTGCTGGCCAAGCTCCAGGCGATGCAACTCCAGGCGGAGGGAATGGACACCGTCGAGGCGAATCTCGCGCTCGGCCTCCCCGTCGACTCCCGCGACTACGGAGTCGCCGCGGACATGCTGCACGACCTCGGCGTCCGGTCGGTACGGCTGATGTCGAACAACCCGCTCAAGCGGGAGGCACTGCTGCGGCACGGCATCGAGGTCAGCGAGCAGGTCCCGCTGCTGACGCAGCCCCGTGAGGAGAACATCTTCTATCTGCGGGCCAAGCGGGAGCGCATGGGCCATCTCCTCCCCCATCTCGACCGCCCCCCGCTGGACCGCACGGCGGACCAGTCCTGAGTACGCAGTGACCGGCGGGCCGCTCCCCGCGCACCCGAAAGGCCCCTCACCGCACGGTGGGGGGCCTTCGTGTGCGCCCCGACCCCGAGGAGCCCCTGAGATCTCCCCCCCTTCGACCCTGAGATGTGTCAGTTCTCTTTGACAGGTGCCCCGGGGGGTGTCAGCTTTGACTGACAGGTAGCCGCGAAGGGAGCGTGATGACCGGAGGCACGGCGCCGCACCCGACGGGGGACGAACTGCTGCGGATCCTCGCGGCGCTCGGCAATCCGCACCGGCTGCGGATCGTCGCGGCGCTCACCGAGGGCGGCCGCAACTACGTCAGCAGGCTCGCCCGCGAGCTGGGCATCGGACGGCCCCTGCTGCACATGCACCTGCAGCGGCTGGAGGCCGCCGGGCTCGTCGCCGGCTCGCTGGAACAGGCGGCGGACGGAAAGGCCGTGAAGTACTTCGAGGTCACCCCGTTCGCCTTCGCCCTGACCCCGGAAGCGGTCGCACAGGCGGCCGCGACGATCACCCAGGAGGAGAAAGAGACCGTGAAGGAGACGGCGAAATGAACTCAACGGACTGGGCCGGAGCGGTCGGTGCCGGCGGTGTCTTCCTCTTCCTGATGGTCGTCGTGTGGCAGGTCGCCGCGACCTGGCGGGCCAGGATGCTCGCGGCCCGCGAGGAGCAGTACAAGCGGCTCGCGGCCAGGTACGCCGAACTGCTGGAGGACAACGTCGAACTGCACCGGCGCACGCTGGAGGAGCTGACGCAGGCCCGCGCCTCGATCACCTCGATGGAGAAGATGATGCGCTCCATCGACTGAGGTCCTTCGAGCCCTGCGGGCACGGCACCGGGCCGTGCGGACGGCAGGCACACCCACGAAGAACGGCACGGCCGGGAGCGGCAACTCCCGGCCGTGCCCATGGAGAACACTCCCAGGCGCCACGGCACCCGTGACTCCGCGGCAGGTCGGCAAACCCTCACGCCGCGGTGCGGGTCCCGTGCGCCCCGAACTCCACTCCCAGGAGACTACTCATGAACGCGCTGCTCACGCGCGTGGCCACCGCACCAGGGGGCCGTCGCACCAAATGGCTCGTCCTCGCGGCCTGGCTGCTGCTCGCCGTCGCCCTCGGTCCGCTCGCGGGCAGGCTGGGCGAGGTCGAGGACACCGGCGCCAACGCCTTCCTCCCGCGCGGCGCCGAGTCCGCCCGGGTCAACACGGAGCTGGAGAGGTTCCGTACGGACACGATCATGCCGGCAGTCGTCGTCTACACCGGGGACGGTGCACGGGCGAAGGCCGAGGCCGACCGAGCCGCCTTCGCCGGGTTCGCGGCCGAGGGCGAGCGGGTCGCGCCGCCGCTCCCGTCCGACGACGGCCAGGCGCTGATGACCGTGGTCCCGCTCTCCACCGAGGAGGACGGGCTGACGGGCACCGTCGACGAGATGCGCCGCATCGCCGGCGAGGGCGCCCCGCCGGGCGTGCGGGCCGAGGTCGGCGGTCCGGCCGGCTCGCTGACCGACCAGGTCGCGGTGTTCGACTCCCTCGACTCCACGCTCATGATCGCCACCGGTCTCGTGGTGGCCGTACTGCTGCTCGTCACCTACCGGAGCCCCGTGCTGTGGCTCTTCCCGCTGCTTGCCGTCGGCTTCGCCGCCGTGCTCACCCAGGTCGGCACGTATCTGCTCGCCAGGTACGCGCAGCTGCCCGTCGACCCGCAGAGCGCCGGCATCCTCATGGTGCTCGTGTTCGGCGTCGGCACGGACTACGCGCTGCTGCTGATCGCGCGCTACCGCGAGGAGCTGCACCGCCACGAGGACCGGCACAGGGCGATGGCGGTCGCGCTGCGGCGCTCCGGGCCCGCGGTGCTGGCCTCCGCCGGGACGATCGCCGTCGGGCTCGTCTGCCTCGCCCTCGCGGACGTCAACTCCTCCCGGTCGATGGGCCTCGTCGGCGCGGTCGGGGTGGTCTGCGGCTTCCTGGCCATGGTCACGGTGCTGCCCGCGCTGCTGGTGATCGCGGGCCGCTGGGTGTTCTGGCCGTTCGTCCCGCGGTACGGCACCCCGGCCCGCAAGGCGCGTACCGTCTGGTCCCGCGTCGGCGCCGCGGTCGCCCGGCACCCCCGCTGGTCCTGGCTGATGTCCGCCGCCGTCACCTGTGTGCTGGCACTCAGCGCGACCGGGATCGGGATGGGCCTGCAGCAGTCCGAGATGTTCCAGGACAAGCCCGAGTCGGTCGTCGCCCAGGAGCGGATCTCCGCGCACTACCCTTCGGGCGCCGCCGACCCGGCCAGAATCGTCGTGAAGGCGGACCGTGCCGCCGAGGTCGGGGCCCTCGTGTCCGAGGTGCCGGGCGTCGCCCGGGTGGAGAACGGCGGCCGCACGCCCGGCGGTGAACTCGCCGCGCTCTCCGTGGTGCTGGCGGACACCCCGGACAGCGGTGCCGCCAAGGACACCGTGGACCGGCTGCGCACGGCCGTGCACTCCGTCGACGGCGCGGAAGCCCTCGTCGGCGGAACCACGGCGCAGACCCTGGACACCCAGCGTGCGGCCGCCCGCGATCTGCGCACGGTGATCCCCGCCGTCCTCGCCGTCGTCCTGCTCGTCCTGGTCTGGCTGCTGCGCTCGCTGGTCGGGCCGCTGCTGCTGCTCGGCACGGTCGTGCTCTCCTACTTCGCCGCGCTCGGGGCCTCGAACCTCCTCTTCGAGCACGTCCTCGGGCACGCCGGAGTCGACTGGTCGATCCCGCTGATGGGCTTCGTCTTCCTGGTGGCGCTCGGCATCGACTACAACATCTTCCTCATGCACCGGGTACGGGAGGAGACCGGTCGCGCCGGGCACGTCCGGGGCGTGCTGGAGGGCCTGACCAGCACCGGCGGCGTCATCACCTCGGCCGGTGTGGTCCTCGCGGCGACCTTCGCGGTCTTCGCGGGTCTGCCGCTGGTGACCATGGCCCAGATGGGGGTGCTCGTCGGCATCGGGGTCCTGCTGGACACCTTCCTGGTCCGTACGGTGCTGGTGCCCGCCCTCGCCCTGGACCTCGGCCGCTGGTTCTGGTGGCCGGGCCGCCTCTTCCGGGAGCTCGGCCGACCGGACGGCCTGCCCCGCACGAGCGGGGAGCGGGAGCACGCACCCGTCTGAGCGGTGAACGGGCCGGGCCGGCGCCGGTCCGGCCCGTTCGCCCGCCCGCCGCGGCCTCCTCGTCGGTCGCGCGGACCACGGGTCGTCCGTAACCTAATGAGGTACTTTGTCGCTTCTGGCGGCCGACGGGCGGGCTCCGGCACCGACGACCGGCGAGTGCGCAGACGAGGATCGAGAGCCGACGTGAACATCCCCCGTACCCCTCGCCGGGCCACGGCACGGGTGAGCCTGGCCGCCGCCCTGGTCGTGGCCGCGGGCGCGTGCGGCGGTGCCGACGCCGGCTCCGGCGACGGCGGGGGCGACGGGCTGTCCGGCACGATCAGGGTGGACGGCTCCAGCACGGTGGCCCCGCTCTCCACGGCGGCCGCCCAGCTCTTCCAGCAGCGCAACCCCGGCGTGCGGATCACGGTCGGCACCTCCGGCACCGGAGGCGGCTTCGAGAAGTTCTGCAACGGCGAGACGGAGATCGCCGACGCCTCGCGGCCGATCACCGCCGAGGAGCAGGCGCGCTGCGCGGAGAAGGGCGTGGGGTACGAGGAGTTGCGGATCGCCAACGACGGCCTGTCCGTCGTGGTGAGCAAGGACAACGACTTCGTCGACTGCCTCACCGTCGAACAGCTGCGCAGGATCTGGGAGCCCGGCTCCCGGATCGACAACTGGAACCAGGTCGACCCCGGCTTCCCGGACGTCGAACTGGAGCTGTTCGGCCCCGGCACCGACTCCGGCACCTTCGACTACTTCACCCAGGCCGTCAACGGCGAGGAGGGCGCCTCCCGCACGGACTACTCCCCGAGCGAGGACGACAACGTCACGGTGCAGGGCGTCTCCGGCTCCCGGGGCGGCCTGGGCTACTTCGGGCTGTCGTACTACGAGGAGAACAAGGACCGGCTGAAGCTCCTGAGGATCGACGGGGGAAACGGCTGTGTCGCGCCCACGGGGACCACCGTCCAGAACGGCACCTACCGGCCCCTTTCACGGCCGCTCCTCATCTATCCCAGCGCCGCCGCCCTCGACCGGAAGGAGGTCGAGGCGTTCGTGGAGTACTACGTCGAGAACAACGCCGGCATCGCCAGGGCCGCCCAGTTCGTCCCGCTCAGCTCCGCCCAGGAGGCCGAGCTGCGGCAGGACCTGACCAGGCTGCGCGAGCAGCACTCGCCATGACCTCGCGAACTCTGCGCCGACGGGCCGCTGCGGGAACCCCCGGCTTCCTGAAGCGGTCGCAGCCGCGCTGGACCGAGCGGGTGGTCAAGGTCCTGCTCGTGGCCGCCGCGCTGGTCTCGGTGCTGACCACGGTCGGCATCGTCGTCGCGCTGATCCCCCCGGTCGTGGAGTTCTTCGGCAAGGTCGACCTCGGGGAGTTCATCACCGGCACCGACTGGTCACCGCTGTTCGAACCGCCGCACTTCGGTGTCCTGCCGCTGGTGACGGCCACGCTGGTGGTCACGGTCATCGCGCTGCTCGTGGCCGTCCCGCTCGGCCTCGGCGCGGCCGTCTACCTGAGCGAGTACGCCGGCCACCGGGTCCGCGGGACCTTCAAGCCCGTGCTGGAGGTCCTCGCCGGCATCCCCACCGTGGTCTACGGCTTCTTCGCGCTCAAGGCGATCACCCCGTTCCTCCAGCGGTTCTGGCCGGGCGACGACCCACCGGAGGTCTTCAACGCCCTCTCGGCCGGCTTCGTCATGGGCATCATGATCATCCCGACGATCGCGTCGCTGGCCGAGGACTCCATGGCCGCCGTGCCCCGCTCGCTGCGCGACGGCGCCTACGCCCTCGGCTCCTCCCGGATGCAGGTCTCGACCAGGGTCGTGTTCCCCGCGGCGCTGTCCGGCATCGTCGCCGCTGTCGTCCTCGGAGTCTCCCGCGCCATCGGGGAGACGATGATCGTGGCGATCGCGGCCGGCGGCCGCCCGAACCTCACCTTCGACCCGCTCGAGGGAATGCAGACGATGACCGCGTTCATCGCCGCCGCCGGCATCGGCGACCTGCCCACCGGGTCCACCGGCTACCAGACGATCTTCGCCGTGGGCCTGCTGCTCTTCGCCATCACGCTGGTGATGAACCTGATCAGCATCCGCCTGGTGCGCCGCTACCGCGAGGTGTACGAATGATCCCCACCGCGGTCACCTCCGACCCGCCCGAGATCCCCCGGCTGAAGGGCCGGGGCACGCCGCTGCGCGAGCAGTTCTTCCGGCTCAGCCTCTGGGCCTCGCTCGCCATCGGGGTGGTCTTCCTGGCCGGTCTGCTCACCTATGTGGTCGTCGAGGGCTGGCCCCGGCTGAACCCGAAGCTGTGGACCAACTTCCCGGACATCATCGACCCGTCGAACGCCGGCGCCCAGTCGGCGATCACGGGCACGATCTGGGTCATCTCCTTCACCGCCCTGTACTGCCTGCCGACCGGTGTGCTCACCGCGATCTACCTGGAGGAGTACGCCGACCGCGACCGGTGGTGGAACCGTGTCGTCGAGATCAACATCCAGAACCTGGCGGCCGTCCCCTCCATCGTCTACGGCATCCTCGGCCTGGGTGTGATCTCCCGCGGACTGGGCTTCGGGCAGACCGTGCTCACGGCCGCGCTCACCCTGTCCCTACTGGTGCTGCCCATCGTGATCATCTCGTCCCGGGAGGCGATCCGGGCGGTGCCCCAGTCCATCCGGCAGGCATCCCTCTCGCTGGGCGCCACCCAGTGGCAGACCATCTGGCGCCAGGTGCTGCCCGCCGCCGTGCCGGGCATGGCGACCGGCTCGATCCTCGCGCTGTCCCGTGCCATCGGGGAGGCCGCGCCGCTGCTGCTGCTCGGCGGGCTGACGTTCATCACGTTCAACCCGACGGGCGTCCACAGCCAGTTCACGGTGCTGCCGATCCAGATCTTCAACTGGATCAGTCAGTCCCGAGCCGAGTTCACCGCGCTCGCCTCCGCCGCGATCGTCGTCCTGCTGGTGATCCTGCTGGTCATGAACTCGCTGGCGATCTGGCTGCGCAACCACTTCACCCGCCGCTGGTGACTGCCGTGCCACCGAAGACCCCGTGTGAGGAAGCCCCATGACCACCCCTCCCGGCCACGGACCCGGCGGCACCAGGCCGCCGCAGCCGGCCCGCAGCGTCACCCTTCCACCGTCCGAGACGGTCTTCGAGGTCGGCGGTCTGTCCGTGTTCTACGGCGACCACGAGGCCGTGCGCGACGTCAACATGAACATCGGGGCCCGCCAGATCACGGCGATGATCGGCCCCTCGGGCTGCGGCAAGTCCACCGTGCTGCGCTGCTTCAACCGGATGAACGACCTGCTGCCCGGGGCCCGTGTGGCCGGCAAGGTCCGCTACCACAACGAGGACCTGTACGGACGCGAGGTCGACCCCATCGAGGTCCGCCGCCGCATCGGCATGGTCTTCCAGAAGCCCAACCCGTTCCCCAAGTCCATCTACGACAACATCGCGTACGGCCCCCGCGTCGGCGGCTTCAAGGGCAACCTGGACGACCTGGTGGAGGAGACGCTGACCCACGCGGCGCTGTGGGACGAGGTCAAGGACAAGCTCAGGACGTCGGCGCTGGCGCTCTCCGGCGGGCAGCAGCAGCGGCTGTGCATCGCCCGGACCATCGCGGTCGAGCCGGAGGTGATCCTGATGGACGAGCCGTGCTCCTCGCTGGACCCGATCGCCACGGCGAAGATCGAGGACCTGATGGAGCACCTGGCCCAGGAGTTCACCATCATCGTCGTCACGCACAACATGCAGCAGGCGGCGCGGGTGTCGGAACAGACCGCGTTCTTCAGTTCGGAGATCGACGGGAGCGGAGTGCGCCACGGCCGGCTCATCGAGTTCGACGAGACGGGCACGCTCTTCAGCAATCCGTCCGACCAGCGTACCGAGGACTACATCTCGGGCCGTTTCGGCTGACCGCCGCCGCGGCGGCGGCCAGGCGCCCGGCCCCGGACATCGGAGCCGAGGCGTCAGGCACCGGGGCATCGGAGCCGAGGCGCACGGCGCCCGGCGTCAGGCGTCAGGCGTCAGGCGTCAGGCGTCAGGCGTCAGGAAAGCGTGGCGACGATCTTCCGGACCCGGCTGGCCACGCTGTCCGGGAGCGGCGCGTAGTGGATCGCCGGCAGCAGCCCCTGCCCCTCCTCGCCGGCGGTGTACGCCAGGAACGACTTCAGCGCCGGAAGGCTCGTCGGGTTGTTCCCCGTGTCGCAGACGACCTCGTACGTCACGAGCACGATCGGGTACGCGCCGTCGGCGGAGGTCCCGTGGTCGAACTCCAGCTTCATGTCGCTGCCCCGGCCGACGACCTTCGCCTGGGCGATGCCCCGGGAGGCGCTCTCGGCACTCGGCGCGACGGGCTCCGCCGCGCCGGTGTCGATGCGTACCGTGTCGATCTTCCGGGTGGCGGCGAAGGACAGCTCGAAGTAGCCGATGGCTCCCTGGGTGCCGGCCACCGCCGAGGCGATCCCTTCGGAACCGGCCGCAGAGTGGCCGCCCTTGGCCTGCCAGGCCTTCTCCGCCTCGTACGGCCAGTCGTCGCCCGCCGCGCCAGACAGATAGGCGTTCAGGTTCTGCGTCGTGCCCGAGTCGTCCGAGCGGTGCACGGCGGTGATCGCGAGCTCGGGAAGCCGCACGCCGGGGTTGAGGCGACGGATGTCGGGGTGGTTCCAGGTGGTGATGCGGGAGTCGAAGATCCCCGCCAGGGTGGGGGCGTCGAGGACGAGGCCGTCGACGCCCGGGAGGTGGTAACCCAGGGCCACGGGCCCGCCGGCCATCGGCAGGTCGATGGCCCGGCCGCCGGCGCAGAACGTCCGGGAGATCTTGACGTCCTGTTCGCCCAGCCCGCTGTCCGTGCCGCCGAAGGCGGTCGCTCCCCGCAGGAACTGGGCCACTCCGGCGCCGGACCCCACGGCGTTGTAGGCGATCCGCACACCGGGGCAGGCGCGCTGGTACCGGTCGATCCAGTGCTTCATGGCGTTCTGCTGGGCGGTCGAGCCGGAGCCCTGCACCTTGCCGGACTCGGCGCAGTCGATGTCCGCGGACACCGGCGGGGGGCCGGCCTCGGCCCGCTCCTCCGCCGGGCCCTCCCCCGCACAGCCGGCCAGTGCCAGTGCGGCCGCGACGGCGGCCGCTGCCGGGCGTACCCATCGGTTCGTACGTCTCATGCGTCCCACGGTTCTGCGCCCGCCCCTCTTCTCCCCCTGGGATCGTCGTCGATCCCGCCGCGGACCGGGTGACGGCCGGGCGAACATCAGTCGACGTGCGGCCGACCACTGTGCTGCGCTCGGCCGGCCGGCGACGGGCGGGACCCCGCTCGGCGGCAGGCCGTCGCCGGGCCGTCTCCGGGCAGCGGCTACGCCTTTCCGGCGCCGTTCCCCGGTGGTGCCGCGTCCACCGACGTGTCGGGGAAGGAGTGGTGCTCGTGGGTGACGACCCACCGCCCGTCCCGCTTGCGCAGTCCGACCGTGAGCCGCAGTCGCAGGTCCGGCCGTTCGGCCAGTTCGCGGGGGGTGCCGCAACGCAGCAGGGCGTGGGCGAAGGCCACGTCGCCGCCTGCGGTCACGTCGAGCGAGTCGATCGCGAACGAGGCCCCCTGCCGCTGCCACGCGAAGAAGGGCGGCCAGGCCGCACGGTAGGCGTCGATGCCCCGGACGCCTTCGAACGGCGGAGGCACGTCGAACATGACGATGTCGTCCGAGTGGTGCGCGAGGACAGCGTCCAGATCGCCCGCGTGCACGGCGGCGGCCCACTGCTCGATCAGGTTCCGGATCTCGTCCTCGTCGCCGTTCACCACTGGTTCAAGCTCCTCGTGTCGCCGCTCGCACGGTCGTTCCCGTCACCGGTGCCGTACGCGGTTCGCCGCCGGCCCCGGCACCGCCCTTGTCATGGGCCCGCCCACCTGGTTGGGTACCGCGGACCCGAGACGCGGAGGGCGAAGAGATGACGACGGCGGCCGGACGGGGAACACTGGGCACTCTGCCCGAGGGGCTCGGTGACGCGATACGCGACACGGCGGCGGAGATCGCCGCGCTGCTGTCCGGCGCGGCGGACACCGGCATCGCGGTGCCCGGGTCGGAGTGGACCGTGGGCGAGGCGGCCGCCCATCTGGCGCAGGCCAACGAGCTGATGGCCGACATCGCGGCGGGCCGTGAGCGCCGGCACGGGGACGGCACCCCGCAGAGCCTGGCCGCGGCCAACGCCCTCGCACTCGCCGGTTTCGCCGAGCGGGGCGCCGACCCTCTGGCCGCGATGATCGTGGAGCACGCCGAGGCGTTCGTCGGGGCGGTGGCGGCCCGGGACGCGCGGGAGGACCGGGAGCCGGCCGCCCCCGGCGAGCCGCTGCACACCCCGCTGGGCCCGATGGACCTGGCGACGCTCGGCTCGTACCTGCTGACGCACATGCTGGGCCACGGCTGGGACCTGGCCCGCGCCCTGCGTCGTCCGCACATGGTGGACCGGCGCCGGGTCGAGCTGACGTTCCCCTTCCTGATCACGGCGATGCCTCGGGTCCTCGACGCCTCCGCCGCCGCGGGTCTGACGGCGCGTTACGAGATCCGGCTGTGGGGCGGCGCCTCGTTCGGCGTCACCTTCGCCGACGGCCGGCCCGTCGTGGAGGCGCGCACGCCGGAACGACCGGACTGCACGATCCTGACCGAGCCGGTCGCGTTCCTGCTGATGGCGCTCGGCCGCCGCGGGCCGTGGGGCGCCATGGCCCGGGGCGGCGTGCTGGCCTGGGGGCGCAGGCCCTGGCTCGCACCCCGTTTCCCCACGCTCTTCGCCGCCCCCTGAGCCGCCGGACCCGCGTTCGGAGTGCCCGCGGCGCGCGGGCGGTACGACCGGCCGCGGGCCGGGCACGGATGCGTCCATGCCCATGCTCGTCGGAACCTCGGGATGGCAGTACAAGGACTGGCGCGGCATCCTCTACCCGTCCGGGGTGCCGCAGCGGCTGTGGCTGGAGGAGTACGCCCGGCACTTCGCCACGGTGGAGAACAACAACGCCTTCTACCGGCTCCCCGCCGAGGACGTCTTCGCCTCCTGGCGCGACCGCACGCCCGGGGACTTCGTCATGGCGGTCAAGGCGAGCCGGTATCTGACGCATCTGAAACGGCTGCACGATCCCGAGGAGCCGGTGGAACGGCTGATGGGCCGGGCGGAGGGGCTCGGCGGCCGGCTCGGGCCCGTCCTGCTGCAACTGCCGCCGAACTTCCGGGAGGACACCGCGGCGCTGGACGCCTGCCTGCGCTGCTTCCCGCGCCGTGTCCGGGTCGCCGTCGAGCTGCGCCACCCGTCGTGGTGGGACGCGGAGCGTGAGCTCCGGGCGGTGCTGGAGCGCCACGGCAGCGCGCTGTGCTGGGCGGACCGGGGATCCCGCCCCGTCACCCCGCTGTGGCGCACGGCGGGCTGGGGTTATCTGCGCCTCCACGGCGGGCTCGCCCAGCCCCCGCCGCGCTACGGCCGCCAGGCGCTGACGGCGTGGGTCCGGCGGCTGGCCGGTGCCTGGCCCGACACGGACGACGTGTTCGTGTACTTCAACAACGACACGGGAGGGGCGGCCGTCGTGGACGCCGCGAGGTTCGCCCGCGCGGCTGCCGCCGCGGGCCGGACCGTGACCCGTACGCCCGGCGCCACGGGCTGACGTCCGGGCCCGGAACAACCCGGCCGCTTCCCGAACTTCCGGTATACAGTGCAAAAATCGTTGCAACTTCAATGAGTGGGGGGCCTCTCATGGCACTGTTCGGGAACGCGCACACGGTCGATCCGGACAAGGCACAGCAGGACTACGCGCGGCTGCTGGGGCAGGGGGAGCAGGTGCACGCCGCGTTCCTGCTGATCCGCGACACCATCCTGTTCACCGACCGCCGCCTCCTGCTGGTCGACAAGCAGGGCATCACCGGCAAGAAGGTGGAGTACCACTCCGTCCCGTACCGCAGCATCACCCACTTCGCGGTGGAGACGGCCGGCACGTTCGACCTGGACGCGGAGCTGAAGATCTGGATCTCGGGCAGCGCCGCGCCGATCCAGAAGACGTTCACCAAGGGTGTCGACATCTACGAGGTGCAGGCCATCCTCACGCAGTTCGTGACCCGGTAGGACCGTGACGGAGTGCGCCCCGGCGGTCCCGCCGGGGCGCACTGGCCGTTCGGACGGCCGTCGCGTCAGCGGCCGGCGCGCTCCATCACGGCGCCGAGGTCCACGAACTTGAAGCCGGTGGCCTCGCGGTCGCCGTCGCCCGGTGTGTCGTGCCCGTCCTGCACGACGAGCAGGCCGTTCGGGTACTTCGCGCCGAGCGGCGCGTTCAGCACGGCCGCGCCGTCGGACTCCTCGGAGCCGTCCAGGGCGGCCGAGGCGGCGGTGACGCGGAAGCCGCCCTCGTACGCGTTGCCGTCGCCCACCTCCCGGTCGTAGAGCGCGAAGGTGTCGTCGCCCTGACTCGACGCCAGGAGGTAGCCGTCGCCGCCGGGCTCGGTGAGCAGGGTCAGCCCCTCGACGTCGGCGGACAGGCGCTTGCCGCCGAAGCCGGGGTCCGCGCCCGCGACGCACTCCTCGGTCGCCTCGTCGTAGGCGGCGGGGACGCCGAACTCGCGGACCTTGTCGACGAGCCGGGGAGTGCCGGTGAGGTCGGCCCGGACGCGCCAGATCCCGACGTCCTCCTGGCCGGCGTAGAGCATCCCGTTCGCCGGGTCGACGACCATGCCCTCGACCTGCGGCGCGTCGCCGGGTTCACCGCACGGCGTCCAGGAGGTGCCGTCGGGCAACCGGAAGGAGGACGGCAGCCGCAGCGCGCGCACCGTGCGGTAGGTGACCGTGCCTGCGGCGGTCGGCCGCAGCTCCAGCAGCGCGACCTCGGTGCTCGCGCGGCGGCTGACCAGCGCGTACGAGCGGCCGGCCCGGTCGGTCCAGGTGGCGAGGCCATAAGCGGTCCGCTGCCCGTTGATCTCGGCCTGGTCCCGGGAGAAGACCGGGGGCGCGGCGGGGTCGGTGATGTCGGCGAGGGGACCGCCGGCGCGTCCGCGGTCGATGCGGTGGACGCGCAGCCGGTCGTGGCCCCGGTCGGTGGTCACGGCGACGTCGGCCCGGCCGGACGGCAGCCGCAGTCCGTGCACGAGGTCCACGTTGTTGAAGCGGCCGGGTGCGTCGCCCGGACGCCCGGGGCCGGGTGCCGCGATCGACTGCACCGGACGGGCGTCCAGGTCGTACACCCGCAGTCCGCCCTCCTTGGCCGTCGCGATCACCAGGCTGCGTCCGGGGTCGGCGGTGTTGCGCCAGATCGCGGGGTCGTCCGCGTTGGCGTTGCCGCCCGCCTCGTCGTCGTACAGCGTGGGCGCCTCGGCCGTGGGGGTGACGGCCGGCAGGGCGGCGGCGGTCGGTACGGGGGACGCGTCGGAAGACTGCGCGGCGGCCGGGAGGGCGGCGGACGCCACGAGGACCATGCCCAGCACGGCGACGGCCGGCCGGACGGGAAGGGGGCTGCTCACGAAGCACTCCTCCATGTCGGGACTTCATGTCGGGAACATGACGACTTCCCGTTGAGGATGGAATCGGCGGATGAAGGCCCGGCGTCCGGCACACGGTGCCCGCGTGTGCACGCCGTGAACTTGGCCGACCTCCGCCGGGGAGGGCAGTATCGATGGTGAAGGCCCGATCCACCGGCGTGCGCCCAACGACCGCTTCTCCGCCCTACCGCGCCGACGGCCCACCCCCGGAAACCGCGCTCCGGCGGACCGGGGACCCGCGGCGCCGGCGCAGGAGGTGACACCACCATGAAACTCCCGACCGACCGTGCCCGACACTCGACCGGTCCCGAGGCGGGCAGCGCTCCCGTCACGGTCGGCGCGGCAGACGCGGGCGTGCTGCTGCTCCGGCTGGCCGTCGGCCTGATCCTGGCGGGGCACGGGGCCCAGAAGCTGTTCGGCTGGTTCGGCGGCCCCGGCCTGGAGGCGACGGGCAAGGGGTTCTCCCAGCTCGGCTGGGATCCCGGCGTCTTCTTCGCCGGCCTGGCAGGCGTCTCCGAGTTCCTGGGCGGCCTGGGACTGGCCGCCGGTCTGCTCACCCCGCTCTCCGCGGCGGCCTGCATCGGCGTCATGGTCAACGCCATGGCGGTCGCCCCCGACATCGACCTGTGGTCGGCTGCCGGCACCGCCTTCGCCTACCCGATGCTCCTCGCCGTCGGTGCGCTCACGGTCGCCGCGGTCGGGCCGCTCGGGCTCTCGCTCGACGCGCGCTTCCCGTGGCGGAACGGCGGCTGGGTCCCGGCGGGCGTCGCCCTGGTCCTGGGGGTCGTCGGGGCGTTCATCATCCTGGCGCTGAAGTAGCCGGGGCGGCTTCCCGGTTCCGGGCGGACCCGCGACCTGCGCGCGGCCTCCGGTCGGACCGCAGTGATCGCGGAGCCGGCGACCGCGAAATAGGCTGTTCCGTGCCGGCTCGCCCAGCCGGGCCGGCGATCGAGCGACCCCGCCAGACGAGGTGCAGGCGATGTCCGACAGGCGTCCACGCGCGACACGGGCGGGCAGGTGGCCGCTCCGGACATCCGGTCACGCCCGGCAGCCGGCCGACCCGGCTCCCGAGCACTCCATGGACCCCCGCGCGGAGCACGAGTCCCAGGAACCGGCGCCGCTGGAGCGCAGCATCGTGGACGCCGCGCTCTACCGCGACGGGCGCCGGATGGAGACGCCCACCTCGCTGGCGGAGATCTACCACCGGCTCCCGGGAGAGCCGGGCACGATGGCCTGGATCGGGCTGTTCCGGCCCTCCCCCGCCCAGCTGTGGGAGGCGGCGGAGCAGTTCGGGCTGCACGAACTGGCCGTCGAGGACGCCATCGTCGCCCATCAGCGCCCCAAGCTGGAGCGGTACGGGAAGACGCTCTTCGTCGTGCTGCGCCCGGCCCGGTACCTGGACGAGGCCGAGGAGGTGGACTTCGGCGAGATCCACGTCTTCGTCGGCCCGGAGTTCGTCCTCACCGTGCGGCACAGCCAGACCCCGGACCTGGCGGTCGTCCGCAGCCGGCTGGAGGCCGACCCGGACCTTCTCGCCCTCGGCCCCGAGGCGGTGCTGTACGCCATCCTGGACGCGGTCGTCGACGGCTACGCCCCGGTGATCGCGGGTCTCCAGCACGACATCGACGAGATCGAGACGGAGGTCTTCCGCGGCGACCCCCAGGTGTCCCGGCGGATCTACGAGCTGTCCCGCGAGGTCGTCGACTTCCAGCGGGCCACCCGGCCGCTGCTGGCGATCATGAACGGCCTCCAGGCCGGCTTCCAGAAGTACGGCACCGACGAGGAGCTCCAGCGCTATCTGCGGGACGTCGCCGACCACGCGACCACCGTGGCCGAGCGGGTCAACGGCTTCCGGCAGGCACTCGGCGACATCCTCACCGTCAACGCCACCCTCGTCTCGCAGGCGCAGAACGAGGAGATGAAGATGCTCGCCGAGGCCGGCCACGCCCAGAACAACGAGATCAAGAAGATCTCCAGCTGGGCCGCCATCCTCTTCGCGCCCACCCTCATCGGCACCGTCTACGGCATGAACTTCGTCCACATGCCCGAGCTGGACTGGCGCTTCGGTTACCCGTTCGCCGTCGCGCTGATGCTGCTGGTGTGCGTCAGCCTGTACTTCGTGTTCAAGCACCGGGACTGGCTCTAGCCGGCCTCCCTCCGGCGCCCGCCGGGACGCCGGGAGGCGGCTCGCGTCACAATGGGGGGTGAGGACATGCCGTCCACATCGGTGAGGCGAAGCCCACGATGCCGTACATAGCCGTGACCGCCCTGAGCGACGTCGGTCTGGTCCGCGAGCACAACGAGGACAGCCTCGTCGCCGGCCCCTGGACCCTGTGCGGCACCGTGACGGAGAACCCGCAGACGCTGCTCTTCCCGCTGGGCACCCCGCTCGTCGCCGCGGTCGCCGACGGACTCGGCGGGCAGCCCGCCGGCGAGGTGGCCAGCGCGCTCGTCGTGCGGCAGCTCGCCGCACTCGGCCCCGCGCTGGACGGCGAGGACGCCGTCAACGAGGCGCTGAACATGTGCAACCACATGGTGTACTCGGCCGCCGACGACAACCCCGATCTGCTCACGATGGGCACCACGGTCGCGGGCGTCGTCGTCCTGCACGACTCGGTGACGGTGTTCAACATCGGCGACAGCAAGGTGTACGACGCGGCCGAGGACGGGCTGCGACAGCTGAGCGTGGACGACAGCCCACCGGCGGCACCAGGACGGCGCGTCACCACGGCGGTCACCCAGACCCTCGGCGGCGGCCCCTCCTACACCCCGGTCGCACCCCACGTCACCACCACTTCGCTGTCCCCGGGCGACCGGTGCCTCGTGTGCACCGACGGGCTGACGGACCCGGTACCGGACGAGGAACTCCACGCCCTGCTGCGGGTCCACGACGACGGCAGGGCCGCCTACGAGCTGTGGAAGGCCGCCATCGAGGCAGGCGGACCGGACAACATCACGCTGGCGCTGGTCCGCATCGGCGGATGACGGAGGGCGACCCGTCAGATCGTCGTCGGCCGGAAAACGGGAACGGTGCCCGCGGAGCCGAAGCTCCGGGGCACCGTCCTCGTGCGCGGTGGGGCGAACAACCGGTGCCCCACCGCTCCTTGCACAGGAACTACTCCACGTCGTGGCAGACCGCGTAGGCGGTGATCGAGCCGCCCAGGGCGAGGACCGAGGCGGTCGCCCTCCATCCGGTGGCGGGACCCGTGCCGACGAACACCGGCGCGCTGTCCTCGACGTCGATGGACAGGAGGTCGGTGGTGTCGTAGCCACCGCCGATGGCGATGTCGTTGCCCAGGCACAGCGCGGTCGACGTGACGTCCGTGCCGACGAGAGCGTCAGGGCTCGTGGCCGGGCCGGTCACGACGTAGGTGTCGAGCTCACCCTCGGGGCCCTGCGGTCCGGGAGGGCCCTGCTCGCCACGCTCGCCGCGCTCGCCGCGCTCGCCGCGCTCGCCGCGGCGGTCGTCGTCGAAGCTCATCACCAGAGCGCCCGAACCCGGCAGCTCGGTGGTGGAGGCGGTGGAGGCGGGCAGCGTGTCGGCCACGGCCGCGGTGCTCGGAACGACGCTGAGCAGAGCGGCGACGGTGCCGGCCGAAACCAGCATGGCGGTCTTCGTGCGGGAACTGCGGATTGTACGGCTCACCAGAGAACCTTCCTCGCGGAACTTGGAGTGACCGAACCACCGGCGTGCACGCACTCGGCGGTGCCTTTCGTTCGCCTGCGTGTCACGCCGTGCGTGGCCACGGGCTGCAGTCTTCACTCTTCGCGATCAAAGGATTACGGATTGCCTCGTGTCGCGGACGCAATCACCCGGGCGGCTGCGAAAACCCGTAGTTCCCGTACTCAATTCGGACGTGCGGCCCCACCCCGCCGCCGCGGGCCCGGGGGCGAATTACTTCCGCGTTGCGCGAGTTCCGCCGCCCAGTCCCCGGCGCCCGCCCTCAGCACTCCATCAGGTCCAGTGCGTGCTTGACCGAAAGGGCACAGAGAAAGAGTCGCCGGGAAATCTCGGCGGCAATCAGATCGCGCACCGGACCGGACGGGTGGACCAACACGATGTTCCGGTCGTGGCGCTTCCAGGAGAGAAAGAGCTCCAGCAACTCGTTGTCGCAGTCGGTGATTTCCGCGCAGTCGACGACGAGTCGCGAGTACCCGGACTTCACGGCGACGGTCAGCATCAGCCGCAAGGGGTAGACGCTCTCCCGGTCGAGGACGCCCCGGAGCGCGATGACCAGCGTGCGGTCGATGGTCCGGCAGTAGGAGATCGCCGGTGGGTCGTTTCGCCGCCCGGGAGTGCCGCAGGGGCCAGGGTCGGCGGTATCCGAATGCACCGCGACCGACTCTGCGACGCTCATCCTGTTGTACCCCTTCGCGGTGTGCCGCCCGAATGCCGCTCTACAACTACCGTAAAAGTGCCGGGAACTGCACCCGGGCTACGATCCATACGGGTGAAGGTGGCCGGCTCCATTCGGCCGCGGCGGAGATCATCTTTCCCTATCAACTGGCACCGCCGGGAGGCCGGCCGGGCCCATGCCGTCGCGGCGACGTGTCCATCGGCGCGGGAAATCGTTTTGTCTTCGATGAATTCTTCCAACACGTCGCCGGCTCCCGGGGCTTCCGACCCACTGACCCCTCCGGCTCCCCAGACCGGGGTCCTGGCGTGGGAGCGCCGTCCCGGTTCCGAGCGGTCCGGCGCCCGCCACCGCGGCCCCGGCGAGCTCGCCCAGACACCGCTGTACGTGCAACTGGTGTCCGAGTGGCGGGCGCGCGGGGCGATGCTGCCGGGCGCACGGGATCTGCAGTGGGACCGGCTCGCCTCCCTGCGCGCGTTCGAGGAGGAGACCCAGCGGACCCTTCGCATGCTCCGGCTCGAACGCGATCCGCTGCCGCCGCTGCCCGACGCCGAGACCCGGGTACCCGCCGGGGACGCCGAACAGCCGGGCGTGCCGGGTGCCGTAGCGCACCTCCCGGGGCCCCGCTAGCCGCCCCACCGCCTCGCCGGCGCTCCCCGTCCCGGTGGCTACGACCGTGAATCGTGAAAACTTGAGCCATTGGAGCTCTTCGTGTGAATTCTCGGGCGAGCACGAGTCCCGGACCCGGGCGAAGCGTTTGTGCGTATGTGGAACCGCGTGAGTTGTGGGAAAGAAATACAGTCCTTGCGAATGCCTTCTGCACCAGCGACGACCGGGTGCGGCTGGCCCAGAGCGCACTCGACGAGGCCCAGGCCGATCGCACGAGGATGCTGGCCGCATTCGCGGTGGTCGTCGGCGACGACGGCACCGTCGCCGGCATGATGGGCCTGCCGGAACGCGAGGTCAGGGTTGCCCGCAGGACCGTCGGCCGGGAAGGCGCGCGTACCGTCGCGGCAAATCTACTGACACGAATGTCGGATCAATCCGCCGATATGGGCGGAGAGCCCGTGCAGACGACCGGGGATGCCCCGGCGTCTTTTCCCCGGGCGGAGCAGGCCGGGGTTCCGGTCTCGGCTCCGCCCGTGTCCCCCTACACCACCGCACAGCCGTCCCAGACGACCGGCACCTATTCGGTTCCGGCGGTCGACGAGCAGATCTGGACCGAACCCGTTCAGCCCGTGCAGCCCGTTCCGTCCGCCCAGCCCGCAAGTCCCGTCTGGTCCGCTTCGATGGATTCCGTTCTGGTGTGGAGCTGGCACTCCGGGCTGGATCTCCAGGTCGTCGCGAACGAGCTCGGTCTGGAACTGCGAACGGTTCTCCAGCGCGTACAGACCCTCGCCGCCGAGGGCCAGCTCGTAAAGGCCGACCAGGTCGCTCCGCGGGACTACTCGAGTGGCTCACGGGACAATTCGGTCCCGTCGAGGGAGTACGCCACCGGCTCGAGGGACTACGCGACCGGTTCCAGCTACACGACCGGTTCGAGCTACACGACCGGCTCGAGGGACTACGCGACCGGTTCGAGGGAGTACTCGGGACGGCACCGGAGGCACGAGGAGCCGATGGAGTTCTCCGACACCGGGTCGTTCGGACTGGGCGGGCTGTTCTCCAGCGCTTCCTGGTCCTGAGCGCGTACTGCAGGTCGCGCGTGCTGCCGCCGGCCGGCGGACGGCGCACGATGGAGGCATGGACCGGGACCTCACGGCGGTCAGCGTCCCCGGGCGGGTCGCCCGACCCGGCGAGGGCATCAGCCCGGAGGAGCTGGCCCTCGCCGCCCGCAACCACGGAATGCCGCTGGAGGCACTCCGTTACGGACTGACGCCCCCCGGGCTGCACTACGTCCTCGTCCACTACGACATCCCCGCCGCCGAGGCCGCCGACTGGCGGATCGGGGTCGGCGGGCTGGTGCGGAACCCGCTGCGGCTGGGTCTCGCCGACCTCCGCTCCTACCCCTCCGTCACGCTCCGCGTCACGATGGAGTGCGCCGGGAACGGGCGGGCCCGGCTCAGCCCCCGGCCGGTGAGCCAGCCGTGGCTGGTGGAGGCCGTGGGCACCGCGGAGTGGACCGGTGTCCCGCTGCGCGTGCTGCTGCGGGAGGCCCGAGTGGAGCCCGGCGCGGTCGAGGCCGTGTTCACCGGAGCCGACCACGGGGTGGAACGCGGCGTCGAACAGGACTACCGCCGCAGCCTGCCGCTGCGCGTGGCCATGGGCGACGACGCGGATGTACTGGTCGCGTACGCGATGAACGGCGAGCCGCTGCCTCCGCAGCACGGCCATCCCCTGCGGCTGGTCGTGCCCGGCTGGTACGGCATGGCCCATGTGAAGTGGCTGTGCGACATCAGCCTGACCGACACCCCCTTCACGGGCTTCCAGCAGTCGGTCGCGTACCGCTACCGGCAGTCGGCCGACGACCCCGGCGAGCCGGTCACCCTCATCGCCCCGCGCGCCCTGATGATCCCGCCGGGCTTTCCCGACTTCATGTCCCGGACACGGGTGCTGCGCCCCGGCCGGACCGGGCTGGAGGGCCGCGCCTGGTCCGGCCACGCCCCGGTCGTGCGGGTGGAGATCAGTTCCGACGACGGGCGGACCTGGCACGACGCGGCGCTCGACGCGCCGGAGGGCGGCATTTGGGCCTGGCGCCACTGGCACACGGCCTGGACGGCCACCCCCGGGAGCCATGTGCTCGTCGCGCGGGCCACCGACGCCGACGGCCGCACCCAGCCGCTCGACCAGCCGTGGAACAGGGGCGGCTTCGGGAACAACCTCGTACAGCGGATCCCCGTCGTGTGCCTCCCGGAGGGCACGTGAGGCCGGCCCCGGCCCCGACTTGCGAACCGGTCCCCCATGGGGTTGGTTCGAAGGAGAACCCCTGTTGGGGGTGAGCCACTGTGCTGTTCACCGATCGCGTCGACGCGGGGCAGCGCCTCGCCGGGGCCCTCGGGCATCTGCGGGAGGCGGATCCCGTCGTGCTCGGGCTGCCGAGGGGCGGGGTGCCGGTGGCCTACCAGGTGGCGCGGGCACTGGGCGCGCCGCTGGACGTGATCGTCGTACGCAAGCTGGGCGTGCCGTACCACCGCGAGCTGGGGTTCGGCGCCATCGGCGAGGGCGGCGTCCGCGTCATCAGCGACGACATCGTCCGCCGGGGCCATGTCTCCGAGAAGGACGTCGCCTCGGTGGAACGGGCCGAGGCCGCCGAACTCACCCGGCAGGCAGAGCGGTTCAGGGCCGACCGGCCGCGCATCGGGATCAGGGGCCGGACCGTGATCGTCGTGGACGACGGGATCGCGACCGGAGCCACCGCCGCCGCGGCCTGCGAGGTCGTCCGGGCCCAGGGAGCGGCCAGGGTGGTGCTCGCCGCCCCCGTCGCCCCGCCGGATGCCGTGTCCTGGCTGCGCACCGAGGCGGACGAGGTGGTGTGCCTGTCGACGCCGCGGGCGTTCACGGCGGTCGGGGAGTGGTACCAGGACTTCTCGCAGACCCCGGACGAGGAGGTCGTCGCGCTGCTTGCGCAGTCGGCCGCCGAACCGCCGGAGACCGCCAAGTCCGAGGGCGTCGAGGTGGAGGCGGGCCGGGTGCGGCTCGCGGGCGAACTGACGCTGCCGGACGGCGCCGCCGCGGTGGTGATGTTCGCCCACGGCTCCGGGAGCAGCCGGCACAGCCCGCGCAACCGGGCGGTGGCCACGGCCCTCAACGCGGCCGGCCTCGGCACCCTGCTGTTCGACCTGCTCACCGAGCCGGAGGCCGCCGACCGCAGGAACGTCTTCGACATCGAGGTCCTGGCGGACCGGCTCTCGGGCGCCACCCGGTGGCTGCGCACCCGCACTCCCGTCCCCATCGGCTACTTCGGGGCGTCCACCGGAGCCGCCGCTGCGCTGTGGGCGGCGTCGAGCGCCGGCCCGGAGGTCGGTGCCGTCGTCTCGCGCGGGGGCCGGCCCGACCTGGCCGGATCCCGGCTGCCCGGAGTGCGCGCCCCGACGCTGCTGATCGTCGGGGGCCGTGACACGACGGTCCTCGACCTCAACCGCCAGGCGGAGGCGGCGCTGCGCTGCGAGTGCCGGCTGGCCGTGGTCCCGGGTGCGACACATCTCTTCGAGGAGCCGGGGGCGCTCGACGAGGTCTCCGATCTGGCCCGCGACTGGTTCACGCTGCACCTGACCCCGCAGGAGCCGTAGGCCCTCGTGCGCCCCGGCCCCTCCCGCGGGGACGGCTGCCGTGGCCTCGGCCCAGTGCCCCTGGGGAAGGGCCGCAGTGTCGGCCGGCGGCCGCGCCGCCCGTTCCGCACCCCCGCCCTTCCGCGCCCCCCGTTCCGCGCCCCTGCCCTTCCGCGCCCCCGCCCTTCCGCGCCCCCCGTTCCGCGCCCCGTTCCTCCGTTGCCCGGCTTTTCGCCGTGTCCGCTCAGTGACGCCCGGCGGGGCCGGCCCGACACTCGTACGCCTTCACAGAGTGAATCAAGGTTCACCAGGCGAACGATTCAGGACTCCACATATGCCGCCGACCCCGCCACCTCACACGCTCCGCACGGCCCTCCCCGTTCTCGCGCTTGCCCCCGCCGCTGCTCCGCGGCCCTGCCGCACCCGTCAGCGGGGCAGCGGCAGGCCCGTGTAGTTCTCGGCCAGTTCGGCCGCAGCGTGCGGCGAGGTGGCGATGCGCTCCAGCTGGGAGAGCTGAAGCCTCGTGTCGAACGGCGACTGCGCCGGATCGGTGTGCAGCGTCGCCGTCATGAAGGACGAGAAGTGCTCCGCCCGCCACACCCGCCGCAGACAGGTGTCGGAGTATGCGTCGAGCAGTTCCGCCGAGCCGGTCTCCCGCCACCGTGCGAGGGCGCGGGCCAGCACGATCACGTCGGCGGCGGCCAGATTGAGCCCCTTGGCCCCGGTCGGCGGGACGATGTGCGCCGCGTCGCCCGCGAGGAAGACCCGGCCGTACCGCATCGGCTCGGTGACGTGGCTGCGCATCGGGAGCACCGCCTTGGACGTCACCGGCCCGCGTTCCAGCTTCCAGCCCGGGTCCCTGTCCAGTGCGAGACGGGTGTCGAGCTCGTCCCAGATCCGCTCGGCTGACCAGTCGGCGGGATCGGTGCCGTTCGGCACCTGGAGGTAGAGCCGGCTCACGGTGGGGGAGCGCATGCTGGCGAGGGCGAAGCCGCGGTCGGAGTGGGCGTAGACCAACTCGTCGTACACGGGCGGCGCTTCGGCGAGGACGCCCAGCCAGGAGTACGGATGGGTCCGCTCGTACGTCGTCCGCACGTCCTCCGGGACCGCGTCCCGCGTCACACCGTGGAAACCGTCGCAGCCCACGACGTAGTCGCAGGTCAGGGTCTGCGCACGGCCCTCCTGCACGAATTCGACGACCGGGCTGTCGCTCTGGGCGCCCTCGACGGACGTCACCTCGGCACCGAAGAGGAGCGGGCCGCCGTCGGCGAGCTGAAGGGCGATCAGGTCCTTCACGACCTCCGTCTGGGCGTACACCATGACGCTCCGGCCGCCGGTGAGGGAGGGGAAGTCGAGGCGATGGGACCGTCGGCCGAAGCGGAGTTCGATGCCGTGGTGCGGGATGCCCTCGGCGTCCATGCGCTCGCCGGCCCCCGCCGCCCGCAGCGCTTCCACGGTGGCCTGCTCCAGGATGCCGGCGCGCTGGCGCTGCTCGACGTAGGCGCGGTCGCGCAGCTCCAGGACGACGCTGTCGATGCCCGCGTTGTGCAGCAGCCGCGCCAGCAGCAGCCCCGCGGGGCCGCCGCCGACGATGCCGACGGTGGTGTGCATCATCAGTGCTCCTCTACCCGAAGTGGACCTGAAGTGCGGTGAGTACGGATCGCGGCCGCTCGACTCCCGCGAGATGCGCGGCGTCCGGCACCTCGACGTAACGCGCGCCCCGGATTCCGGCGGCGAGTTCACGGCCGTGGGCGGGCGGTGTCGCCTTGTCCTCGCGGCCCGCGATCACGAGGGTGGGCGCGGCGATCCGGGCGAGGTAGGGCCGCAGGTCGGTGCCCGCCAGGATCTCGCAGCAGACGGCGTAGGTCTCCCGGTCGGCGGAGAGCAGATCGGTGACGAGCTCGTCATGGCCGGTGAAGGCGGGGGTGAACCACCGTGCGGGGGCGGACTCGGCCACCGGCGCGGTGCCCTCGGCGCGCACGAGCCGGGCCCGTTCCCGCCACGGTCCGGGCCCGCCGAAGTGCGCGGAGGTGCACACGAGCGCGAGCCGGGTCACCCGGTCGGGGTGGTGAGCGGCCAGCCAGGTGCCGACGGCGCCGCCGAGGGAGATCCCGGCGTAGGCGAACGACCTGGCGCCGAGCGCGTCGGCGATGCGCAGGACGTGCCGCCCGAGGTCGGCGACCGTCGCTCCGGCGGACAGCACTCCGGGGCCGGCAGGGGACCCGCCGTGTCCGGGGAGGTCCCAGCGGACGACGCGGTGGTCATGGGCGAGCCCGGCGGTCTGCGGCTCCCACACGCGCAACGAGGTGCCGAGGGACGGGCCGAGTACGAGCACGGGCGCGCCGCCGGGCCCGTCGACGCGGTGGTGCAGCAGGGGGGTGGTCATGCCGTCTCCCGTCGTCCGCCGTCGTCCGGGCGGGGCGCGCCGTCGTCCGCCGTCGTCGCCCGGCCGTCGTACGGGAGTGGTTCCCCGTCGGCCGGCCCGGCACCGGCACCGCCGTGCTCGCCGCGGCCGGGGCCGGACGCCCCGGCTCCCCGGCGACGTTCGCCCGTGCCCCGACCCGGTTCGTCGCCGTCGTCCGGGCGGCCCGGTCCACCCTGCTCCGGGTGGGGCGCGCCGCCCGCCGGACCCGACGCACCGCGCTCCGGCCGCCGGACCGCTCCGAGGACCGGGACGGTGCCCCGTGCGAGCCCGCGCGCGAGGGCCCGGTCGACGAGCACGGGGGCCGATCCCAGATGGGCCGACGCGTCGGAGAGGGCGGCGAGCTCGGGCAGGGCGGGCAGGGCGGGGTCCTCGGCGAGGGCCGTGACCAGGTCCGTACCGCGTTCCGCCGCGCGCCGGGCCGCGTCCGTCACCGCCCTTCGCGCGGCGGCCCGGCCCGTCTGCGGCGCCAGCACCTCCACCGCACGCTCCGTCAGGACCAGTCCGCGGGTCGCGGCGAGGTTCCGGCGCATCCGGTCCGTCCGTACCTCCAGGTCCTCGCACAGCGCGGCCGCCGCGGCCGCCGCGCCTCCCACCAGCCGCAGCGCCTCCCGCAGGGGCTGCCACTCGGCGTGCCAGGCGCCGGCCGGGCGTTCGTCCTCGGCTGCGAGCGAGCCGAGGAGAATCGCGGCGATGGCCGGGACCTGGCGGGCCGCGGCGGCGATCAGTGTCGCCCGTACCGGATTGCTCTTGTGCGGCATCGCGGACGAGCCGCCGCCCGTGCCCTCCGCGAGCTCCCCCACTTCCGTGCGGGACAGCACCAGCACATCGGCGGCGAGCTTGCCGAGCGCGCCCGCGCCGAACGCCAGCGCCGCTCCCAGGTCGGCGACGGGGGTGCGCAGGACGTGCCAGGGCAACAGGGGCTCGGCCAGGCCGAGTTCGCCGGCGTACGCGGAGACCGTCGCCGGTCCCGTGCCACCGAACGCGGCCAGCGTGCCCGCCGCCCCGCCGAGCTGGGCCGGGAGCGCGTCCCGTACCCGTGCCAGCCGGACGAGGGCGTCCAGGACGAGCTCCCGCCAGCCGGCCGCCTTGAGGCCGAAGGTGGTGGGCACGGCGTGCTGGGTGAGCGTGCGGCCGGCCATCGGCGTGGACCGGTGGGCGGCGGCGAGCGCGCCGAGGGCCCGCCCGGTCCGCTCCAGGTCCGCCGCCGTCAGGTCGACGGCCCTCGCCGACAGCAGCATCAGCGCGGTGTCGACGATGTCCTGGCTGGTCGCGCCCCGGTGCACGAACTCCGCGTGGGCCGGGTCCCGTTCGGCGACGGCGGCCCTCAGGTCCGCGACGAGGGGGATCACCGGATTGCCGCCCGCCCGGGCCCTCAGGGCGATCGAGCGAGCGTCGAACCGCTCGGCCCGGGCCACGGCCGTGACCGTCCGGCCCGCCGCGGTGTCCTGGACACGGGCCAGTGCCGCCTCGGCGTCCAGCAGCGCCTGGAGGAAGGCCCGGTCGCCGGTCGCGGCCTCGACCGGGCTGCCCGCGCGGACGGGCGAGAACAGCCCCGAGTCCTCCGCGAGGGCCTCCGGGTCACCCGTGGAAGTCAAGGAAGACCGTCTCCTTCTCCCCCTGCAGACGGATGTCGAAGCGGTACGTCCCGTCCCCTTCGGGCCGGGCGATCAGCGTGGACCGCCGCTCCTCCGGCACCGCGGCGAGCAGCCCGCCGGCCGCCGCGGCCGGGCCGATGTAGGCCCGGGTGAACAGATGGTGCATCAACCCCCGGGCGAACACGCAGACCGGCAGGTACGGCCTCGCCGCCGGCGGCGGCGCCGTCCGCACCGACCAGTGCCCGTCCGCGCCGGTCGCCACCCGGCCGAGACCGGTGCCGGGCTGCCAGAACTCCAGGAGCGCGTCGGGCACCGCATCGCCGTTCCCGTCGCGCACGTACCCGTGGACGGAGATCGCGCCCGGGTGCCCGGCCGGGACGAGGTCCCCGCCCCCTTCGTACGGAAGGGCGTGGCCGAAGAAGGGGCCCACGGTCTGGGAGGGCGTGGGAGGGAGGAGCGTCACGAGGTCTCCTCGGGGCCGGGGAGCGTCGCCGCCGGCCCGTCCAGCACGATGTCCCAGCGGTAGCCGAGGGACCACTCGGGGCGAGACAGCGCGTGGTCGTACGCGGCGACGAGCCGGGCCCGGGCCGCGGGGTCGGTGACCGCCTGGAGGATCGGGTCGTACGGGAACAGCGGGTCGCCCGGGAAGTACATCTGCGTCACCAGGCGCTGGGCGAACGCGGTCCCGAACACGGAGAAGTGGATGTGCGCCGGCCGCCAGGCGTTGACGTGGTTGCGCCACGGGTAGGCCCCGGGCCTGATCGTCGTGAACGCGTACCGTCCCTCGTCGTCCGTCCGGCAGCGGCCCACGCCGGTGAAGTTCGGGTCCAGCGGCGCCGGGTGGCGGTCGCGCTCGTGCGCGTAGCGGCCGGCCGCGTTGGCCTGCCAGACCTCCACGAGCTGGCCCCGCACGGGCCGTCCCGCCCGGTCGAGCACCCGTCCGGTGACCGTGATCCGCTCGCCCAGCGGCTCCCCCGGATGCTGCCGCGTAAGGTCCGCGTCGCCCGCCCGGACGTCCCTCGTGCCGAGCACCGGAGCGGTCCGCTCGGCCGCGTCCGGGTCCCCGACGGGGACGGGGGCGCGGTGCGGATGGCGCAGGACGCTGCTGCGGTACGGCGCGAAGTCGCGGCGCGGATGGTGCTCCGGCTTCACCGCGCTTCCGTGCGCCGCCGCGATCTCCGCCGTGATCCGCTCCTGGCTCGGGATCCCCCATCCGGCCACCGGCCCCGTCACCTCTCCAGGACCAGGGCGAGTCCCTGCCCGACGCCGATGCACAGCGTGGCGAGGCCCGTGCCCGAGCCCGCGGCCGCGAGCTGGTGGGCGACGGCTCCGGTGAGCCGTGCCCCCGAGGCGCCGAGCGGGTGGCCGATGGCGATGGCGCCGCCCCGCGGGTTGACGCGGGCCGGATCGAGGTCCGGCCACTGGCGCAGACAGGCCAGCGCCTGCGCGGCGAAAGCCTCGTTGAGCTCCACGGTGTGCAGCTCCCCGAACTCGCGGCCGGCCTTCTTCAGCGCACGCCGGGCCGCCTCGACCGGGCCCGCGCCGAAGTACTGCGGCTCGATGCCGGTGACGGCCGACGCGCCGATGCGGGCGAGCGGCTCCCGGCCGGTTGCGCGCAGCCCGTCCTCGTCCACGAGCAGCAGCGCGGCGGCGCCGTCGTTGAGCGGCGAGGAGTTGCCCGCGGTGACGGTGCCGTCCTTGCGGAAGACGGGCTTCAGTTTGGCCAGGGCCTCGGTGGAGGTGGTGTCGCGGATGCATTCGTCCCGCGCCAGGTCAACTCCGCCGACGGGGACCACCTCGCCGTCGTACAGCCCCTCGGACCAGGCCCGGGCGGCGTTGCGGTGGCTCTCGAGGGCGAACGAGTCCTGCTCGTCGCGGCCGATGCCGTACCGGTCGGCCAGCAGCTCGGCGCCCTCGCCCAGGCCGACCGTCCACTCCTGCGGCATCCGCGGGTTGACCATCCGCCAGCCCAGGGTGGTCGAGTGCAGCTGCTGGTGGGCGGCGGGGAATCCCCGCTCGGGCTTCTGCAGCACCCAGGGCGCGCGGCTCATCGACTCGACGCCGCCCGCGACGGCGATCGACGCGTCGCCGACGGCGATGGCGCGGGCGGCCTGGATGACGGCCTCCATGCCGGAGCCGCACAGCCGGTTGACGGTCGTGCCGGGCACGGTGACGGGCAGTCCGGCGAGCAGCACGGCCATCCGCGCCACGTCCCTGTTGTCCTCGCCGGCGCCGTTGGCGTCGCCGAAGAAGACGTCGTCGATCCGCGCCGGGTCGAGCTCGGGCGTCCGGGCGACGAGGGCGCCCAGCACCCCGGCGGCCAGGTCGTCGGGCCGCACTCCCGCGAGGGCGCCGCCGTACTTGCCGATGGGGGTGCGGACGGCGTCCACGACGTAGACGTCACGGAGGCGGTCGGTCATGACAGCTCAGCTCCAGTCTTCTCTCGTACCTCGTCGGGGGTGACCCCCGGGGCGGTCTCGACGAGGGCGAACCCGGCGGCGGTGATGTCGAGCACCCCGAGATCGGTGATGACCCGGTGCACGCACGCCCGGCCCGTGAGGGGAAGCGTGCACGCGCGGACGAGTTTCGGGGACCCGTCCTTGGCGGTGTGGTCGGTGAGGACGACGACCCTGCGGACGCCGTGGACGAGGTCCATCGCGCCTCCCATTCCCCTGACCATTCTTCCGGGGACGGCCCAGTTGGCGAGGTCGCCCTGCTCGGAGACCTGCATGGCTCCCAGCACTGCGGTGTCGACGTGGCCGCCGCGGACCATGCCGAAGGACAGCGCGGAGTCGAAGAACGCGGCGCCGGGCACCACCGTGACGGTCTCCTTGCCCGCGTTGATCAGATCCGGGTCGACCTCGTCCTCGTACGGGTACGGGCCGACGCCGAGGATGCCGTTCTCCGAGTGCAGGACGACGTCTACGCCGGGCGGGAGGAAGGCCGGCACGCGCGTGGGCAGCCCGATGCCGAGGTTGACGCAACTGCCGTCGGTCAGTTCGGCCGCGGCGCGGGCGGCCATCTCGTCGCGGGTCCAGCTCATCGGCCCGACACCGCCCCCCGCGCGGAAGCCCCTCGTACGGGGGTGCCCCGTACCGAGGTCCTGAGATGCTCGACGCCCTTCGCCGCGGCCTGCTCGGGGGTCAGCGGCACCACCCGCCGGACGAAGACGCCCGGCACGTGGACGGCGTCCGGATCCAGCTCCCCCGGCTCGACGAGCTCCTCCACCTCGGCGATCGTCACCCGGCCCGCCATGGCCGCGAGCGGGTTGAAGTTGCGGGCGGACTTGTTCATGACGAGATTGCCGTGGCGGTCGCCGCGGGCGGCGCGCACCAGGGCGAAGTCCGTGGTGATGCCGTGCTCCAGGACGTGGTCGCGCCCGCCGAAGGCGCGGATCTCCTTGGGCGGGGACGCCACGGCGACACCGGCTCCGCCGGGCGCGTACCGCCGGGGGAGACCGCCCTCGGCGACCTGGGTGCCGACCCCGGCCGGGGTGTAGAAGGCGGGGATGCCGCAGCCGCCGGCGCGCAGCCGCTCGGCGAGGGTGCCCTGGGGCACCAGCTCCACCTCCAGTTCCCCGGCGAGGTACTGCCGGGCGAACTCCTTGTTCTCCCCGATGTAGGAGCAGACGACGCGGTCGATCCGGCCGTCGGCGAGGAGGACGCCGAGACCGCTCCCGTCCACCCCGCAGTTGTTGGAGACGACGCCCAGACCTCGGACTCCGCGGGCGTGCAACGCGCCGATCAGCACGTTCGGCACCCCGCTGAGGCCGAAGCCGCCGACGGCGAGCGACGCGTTGTCGGCGATGTCGTGCACCGCCTCGGCGGCGGACCGCCTGACTTTGTCCATGGAGACTTCCGCTCGATCCGTTCGCCTGATGAACTAGAGTTCATCTACGACTCGCCAAGAGTCTGCGTGCACCCGGCACACGTGTCAACGCCCTGGAGAACCGATGCCAGCCGCTCCCCCCGCAGACGCCGTGGCTCCGCTGATGCGCGGCATCGCCGTGCTGCGCGCACTCGGCGACGCGGGCGGGCGGATGGACCTCAGCGACCTCGTACGGTCCACGGGGCTGGCCAGGTCGACCGCCGACCGCGTCGCGGCGACGCTGGCGCGAATGGGGTACGTACGGCTCCGGGGCCACGAGGTCCGGCTCGCCCCGCGGCTCATGGAGCTGGGCAACGCCTACCTCGCCGCGCTCTCCCTGCCGGGACGGCTCGGCCCGCTCGCCGAACGGCTCGCCGACGAGCTCGACGAGTCGGTCTCGCTCGCGGTCCCCGACCGGGACGGCATCCGCTTCGTCCACCAGACCACCCGGCGCCGCGCCATGTCGCTCACCTTCCGGACCGGCGACCTGCTGCCGTACGAGCGCACGGCCGCGGGCGCGGTGTTCGCCGCCGCGTGGACCGGGGACGCGTGGGCCGCCCGGAGCGGGAACGGCCGGCGGGGAGAGGGCGGCGGCACGGGCGGGGAGTCCCCGGACGAGGAGGCGTTCCGGCGGCGGGCGGCACATTCCCGGGAGGCCGGCTGGGCCGTGGACGACCAGCTCATCGAGCCGGGACTGGTCGCCATCGCCGTGCCCGTGCACGAACCCGGGGGCTCCGTCGTCTGCGCGGTGAGCGTGGTCAGCCACACCAGCAGGCACACCGCGGACTCGCTCGGCCGGGCCGTGCTGCCGGTGCTGCGGGAGACCGTGGCCGCGATGGAGGAGGAGCTGCGGCGGGACCGCCCGGCCACCGGGGAGCACGCGCCGAACGGCCTCGCCCACTGGACCACCGCCTCCAAGCAGGAACTCGGCGCGGGGTTCGTGGAGTCGCTGGCCAGGGGGCTCACCGTGATCACCGCCTTCGGCGAGGGCCGCCCCGAACTGTCCCTCGCCGCGGTCGCCGAGGCCACCGGCCTGGCCCGGGCCACCGCCCGCCGCGCCCTCATCACCCTCGAGCACCTCGGGTACGTCGCCTCCGGGGACCGCGTGTTCCGGCTCACCCCGCTCGTGCTGTCCCTCGGATGCCCCGCACTCTCCGGGACGACGCTGCCCGACATCGCCGTCCCGCACATGGCGGAACTGGTGCGCCGCGTCCACGACTCCGCGTCCCTGGCGGTCCTCGACGGCGACGACATCCGCTACACGGCGCGCGTCGCCACCGAGCGGATCATGAGCGTGAACATCACCATCGGCACCCGTTTCCCCGCGTACGCCGCCTCCATGGGGCGCGTCCTGCTGGCCGGGCTGCCCGCCGGGGAGCGCGAGGTCCGCCTCGCCCGCACCGAGCTGCGCCCGCTGACCTCACACACCGTCACCGACCCGGCGCGGCTGCTCGGTCTCCTCGGGCGCGTCCGCGACGAGGGGTT
The DNA here is from genome assembly GCF_900103455.1 of Streptomyces wuyuanensis. Lineage (GTDB taxonomy): Bacteria > Actinomycetota > Actinomycetes > Streptomycetales > Streptomycetaceae > Streptomyces > Streptomyces wuyuanensis. The sequence continues at coordinate 117,257 of NZ_FNHI01000006.1, read as the reverse complement.
CGCGCTTGTCGACGAGGAGCTGGAGGAGGGGCTCCGCTCGCTGGCCGTCCCGGTCCGCGACCACACGGGCCGCACCGTCGCCGCGCTGAACGTCGCCATGCACACGGCACGTCGTACGACCGGCGAGTGCCTCGCCGAGGTCCTCCCCCCACTCCGTGCCACGGCCGCCGCGATCGAGTCCGACCTCCACGTCGCGGGCCGCTTCGCCCGCGTGCCCGAGGTCTGAGCCCTGCCGGCCGGGAGCAAACGCCCCGGCGTGCTCAGCCGGTCCAGAAGTCCCACCAACGAGTGAGCACGAGCATTCCGATGATCCCGGTCCACGCGATCGGCGGCAGCCAGCCGAACTCCCGCAGGCCGTCCCGCAGGCCGGCCGGTGCCGGCAGCATCCGGTGCTCGACGGTGTGCCTGGTCACCCGGCAGAACAGGACGATCGTGGCGACCCACGCGAGACAGCACCAGAGGCAGAGAGCCCCGATCCGGTACAGCGACTGGAACTGGAGCCAGGTGCAGAAGGCGACCCCGAAGAGGGCTCCCGCGTTGAGCGCGAGCCAGAACCAGCGCCGGTACCGGGCACCTGCCAGCAGCCCGGCCCCGACCGCGACCACCACGGCGTACGAGACGAGCCCCAGCATCGGGTTGGGGAAGCCGAAGACGGCCGCCTGCTCGCTCTTCATGATGCTGCCGCACGACACGACGGGGTTGAGGCTGCACCCCGGGGTGAAGCCCGGATCCTCCAGCAGCCGGAACTTGTCGAGCGTGATGACCCACGAGGCGAGCAGTCCCGCCGCGCCCGTGACGACGAGCATCAGGGCGAAGCCCCGGCTCGCGCCCACCTCGGCCGCGGGGGCGTCGTCCGGCGCCGTCACGGGGCGCGGGACGCGCGTCTTGGCTCGGGTCCCCATGTCTCTCCGCACTTCCTCTCCGGCCGGATCCGTCCGGCCGATTCCCCGGCCCTCCGTCACCTGGGCCGATGCGCACACGCAGTAATCGCGGCCCCGCTCGACACGACGGATCGTCAGATCCGGACTAACGTCGCGGGTGTCCTCAACCCCCTGTGACAGGAGGCCACCGTGAAGCTGACGCTTCCTCACCCGGCGGCGGCCGCCGCCGTGGGCACCGGAATACGATTCAGGCTCGCCGGGGCAGCCCGGGCGGGCGCGCATCGCGCGCCCTCCCGCCCGGCGAGCGCTATCCGGCAACCCTGACCGGCAAGGTGTGAATCAGGCCCGGCCGGCGGTCGTACCGCCGTCAGCCGGGCCTCTTGCTGCCCGGCGACCGCTCAGCCACGCAGCTGACGGACCGGCAGCAGACAGTGGGCAGCCGTCGACAGCACCGCCTCGTCGCCGACGAACCCCCGCAGCCCTTCCTCCGACACCGGAACCCCGGGCACTGCCTCCGGCCACGGCCGCGTCGCGAAGATGAAGTAGACGTGCCCCCGGTCCCCGACCGCCGCCAGCCACTCCGGCGGCACCGTGCACTGCGCGGTGAGATGAGGCATCGTCAGGACGGCCTGACCGGCCTCCACCAGCAGCGTGACGGGCAGCCCGACGGACTCGGCGGCGTCCACGAACTCGGTCCCGACCGGCAGGCCCACGTCGTCGAGCAGCTGCCTGGCGGCGGCCTCGGCCCCCTCCGGTCCGTCCTCGCCGTCCCCGAGTGCGTAGGCCAGCAGGAAGGGCATGTCGCGCTCGTCGTCGGGGTGCTCGCCGCTCCAGGCGATGACGACGAGGGTGCCCAGTCGGGCCGGGCGGAAGGCGCGTACCGCGCTGGGCGTTGATGTCACGTTCGGGACCATAGCGACTTACCTGAACCCACCGGGCACCCTTGTCACACGCGCGGGGGAGCCCACCGCCCGATTAGCCCGAAGGGGTCGCGCTCGCTCATCCGTGCGCATGCCCCGCCGAGCCCGTCGGACCGGCGCCGGTACGGCCCGAAGACGCGGGCAGGCCCGGCGAATCCTTCCGCCGGGCCTACCGGGACCGTGCCGGGGACGCCGCTCAGGCGCCCAGGGGAAGCCCGCCGAGGAGCTGCTGCGGGGCAGCCGCCTTGCTCTTGTTCAGGTCGTCTGCGGTGTTCTGGACCGTGTTCAGCAGCGAGCCGTTCTGCTCCGTGTCCAGCGTCCTGTTCGCGAGGGGCTCCATGGCCCCCGTGGTCTCGCTCGCGACGGTGTCCAGTGCGCCGTTCAGACTGGTCGGAGCGAGCTCGGAAGCGGCGAAAGCCGGGGCCGAGGCACCCGCGGCGACCAGCGAACCGGCGACGACCGCAGCGACCTTCATGGGCTTCATCAGTGAATCTCTCCTTCGGCAACGCGTGTCGCGCGCACAAGTGACGGAAGCTTCAGGCACATTGCGGATGCCCGGCATGCCCTGTCGTGCTGTTCTGTGCTGTTACGTGTTCTGTAACGATCCGTCACCCGGCCGGAAACTCCGAAAGCCGGGGATTCTTGCATCCCCACCCGAATGAAGCTCCCCGTTCGGATCTTCCTATCGAATTCTCCTCGCCGGTCCCACGGACCCGTGAAATGCGGCCGGTCCCGGCCCCCGGAACGCGCGCGGCACGAGACGGGCCGCCCTCCCCGCCGTGGCGGGAAGGGCGGCCCGAGGCGCCCGTGCAGGCGATCAGTCGTTGACGCAGGCGTTGCCGAAGGCCGGGTTCAGCAGACCGACGACGTCGACGGTGTTGCCGCAGGCGTTCACCGGGACGTGGACCGGGAGCTGGACGACGTTGCCGGAGAGCACGCCCGGCGAGTTCGCCGCTGCGGCCTCCGCGCCGCTGTCGGCGGCGGCGATGCCGGTGGAACCCGCAACGGCGGCGGCGGCGAGGGTGGACAGGACGAAAGCCTTCGCGGTACGCGACATGGGAGAAGCACTCCTTGGTCAAAATGTTCAGTGGCCGTGCGTGACTGCCCGGTCCGATGGTTCAACGGCAGCGAGGTCTGCCAGGTTGTGCGGCCGAAGGAGTGAATAACCGGTCGGCCCACAGGGATGGGGGCGTCCGGCGGCGCGGCCGCCGGACGCCGGCGCGCCTCAGTCGTTGGCGCAGACGTTGCCGAAGGCCGGGTTCAGCAGACCGACGACGTCGACGGTGTTGCCGCAGACGCCCACCGGGACGTGGACCGGAACCTGGGCCACGTTGCCGGACGCGACGCCGGGCGAGCCCTCGGCTGCACCGGCCGCGCCGCTGTCCGCGACGGCCATGCCCGCACCGCCCATGATCAGGGCGACGCCCGTGCCCGCAAACACGACCGACTTCGCGATTCGCTTCATCATTTCTTCCTTCCGGGGGGTTTCCTGTGCGGCGCAAGCAACAACGAGGGCACCCGAAGTCCGGACACGGACGAACGCCAAAAGGATTAATCCGCGTTCCGATCCTCCCGCTCGGAGCGGGAAAGGAAGGTCCGGCACCGCAAAGAAATAGGGCTAGAGTCACTTCTCGCCCCGGCCCCGCAAAGAGCGCACGAAGCTGCCCCCCACCGGCCCGCTCATGTGAATAGCCTTGGATATGAATCGGAATCGACGATCCGTGCGGCATGCTGAGTTCCGGCAGCAGCCGGAGCACTTTCCGACGCCCCGCGCACCGGAATTCCCGCCCGTCTTCCCGGCCGGCGGGGGCCCCGACCGGATCCGGCGCACCGTCTCGCTCCCGCAGTCCGGGCCGGGCACCGAGGCCCGTCCGGGCCGGCCGGCCGTGCTCCACGTCGTCCAGCAGACCGACGGCGGAGTGGCCCGGGTCGTCCTCGACCTGGTGGCCCATCAGATCCGCGGGGGAAGCCCCGCGGCGGTGGCCTGCCCCGGCGGCGGCATGCTCGCGGACGCCGTGCGAGCCCTCGGCGCCGGGGTCCACCCGTGGCGCGCGGGCAGGACGGCCGGACCCCTGCTGGCCCGCGAGGTGGGACAGCTCGCCGGGATCGTGGCGGCGGCGGGCCCGCAGCTGGTGCACGCCCACGGCCCCAAGGCTGGGCTCGCCGTCCGGCTCGCGCTGCGCGGGCGGATCCCCACCGTCTTCCAGCCGCACGTCTGGTCCTTCGGGCCGGCCGGCGGCGTCCTGGACGGCCCGGCCCGCCGCTGGGAGCGGTACGGGGCCCGCTGGGCGGACCGGATCGTCTGCGTCAGCGAGACGGAGCGGCGCAAGGGCGTGGCGGCCGGCGTCGAGGCGGTGTGGACCGTCGTCCCCAACGGTGTGGACACCGAGCGGTTCCGGCCCGCCGCGGAGGGAGAGCGGCGGAGCCTTCCGCCGCTCGTCGCCGACCTGCCCGGGTCCGCACCTCTCGTGGTGTGCGTGGGGCGCCTGTGCCGGCAGAAGGGGCAGGACGTGCTGCTCGCGGCGTGGGAGCAGGTGCTGCACAGAGTGCCGAACGCCCGTCTCGTCCTGGTCGGGGACGGACCGGGGGCGGACGCCCTGGGCGCTTCCGCGCCGGCGTCCGTCCGGTTCGCGGGCGACGAGGCGGACTCCGCGCCCTGGTACCGCGCCGCGGATCTGGTCGTCGTCCCGTCCCGCTGGGAGAGCATGGCCCTGACGCCGCTCGAGGCGATGGCCTGCGGCCGCCCGGTGGTGGTCACGGATGTCGCGGGGACGCGGGAGAGCCTGCCCCCCGGGCACGCGCTGTTCTGCACGACGCCCGCACAGGATCCGTACGCACTGGCCACGGCCGTGGGCGACCTCCTCCTCAACGGCCCGCTGCGCAGGACGCTCGGCCGCCAGGGCCGCCAGCACGTCCTCGCCGCTCACGACGTACGGCACAGCGCGTCAGCGATCTCGGACGTCTACCGAGAGGTGTCGGCCGCCCGGCCCGCCGGCGGCCGCGGCCCGGCGGCACGCTGACGCCCGCGTCGGGCAGCGGCCCCGTGAGCGGTCGAATCGGGGATCCGCGAGGCCGCGCAGAGGCTTCCCGAACCGGCACCTCCCGGTTCCGCAAGGTGCCCGGCCGCCCGGCCCGAGCAAGGCCGCCGTGCCGGCGGCTTCGGTGCATCCCGCCAGGGTCTCGGGACGGTCACCAGGCCCTCGGCCCCGGCGCGGTCCGAGGCCCGCCGGGCCCGCGAACCGCCGGCGACCCCGTACCCGCGCAGGCCCCGGGCTGAGGCGCTCCGGGGACGGAGACCGGCGCCCCGCTCGGACCGTGCGGGGCGCCCCGCCGAGGGGCACGGTCCGGACACGCGTCCGGCCGGGAGAGTCCGATGAGGGGACTCTCCCGGCCGGGGTTCACACGGGATGCGCGGTCGCTCAGCGGCGCGCGGCGGCCGTCCCGCGGCGGTACAGCAGGGCGCCGCCGGCCAGCAGGCCGACCGCGGCGGCACCGGCCGCCAGCGTGCCGGCGTTGCCGCCCGTCTGGGCCAGCTGGTCCGTGGTCGAGGAGTCGACGACCCGGTCGTCGACCGGGGTGTCCACCACGGGCACCAGGACCTCCGGAACCTCGGGCACCTCGGGAACCTCAGGCACCTCCGGAATCTCGGGGGTGACCGGCGTCTCGGGCGTCTCCGGCGTCTCGGGGGTGACCGGCGTCTCCGGCGTCTCGGGGGTGACCGGCGTCTCCGGCGTCTCCGGCGTCTCCGGGGTCACCGGGGTTTCCGGCGTCTCCGGCGTCTCCGGGGTCAGCGGCGTCGCCGCCGAGCCGTTGCCGCAGGCGTTGCCGCCGGCCGGGTTCAGTGCACCGATGACGTCGATGGTGTTCCCGCAGGCGTTGACCGGGACGTCCACCGGAACCTGGACGTTGTTGCCCGAGGCGACGCCCGGGGAGCCCACCGCGGAGCCCTCGGCGGACGCGCCCCCGGACCCGGCCGCCCCCGCGTCGGAGTCGTTGACGCAGGCGTTGCCGAACGCGGGGTTGAGCACCCCGACGACGTTCAGGGAATTGCCGCAGACGTTGACCGGCACGTGCACGGGGGCCTGGACGTTGTTGCCGGACAGCACGCCGGGCGAGTTCGCGGCCTCGGCGTCCGCCTGGGAGTCGGCGCTGGCGTACACACTGGTCAAGGACAGAATCCCGGTGGCCGCCGCGGCCGTCAGAATTCCCTTGCTGATGACCTGTCGCATGTTGTTGTTCTTCCCGCTTTCGCTTCACGAGCCGGTCCCGGTGCGGTGCCGCGGGGCACGCCCCAGGACCGGCGGAAAACGACCCTTCAGGGCTGTATGCGAGGACTGAATGTCAGTCGTTCACACAGAGGTTGCCGAACGCAGGGTTCAGCACGGCGATGAGATTGACGGAGTTGCCGCAGGCATTCACCGGAACGTGCACGGGAATCTGGATGACGTTCCCGGAGAGCACCCCCGGCGAGCCGGACGCGACACCCGTCGCACCGGAGTCCGCGAGCGCCGGCGAGGCCATTCCCATGGCCAGCACCAGTCCCGCCAGCACCGTCGTGGTCTTTCTGAAATTCATATCGGATTTCCTTCTGTTCGGCGGTCGGAGTGAGAGCCGTGGAAATGCACGGGCAATGCCACGACGCCCTGCCAACGAGCCGTGCCGACCGAGGAAACCCTTCTGCGGCCCGAGGCTCCGCGCAATTCACCCGGATGCCCGGACGGCCGACCCGAGAATCGGGTCGGAACGGGGACTCAGCCGTTGCCCTCGCCGTTGCCGGAGAGCACCGGGATGTCGCTGAGGATGTGCGACAGGGCCTCGTCGCCCTTGGCCTGGGTCGAGTTCTCCGCGCACTGCTGGTTCTGCGGGTTGGCCAGGACGTTGAGGTCCTGGACGCCGACCGGAACCAGACCGACGAGCGAGCCGGCGTTGGCCTTGGCCGGCAGGCCCACGCAGGGCTTGTTCAGCGAACCCTGGACCAGGGCGAGCTGCGGGCTCTGGTTTCCGTAGGTGGCCGAGTTGCCGAACACCTGCGAGGCACCGACGCCACTGGCGGACGTCGTACCGGTGTCGTCGCCGATGGCCAGTGCCTGGGGGGCAGCGGCGGCCGAGGCACCGATTACGGAGGCCGTGACCGCAGCCGCAGCCATAACCTTCTTGATCATCACTTGCTTGCCTTTCTGCAGGAACACTCCAGCTCGTCTGCGCACCGACTCAAACTGAACGGCGGACGTTTGGTTTCGGGACTTCACCCGAACAGCCCTGATCGCGCGACCGTCGCGAGGCGGGCCCGAAGGCTGTCGGCAGCCGGGGGAATCGCCTGGCAGGACGGCCCGCAGGCGGTCGCCGGCACCGCCCTTTGGAGTGAAGCGGAAGAACCAACTCCACAAGCCCGAGTTGGTCAGGAGGTTCTGCGAACCGGGCTCTCCAGCCCCTCTCGGAGCCCCCCGGAACCCCCAGGAACCCCGAACCCAGGAAAGGGATCACTCGTGTTCAAGAAGGCTATGGCGGCTGCGGCCGTCACCGCGTCAGTCGTCGGCGTCTCGGCCGCGGCGGCGCCGCAGGCCCTGGCCGTCGGCAATGACACGGGCACCACGTCGGCCAGCGGCGTTGGCGCTTCGCAGGTGTTCGGCAACTCCGCCACCTACGGCAACATGAGCCCGCAGATGGCGCTCGTCCAGGGTTCGCTGAACAAGCCCTGCGTCGGTCTGCCCGCCAAGCTGAACGCCGGTTCTCTCGTCGGCCTGGTGCCGGTCGGCGTCCAGGACCTCAACGTCCTGTCGAACCCGCAGTCCCAGCAGTGCACGGAGAACTCCACGCAGGCCAAGGGCGACGAGGCCCTGTCGCACATCCTCAGCGACATCCCGGTGCTCTCGGCCAACGGTCAGGGCAACGGCTGACCGTCGTCCTCGTCCTCCGGCCGGGCCGGGCCGTCGCGGTGCTCCGCGGCGGCCCGGCCCGTTCGCGTCGGCGCCCGGGCGTCCGCCCGGCCTGCGTGCCCGTACACCGCCGTGCGCGCCCGCCGGGGGGAGCGACGGGCGCGGTACGGGCTCACCAGCGCGGCCAGGACCAGGAGACGAGGTCCGACCACTCACGGTCCTGGACGCCGGGAAGGGTCCTCCCCTGGGCGTACCAACTGGCCATGAGTGACGCGTAGATGGGCTCCACCGTGCGGTCCGCGACCGGCCGGGCCGCCGGTCTGCCCCGGTCCACCGGATCCCTCGCGCCCTCCGGTTCCCTGCGACTCGCCGGAATCAGCCCCTGCCGTTCCCAACGGCCCTTGTGCTCCGCCATGCCCCCAATATCCCGTACCGCCCGGGCTCATTGGTGCGAAAGAACCGAACGTCCCGAACAGCGCCCTCCGCGCTCGGCTGATCGGGTTACAGGCCGCAACCGGGGCGCGGAGGGCGGGGTTGATCACTGCGTCACTCACCGGTGGAGTGCGCATCCAGACGCCCCGTACATCGCGAACGTCCCTGAAGGGAAACACCATGAAGAAGCTGTGGGCAGCAGCAGCCGTGACCGCGTCCGTGGCCGGAGTCTCGCTGACCGCCGCCCCGCAGGCGCTGGCCATCGGTGACGACGGCGGCACCACGTCGCTGAGCGGCAACGAGGCCGCGCAGGTCTACGGCAACTCGGCCACCTACGGCGCCCAGAGCCCGCAGCTCAGCGCCGTTCAGGGTTCGCTGAACAAGCTGTGCGTGGGGCTGCCGGCGAAGGCCAGCGCCGGCTCGCTCGTCGGTCTGGTGCCGGTCGGCGTCCAGGACCTCAACGTCCTGGCCAACCCGCAGAACCAGCAGTGCGCGGAGAACTCGACGCAGGCCAAGGGCGACGAGCCGCTGTCGCACGTCCTGGACGACGTCCCGGTGCTCTCCGGCAACGGCGTCAACAACCACTGATCCCGTCCGCGCCGCGGGTCAGGGCCCGGGGCCCGGCTCGGCGGACCGCTTCCCGGCGGTCGGCCGCGCCGGGCCCCCGCGCGTCGGGCCCGCCCGCGCGGCCTCCCTGATCCCCGCGCCCCGCTCGTCAGCGGCGCTTCACCGCACGCAGGACCACGAACTTGGGGTTGCTCGCGACGGTTTCGCAGTTCCCGAAGATCCGGCGCAGTCTGACGTGGTAGCCCAGGTGCCGGTTGCCGATCACCCACAGCTCGCCGCCGGGTCGCAGGGCCCTGCGTGCGCCGGTGAACATCCGCCACGAGGTGCTGTCGGTCAGCGCGCGGTGGGTGTGGAAGGGGGGGTTGTTCAGTACGAGGTCGGCCGACTCCCGCTCCGTCCCGGACAGCGCGTCGCCGACCACGAAGGCGGCCTTGGCGGACGGGCCCGTGTTCGCCCGGAAGGTGGCCTCGGCCGAGGCGACGGCCTGGAAGGACTCGTCCGTGAACACCACCTCGGCCTCCGGGTTCGCGACCGCCACCGCCGTGCCCACCACGCCGTTGCCGCAGCCCAGGTCCACGACGCGGAGCGGACCGCGGCGGTCGGGGAGGTGCTCGAGGAAGAAGCGGGTGCCGATGTCCAGCCGGTCGGCGCAGAAGATGCCCGCGTGGTTGGTCACCTGCCGTCCCGACATCACGCCGACGCCGGCCGGCAGCGCGTAGCTGTGGGGCCAGGGCCCTTCCGCGACGGCCGCCGGTCCGATGCGGTCCGGGGCGGGGGTGCAGTGGATGAGCCGGGCCTTCTTCACCGCCAGTGACGTGCGGGTGGGGCCGACGATCCGCTCGAAGAGCTTCAGCGTCGAGGTGTGGATCTCCGTCACCATGCCGGTGCCGACGACGAGGGTGTCCGCGGTCAGCCGGGGCGCGAGCCGCTGGAGCTGGTCCTCCAGCAGCGCGAGGCTCTTGGGGACGCGGACCAGCAGGACGTCGACGCGTTCCGGCGGGGTGTCCTGGGTGGACAGCAGCCGTACGCCGCCGGCCTCGGCGGCCGTGCGGTTGCGGGCGAGGTTGGCGCGGGTCGCCTGCTGGGTCAGATGGGAGTCGCTGATCTGCACGGGCCGGAGCGCGGCGAGCGCCGTGGCCAGCGCGCCCCAGCGGTCGCCCACGACGACGACGGTGCCGTCGAGCGTCTCGCCCTCCAGCCGGCGCAGCAGGTACTCGTCCGAGGCGTCCCAGGCGCGGAGCGGGTCACGGGGGTCCTCGGGGAAGCGGGTGAGCCCGAGGTCGCCCCATGGCGTGGTGAAGGTGTTCATCGTGCTCTCAGGCTACGCGGGCGCCTTCCCGAGCTCCGCGGCGCCGAAGGAGACGTCGAAGCGGTCGCACCAGATGCTGATGCTGGTCAGACGGTTCAGATCGGCGTCGGCGGGCAGCGCGTAGTTCTGGTCGCCCTGGTTGCCCTTCAGCTTGCCGAGGCTGACGTGCTCCCCGTCGTCGAAGACGTGCCAGCCGTCCCTGCCCTCCTTCACCGGCGCGTCCGTGAGCCAGACGCGCAGGTCGGGGCCACTGCTGGTGTCCAGGTCCTCGATCCGGAGGATGCGGGACCCGTCCGGGAGCCGGACGATCTTCACACTGCCGGTCGTGGTGTGCTCATGACTGATGAAGCTCCCCGTGGCCAGCACCTCCGGTGCGGACGGGGCCGACGGCGCCGTGTCCGCCGACGTCCCCGGCCCGTCGGGCGAGGCCGGGGAGGCCGCGGGCAGCTCCTCGCGCACGGTCTCGTCCACCCAGAGCTTCCAGGGCTGGAACCAGTACAGTCCGGCGACGGCCACCACCGCGACCACCACCAGCCCCACGATCACCAGGGGCCTGCGTACCACCGATGTCCTCATGACTCCATTGAAGTCGCCCGGGCCGGCGGAGGGCAGGTTCCGGGTGGTGACGGAAGTCTTACGCCCGCCGGCCGGCCCGGACAACGCCGGACGGCCGGGACCGGCCGGAGGGCTTCCGTGGTGCCGGCGTCAGCCGTCGCCCTCCAGCTCGCCCTCCGTCTCGAGGAAGACCTGGCGCAGGGCGTCGACGACCGCCGGGTCGGGCTTTTCCCACATGCCGCGCGACTCCGCCTCCAGCAGTCGCTCCGCGATGCCGTGGAGGGCCCAGGGGTTGGCCTGCTGGAGGAACTCGCGGTTCTCGGGGTCCAGGACGTACGCCTGGGCGAGCTTGTCGTACATCCAGTCGGCGACCACGCCGGTCGTGGCGTCGTAGCCGAACAGGTAGTCCACGGTGGCGGCGAGTTCGAAGGCGCCCTTGTAGCCGTGGCGGCGCATCGCCTCGATCCACTTGGGGTTGACGACCCGGGCGCGGAAGACGCGGGAGGTCTCCTCGACGAGGGTGCGGGTGCGGACCGTCTCCGGGCGGGTGGAGTCGCCGATGTACGCCTCGGGTGCGCTGCCGCGCAGGGCGCGGACGGTGGCGACCATGCCGCCGTGGTACTGGAAGTAGTCGTCGGAGTCGGCGATGTCGTGCTCGCGGGTGTCGGTGTTCTTCGCGGCGACCGCGATCCGCTTGTACGCCGTCTCCATCTCCTCGCGCGCCGCGCGGCCTTCGAGTCCGCGGCCGTAGGCGTAGCCGCCCCACACCGTGTAGACCTCGGCGAGATCGGCGTCGGTGCGCCAGTCGCGGGAGTCGATCAGCTGGAGCAGTCCGGCGCCGTACGTGCCGGGGCGGGAGCCGAAGATGCGGGTGGTGGCGCGTCGTTCGTCGCCGTGCTCGGCAAGGTCGGCCTGGGCGTGGGCCCGTACGAAGTTGTCGTCGACGGGCTCGTCGAGCGAGGCGGCCAGCCGGACCGCGTCGTCGAGGAGGCCGATGACGTGCGGGAACGCGTCGCGGAAGAAGCCCGAGATGCGCAGGGTGACGTCGATGCGGGGGCGGCCGAGCTCGGCGAGCGGGACCGGTTCGAGGCCGTTGACGCGGCGGGAGGCGTCGTCCCAGACGGGACGGACGCCGAGCAGCGCCAGCGCCTCGGCGACGTCGTCGCCGGCGGTGCGCATCGCGCTCGTGCCCCAGAGGGAGAGCCCGACGGACGTCGGCCAGGAGCCGTTGTCCGTGCGGTAGCGCTCCAGGAGGGAGTCGGCGAGGGCCTGGCCGGTCTCCCAGGCGAGGCGGGAGGGCACGGCCTTGGGGTCGACCGAGTAGAAGTTGCGGCCGGTCGGCAGGACGTTGACCAGGCCGCGCAGCGGCGAGCCGGACGGTCCGGCCGGGACGAAGCCGCCGTTCAGGGCGTGGACGGCGTGGTCGAGTTCGTCGGTGGTGGCGGCGAGCCGCGGGACGACCTCCCGGGCGGCGAAGCCGAGGATGTCGGCGACGGCCTTGCCGTGGCCCTCGGCGACGGCGGCGACGGCGGCCGGGTCCCAGCCGGCGTCCTCCATCGCCTCGACCAGGGCGCGGGCGCGGGCCTCGGCCTCGTCGGCGGTGGTACGGGTCGCGGCGGACTCGTCGAGGCCGAGCGCCTCGCGCAGTCCGGGCAGCGCGGTCGTACCGCCCCAGATCTGCCGGGCGCGCAGGATCGACAGGACGAGGTTGACCCGCTCCGGGCCGGTGGGCGCGCCGCCGAGGACGTGCAGTCCGTCGCGGATCTGGGCGTCCTTGACCTCGCACAGCCAGCCGTCGACGTGCAGCAGGAAGTCGTCGAAGCCGTCGTCGTCGGGGCGGTCCTCCATCCCGAGGTCGTGGTCGAGCTTCGCGGCCTGGATCAGGGTCCAGATCTGGGCGCGGATCGCCGGCAGCTTCGCCGGGTCCATGGAGGAGATCTGCGCGTACTCGTCGAGGAGTTGCTCCAGGCGCGCGATGTCGCCGTACGAGTCGGCGCGCGCCATCGGCGGGACGAGGTGGTCGACGAGGGTGGCGTGGACGCGGCGCTTCGCCTGGGTGCCCTCGCCCGGGTCGTTGACCAGGAACGGGTAGACCAGCGGAAGGTCGCCGAGCGCGGCGTCGGGCGCGCAGGCCGCGGACAGTCCGGCGTTCTTGCCGGGCAGCCACTCCAGGTTGCCGTGCTTGCCGAGGTGGACCATCGCGTCGGCGCCGAATCCTCCGTCTTCCTGCCGGGCGGCGATCCAGCGGTATGCGGCGAGGTAGTGGTGCGAGGGCGGCAGATCGGGGTCGTGGTAGATCGCGATCGGGTTCTCGCCGAAGCCGCGCGGAGGCTGGATGACGATCAGCAGGTTGCCGCGGCGCAGGGCCGCCAGGACGATGTCGCCCTCGGGATTGCGGGAGCGGTCCAGGAACATCTCGCCCGGCGCCGGGCCCCAGTGCTCCTCGACGTGCTCGCGCAGTTCCTGCGGCAGGGTCGCGTACCAGCGCTTGTAGTCGGCGGCCGGGATGCGGACCGGATTGCGGGCGAGCTGCTCCTCGGTGAGCCAGTCCTGGTCGTGGCCGCCGGCCTCGATGAGCGCGCGGATCAGCTCGTCGCCGTCGCCGGACGCCAGGCCGGGGATCTCCTCGGTGCCGAAGTCGTAGCCCTCGTCGCGGAGTCGGCGCAGCAGCGAGACGGCGGAAGCGGGGGTGTCGAGGCCGACCGCGTTGCCGATGCGGGAGTGCTTCGTCGGGTACGCGGAGAGGACGAGCGCGAGGCGCTTCTCGGCGTTCGGGATGTGCCGCAGCCGGGCGTGGCGGACGGCGATGCCCGCGACGCGGGCGGCCCGCTCCGGGTCGGCGACGTACGCCGGGAGGCCGTCCTCGTCGATCTCCTTGAACGAGAACGGCACGGTGATCAGGCGGCCGTCGAACTCGGGGACGGCGACCTGGCTGGCCGCGTCCAGCGGGGACAGGCCCTCGTCGTTCTCCTCCCAGGCGCTGCGCGGCCCGGTCAGGCACAGTGCCTGCAGCACGGGCACGTCGAGCGAGGCGAGCGCGCCCGCGTCCCATGCCTCGTCGTCCCCTCCGGCCTGGGCCTCGGCGGGCCGCGTGCCGCCCGCGGCGAGGACGGTGGTGACGACGGCGTCGGCGTCGCGGAGCCGCTCCAGCAGCTCCGGCTCGGGGGCGCGCAGGGACGCGACGTACAGCGGGAGGGCCCGGCCGCCCGCGTCCTCGACGGCGTCGCACAGGGCGCCGACGAAGGCGGTGTTGCCGCTCATGTGGTGGGCCCGGTAGTAGAGCACGGCGACGAGCGGGCCGCTGTCGCGACGCGTGGTCCGCTCCAGCTCGCCCCAGGTGGGGGCGGGGGCGGGCGGGGCGAAGCCGTGGCCGGTGAGCAGGACGGTGTCGGACAGGAAGCGGGCGAGCTGCTCCAGGTTGTCCGGACCGCCGTGGGCGAGGTAGGCGTGCGCCTCGGCCGCGATGCCGATCGGGACGGTGCTCGCCTCCATCAGCTGTGCGTCCGGGGCCTGTTCACCGGTGAGGACGACCACCGGGCGGCCTTGCGCGAGCAGTGCGTCGAGGCCCTCCTGCCAGGCGCGGATGCCGCCGAGGAGGCGCACGACGACCAGATCGGTGCCGTCGAGGAGCTCCGGCAGCCGCTCGAGCGGGAGACGGGAAGGGTTCGCGAAGCGGTACCGGACCGGGCCCTCCGCGGCACGGGCGCTGAGCAGGTCGGTGTCGGAGGTCGACAGCAGCAGGATCGTCGCGTGCGTCATCGCGTGCGCAGGCCTTCCTCGGGGTTTCCGCGCCCCGGGTGGTCGTGGTCGGCGGGAGTTCCTGACTCACCGGAGCCCGTTGCCGGGACCCGGTTCACAGTGGCGGGACCGCGCCGGATTCTCACCGGGCTTCCTCCCTAGGGCCCTGGGACCCTGTGCCGTTTTGCATAGTAGAGGCTGCGGTCCGCCGGCAGGCGGCCACCTGGAAGGACGTGGGTATGCTCGCCGCCATGCCGCCCACACCGACAACACCCCCGGACCGGGGCGAACCCCGCATACGGGACCGGGGCGACGCCTGCCCGGGTGCGCTGCGGCTGCATCCGGCGGACGACGGGCGGCTGGCCCGACTGCGCCTGCCCGCAGGTAAATTGACGGGTGGTCAGGTGAAGACGCTGGCCGTCGCGGCCGGACGGCTGGGCGACGGGGCGCTGAGCATCACCTCCCGGGGGAACGCGGAGCTGCGCGGCCTCGCGGACGGCTGCGGGGCGGAGCTGGCGGAACTGCTGCGTGACGCCGGACTGCTGCCCTCCGAAACCCATGAGCGGGTGCGCAACATCGTGGCCTCGCCGCTGGCCGGACTCGACGGACTCGGCCGCTCCGACGTGCAGTTGTGGGCCTCGGAGCTGGACGCGCTGCTGTGCGCGAGCGGGCCGGCCGCTGGTCTGTCGGGCCGGTTCCTGTTCGCGCTGGACGACGGCCGGGGCGATGTCGCCGGGCTCGGTGCGGATGTGACGTTGCTCGCAGAGTCGGACGGGCGCGCGGTGCTGCGGATCGGGCGCCACACCCACCGGGTGCGTGCCGCCGACGCGGCACGGGCCGCGCTCGCCGCCGCGGAGGCGTTCCTGACCGCGGCCGCCGAGGCGGGCACGGGCGCCTGGCGCGTGCGGGAGCTGCCGGACGGGCAGGACGTCGCCGTGGGTGCGCGGCTGGAACGGGCGGGGGTGGTGCCGGTACCACCGGACCCCGCCGACGGAACGGAACACTCCGCCCCGGATGCGCGCCCAGGACCGCCCCCGGACGGGCCCGCGGGGCCCGGTGGCGGTCCCCTGCCCGGGGTCGTGGCGGGACCGGACGGCTGGGCCGTGTCCGTCGCGGCTCCGCTCGGGCGGCTCACCGCCGACCAGCTGCGGGAGCTGCTGCCGGCTCCCGCGGACGAGGTGCGGCTGACCCCGTGGCGCGGGGTGGTCCTGCCCGGGTTCGCCGACCGCGGCACGGCGGAGGCGCGGCTCCGGGCACTCGGGCGGGCGGGCCTCATCACCCGCGCGGACTCGCCCTGGTACGGGGTCGGCGCGTGCACCGGGCGGCCCGGGTGCGCCAAGTCCCTGGCCGACGTGCGGGCCGACGCCGTACCCGGCCGGGGCGGACTGCCCGTGTACTGGTCCGGCTGCGAGCGGCGCTGCGGCCGTCCGCGGGGGGACTACGTGGACGTCGTGGCCGTCGGGGACGGCGCGTACCGGGTGACCGCGCACGGCGTCCCCGTACCCGTGCCGTCCCGCGCCGAGCTCGCCGACACCATCGCCACAGCCCGAACCCGTACGACGAAATGAGCGACAAGACCGTGTTCGACTACGAGAAGGACGGCGCGGAGATCTACCGCCAGTCCTTTGCCACGATCCGCGCCGAGGCCGAGCTCGACGGGCTCCCGGCCGACGTCAGCCAGGTCGCGGTGCGGATGATCCACGCCTGCGGGATGGTCGACCTCGTCCGCGATCTCGCGTACTCGCCCGGGGTGGTGGCACGCGCCCGCGAGGCACTGCGCGCCGGGGCTCCGATCCTGTGCGACGCGCAGATGGTGGCGAGCGGCGTCACCCGCAAGCGGCTGCCCGCCGGCAACGAGGTGATCTGCACGCTGTCCGAGCCGTCCGTGCCGGAGCTGGCCGCCGGGCTCGGTACGACCCGCAGCGCCGCGGCACTCGAACTCTGGCGGGACCGCCTCGAAGGCTCCGTCGTCGCCGTCGGCAACGCCCCCACCGCGCTCTTCAGGCTGCTGGAGATGATCGACGAGGGCGCGCCCCGCCCGGCCGCGGTGATCGGCGCACCGGTGGGCTTCATAGGCGCGGCCGAGTCCAAGGACGCCCTCGCCGCACACGGGGGCGGACTGGAGTACCTGGTGGTACGCGGCCGGCGCGGGGGCAGCGCCATGGCCGCGGCCGCGATCAACGCGATGGCGAGTGAGGCGGAGTGAGCACACAGCAGACCGGCAGGCTGTACGGCGTCGGGCTCGGCCCCGGCGACCCGTCGCTGATGACGCTCCGGGCGGCCGAGGTCGTCGCGAAGGCGGACGTCGTGGCGTACCACTGCGCCCGGCACGGCCGTTCCATCGCGCGCTCCATCGTGGCGGGGCATCTGCGCCCCGACCACATCGAGGAGCGTCTGATGTACCCGATCACCGTGGAGACCACCGACCATCCCGGCGGCTACCGGGGGGCGCTCGACGACTTCTACGAGGAGGCCGCGGCCCGGCTCGCGGCGCATCTCGACGCGGGGCGGACCGTGGCCGTGCTCGCGGAGGGCGACCCGCTCTTCTACGGCTCCTACCAGCACATGCACAAGCGGCTGGCCCACCGGTACCCGACCGAGGTGATCCCGGGCGTGACCTCGGTGAGCGCCGCGGCCGCGCGGCTCGGGGAGCCGCTCTGCGAGGCGGAGGAGGTGCTGACGATCGTCCCGGGCACGCTGCCCGAGGAGGAGCTGACGGCCCGTCTGGCCGCCACGGACTCGGCGGTGGTGATGAAGCTCGGGCGGACGTTTCCCGCCGTGCGGCGGGCGCTGGAGCGGGCGGGCCGCCTGGAGGACGCACGCTACGTGGAGCGGGCCACGATGACCGGCGAGCGCACCGGGCGGCTGGCGGACGTGGACCCGGAGTCGGTGCCGTACTTCTCGGTGGCGGTGCTGCCGAGCCGGATCGACGAGGTGCGGCCCGAGGCGCGCCCTCAGGGCGAGGTCGTCGTCGTGGGCACCGGACCGGCCGGGCCCCTGTGGCTGACGCCCGAGACGCGCGGCGCTCTCGCCGCCGCCGACGACCTGGTCGGCTACACGACCTATCTGGACCGGGTGCCGCTGCGGGCCGGGCAGCGGCGCCACGGCTCGGACAACAAGGTGGAGTCGGAGCGGGCGGAGTTCGCCCTCGACCTCGCGCGGCGGGGCCGCCGGGTGGCCGTGGTGTCGGGCGGCGACCCGGGGGTGTTCGCCATGGCCACGGCCGTGCTGGAGGTGGCGGCGCAGGAGCCGTACGCGGACGTGCCCGTACGCGTGCTGCCGGGCCTCACCGCGGCGAACGCCGCCGCGGCGCGTGCCGGGGCACCGCTGGGGCACGACTACGCGGCCATCTCCCTCTCCGACCGGCTGAAGCCGTGGGAGGTCATCGCGGAGCGGCTGACGGCGGCGGCCCGGGCCGATCTCGTCCTGGCCCTCTACAACCCCGGTTCGCAGAGCCGGACCTGGCAGGTCGCCAAGGCCCGTGAGCTGCTGCTCGGCCACCGCGCCCCGGACACCCCCGTCGTCGTCGCGCGCGACGTCGGCGGCCCCGAGGAGAGCGTGCGGATCGTGCGCCTCGGCGAACTCGACCCGGCGGTGGTGGACATGCGGACGCTGCTGCTCGTCGGCTCGTCGCAGACCCGGACGGTGCGCCGCGGCTCGGGCGAGGAGATCGTCTGGACCCCGCGGACGTACCCGGAACCGGCCGGCGCGCAGGCGACCGCGAACGGCCCGGCGCCGGAGTGAGTACGCGCCCGGGGGCGGTGCCGAGCGCCGCGCCCGGGGCCTACTCCGCGCAGAAGCCCCGCAGTTCCCCGGCGCAGAGCCCCATCAGCTGATCGATCCCCGCCTTGATCTGCTCCGGCGACCTCCCGCATTCCGCGGTGAGGTGCCGGAACAGGCTCGGCAGGAACGGGGCCAGCAGCAGGTGCGCCAGTACGGCCTCGTCCGCCTCGGGCCGTACCTGGCGCAGCAGCATGGACACGTGCGTGTGCATGGTGAGGTACGCGCCGCTCGTGTAGCGCGCGAGCGGTGAGGCGGCCTCCGCGGCGAGCATCGTCGTCTGCTGCTCGGCGACATGGTCGGCGAGCGCGTGGAGGAAGGCGCGCAGCCGCTCGGCGGGCCGCCCGTCCGGCCCGAGGGGTGCGGGCCCGCTGAGGAACCCCTCCTGGAACTGCCGCTCGCGGTCGTCGAGCAGTGCGAACAGCAACTGGGCCACGTCGCCGAAGCGGCGGTAGACCGTGCCCACTCCGATCCCGGCGGCCTGCGCCACGGCGTTCATCGTGATCGCCTCGGGCCCGCGCTCGGCGACGAGCCCCGCCGCAGCGTCGAGGATCTTCCGGCGGTTGCGCGCGGCGTCGGCGCGTTCGGCCGGCGGCTGGCCGGTGATCGCCAGTTCGGTGCGGACGCTGCCGCGCATGTCTTCCACCTCGCCGAGGGTACCGGACCCGCTTGCCAACCGGATAGCTATCCGGTTTACTCCGGACGAGAGAAGCGGATAGCAATCCGCTTACCGTCCTCCCGGAAATCCACCGTCTCCCCCGGAAAGGGGCCACCCCATGAGCGCCAAGGTCGCGGTCATCTACTACTCGTCGACCGGCAACGTGCACCAGCTCGCCAAGGCCGTCGCCGAAGGCGCCGAGAAGGCGGGCGCCGAGGTGCGCCTGCGCCGGGTGCCGGAGCTGGCTCCGGACGCGGCCATCGACGCCAACCCCGCGTGGCGCGAGCACGTCGAGGCGACGAAGGACGTCGAGGTCGCCACGCTCGACGACCTGGAGTGGGCGGACGCCTACGCACTCGGCTCGCCGACCCGATTCGGGAACATCGCGGCGCAGCTCAAGCAGTACCTCGACACCACCGGCGGGCTGTGGCAGCAGGGCGTCATGGCCGACAAGCCGGCCACGGGCTTCACCAGCGCGCACAACGCCAACGGCGGCAACGAGTCCACGCTGCTCGCGCTGTACAACACGCTCCACCACTGGGGCTCGATCATCGTCTCGCCCGGCTACACCAACCCCGTCGTGTACGGCGCGGGCGGCAACCCCTACGGCACCTCCCACCCCGGCGGCGCCGGCGCACCGGCCGACGAGACGCTCGAGGCCGCGCGCTACCAGGGCGAGCGGCTCGCGAGGATCGCGGCGCGGCTGAGCGACGAGAGCTGAGCCGGAGGGCCGTCGGGGCGCTGCCCGGGCGGCCCTTCGTCGGTGAGGCGCCGCGCGGTGAGGCGAGGGCGTTGAGGCGCAGGGCGGTAAGGCGCCGCGCGGTCGTGGGCGGGTGCGCAGACGCCGGCCTCGGCGGGCGCTGGGCGGGGCCCGCTGCGGAGGCGGACGCGTGGCGCGCCCACGAGCCCGCGTAAGGCGCCGGGGCACCGGGCGTTCGGGGCCGGAGCCCGCGCCGCCTCCCCCGCCGCCCGGCCTCAGGGCCCCTTCGGCGTCGAGCGGCCGACCACCGTGCCGGCCCGGTCGACGCACACCACGTCCACCGTGACCGGCGCGCCCCGCAGCACCTCCAGTGCCTGGTCACGGGCGGTCGCGGCCACGAGATCGCCCAGCGGTACCCCACCCGCCGCACACGACTGGAGCGCCGCGAGGCCGGTGTTGGCCGCGGCGACCTCGGCCGCCAGTTCCTCGTCCGCTCCTCCCCGCCGGGCCAGCTCCGCGAGGAAGCCCTTGTCCACCTGGGAGCGGGCGGAGTGCAGATCCATGTGGCCCGCCGCCAGCTTGGACAGCTTCGCGAAGCCGCCGCAGACGGTGAGCCGCTCGACGGGGTGCCTGCGGACGTACTTGAGCACCGCCCCCGCGAAGTCGCCCATGTCGAGCAGTGCGTCCTCGGGCAGCCCGTACAGGGCGACGACCGTCTTCTCCGACGTCGAGCCCGTGCATCCGGCGACATGGGTGCGTCCCGCCGCCCTGGCCACGTCCACACCGCGGCGGATCGAGTCGATCCACGCCGAGCAGGAGTAGGGCACGACGACGCCCGTCGTGCCGAGGACGGACAGTCCGCCGAGAATGCCGAGGCGCGGGTTCCAGGTGGACCGCGCGATCTCCTCGCCGTGGTCGACGGAGACGGTGATCTCGACGTCGCCCGCGCCGCCGTGCCGGGCGGCGACCTCCGCGACGTGGTCGCGCATCATCTGCCGGGGCACCGGGTTGATCGCCGGCTCGCCGACGTCGAGCGGCAGCCCGGGGCGGGTGACGGTGCCGACGCCGGGCCCCGCGCGGAAGACCACGCCCGAACCGGCGGGCAGGACCCGTACGCTCGCACGGATCAGCGCGCCGTGGGTGACGTCCGGGTCGTCGCCGGCGTCCTTCACGACTGCCGCCGTCGCCCTGCCGCGCGCCAGTTCCTCCGCGGCCAGCGCGAACGCGGGCGTCTGGCCCTTCGGCAGGGTGATCGTCACCGGGTCCGGGAAGTCGCCGGTGAGCAGCGCGGTGTACGCGGCGGTCGTCGCTGCGGTGGCACAGGCCCCGGTGGTCCAGCCGGGCCGGAGACCGGTGTGCTTGAGTTGGGCGCTGCGTCCGCCCACGGGCGCGTGTTCACTCATGGAGGTTCCCCGTGCACGTCCTGGTCCTCGGCGGCACGACGGAGGCGCGCAAGCTCGCCGAGTCGCTGCACTCGCGCGGGGAGCGGGTGACCACCTCGCTGGCGGGGCGGGTCGCGGCGCCGAGACTGCCCAGGGGCGAGGTCCGGATCGGAGGCTTCGGCGGGGCGGAGGGCCTCGCCGCCTGGCTGCGCGAGCACCAGGTGGACGTGCTCATCGACGCCACCCACCCTTTCGCCGGGACGATCAGTTTCAACGCGGCGCGCGCCGCGGACCAGGCCCATGTTCCCCTGCTCGCGTTGCGGCGGCCCGGGTGGGTCCCGGTGGCGGGCGACGACTGGCACCGGGTCGACTCGCTCGCGCAGGCGGCGCACGTGCTGCCGTCGCTGGGGCGCCGGGTGTTCCTGACGACGGGCCGCATGGGCCTGGCGTCCTTCGCGCACCTCGACGGCCTGTGGTTCCTGGTCCGCTCCGTCGACCCGCCCGAGCCGCCGCACCCCGCGCGGATGCGTGTGCTCCTCGACCGAGGCCCCTTCACCCTCGACGGCGAGCGGGCCCTGCTCGCCGAGCACGCCGTCGACGTCCTGGTGACCAAGGACAGCGGCGCCGACGCGACCTCCCCCAAGCTCGCCGCGGCCCGCGAGGCGGGCCTCCCGGTCGTCGTGATCAGCCGTCCGCCGGTGCCTGAAGGCGTCCCGACGGCGACGACGGTGGAGGAGGCACTGGTGTGGGTGACGGGGCTGGGGCAGGTTCCGGGGACCGGGTGACGCCGGTCCGAGGGCCGGGACACGGCCGGGGACTGGGTGACGCCCGGGCCTGAGGCGAGGGGCCGGCGAGCCCGTACGGCGGACGGGCCGTCAGCAGACGTGCCGGGCCCGCGCCGGGTCGTACAGGTGGCTGTCGCGGAACTGGGACGCCGCCAGAGTGCGCCCCACGAGGATGACCGCCGTCTTCGTGACACCCGCCTCCTTCGTCAGCCCGGCGATCTCCTCGAGCGTGCCCCGGAGGATCAGTTCGTCCGGCCGGCTGGCCATGGCCACCACCGCGGCGGGGCAGTCGGGGCCGTAGTGCGGCAGCAGTTCGGCGACCACGCGGTCGACGTAGCGGGCGGCGAGGTGCAGGACGAGCAGGGCACCGCTGCGGCCCAGCGTGGCCAGGTCCTCGCCCTCGGGCATGGGGGTGGCCTGCTGGGCGACGCGGGTCAGGACGACCGTCTGGCCGACCGTCGGCACGGTCAGCTCCCGCTTCAGCGCGGCCGCCGCGGCCGCGAACGCCGGAACGCCGGGGACGACCTCGTACGGGATGCCCGCGGCGTCGAGCCGCCGCATCTGCTCCGCCACCGCGCTGAAGACGGACGGGTCGCCGGAGTGCAGCCGGGCCACGTCGTGCCCCTCCTGGTGGGCGCGGACGAACTCCGCGGTGATCGCGTCCAGATCGAGGTTCGCTGTGTCCACGAGACGCGCGTCCGGCGGGCAGTCGGCGAGGAGTTCGGCCGGGACGAGCGAGCCCGCGTACAGGCACACGCCGCACGACGCGAGCGTCCGCGCGCCGCGCACGGTGATCAGATCGGCGGCACCGGGTCCCGCACCGATGAAGTAGACGGTCATGAGGGCTCTCCTGCAGAGGATTTGGTGACGGACCATTGCGTGACGGGCATCGCCTGCCGCCAGCCGGTGAAACCGCCGACCGGAACGGCGTGCGCAACGGCGAGCCGCACCAGCTCGCCGCCGTGCCGCCGGCAGCGCTCCGCCAGCAGTGCCTCCGACTCGAGCGTCACGGTGTTCGCGACGAGCCGTCCGCCCTCCGGCAGCGCGTCCCAGCAGGCGTCGAGCAGTCCCGGCGCGGTGAGCCCGCCGCCGATGAACACCGCGTCGGGCACGGGCAGCCCGGCCAGTCCGGCCGGCGCCGCCGCCGTGACGACCCGCAGTCCGGGCACGCCGAGCGACTCCGCGTTGCGTTCGATGCGCCGGGCCCGTTCCGCGTCCCGCTCGACGGTGACCGCCCGGCACGACCGGTGCGTGCGCATCCACTCGATCGCGATCGAGCCGGAACCGCCGCCCACGTCCCACAGCAGCTCGCCCGGCGCCGGCGCGAGCGCGGCGAGCGTCGCGGCGCGCACATGGCGCTTGGTCAGCTGGCCGTCGTTCTCGTACGCCTCGTCGGGCAGTCCCGGCACGGCGCCGAGCCGCAGCGCCCCGGTGGCCCGCGCACAGTCGACGGCGACGACGTTGAGCGGATCGCCCGGCGGGTGCTCCCAGGTCTCCGCGGTGCCGCCGACCCGGCGCTCGCGCTCGGAGCCGAGCTGTTCCAGCACCTGCATCCGGCTGGGGCCGAAGCCCCTCTCGGTCAGCAGCGCCGCCACCTCGGCCGGGGTGTCGGCGCCGGCGCTCAGCACCAGCAGCCGCCGGCCGTGGTGGAGCGCCGCGGCGAGCCCGGCGGCCGGCCTGCCGACCAGCGTCACGACCTCGGTCTCCTCCACCGGCAGCCCGAGGCGGGCGCAGGCGTACGAGACGGCCGACGGATGCGGCAGCACGCGCAGCGCGTCGGCGCCGGCGAGCTCGGTGAGGGTGCGGCCGATGCCGTAGAACATCGGGTCGCCGCTCGCGAGGACCGCGAGGCGGCGGCCCGCGTGCTCGGCGAGCAGCGCGGGCACAGCGGGGCGCAGCGGCGACGGCCACGGCACGCGCTCGCCCGCGCATTCGGCTGCGGGCAGCAGCGCGAGCTGGCGGGCGCCGCCGACGAGGACGTCCGCGGCGCGCAGCACGGCACGCGAGGTCTCGGGCAGTCCGTCCCAGCCGTCGGCGCCGATCCCGACGACGGAGACGGCGGGGCGGGGATCGGAAATCACGGACCGGACTCTACTGTCCGCGCAGGTGGCTGCCGGTTCGCGGGGAGTGAGACGCCCGTCACCGGCGCGCGGGCCGTCCAAGATCACGTGATACTGAACTGAAGAACCAGCCCCTGGTCCCGGCCCCGCCACGCCCGCCTCATCGTCCGACTCGGCTCCGGGAGGCAGCCATGGCCACTCGACGGACCCCCCTGCCGGGCGTCGGTACGCAGTACGACTTCACCTCGGAGAGCGGTCATCACCTCTCGCTGGTCGTCCACCAGGACGGCCGGCGGTTCCTGGGCTTCTACTCCGCGGACGATCCCGACGAGTGCGCGTCGTCCGTACCGCTCACGCCCGACGAGGCCGGCACGCTCGCCCACCTGCTGGACCCGGCTGCCGTCGAGGGCGTGCGCACCGACGGGCTCGACCTGGTGACCGAGCACATTCCGGTCTCGGCACGCTCGCCGTACTCGGGACGGCCGCTCGGCGACACCCGCGCCCGTACCCGCACGGGCGCCTCGATCGTCGCCGTGCGCCGCCCGAGCAATGTGCACCCCTCGCCCGGACCCGGCTTCCGGCTGATGATCGGGGACACGCTCGTCGTCGTCGGCACCCGGGAGGGCGTGGACGCGCTCACCGAGATCATCGCGGGATCCGGGGACGTTCCCGGCGACTCCGGAGACGATCCCGGCGTCTCCGGTGCCGGAGGCTGACCGTGCACGGCACGACCATGCTCCTCATCGAGCTCGGCGGGATCATCCTCACGCTGGGGCTGATCGGCCGGTTCGCCGGACGCTTCGGGCTGTCCCCGATCCCCCTCTATCTGCTGGCCGGTCTCGCCTTCGGCGAAGGCGGACTGCTGCCGCTCAGCGCCAGCGGGGGCTTCATCGCCGTCGGCGCCGAGATCGGCGTCATCCTGCTGCTCCTGCTGCTGGGCCTGGAGTACAGCGCGTCCGAGCTGGTGACGAGCCTGCGCACCCAGTACCCCTCGGGCCTCGTGGACTTCCTGCTCAACGCTCCGCCGGGTGCAGCGGCGGCGCTGCTGCTCGGCTGGGGACCGGTGGGGGCCGTGGCACTGGCCGGCGTCACCTGGATCTCGTCGTCGGGCGTGATCGCCAAGGTCCTCACGGACCTGGGACGGCTGGGCAACCGCGAGACCCCGGTGATCCTCGGCGTCCTGGTCATCGAGGACCTGTCCATGGCCGTCTACCTGCCCCTGCTGACCGCGCTGCTCGCGGGCCTCGGACTGGCCGGCGGCAGCATCACCCTGCTGATCGCCGTCGGCACGGTCTCCCTCGTCCTCCTCCTCGCCGTCCGCCACGGCAGGCACCTCAGCCGGGCGGTCTCCTCCGACGACCCGGAGATGCTGCTGCTGGTCGTGCTGGGCCTCACCCTGCTGGTCGCGGGTGTGGCGCAGGAGCTGCAGGTGTCGGCGGCGGTGGGCGCGTTCCTGGTGGGCATCGCGCTGTCGGGCGAGGTGGCGGAGGGCGCGAGGCGGCTGCTCACCCCGCTGCGCGACCTCTTCGCCGCGGTCTTCTTCGTCTTCTTCGGGCTGTCGACCGACCCGACGGCGATCCCTCCGGTGCTGGTGCCCGCGCTGCTGCTGGCCGTGTTCACCAGCCTGACCAAGATCGCGACCGGGTGGTACGCGGCCCGCCGCGCCGGTATCGGCCCGCGCGGCCGGCTGCGGGCGGGCGGCATGCTCGTCGCCCGCGGCGAGTTCTCCATCGTCATCGCCGGACTGGCGGCCGCAACCGAGCCGCGCGTCGTGCCGCTGGCCACCGCATACGTGCTGGTCCTGGTGATCCTGGGCCCGCTCGCCGCCCGCTGGACCGAGCCCGCGGTCCACTCCGTCCAGTCCTGGCTCCGCCACAGCCCGCGGCCGCGGCCGCCGGGGAGCGCGGAGCGGGGGGCGACCGTCACGGACGGCGCGGTGGCTCCGGCAGCGGGCGGCTGATCGCTTCCGGTCCTCGCATGCCCGCGGTGCGGTCGTCTCGAGCACCGATCGAGCAGTGTCCGCGATCGGGCGCTCAGGATGCGCGGAAGCGCCTGCCCCAGGGGATGCCTCCGGGAACGTGGATCCGTGACGTCACCCCCGCGCCTGCGAAGGAGCGCAGCGTGACGCGATGCGGGGAACCGGGCCGGCTGGGCTGCACGCGTGTGGACGGGCCGCACCCCTTCGGCGCGCCCCTCCACCTGCCGGCGCCGTTCGACCTGGGCCTCTGGGCCGAGGACCTCCGAGCAGGTGATCCGCGCGGCCTGGGCGGTGTCGCGGCACCGTCATCGGCAGAGGGACCGCTGATCACTTCTGGGCGTTCTGCCCCACGTAGAAGAGCAGCCAGACGAAGCCCGCGAAGGCGTGCGTGGCGAAGACGTACACGAACACGCGCAGGGCCACGCCGCGCTCCTTCCAGCGCTCGCTCTCGCGCTCGCTCTCGCGCGCGGTCTCGCTCATCGGCTGCATCCTCCCGGGCCCCGGGCACGGCGCTCCGGGGACTCCAGCGTACGGGCGGAATAGTTCCTGGGTGGCGTCCGTTCCAGATGACAGTTTAAGATTCAACCAACTGGCTCCTGGAGGCGAAGCGCGATGCAGTTCGGAATCTTCACCGTCGGTGACGTGACCACCGATCCGACCAACGGTCGGGCCCCGACCGAGAACGAGCGGATCAAGGCGACGGTCGCCATCGCGCTGAAGGCCGAGGAGGTCGGCCTGGACGTCTTCGCGACCGGCGAGCACCACAACCCGCCTTTCGTGCCGTCGTCCCCGACCACGATGCTGGGGCACATCGCGGCGCGCACCGAGAACCTGATCCTGTCCACCTCGACGACGCTGATCACCACCAACGACCCGGTGAAGATCGCCGAGGACTACGCCATGCTCCAGCATCTGGCGGACGGGCGCGTCGACCTGATGATGGGCCGCGGCAACACCGGACCGGTCTATCCCTGGTTCGGCCAGGACATCCGTCAGGGCATCCCGCTCGCCATCGAGAACTACGCCCTCCTCCACAAGCTGTGGAGGGAGGACGTCGTCGACTGGGAGGGCAAGTTCCGCACGCCGCTGCAGGGCTTCACGTCCACGCCGCGGCCGCTGGACGGTGTCCCGCCCTTCGTCTGGCACGGCTCGATCCGCTCGCCGGAGATCGCCGAGCAGGCCGCGTTCTACGGCGACGGCTTCTTCCACAACAACATCTTCTGGCCGGCCGAGCACACCAGGCGGATGGTCGCGCTCTACCGGAAGCGGTACGCGCACTACGGGCACGGCACGCCGGAGCAGGCCGTCGTCGGCCTCGGCGGGCAGGTGTTCATGCGCAAGAACTCCCAGGACGCGGTGAGGGAGTTCCGCCCGTACTTCGACAACGCGCCCGTCTACGGGCACGGCCCGTCGCTGGAGGACTTCACCGAGCAGACACCGCTGACCGTCGGGTCGCCGCAGCAGGTCATCGATCGGACCCTCGGCTTCCGTGAGGTCGTCGGCGACTACCAGCGCCAGCTGTTCCTGATGGATCACGCCGGACTTCCGCTGAAGACCGTGCTGGAGCAGCTCGACATCCTCGGCGAGGAGGTCGTCCCGGTGCTGCGCAAGGAGTTCGCCAACCTGCGGCCCGCCGGGGTCCCGGACGCCCCGGTCCACCCGGCCGTGGCCGCCGCCCGCGGCAACGGAACCCACGGCCCCGCCGGAACGACCGGCACCACCGGCACCCCCGGCACCCCCGGCAAGGAGGACTGACCATGGAACAGCTGAAGCTCGTCGCCGTGTCGGCGGGGCTGAGCAGTCCCTCGTCCACCCGGCTGCTGGCCGACCGGCTGGCCGAGGCGGCCCAGGAGCGGCTGGCGGAACAGGACCGGAAGGTCGAGGTCGAGGTGATCGAGCTGCGCGACCTCGCCACCGCCATAGCCAACAACCTGGTGACGGGCTTCCCCTCGCCCACGCTCGGCGCCGCGATCGACGCGGTCACGAAGGCGGACGGCGTGATCGCCGTGTCACCGATCTTCACTGCCTCGTACAGCGGGCTGTTCAAGTCGTTCTTCGACCTGGTGGACCCGCAGGCGCTGACCGGGAAGCCCGTGCTCGTCGCGGCGACCGGCGGCACCGCCCGGCACTCACTCGCCCTGGACCACGCCCTGCGGCCGCTCTTCGCCTATCTGCGGGCGCTGGTCGTGCCGACCGCCGTGTACGCGGCGTCGGAGGACTGGGGCTCCAGCGGCGACGAGTACACCGAGGGGCTGCCCGCCCGGATCCGCAGGGCCGGCGGCGAGCTGGCCGAGCTGATGGCGAGCCGTCCCGCCCGTGACGAGAGCACGGACGAGCCGGGGGAGTACGAGCGGCAGCTGGCCGACCTGCGCTTCGACTGATCGGCACGCACCCGGGTGGGATCGGCACCGTCGCGATCGATCCGCGGGCGACTGGTCATCGGGGGACGGTTCTCGCGGGTGACCGGTCCACGGGCGGCCGGTCCCGCGGCGGGCCGCCCATCCGGGCCGCCCATCCGCGGGTGACGGTCCCGCGGCGGGCCGCCGATCCGCGGGTGACGGTCCAGGGCGGGCCGCCGATCCGCGGTCGACGGCTTTCGCGGGTGACCGGTCCGGGCTCGGCTGATCCGGTCGTGCGGGCCGGCCGGCGGAGCGGTCGCCGACCCGTCGCCGGAGCGGTCGGGGACTGTCGGTGGAGCAGTCGGGGGCCGCTGGATCTCCGGGGGCGGGAGGCCGAACCGGCCGCCGGGCAGAGGGCCGAGCGGCCGGTGGACGCGGCCGCCGGGCCGCTGCGGCCGCGAGGGCACCCCGGGGCGGCCCGGGGACGCGGAGTGCGGACAGGGGCGACCGGACACGGCTCGCGACGACCCCGTGCGCGGCTTCACGTACCGGTTGTCGGTGGCGCCTCCTATCGTTTTCGCCATGACTCCCGCACTCATCGGGCGCGAGCACCCCGTGAGCGTCCTCCGGGCCGAGATCGGCCGGGCGACGGACAGCCACGGGGGCCTCGTGCTGGTCACGGGTGAGGCGGGCATCGGCAAGACGACGCTCGTGACACAGGCCGCCCGGGAGGCCCGGCAGCGCGGTGCGCTGGTGCTCGGCGGATCGTGCTGGGACTCCGACAGCGCACCGGGGTACTGGCCGTGGGTCCAGGTGGTCCGGGCGCTCCGGCGGGCCGTCGGCGAGGAGGAGTGGACACGGGCCGAGGGGGCGGCGGGCGGACGTCTGGCCGTGCTCCTCGGGGAGACCGGCGGGGCGCGCGGCGCGGGCGACGCCGGGGCCGTGGGCGAGGAGCCCGAGGAGCGTTTCGCGGCCGACGGGGACAAGGAGCCGTTCGCGGTGTACGACGCGGTGACGACCGCGCTGGTCACCGTCTCGCAGGGCCGCCCGGTGGTGGTCGTGCTCGACGATCTGCACTGGTCGGACCCCGCGTCGCTGAAACTGCTCGAATTCGCGGCGCAGCACGCCTGGTTCGAGCGGCTGCTGCTTCTCGGGACCTACCGCGACGCCGAGGTGGAGACGCCCGGCCACCCGCTGCAGCAGCTGATCCTGCCGCTCGCCTCGCGGGCGACGACGCTGACGCTCACCGGGCTGGAGCGCGACGAGGTGGGGGCGCTGATGACCGTCACCACCGGTCGCGAACCGGACCCCGCGCTCGTCGGGGAGGTGCACCGGCGCACCGGCGGCAATCCGTTCTTCGTCGAGCAGACCGCCCGGCTGTGGCACAGCGGCAGCCCCGTCACCGCCGTGGCGCCCGGGGTACGGGAGGCGGTGCGACGGCGGCTGGGCCTGCTGCCGGGACCCGTCGGCGCGCTGCTGACGGTGGCCGCCGTGCTGGGCCGCGACTTCCACCGGCAGGTGCTGGCCCTGGTGGCCGGGGCGCCGGTCCCGCATGTGGACCGGCTGCTGGAGCGGGCGGTGGCGGCCCGGCTGGTCACGGCGCGGGCGTCCGGACGGTTCGCGTTCGCCCACGATCTCGTGCGGGAGACGCTGTACGACGCGCTGGACGAGTCCGACGCACGCGCTCGCCACGCGGCGGTCGTCCGCGCGCTGCACGGCGCGGCCGGGCTGCCGGAGCAGGTGCGGATCCTGCCCGGCGACCTCGCCGGTCACGCCTACCTGGCGGGCGAGGAGCTGCCACCCGAGCTCCGCGTCGAGCTCCTGGTGGAGGCGGGGCGCGACGCCGGCGGACGGCTGGCCTCGGAGGAGGCAGTGGGCCACTACCGCCGGGCCCTGGAGATCGCGGAGTCGGCGGCGGAGCGCACGACGGCCGGGGCGGCGGCCGCGGACGGAGGCGGCGAACCGGCCGACGGACCGGCTCTCGGGGCGGCCCCAGGACCGGCGGACGGGGAGCGGGGCGGACCACCCGGGACGGCGGCCGCACCACCGCGCGAATCCGCTCCGTCCGGGACGGGCACGCGGAGTGCGGGCACGCCGGGTACGGACCCGCACGGCGCCGAACACCCGGGCGCGTACGAGGAGGCACGCACCGACCCCGCGGACCGCACCGACCCCGCGGACCCCGCGGACCGGGCGGACCGGGCGGACGCTTCCGAAGCCACGCGGGCGCTGAGGCGGCGGGCCGCACTGGTGGCCCTGGATCTCGCCGGGGAGCTGCACCACAACGGCGCGGACGCGGAGTCGTGGGCCGTGTTCGACAGGGCGGCGGCGCTCGCCACCGCGGTGGGCGAGGGCGAGTTGCTCGCCCGGGTCGCCATCACCCTGTACACGCACAGCGCATTGGCGGACGGCCCGACGCGCACCCGCAGCACGGCGCTGCTGCGCGATGCTTACCGCGCGCTGACCGGCGGCGGGACCGACCCCGGCCGGCCGGACCCCGACAGGCTCCCGCCCGAGCTGATCGCCCAGGAGCTCGCGGGGCTGTCCACGACGCTCGCCCGGCGCGGCGAGGACGACGACGCCCTCGCCTTCTCGCTCTGGGCCCGGCACGACTCGATCTGGGGCCTCGGCACGTCGGAGGAGCGTCTCGCCCTCACGCACGAGATGGCCGCGGTCGCGCGCCGGACCAGGAACCGGGACATGGAGTTCCACGCCACCTCGATGCGCTGGGTCACGCTGCTCGAACTCGACGACCCCCGCTATCTGGACCAGTTGCGGATCGCCCGGGCCCTCGCCGAGCGGATGGGCGTACGCCGCACGGACCTGGGCGTCTCCGTCGACCAGTGTCTGGTCGCCTCCCTCAACGGCCGTTTCGAGGAGGCGGAGGGACATCTCTCGCAGGTCACCGACCTGGGCAATGATCACTCCCCCTTCGCCTTCATGGCGCTGCACATCGTGTGGGGTCTGCGGCTGCTCCAGGGCCGGTTCGCGCAGGCGGAGGAGATCCTGGGACAGCTGGGTGCGGTCGGGCACCCGTATCCGGGGCTGCTGGAAGGCATCACGGCCGCGGAGCTCGGCGACCGGGCCCGCACGCTCCGGGTGGTGGCCGAGCTGGAAGGGCTGCCCGAGCCGTTCCCACGGATCTTCGAACCGCTGTGGATCCGGCTACGGGCGCAGGCGGCGGCCCTGTCGGGGGACGAGGCCCTCATCGCGTCGGCACGAAGCGCCCTGGAGCCGTACCGGGGCCAGTGGGTGGTGTCCCTGTACGGCTGTGACATCAGCGGTCCCGTCGACCTCTGGCTCGGTCTGCTCGACGCGGCTGCGGGGCGCTGGGACGCGGCCGTCGCAGAACTCGACTCGGCGGTCGCCTCGGCGGACAGGCTGAGCGCCCGCCCCTGGGCGCTGCGCGCGAGAGCGGCCCTGGCCGGGGCCCTGCGCGGCCGGGCCACGGCGTCCGACCGGGTCCGGGCGGAAGAGCTCGCCGCACTGACCGCCGAGGAGGCGAAGTCCCTCGGCATGCAGGCCGCGGTCACGGCACCGTTCGCCGGGCCGCCGGCCGGGCAGCAGGAGCAGCAGGAGCAGGGTGCCGGCGCACCCGGTGGCCCGCCGGCCGAACGGCCCGCCGCACAGGCGCAGTCCGGGCCGCCCGGCCCGTCGACTCGCCCCGGCGTGCCGGAGAGCTCGCGTCCCCATCTGACCGGAACAGCCGCGCAGGCATCCCAGCCACCACCGGCACCGCAGGCCCCCGAGTCCCCCCGGCCGGCCCTGTCTCCGTCGCTCTCCCATGCCCGCCGACCGGCCGGGGAGCCGCACACCGCACCGCCCGAGCAGGGCGCGCAGGAGAGGCAGGGCGTGTTCCGACGCGAGGGCGCCGTATGGCTGCTGGCCTACGAGGGCCGTACGGTCCATGTCCCCGACGCCAAGGGCCTGCGCGATCTGGCGACCCTGCTGGCCGCCCCGGGCACCGATGTCCCGGCCGTCCGGCTCGTCGCCGCGGGATCCGGCGAAACCGCCGTCGCCGCACGGAGCTTCGGCGGCGATCCGGTGCTGGACGAAGAGGCCAAGACCAGGTATCGAAGGCGTCTGGAGCAGCTCGACGACGCAATAGACCGTGCGTCGGCCTCCGGGGACGACGACCGCGCCGCCGCATACGACCGCGAACGTGCGGCGCTCCTCGACGAACTCCGCAGCGCCGCCGGGCTGGGCGGCCGCACCCGCCGGCTCGGTGACGAGGCCGAGCGCGCCCGGAAGGCCGTCACGGCCCGGATCCGTGACACCCTCCGCAAACTCGGCTCCCTGCACCCGGAATTGGCCGCCCATCTGAGGGCGTCCGTCTCCACGGGGTCCGCGTGCGGCTACCGGCCGGAGCAGCCGGTGCGGTGGCGGCTCTGAACGAGGGACTTCCGCCCCGCCACCCGTGGACCAGCCCCTCCCGGCACTCGAAGGTCCGTACCGGGACGGGCTGTTCGGACCGGAACGCGTGGGCCCGGCCCCGTATGCACGGAGCCGGGCCCACTCGGTCCCCGTCCTTCCCCAGGGCTCAGCTCACAGCTCCACCACGTCGGCCACCACACAGCCGACGTTGTCCGGTCCGCCGGCCTCGTTGGCGAGAACGATCAGCTCCCGTACCGCCTGCTCCGGATCGGCGACAGTGGCCGCCACACGACGCAGCTCCGACTCCGGGACGACCGTGAACAGCCCGTCGGAGCAGAGCAGATAGCGGTCCCCGGCCTCCGCGTCGTGCAGGCGCAGATCGGGTTCCGCAGGCGAGTCCGCTCCGTCGAGTGCCTTGAGCAGCATGGCCCGTTGGGGGTGGGAGCGGGCCTCGTCCTCGGTGAGGCCGCCGTCGTCGATCATCGCCTGGACGACGGTGTGGTCATGGGTGATGCGGAAGATCCTCCCGGCGCGCAGCAGATAGGCGCGGGTGTCGCCGATGTGGACCAGACCGAGCCGGGAACCGGTCCACAGCAGTGCCGTGAGGGTGGTGCCGGAGTCCGGGAGGTCGCGGACCGCGCGATGGGCGAGCTGCACCGCGTCGGCCAGGAGATTGAGCAGGTCGCCGGATTCGGCGGACGCGCTCTCCAGCGGACGGAGGGCGTCGATCGCCGCCCCGCCCGCCTGCTGGCCGCCGCCGCCGTAACCGTCGGCGACGGCCAGCAGACGCGGGCTCGCGTACACGGAGTCCTGGTTGGTGTCGCGGACCAGGCCGCGGTCGGAGAGGGCGGCGTAGCGGAGCCCCAGAGGTGCGCCGAGTCGTTGCATCGGACGGTCCTTTCTCGCTGCCGCGTCGGACAGCCGGTCGACGAGGAAGTCGGCGAGGTCGCGCCGCGCTGCCGTCTCGGCCTCCACCCGCGCCCAGTAGGCACGGATGTCCCGGGCCGCCGCGTCCGGGTCCGCCGAGTGGAGCGCGCAGACGGAGCGGATACGGGCGAGCGGCATGCCGATGCGCCGCAACCAGGCCACCAGCCGGGCGTGCTCCAGCTGTGCCGGGTCGTAGTAGCGGTAGCCGGTGAACGGGTCGACCTGGACCGGACGCAGCAGGCCCTGCTCGTCGTAACGGCGAAGCGTCTTCGCCGAGAGCCGCGCGGCCCGTGCGAACGCCCCTATGGTCAGCAGCCCCATACCGGCTCCCCGCCTTCCTCCTCGTACCGGGCGACGCGCCCGGTACGGCCGATGCTGGGGCTTCCCCCGCCGGGAAGGTCAACAGCCGGCCGTCACCGGAGGGAGAAGGACGACACGGCGGACGCCGGTGGTTCCACCCCCGTGTGAACCACCGGCGTCCACCGCCCGCGCCTCCTCGCTCGATCGGCCCCTGGTGCGCACGCCCCTTCGAAGCGGGGCCGGCTCGGGTCTCAGCGGCGGTTGTACAGACGCATGGTGATGGCACCGAACCCGACCACGAACAGCGCCGCCCAGCCCAGCGTCCAAGCGATGTCGGCCGTCGGCCAGTTGCCGGCCATCAGCTCCCGCACGGCCGTCGCCAGATGGGTCACCGGGCTGTTGTTGACGAACGCCTGCAGCCAGCCCGGCATCGTCTTCGGCTCGACGAAGACATTGCTCAGAAAGGTCAGCGGGAAGATCACCATCATGCTGACGCCCATGACGGACTTCTCCGTGCGCAGCATCAGCCCGAACATCGTCCAGATCCAGGAGAAGGCGAAGGAGAAGACCAGCAGCAGGACCACGCCGAGCAGGACGCCCATCGGGCCGCCCTCCGGCCGGTAGCCGATGATCATGCCGACCGTCAGCATCACGACGGAGGCCATGACATAGCGGACGGCGTCGCCGAGGAGATAGCCGACCATCGGCGCGGGCCGCCAGATCGGCAGCGTACGGAAGCGGTCGAAGACGCCCTTGTCGATGTCGGTGTTGATGGCGACACCCGTGTACATCGTGATCATCACGACGCTCATCACCAGAATGCCGGGGAGCAGGAACTGGATGTACGCGTCGACCGAGCCGGCCAGCGCCCCGCCGAAGAGGTACGTGTACATCAGCACCATCATGATCGGGAAAGCCGTGACGTCGAAGAGCTGCTCCGGCACGTGCTTGATCTTGAGCATGGCGCGCCAGCCGAAGGTCACGGATGCCGCGAGGGCGCTCGGCCGCGGCGGGCGTTCCCTGGCGACGAGCAGGGCCGCAAGGGACTCCGTCTTCGGCGCGGTGAAGGTGAGGTCCTCTGCTTCCCGGGTGGCTGCGGTGCTCATGCGACGGCTTCCTTCTCGGTGGCGGGCTTGCGGTCGGTGAGGGCGAGGAAGACCTCGTCCAGGCTGGGCTGACCCAGCGCGAAGTTGTCGACGGTGATGCCCTCTCGGGCCAGCTCCGCCAGGGCGCGGGCGGCCTGCTCCGCCGCTCCGAGCTCCGTGCCGTGGCCGTTGACCCGTGCCGTCAGGGCGACCGGGTCCGCCTCGAGCTGGACCGTGGCGTTCAGCGCGACGGTGAGGACGCGCTCGGCGTCCGGGCGGCGGTCGGCGTCG
Source organism: Streptomyces wuyuanensis (assembly GCF_900103455.1). GTDB lineage: Bacteria > Actinomycetota > Actinomycetes > Streptomycetales > Streptomycetaceae > Streptomyces > Streptomyces wuyuanensis. Next base: position 82,320 of record NZ_FNHI01000006.1, on the reverse strand, counting down.
CGCAGCCGCACATGGACGGCTCCGGCTCCGACGGACGCCTTCAGCTCGCCCTTGGTGCCCTCGGCGATCACCCGGCCGTGGTCGATGACGGCGATCCGGGAGGCCAGCTGGTCGGCCTCGTCCAGGTACTGCGTGGTCAGCAGGACCGTCGTCCCCTGGGCGACGACGGCCCGCACGATGTCCCAGACCTGGTTGCGGCTGCGCGGGTCGAGACCGGTGGTCGGCTCGTCCAGGAACAGCAGGTCCGGTGTGTTGAGGATGGACGCGGCGATGTCGATGCGGCGGCGCATGCCGCCCGAGTAGTTCTTCACCTGGCGGTCGGCGGCCTCCGTCAGCCCGAACGCGTCGAGCAGTTGCGCCGCCCGTTCGCGCGACGCCCGCTTCCCGTGGCCGAGGAGCCGGCCCAGCAGAAGGAGGTTCTCCGTGCCGGTGAGGTCCTCGTCCACCGAGGCGTACTGCCCGGTGAGGCTTACTCTGCCGCGCACCGTGTCGGCGTCCTTCAGCACGTCGCTGCCGAAGACCAGCGCCTCGCCGCCGTCCGGCCTGAGGAGGGTGGCCAGCATCTTCACCGTGGTCGTCTTGCCGGCGCCGTTCGGCCCCAGGAGGCCGTAGACGGTGCCGGCGGGCACACGGAGATCGACACCGTCGACGGCCCGGTTGTCGCCGAACACCTTCACCAGGCCGTTCGTCTCGATGGCCAGATCTGTACTCATCGTCGAGTTCCTTCGGTTCCTTCGCTGTGGCGGTCGCGGTCGCGGTCCGCGGGATGGTCGGGCAGTCGAGGTGGACGGCCGGGCGGTCGAGGCGGTCGAGGCGGGGAACGTGTCGGCGCGGGCGGGCGGTCTAGGAGATGTACGGGCGGGCGGCGCGGGCATCGCGGAGTGCGAGGCCCCACCAGGCGAGCTGGTCGAGCATCGGCCCCACTGACCGGTCCTGGTCGGGCTCGAACAGGTCCTCCAGGAGGTTCAGACCGACGCCGTTGCGCAAACTCACCGCGTGCAGCTCGGTGAACACGGAACGCAAGTGCTCGACCGCGTACAGTCCCCGCGAGCCATGGCCGTAGCTCACGAACGCCACCGGCTTGGCCCGCCACTCGTCGTAGGCGTAGTCGATGGCCTGCTTGAGGGAGGCCGGGAAGGAGCGGTTGTACTCCGGCGTGACCACGACGAACGCGTCCGCCCGGGCCACCTCGTCCGTGAACTCCCGGATCCCGGTGGTGGCCCGGTCCGGGTAGTGCGCCGGGAAGTCGTAGTCGATCAGGTCGACGACGGAGAACTCCAGATCGTCGCGCGGGGCGGCCCGCTCAGTGAACCACCGGCCCACGCTCTCGCCGACACGCCCCTCGCGCGTGCTGCCGATGATGACGGCGACGCGCAGCGGCTCCGCCTTCTTCCGCTCCTGCACGATGCGCCTCCTCCCCTTCTTCCCCCGGGGCCTGGCAGCCGCTTTCCCGGTCCCACCCCGTAGGCGCGAGACGGCGAGGCGCGGCCGCCAGATCAGATCTGGCGGCCGCGCCTCGCGAGGCCGCGTCCGACACGGCCCAGGTGCCCGTGGAGGAGAGGGGGTCACTCCTCGTGGACGTAGAAGGTGTAGAACATCACGCAGAACGTCGCCGCCGCGATGATCACGGACAGGACCACCGACGTGAGGATGCTGTCGCCGGACAGGCTGTTGAGGTAGCCGACCGAGCAGCCGACGAGCGCCGCGTACGCCACCGCGCGCAGTTCACGCGGGAGGCTGTGCTGGTAGCGGCCGAGCGCGTAGCAGAGCCCGGCGATCACCAGGCAGGAGATGAGCCCGATCGCGAACTGTGCGCCCGCGGACTCTCCGGACATGCGGGCGATGAAGGACGTGTAGAGGCCGTAGATCACGCCGATCACGGCCGGCAACGCGATGCCGAGGGTGGTGCCGTGGTGCCGCTCGGGCACCGCCGCGTGGGCCATGACTGAGCTCCTTCCGCTCCCCCCGGTTCCCCTCCACCAGCGCACACCCGGGCGGCAGGCGTGGCAAGTGGATCAGGCCGGGAGCCTCCGGACGACCTGCCCCGGAACGGAGCCGGGCGGCGGTCCGAGCGCCCGCGCCGGCCCGCCTTCCGGCAAGGCGCCCACCGGAAGGGCGGCCGCCGGAATCGACGCCGTACGCCGCCGCCCGAGCCACGAACCTGCCGGTACCGCCGCCGCCCGGCGAATCCGGCACCGCCGCGCGGGCGTACCCCGAACGGCCCACCCGAAATGTCCGTTGTGCACCGTTCGGCGCATGCTGGCGCCATGAGCCAACACACTGCACGGGGCACGTCCGGGGCCGGTCCGGAAACCGGATGGGCGGCGGGGGGCACGCTCTTCGCCGGCGTCCTGATGATGGTCACCGGTGTCATCAGCATCTTCGAGGGGATCGCCGGAATCGTCGAGGACGAGGTCTACGCCCAGGTCGGCAGCTACGTCTTCTCCTGGGACCTCACCGCCTGGGGCTGGGTCCACCTGGTCCTCGGGATCCTGGTGGCGGTGACCGGCTGGGGAATCCTCAAGAACATGGCGTGGTCGCGGTATCTGGGTGTCACCCTGGCCTCGCTCAACATCATCGTCCAGTTCCTGTTCCTGCCCTACCAGCCGGTATGGGCGATCTTCTCGATGGCCATCTCGGTGTTCATCATCTGGGCGCTGGTGACCACGGAATCGCGCACCACCGCCTGATCCGGGGCCTGACGCCGGCCGCGCCCGGGCACGCGCCCGGGCGCACGCAGCCGACGCACGCACCCGCTCCGCACGCCACCGGGCGCGTGGCTAACCGCCGTTCGCCATCAGCTCGAACTCGAACGGGTCGTGCGAGGAGAAGATCCGCACGAGGCGCGGATGGGCCCGGCGCAACCGCATCAGCCGTTCCAGCTGACCCAGCCGCATCTCGTGGTCGTCGGCGACGAGCCGCTGGTGGAGCGCGAGCGGCCGGGGGCAGCGCGGGCGGCGCAGATCGATCTCGCCGTGGAAGAAGTAGGCGTCGCCGGCGTGCAGCAGCCAGCGGTCCGGCTCCTGGACCGCGACCGCGCTGTGGCCGCGGGTGTGGCCGGGCAGCGGGACCAGCAGGATGTCGGGGGCGCGCAGCACCCGCGAGGCCGGGAAGCCCATCCAGTCCGAGTCGGCGTGGTCGTGGACGACCCAGTCGACGCCGTGCGCCCACTGGGCGGGCAGATACCGGTTCGCCTCGAGGCGGGTGTCGCGCCGCATCGCCGCGCGGTACTCGTCGGCCATCACGTGGACGCGGGCGCGCGGGAAGTCCGCGAGTCCACCGGCATGGTCCAGGTCGAGGTGGGTGATAACGATGTCCCGTACGTCGTACGGGTCGTAGCCCAGTGCCCGGACCTGGTGGACGGCCGTTCGGGACAGATCCAGTACCGGCCGCATCGTGCGGCGGAAGAGCGTGCCGAGCCTTCGCGGATCGGAGACCTCGGCCGCGCCGAGACCGGTGTCGACGAGGACCAGCCCGCTCCCGGTCGCGATCAGCAGGCAGTGCGCCACGAGCGGCGTACCGCCCAGGGGGCGCATCGGCGCGCAGTCGAGGTGGTGGATGGTGACGGCTGAGCGCCGCTGGCGGATCGGGGTCGTACGCACAGACATCTGTGCCTCCTGCTCACAGGGGGATACCCGGGCGCGAGACGACCGGGCTGGGAGAGGATGGCGGCTGTGCTGTTGTGCTCGGCGGACCGTTCGCTCGTGGCTCCGGTCCCGGAAGGCGCTCATACGGACGGCCGCGTCGTGCGCGGCCGTCCGTCTTTCATCTCGCCCTGCCTCCACAGCAGTTGCGCCACTTACACCGTAAGTACGAGACAGGAGCGAAGCACTTACGCTGTAAGTCGTCAAGCGTTACCGCACGTAGCCACCCGAAAGAGGAGCCGTCGTTCATGGCCCGAGGAGCACGACCTGAAGTCCCCGGACCTCGCGAGCCGTTGAGCCGGGAACGGATCGTCGGGGCGGCACTGGTGATCATCGACGAGGAGGGCGTGGAGGCACTGTCGATGCGCCGTATCGCGGCCCGCCTCGGCGTCCAGGCCATGTCCCTCTACAACCATGTGCGCAGCAAGGACGACATTCTGGACGGGGTGACCGAGTTCATCACCACCGACATGCGGATGCCGCGTCGGATGACGGGAGGCTGGGAGGAGGGCGTCCGCGACATCGCGTACGGCTTCCGCCGGGCGTCACTGCGCCACCCGCGGGCCTGTGAACTGGTGCTGATGCGGCAGTTGTCCACTCCCACCGCGCTCGCACCGGTGGACACGATGATCGCGATGATGCTCGACCACGGCTTCGATGAGGAGATCGCCGTGCACGTGCTGCGGCTGTTCATCTCCTTCCAGGTCGGCACCCTCCTCCAGGAGGTCCGCAGCGCGCCGGGATCGGGCCGCGAGGGCCGGGCCCCGGAGGAGAGGCTGGCGGCCCGCACCGCGTACTTCGCCGGCTCCGGCTTCCCCGCCGTCGCCAAGGTCGCGCCGATCCTGGCCGTGAACGACCACGAGGCCGAGTTCGCCTTCGGCGTCGAGCTGCTCATCACGGCGCTTCGCGGACTGGCCCCGGTGGCGCGGGACTGACGCGGCTTCGGCCGGTGCCCGGCCCGGGCGGCGCGGTCCTGCCACCGTCCCCCGGCGCCGGATCGGCCGAGTGGCCGAACGGGTGCCGGGGGCGCACGCTGGTGCGTATGAGATCGAGCCATGGCATACGGAACGCCGTCATGGCCGCCGCGACCGCCGTCGCGCTCGCGGCCGGCATGGCCGGTTGTTCGAACGACAGTGGCGAGACGCCGAAGTCGGTGGCGTCCAAGGCGGGCGAGGCCGTCGAGTCGGCGACCGCGGCGGCGGCCTCGGAGATGGCGAAGATCAAGGGCGGCCTGGACGCCAAGGCCGATGTGAAGGCCGGGCCCACGGAGGCCGAGAACAACCGCCTGACCAACGAGATCACCGCGACGAACCCCACCGACAAGGCAGCCGACTACACGGTCCTGGTCAACTGGAAGGACAGCAGCGGGAATCTCCTCGACTCGACCGTGGTGTCGATCGACGCCGTTCCCCCGGGCGGTACGAAGTCGGCGAAGGCGACGACCCATCGGGACCTGTCCGGTACGCCCCCGGCCGAGATCGGGCAGGCGGTCCGGCACTGAGAGCCCGCCACGGCGGCCGCGCCGTACCCGGGCCCGGCCGCCGACGGCAGGCCGGACCCGGGCGGAACCCCGTGCCGAACTCTTCCGGGCCGTGGGCCGTTGGCCGGACATGGAGCCGGGAATCGCAGGGCGGCGCGCCGCCGGGTGGACCGCAGGAGCACTGCTCGCCGGAGTGTCGGTGGTCGCCGGCTGCCGGGTGCTCGACGTCGACGGCCCGACGCCCGTGCCGCAGTTGCTCGCGTTCCTGCCGTGGCTGCTGCTGCCCGCCGGGGCGGCGCTGCTGCTCGCCGCGTTCGCCCGGCGGCGGACGCTCCTGGTGTGGGCGCTGGTGGTGCTCGCCGTCACCGGCGGGTACGTGCAGCCCTACGGGCCGGAGCCCGCACCACCGCGCGGGCCCGTGGTCGCGCGGCTCGACGTGCTCACCGCCAACGTGGAGTTCGGGCGGGCCACCCCGGATCTGCTCGCCGCCGTCCGGCGCGAGCGGCCCGACATCGTCTTCGTCCAGGAGTGCGAACGCACCTGCTCCGCCGCGCTCGCGTCGGAGCTCTCGCGCCGGGACTACCCGTACCGCCGGGTCGTCGAGGGCGATCTCGCCGCGGGCTCCGCGATCCTCTCGGTCCATCCGCTGAGCGGCACCGGCGGCATCCCGGGCGTACTGGCCATGCCGGGCGCGGTGACGACGGTCGGCAAGAGCACCGTCCGGTTGCAGCTCGCCCACCCGCTGCCGCCCGTCCCCGGCGGACTCGACGCCTGGCGGGCGGACCTCGCCCGGGTACGGGCCTGGGCTGCCGGCAGCAGAGGGACCCCGGCCATCCTCGCGGGCGACTTCAACTCCGGACAGGACCACGCCGCCTTCCGCCGCGTCCTCGACGCGGGCGGGCTGCACGACAGCGCCCGGCTCGGCGGGGCGTTCCGCACGCCCTCCTGGCCGGCCGCCGCACCCCGGCCGCTCGGCGCGCAGATCGACCACGTGCTGGTGAGCGATGATTTCGGCGTACGCGGTGCACGCTTCCTCGACCTCCGCGGAACGGACCACCGCGCACTGATCGTCGGCCTCGACCTGCACCAGGGGTGACCGTGAAGGAGCGAGTAGGGCTGGGCCCGCCGGCGTGGCTGGTGGCCGGGCTGCGCCCGCAGCCCACACCGGTCAACCGGGCGGCGGTCGTCCGCGCCGCCGTGGCACTCTCGGCCCCCCTGGCCGTGGGCTTCGCCGTGGAACGGCCGGTGTACGGGGCACTGGTGTCGATGGGCGCGCTCTCCGGAGTCATCGGCGACACCGCCGACGCCTACCGGATGCGGATCTTCAACATCGCCGTACCCCAGGCCTTCGGCGCCGTCGGCGTCACGCTCGGCACGCTGGTGTACGACCGGCCCGGGCTCGCGGTCGCCGTCCTCACGTCGGTGGCCCTCGTCTCCGGGATGATCTCCTCGATCGGCGCGGTCGCCTCGGTCTCGGGTCTGCTGCTCCTGCTCAACGCGGTGGTCGGGGCCGGGCTGCCGATGCCCAGCCCCTGGTGGGCGGCGCCACTGCTGCTCGGCTTCGGCGGTCTGCTCGTGCTCGCGCTCGCCCTGCTCGGCTGGCCGCTGCGCGGCGGCGCGCCCGAGCGGTCGGCGGTCGCCCGCGCCTACCGGTCGGTCGCGGACCTGCTGGCGGCGGCGGGCGGCGACGCCTACGACGAACGCCGCCAGGCCGTCACGCAGTCGCTCGACGACTCGTACGATCTGATCCTCGCCCGCCGCGCCCGCGACCACGGCCGCAATCCCACGCTGGTGCGGCTGCTGGCCCAGCTCAACGCCCTGATCCCGGTCGTCGAGGCCGCCCCCGCGGCGCACCAGCGCGGCCGTCGGCTGCCCGCCGCGATCCCCGCGGCGGTACGGGTGCTCGCGGACGCCGTCGAGCGCGGCCGGCGCGGCCCGTACGAACCGGACCTGCCGGCGCCCACGACACCCACCGAGCGCGCGGTGGACCACGCGCTGCGGCACGCGGCGACCGTGGTCCTCGGGACGGACCCCGACCCCGACAACGTGGACGACCGCCTCGGCCGGCCGGCCGCGCTGGGCGTCCGCATCCGCCGCACTGCACGCGACGTGCTCTTCTCCGAGGCCTCCTGGCGCTACGGGCTGCGTCTCGCGCTCTGCATCGGCCTGGCCCAGGCGCTGGCCTCCACCGTGGAACTCGACCGGTCCTACTGGGTCGCCCTCACCGTCACCTTCGTCCTGAAGCCGGACTTCGGCTCGGTCTTCTCCCGCGCGGTGGGACGCGGACTGGGCACGGTGGCGGGCCTGGCGGTCGCCGCGGCCGTGCTGGCCGAGGTGCCGCGCGGCTGGTGGGACGTGCCCGTCATGATCGTCCTCGGCGGGCTCATCCCCGCCTTCTCGGCCAAGGGGTACGCCTTCCAGACCGCGGCGATCACCCCGGTGATCCTGCTGCTGTCCGACCTGCTCAACCGCCAGGGGATCGGGCTGGTCGGGGCCCGTCTCGTGGACAGCCTGATCGGCTGTGCGATCGCGCTGGTCGCGGGGTACCTGCTCTGGCCCGAGAGCTGGCACAGCCGGATCGGGGACCGGCTCGCGGACTCGGTCGACCACGCCGCGCGCCATGTGGGGCTGGCGTTCGGCGCCGATGCCGACCAGGGCGGGCGGGCACGGTCCCGGCGCCGGCTGTACCGGGATCTGTCCGCCGTGCGCTCGGAGTTCCAGCGGGCGCTCACCGAGCCGCCGCCCGCGGGCACGCGCGCGGCCGCGTGGTGGCCGCTCGTCGTCGCGGTCGAGCGGATCGCGGACGCCACGACCGCGGCCAGGGTCCGGGTGGACCACGGCGCCCCACCGCCCACGCGGGCCGAGGTCGACGACGTCGTACGGCACCTGCGCGAACTCGCCGAGGACATCCGTTCCCGGGAGGGGCGCACCGGGCCGCGGGCGGAGCTGGAGGGCGACGAGCGGAGCGTCCTCGAGCCGCTGCGCCAGGAGGTGACGGCGGCCCGCACCATCGCGTCCCCGTCCCCCGCGTCCAACGCGCCGGGCCCCTGAGGCCGGAGGTGTCCGGCCCCCGGGCCCGGCAGGCCGTGACGGCGGCGGCGCCCCCGCCCACCGGGGCGGAGCCGCGGGCCCCGGGCCCGGCAGGCGTCCCTGTCAGCGGGACGAGGTGCGGCCGTGGAGGCGCTCCATGTCCCGTCGGTCGCGCTTCGTCGGCCGGCCCGCGCCCCGGTCCCGCACTCCCATCGGCGCGGTGAGTTCGCGCGGCGGGGGCGCAGGGCTGTTGTCCACGTAGCACTGCACCGCGGCGGGCGCACCGACGCGCTTGCGGATGATGCGGGAGACCACCACGATCCGCTCCCGGCCCGCGTGGAAGAGGCGCACCTCGTCTCCGGCCCTCAGCGCGTGCGCGGGTTTGACGCGCTCGCCGTTGACCCGGACATGCCCTCCGCGGCAGGCCGTCGCCGCCTGGGAACGCGTCTTGGTCAGCCGCACGGACCAGATCCAGCTGTCGACCCGCACGGTGCCTTCCGCAGCCCCTGGGGTCCCTGCGTCATCCGCCATACCACCGAGGGTACGGGGGACGACTACGATGCGCTCCGTCCCCCGTCGCGGAACCACCCCTTCAGTGCGGACGGCGACCCTGATCCATCGCCACATGGCCTGCCACACAAGGACATTCGATGAGCAGCAACACCGGCAGAGGGCTCCAGCCCAACGTCCTCGGTACGTTCGACACCATCGTGATGGCGGTCGCCGGGAGCGCCCCCGCCTACTCGCTCGCCGCGACCACCGCCGTCCTGGTGGGCGCGGTGGGCCTGGCCGGTCCGGCCGCGCTGCTGTACTGCGCGATACCCATGCTCGGCATCGTCCTGGCCTTCGGCCGCCTCGGCCGGATCGACGTCAACGCCGGAGCGAGCTACTCCTGGGTGGGCCGCACGCTCCACCCCTGTCTCGGCTTCCTCTCCGGCTGGGCCCTGGTCGTCTCCGCGACGATCTTCATGGTGGCCGGCTCGCTGCCGGCCGGTGCGATGACCCTCGCGCTCTTCGACCCGGGCCTCGCCGACAACACCGGGCTCGCGGCGCTCGTCGGCGCCGGCTGGTTCCTGGTGATGCTGCTTGTGGTCCTCGGCGGGGCGCGGCTGACCGTGCGGGCACAGCTGCTGATGACCGGCGTCGAGGTGCTGCTGCTCGTGCTGTTCCTGCTGGCCGCGCTGCTGCACAAGGGTTCCGCGGCCGCCTTCGACTGGTCCTGGCTGGGCTTCTCGCACTTCGACGGCGCCTCGGGCTTCGCCTCGGGCGCGCTCGTCGCCGCGTTCTACTACTGGGGCTGGGACGTCACGAGCAACCTCAGCGAGGAGACGCGGAACAGCCGCAGGACGGCCGGTGTCGCGAGCCTCGTCGGCGTCGGCGTGGTGCTCCTGCTCTTCGTGGCGTTCACGGTGGCCGTCAACACCATCCTCACGTCCGAGCAGATCCGGGCGGGCAGCGGAAACGTCCTCGGTGTGCTGGGCGACGAGATCTGGCCCGGCGTCGGCGGCAAGCTGCTGATCATCGCGGTGATGCTGTCGACGGTCGCGACTCTGGAGACCACCCTGATCCAGGTCACCCGCTCGCTGTTCGCGATGGGCCGGGACCGCACGATGCCCTCCGCGCTCGGCACCGTGCACGAGCGCTGGAACACCCCGTGGGTCGCGATCGCCGTGGTCGGCGCGGTCGCTCTGGTGATGCTCTTCGCCGCGACCGCTCTCGGCTCGGTCGGCGACGTGCTCTCCGACGCCGTGAACGCGATCTCCCTCCAGATCGCGGTGTACTACGGCCTCGCGGGCATCGCCGCCGTCGCCGCTTACCGCAGCATGGTGCTGACGTCGGTGAAGAACTTCGTGCTCGGCGGCGCATGGCCGCTGCTCGGCTCGGCCTTCATGTTCTGGATCTTCTTCGAGTCGCTCGGCGAGCTGAGCACCGCCTCGCTCGTGATCGGCCTCGGCGGACTGGCGGCCGGGGTGGTGCCGATGCTCTGGTACTGGCGGCAGGGCAGCACGTACTACCGGCCCGCGAAACTGGACGCGGCCCGCGCCATCGAGGCGGAGGCCGCGTACTCCGGTTCGGCCTCCACCCGGCACGACGGTCCTCGCGACGCCATGGCGACGGACTTCTGACCGCAGAAAGCAGGCAGGGACATGGTTGCTGCTCGCCGCCGTTTCGAGCCGGTCTTCGACCCGGACTTCGGTGACCGCGCGCTGACGGAGGCCCGCCACGACATCGTGATCGGGCGCTGGCAGGGGGTGCGCGACCTGCTGCACGCCACCGGGCGGGACTGGCCGCGCCGCACCCACCGGCTGCGGCAGCTCTCGCACGCGGCGGCGGGCTCCTCGGCCGTAGAGGCGTGGTGGGCGGCCGAACCGGACAACTCCGACGCGGCCGTGCTGCGCGCCGCGACCGCGGTCGTCCGGGTCTTCGACGACGCCATCGCGCGGGGCCGGGGCACGGCCGTGGACCGCGACCGGATCGACGTGGCGGTGATGGCCTGCATCGGTGCCGCCGAGGCGGCGCCCGCCGATCCCATGCCCTGGGTGTCGCTGCTGACGGTGGCCCGGCTGTACGACGGCGGGGTGGGACGGCGCCAACTGCGGTCCTGGTGGGACGAGTTGCGGCGGCGCGACCCCGACAACATCGAGGGCCACGTGCAGTTGCTGCGCTACTGGTCGGCACGCTGGCACGGCACGCACGGCTCGATGTACGACGTCGCCCGCGACGCGGCGGGCGCCGCCCCGCCCGGCTCCCCGCTGCCGGTGCTCGTGCAGATCGCGCGGGTGGAGGAGTTCCGCTACGTGGCGGAGTGCTCCCGCGGGCGGGCCCCGGTGCGCGACTTCGGCCAGCACTGGAAGCACGAGCTGGCGGTGACCGAGGTGAAGCGGACCTGGCAGCGGTGGATCGGCGGCCGGCCGGAGGGCCCCGTCCTCCCGGAGGAGGTGGCCGAGCTCAACTACCTGGCACACGCAGCCTGCTACGCGGGCGAGACCGACGTGGCGCGCCGGCTGTTCACGATGCTGGGCGCGAGGGCGGCGCGAGTTCCCTGGTCGTACACGGGCGACCCCGCCGAGCAGTTCGTCCGGTTCCGCACGGCCGCCGACCCGGACTGACGCCCCCGTCCGGCACGGTGCGCGCAGCGGACGGGCACGGCCTCCCCCGCGGGCCCGGCGGGAGCTGCCGGGCCCACGGGGCTCACCGGGGTCAGACGCCGATGTCGCGGCCGTCCTTGCGGTAGACGGCGACGACCGACGGGCGCACGAGCCGGCCCGGTCCGTCGGGCCACTCCGAGGCCGGCTTCTCGACGGTCGCCCCGTCGACCTCGCCCGGATGCTGGACCGCGACGAGAACCCGGCGGTCCTGGATGATCGGACCGCAGGTCTCGGCGCCCTTCGGGACCGTGAGGAACTGCTTCAGCTCACCGCGGCGCTCACCGGTCGTCGCGACGCCGAACAGGCCGTCGTGCGAGCCGAGCTGGGCGCCGTCGGTGGAGATCCACAGATTGCCGTGCGGGTCGAAGGCCACGTTGTCCGGGCAGGAGATCGGGCTGACCGTCTCCTTCGGGTAGCCGGCGAAGTAGGTGGCCGGGTCCTCCGGGTCGCCCGCGACCAGGAACAGCCGCCAGGCGAAGCCGTCGGCCGACGGGTCGTCCCAGTGCTCGGCGAGCTCCAGGATCTGGCCGTGCTTGTTGAGATTGCGCGGGTTGGCCTCGTCCGCGCCCGGCTTGCCGGCCTTGCCGCGGTCGGTGTTGTTCGTCAGCGCGACGTACACCCGGCCCGTGCGCGGGCTCGGCTCGACGTCCTCGGGGCGGTCCATCTTGGTGGCGCCGACCTTGTCGCCCGCGAGGCGGGTGAAGACGTACACCTCCTCGGCGGTCATGCCGGGGACGTGCGAGACGTCGCCGGTGGCCAGCGGGATCCACACGCCGCTGCCGTCGAACTCGCCGTCGTTCGGGAGCTTGCCGGTGCCGTCGACGTCCTGGGGGGAGTCGCCGGTGAGCTTCGCGACGTACAGCGTGCCCTCGTCCAGCAGCGTCAGGTTGTGCTCGCGGGCGGCACGGCTGTCGCCCTTCTTCATCCGCTTCGACGAGACGAACTTGTAGAAGTAGTCGAAGCGCTCGTCGTCGCCCATGTACACGACCGGGCGGCCGTCACGGGTCAGCCGGGGCTGGGCGGCCTCGTGCTTGAAGCGGCCGAGGGCCGTGCGCTTGCGGGGCGTCGAGTCCGGGTCGTACGGGTCGAGCTCGACGACCCAGCCGAAGCGGTGCGACTCGTTGGGCTCCTGGGCGGCGTCGAAGCGCTTGTCGAAACGCTCCCACTTGCGCTCGGTGGCACCGGTGGTCAGGCCGTAGCGCTTGTCGGTGGCGCTGGTGCCGTTGGCGAAGTACTGGTTGAAGTTCTCCTCGCCGTGGAGCGTGGTGCCCCAGGGGGTCGTGCCGCCGGCGCAGTTGTTGAGCGTGCCGAGGACCTTGGTGCCGGTCGGGTCGGCGGACGTCCTGAGCAGGGCGCTGCCCGCGGCCGGGCCCGTGAGCCGGAACTCGCTGGTCGCCGTCAGACGGCGGTTGAGCCAGTGTCGGGAGACGGGCGTGAGCCTGCCGCTCTTGCGCTCCTCCTGCACGACGACCACGGACAGTCCGTGTGCGGCCCAGGCGATCTCGACCTGCTCGCGGGTCGGGTTGGCGGCGTCGTAGCCCTTGAACATGAGGACTTCGTCCGTGTACTCGTGGTTGGCCACGAGTACCTGGCGGCCGTGCTCGCGCAGCGGGAGCAGGCTGAGGAAGTCGTTGTTGTAACCGAACTGGCCGGCCTGCGCCTTCGCCGTCTGCCTGTCGGCGTCGAAGGCCGGCGCCCCGCGCAGGATCGGCTCGCCCCAGCGGATCACCACGTTCTGCGTGTACCCGGCGGGAACGGTCACCTTGTCGGCGGTGTTGGGCTCGACCGGCGAGAAGCGCAGACCACGGGCACCGTCCGCGGCGCCGCCCCCGGGTCCGCCGTGGCGGGCGTCGCCGGCGGCGGGCACCGCGGCGGCCTGCGCGGACGGTGCGTTCTGCGCGATGACGGCTCCGCCTGCGGCCGTGGCGACGGTCACGACGGCGGCGGTGCGCATCATCGAACGGCGGGACAGCGTCGCGGCGATGACGTCGCCGGCGTACTCGTTTGCGCTGGTGTTCGGCACCTCGTGGAAGCAGGCGTCACCGCAGCGGTAGCGGCAGGTGAGGGCGGAACGACCGCCCGCGTGGTTCGAGCTCAGGAGCGGCAGGATTCTGCGCACGTCTTCCCCAATCCCCTCGGCGCACCCCGCGCCGACATCGTGTCGGAATGTCTCCGGCCGTGACGGTAGGGGCACATGTGTGCAGTGCGGAGGCAGCCAGGTGAACGAGGGATGAATCCGGAGCGACCGGGGCGCTCTTGACGCGGGAGGGGCTTGCGGCCGTACGGAAGAGGCGGCCGCTAACCTTACGTGTCCGCGCTGGCCGGAGCTGCGGCGTTGCCCCAGCCAGGCCGGACAATGCCGGAAAATGCGGACATTGATCGCACCCAATTCACGCGAAAGGCCTCGCTCATGGGCATTCGGAGCTTGCTGCGAAAGGTGTTTGGACGCGAGCGTACGGAGTCGTCCTCACCGGCCTCCACGACGACCCCGACCGTCCCCGCGTCCGTCCCGCCCCAGGCCGAGGCCCCCAACCCGCAGGACCGTGCGGCAGATCTGGTGGCAGCGGCGTTCGACACTCCCCCGGGCACGCGCCCGACGATCCCGCCGGCCCGGACGCCGTCCACGCCCGACGCCGCGACGGGAGAGAGGACGACGGACGCGGACACGTCCACCGGTAAGGAACCGGCCGCGGCCGGGCGGGAGAAGCCCGCTGAGGACGGTGCCCCCGAGACCGCCGTGGCTGCCGAGGCCGAGGCCACCCCGGCCGGCGAGCCGGCGACCGCGGCCGAAGTGCCCGCGGCCGGCTCGGAGACGGCTCCCGCCGCGAAGGACGCGGACGGCACGACGCCGGAGGCCGCGCCTGCCCCCTCGGCCGACGCCGAGGACGCCAAGCCGGTGGCCGGCGCGGACGAAGCCCCCTCCGCCGCCGACGTGGACACGGACGCGGAGGAGCCGGACGCCGCGCGGGTCGAGCCGGTCACGGCGGAGACGGCCGCCGGGACCGGTACCGCGGTGGAGCCGGGCACCGACGCCGACGCGGCGATCGCGAAGCCCGCGGAGGAGGACGCGGCGCAGGCCGAGGCCGTCACCGCGGACGCGACCACCGACGCCGTGGAGTCGTCCGCCGGGTCGGACACCGCCGCCGGGGCGGACCGGGCCGCGGACGACACCGCCCCCACGACTCCCGAGCCCGTCGCCACCGACGGCAAGGCCACCGGGACGGCCCCGGCCGACGATGCGGACGCGCCCGAGGCCGAGGCCGTCGCAGCGACCACCGAGGCCGAGCCGGTCGCCGCCGCGACCGCGGCCGCCGGCACGGAGGCCACCGTCGAAGCCGAGCCCGTGGCAGCGACCACCGAGCCCGAGGCCGTCGCAGCGACCACCGAGGCCGAGCCGGTCGCCGCCGCAGCCGCCGGCACGGCGGCCACCGAGCCCGAGACCGACGCGGAGCCGGTCGCGGAGCCCGAGCCGGTCGCCGCAGTCGCGGAGCCCGAGCCCATCGCCGCCGGGCCCGAGCCGAGCGAGGCAGCCCCCGAGCCCGAGCCCGCCGCCGCATCCACCACCGACGACGCCGCATCGGGCAAGCCCGCCTTCTCCCTCGCGCGGGTCAAGGCGCGGGCCGCGGGTCTCGTCGGGGCGTACAAGGCCGCCGGGGTGGCGCTCAAGGGGGCCGGGGCCGCCGGGGCCCGGGCGAAGGTCTACCTCGTGCTGGACCGGTCCGGGTCGATGCGGCCGTACTACAAGGACGGCAGCGCACAGCAGCTCGGCGAGCAGACCCTCGCGCTCGCCGCGCACCTCGACGAGGACGCGTCCGTCCACGTCGTGTTCTTCTCGACGGACATCGACGGCACCGGCGAGCTGACGCTCGCCGAGCACGAGGGCCGCGTCGACGAGCTGCACGCGGGCCTCGGCCACATGGGACGAACCAGCTACCACCGGGCCGTCGAGGAGGTCGTCGCGCACTTCGAGAAGTCGGGCGCAGACGGGCCCGCACTCGTCGTCTTCCAGACCGACGGCGCGCCCGACGCCAAGCAGCCCGCCAAGCAGGCGCTCGCCGATGCTGCGGGCAAGCCGCTCTTCTGGCAGTTCGTGGCGTTCGGCGAGTACGAGGCCAAGGGCTTCGACTTCCTGCGCAAGCTCGACGCCGACGCCTCCGTGGAGAACGCCGCCTTCTTCCACGCCGGCCCGGACCCCCGCGAGCTCACCGACGAGGAGCTCTACGAGGGTCTGCTCGGCGCCTTCCCGAAGTGGCTGGACCGCCGCGAAGGCTGATCGCCGCGAACCCGACCGGTGCGGCCCCGGCGGCCGCACCGGTCACGGACGGCGGAGTCCCCGCGCGGGGACTCCGCACGGGCCGCCCCCCGCCGCGGTCACGGCTCGCCCCGCACCGGCAGCGACACCCGCACCACCAGCCCACCTCCGGGACCGGACCCAGCCGGTCCCGGCTCCGCCCGCACCGTCCCGCCGTGCGCCACGGCGATCGACCGGACGATGCTGAGGCCGAGCCCCGCGCCCGGCCCCATCCGGTCCCGCCCCTCCCCGCGGCGGAACGGCTCGAAGAGTCCGGCGACGTCCGCGGCCTCGACCACGGGGCCGGTGTTCGCGACGGTCAGCAGACCGCCGCCGGCCGACACTTCGACCGACCCGCCCGGGACGTTGTAGGCCACCGCGTTCGCCACCAGATTCCGTACGAGCTGGGCCAGCAGCAGCCGGTTGCCGCGGACCGTCCCGGCCCGCGAGACGTCCGCGTGGACGCCGTGCCGTGCGCATTCCTCCTCGACGACGTCGCCCAGCCCGACATCCGCCTTCTCCGTCTCCTCCAGGCCCCGTTCGCTGCGCGCCAGCACCAGCAGTCCCTCGATGAGCCGCTCGCTGCGGCGGTTGGCGTCCAGCAGGACCTGCTTCACGTCCGAGTCCTCCAGGCCCACCTGGATCGCGGTCCGCTGTGTGGCGAGCGGCGTCCGCAGCTCGTGCGAGGCGTTCGCGATGAACCGGCGCTGGCTGTCGAAGGCCTTCTCCAGCCGCGCCAGCAGCGCGTCGACCGTGTCGCCCAGCTCCTTGAGCTCGTCGTCGGGGCCGCGCACGGCGATCCTTCCCCAGCCCTCGCCCCGGGGGACTCCCGCGGGCGTGCGCTCGGAGAGCCTTCTCGCCCTGGCGGTCATCTCGTGGACCGGGCGCAGCACCCGTCCCGCCGTCCACCACCCCACGACCACCGCGCACACCGCCGTGCCCAGCAGTGCGAAAGCGGACCAGATGAGCATCTGCTCGGACGCCGCGTCGCTCACGTTGCCCGTCAGGTCGGACAGCCGGTGGACGGTCACCGGCGACGTGGGCGCACTGGCCTCGCGCAGGGCGATCGCCGCCGCCTCGTCCCGCGTGCCGGTCCTGGACAGCAGGTTCACGATCGCCAGCAGACAGGCGCCGAGCACCAGGAAGACCGCGCCGTAGACCATCGCGATACGGGTCCTGATCGCGGAGCCGGCGCCGAGCCTGCCGGTCACAGCACGTACCCCACGCCCTGGAGGGTGCGGATGAGCCCCGGCTCCCCGAGTTTTCCGCGCAGCTTGCTCATGCACACCCGCACCGCGGCCGTGAACGGGTCCGCGTGCGCGTCCCAGGCCCGTTCCAGGAGTTCCTCCGCGGACACCGCGGCACCGTCCGCCTCCAGCAGGATCTGCAGCACGGTGAACTCCTTCGGGGAGAGTTCCAGGTCCCGTCCGTCGCGATGGGCCGTGCGCCGCACCGTGTCGAGCCGCACCCCGTGCCGTTCCAGCGTGGGGGGCAGCGGGGGCCGGGCGCTGCGCCGCCGCAGGGCCCGGACGCGCGAGACCAGCTCCGGGAACTCGAACGGCTTGGTCAGATAGTCGTCGGCGCCCAGGTCGAGCCCCGCCACCCGGTCCTCCGTGGAGGCGGCCGCCGTCAGCATCAGGATGCGGGTCGTCGAGGCGGTGGCGACCAGCTCGCGGGCCACGTCGTCCCCGTGCTGCCGGGGCAGGTCGCGGTCGAGGACGACCACGTCGTAGGCGTGGAGACCCAGCTGGGCGAGGGCCTCGTCACCGCTGTGGACGGTGTCGACGGCGAAACCGGCCTTCCGCAGCCCGGTGGCGACCAGCGCCGCCAGCACTTCCTCGTCCTCCGCGACCAGTACCCGCATCCCCCCTTCCTACCGGAACGGATGTTTCGGGAACCTCTCCAGGGGCGGAGCGATGCCTTCCGCACCCGGCCTCGGACGGCCCGGTCCGGTGGCCGGTCCGCCGGCGCGGTTCGGGCGGTCGGGTTTTATGCGTGTGAGTCGATCTTCCGGCGGCCGTTAGGATTTCGACCATGGCGGCCACTGGATCCGAGAAGCAGGGGACGAGCGAAGGCGTGAAGGCCTTCTACGTATCGACCCCCATCTACTACGTCAACGACGCTCCTCACCTGGGCCACGCCTACACGACCGTCGCAGGCGACGTGCTCACGCGCTGGCACCGTCAGCGCGGCGAGAAGGTGTGGTACCTCACCGGCACGGACGAGCACGGTCAGAAGATCATGCGCACCGCGGAGGCGAACGGCGTCACCCCGCAGGAGTGGTGCGACAAGCTCGTGGAGGAGGCGTGGAAGCCCCTCTGGGAGCACCTGGAGATCGCGAACGACGACTTCATCCGCACGACCGAGCGCCGGCACACCGACCGCGTCCAGGAGTTCGTGCAGGACCTGTACGACAAGGGCGAGATCTACAAGGGCGGGTACGAGGGCCCGTACTGCGTGGGCTGTGAGGAGTACAAGCTCCCCGGCGAGCTGCTGGACGGCGAGGGGGAGTACGCCGGCGAGAAGCTGTGCCCCGTGCACAAGAAGCCGGTGGAGATCCTCAAGGAGGAGAACTACTTCTTCAAGCTCAGCGAGTACGGCCCGAAGCTGCTGGAGTTCTACGAGTCCAACCCCGGCTTCATCCAGCCCGAGTCCGCCCGCAACGAGGTCGTGAACTTCGTCAAGCAGGGCCTGCAGGACCTGTCGATCTCCAGGTCGACGTTCGACTGGGGCATCCCGATCCCGTGGGACGAGAAGCACGTCATCTACGTGTGGGTCGACGCCCTGCTGAACTACGCGACGGCGGTCGGCTACAACGAGAACCCGGCGAAGTTCGAGGACACGTTCCCCGCGAATGTCCACCTCGTCGGCAAGGACATCCTCCGCTTCCACGCGATCATCTGGCCCGCGATGCTGATGGCGCAGGGGCTCCCGGTGCCCGGGAAGATCGCGGCCAACGGCTGGCTGATGGTCGGCGGCGAGAAGATGTCGAAGTCGAACCTGACGGGCATCAAGCCGCAGGACCTGACCTCGCACTTCGGCGTGGACGCGTACCGCTGGTACTTCCTGCGCGCGATCGCGTTCGGCCAGGACGGATCGTTCTCTTGGGAGGACTTCTCCGCCCGCTACACGAGCGAGCTCGCCAACGACTACGGCAACCTGGCGTCGCGGGTCGCCGCGATGGTGGGCAAGTACTTCGGCGGCTCGCTGCCGGGGACATCCGCCGACGGCGAGGCCGAGAAGGCGGTCCAGGCGGGCCTGGCGAAGGCCGTGGCCGAGGCCGACCGCAAGATCGGCGAGGAGCTGGACTTCCAGGGCGGGATCCTGGCGGTCTTCGACTTCGTGAAGCAGGTCAACGGCTACATCACGGAGCAGGAGCCGTGGAAGGTGGCCAAGGACGAATCCGAGGAGGGCCGGGCCCGCCTCGCGACCATCCTCTACACGGCCGCCGAGTCGCTGCGCGCCGTGGCCGTGCTGCTGAACCCGGTCATGCCGGACACCTCGCAGAAGCTGTGGGACTCCCTCGGCGCGGAGGCGTCGCTCGGCGCTCTGGCCGACCAGCGGGTCCAGGACGCGGCGGAGTGGGGCGGGCTGCCGGCGGGCTCGACGGTGACGAAGGGCGCGGTGCTCTTCCCGCGTCTCGAGGAGCCCAGCAAGGCCTGAGCGGCCGGAGCGGACGGTACTCGCCGCCGACACCGGCCGCGTGCGTGACGCGCGCCCGAGCGTACGGACGGGCCTGGGACACGGTTTCCCAGGCCCGTCCGCGTATCCGACGCCCGACGGTGGGCCGGCGGGTCAGCGCGCCAGTGAGACGCTGTCCCCCATCACCACCACCGGCCGCTTGTCCGGGTCCAGCAGGCGCAGCAGGTCCGCCATCCGGTCCAGTCCGAGCGAGACGCAGCCCTGGGTGGGGCCGTCGTGGTCCACGTGGATCCAGACGCCCCCGCCGCGGTCCCAGCCCATGGGCCGCCGCTCGTCGAGCGGGGTCAGTCCGGACTCCCGGTTGTAGTTGATCGCGACGACGTAGTCGAAGGACCCCCGCAGGCTCTCGCCCCGGAAGCCGGTGCCGATCGCCACGAACTCCTCGGACTGGTGGTAGGGGAGTTTCGTGCCCGGGTCGGGCAGTCGGCCGCCCGCGTCGGTGAGCCCGAAGACGCCGATCGGCGAGCGGTGGTCCCCGGCCCAGTGCTCGTCGGTCCAGCCCTTCAGGGCGTTGCGTGCGGGCCAGGGCCCGGCGACCGCCCGCCAGACCCTCTCCTCGTCGCGCTCGTAGAGCGTCGCCGTGGACTCGCTCGAGTTCGTGGACCTCCCTCTCACCACGAAGGCCTGGTCGGTGCCGTCGGGGACGAGGCCACTGGTCCTGGGCCCGAGCCCGGGGAGTCCGGCCCGGTCCGCGGCGGGCGGCCCGGCGTGCGGTCCCGCGGCCGAACCGGCCGGCGGGCCGGCGTACGGCGCCCCGGCGTCGGGTGCCGCGGTCCGGGGGCCGGCGGCCGGGGGCGGCGCCGAGGGCTTCGCGCAGCCCCCGAGCAGCAGTCCGGCGGCCAGCAGTGGCAGCGCTGCTCTGGTCAGTACGGTGCTGAGCACTCCGCGATGTCCTCTCGTGATCCTCGCGCGGTGCGAGCGGCCGGACGGTCCGGGCGGTCACACGGCGCGTGCGGTCCGGGCGGCTCCCGCGGCGCGTCCCGCGCCGGGCGGCCGGGTCCCGGTGGGCCGTCGACGGCTCTTCGCGTGCATTCCCGCTGCCGTGCCGCCCCTCGTCGGCGCGGCGCCGTGAACGACTCGGAAGGAGCACGAAAACAACGCGGAAGGGCCCGGAACCTGATGGTTCCGGGCCCTTCCGGGATCGCTGCCGCGTCAGTGCCGCCGTACGGCCCGCCTCACTCGGCGGCCTCGCACGGCCTCACTTGGTGGGCTTGTACGGCGTCGCCTTCGCCGGGCCCTTGTAGATGCCGATGTGCAGCTCCTTCAGACGGGCTTCCTCGACCTCCGCGGGGGCGCCCATCAGCAGGTCCTGCGCGTTCTGGTTCAGCGGGAACGCGATGGTCTCGCGGATGTTCGGCTCGTCGGCCAGCAGCATCACGATGCGGTCGACGCCCGGGGCGATGCCGCCGTGCGGCGGGGCGCCGTACTGGAAGGCGCGGAGCATGCCGGAGAACTCGCGCTCGACGGTCTCACGGTCGTAGCCCGCGATCTCGAAGGCCTTGAACATGATGTCGGGCTCGTGGTTCCGGATGGCGCCGGAGGACAGCTCGACGCCGTTGCAGACGATGTCGTACTGCCAGCCGAGGACGTCCAGCGGGTCCTTGGTCTCCAGGGCCTCCAGACCGCCCTGCGGCATGGAGAAGGGGTTGTGCGAGAAGTCGAGCTTCCCGGTCTCCGGGTCCTTCTCGTACATCGGGAAGTCGACGATCCAGCAGAACCGGAAGACGTTCTCCTCGAAGTGGCCGGAGCGGCGCGCGGCCTCGACCCGCACCGCTCCCATGATCTTGGAGACCTCGTCGAACTCGCCGGCGCCGAAGAACACGGCGTGACCGGGCTTGAGGCCCAGGCGCTCGGTGAGGACCTCGACGTTCTCCTCGGTGAGGAACTTGGCGATCGGGCCGGAGAGGGCGCCGTCGTCACCGACACGGACCCAGGCCAGGCCCTTGGCGCCCTGCTCCACGGCGTACTCGCCGAGCTGGTCGAAGAACTTCCGCGGCTGGTCCTGGACGGCCGGCACCGGCAGAGCCCGGACGTGCTTGCCGGCGAACGCCTTGAACTCGGAGCCCTCGAAGACGTCGGTGATGTCGACGAGCTCCAGCTGCGCCCTCAGGTCCGGCTTGTCGGAGCCGTACTTGAGCATCGCCTCGCGGAACGGGATCCGCGGGAACGGCGAGGTGACGTGGCGGCCCCCGCCGAACTCCTCGAACAGCTCGGTCATCAGCCGCTCGACCGGCTGGAAGACGTCCTCCTGCTCGACGAAGCTCATCTCGATGTCGAGCTGGTAGAACTCGCCGGGCGAGCGGTCGGCGCGGGCGTCCTCGTCGCGGAAGCAGGGCGCGATCTGGAAGTAGCGGTCGAAGCCCGCGATCATCAGCAGCTGCTTGAACTGCTGCGGGGCCTGCGGCAGGGCGTAGAACTTGCCGGGGTTCAGCCGCGACGGCACCAGGAAGTCACGGGCGCCCTCGGGGGAGGTCGCGGTGAGGATCGGGGTGGCCATCTCGTTGAAGCCGAGCGCGGTCATCTTGTGCCGGATGGCGGAGATGACGGCGGTGCGCAGCATGATGTTGCGGTGCATCCGCTCGCGGCGCAGGTCCAGGAAGCGGTACTCCAGGCGCCGCTCCTCGTTGACGCCGTCGTCCGTGTTGATCGTGAACGGGACCTGGGCGGAGGAGCCGAGCACCTCGACCTCGGTGACCTCGATCTCGACCTCGCCGGTCGGCAGGTCCGGGTTGACGTTGTCGGCGCCGCGGGCGGAGACCTTGCCGTCGACGCGGACGACGGACTCCTTGGACAGGTGGCTCAGGGCCTCGTTGGCCGGCGTGCCGGGACGGGCGACGAGCTGGACCAGACCGTAGTGGTCGCGCAGATCGATGAAGAGGATGCCGCCCAGGTCTCGGCGATTGTGCAGCCAGCCGCTCAGCCGGACGTCGGTGCCGACGTCAGAGGCGCGGAGCTCGCCGCAGGTGTGGGACCTGTACCGATGCATCGTCGTTCATCCAGTCTTCGCGATGGGGGATGTGGGCGGACCCACCCAGGTTACCGCCCGGCCCGTGGTCGCCCTTCCGGATTACGGCGCGGTGCAGCGCGGCCCGGCGGTGCGGCGGCTCCGCGGTGACAGGCCGGGCCCTCGGACCCAGCGGGTGTGGGCCGGAGCAAGCTGAATACAGTAGGAAAATGCGCACCGAGGACGTCCTGGCCGCGACGGCGACCGGCCTGTGGCGCTGGGACAACGCCTCCGGGACCGTGAGCCTCGACGCGGAGGCCGCCCGGCTGCTCGGGCTGCCCGGTGGGGGCGGCACGTACACGTCCTCGGCCGTGCGCTCCCGACTGCACCCCGTCGACTGGAACGAGGTCAACGGCATCATCGGGCTCGCGGTGGCCGAGGGGACCCTGGCCGAGTCCCGGGTCCGGGTCGTCGACGAGGAGGGGCGGGTGCTGCGCGTCGTGCGCAGCCGCTGCAAGCCGGTGCCCGAAGGGGACGGCTACCACCTGTTCGGCACGATCCAGGAGGTCCCCGAGCCGCAGCCGGGCACGAGCGCCCACACCCCCGTGACCGGTGACTGGCGGCGCTCCCGCGAGGCGTTCCTGCTGGACGCGGGCCGGGCGCTGGCCGAGGCCCGGTCAACCGCCGAGGTGCTGCGGGTGGCGGCCTCGCTGTCGATGCCGGGCTTCTCGCCCGACGGGCTGGCCGTCTTCGGCGTCACCGCGGACCGGCTCAAGGTCCTCGGGCATCACGGCTACGACGAGCACGAGGCCGGTCCGCTCGCCGACATGCCGCTCGACACCGAGTACCCGGTCGCCGAGGTCATCCGCACGGGACGGGCCCTCTACGTGCCGACGCCGGAGGAGTACCGGCGCCGGTATCCCACGATGTGGCCGCTGATCGAGGTCTACGGCAGGCAGTCGTGGGCCTTCCTGCCGTTGATCGTGGCGGGCCGCACGATGGGCACCTGGATGGCGGCGTTCAGCCATCCCGTCGCCTTCACGCCCGACGAACGCTCGGTCCTGACCACCGTGGCCCGGATGCTGGCGCAGGCACTGGCCCGCGCGGGGGTCGCCGAGAACGAACGGGAGCTGTCGCGGGGCCTCCAGCGATCGATGATGCCGTCGCTGGGACCGGGCATCCCGGGCATGTCCGTGGCGGCCCGGTACGTGCCGACCGGCGGCGGCCTCCAGGTCGGCGGCGACTGGTACGACCTCATCCCGCTGCCCGGCGGCGGATCCCGTCCCGAGGGGCCGGGGGGCGGGAGGATCGCGCTGGTCATCGGCGACGTCCAGGGCCATGACGTACGGGCGGCGGGGCTGATGGGGCAGCTGCGCACCGCCCTGCGCGCCTACGCCTCCGAGGGCCACCGCCCCGACGCGGTGCTGGCCCGGGCATCCCGCTTCCTGGCCGGGCTGCACGACTACACGGAGAGCGAGGCGTACGACGACGGCGACCCCGTGGGCGGCCACACCGCCCCGCGCTTCGCGACCTGCCTCTACCTGGAGTGCGATCCCGCGACCGGCACGATCGACATCGCCCGGGCGGGGCACCCCGATCCGGCGATCAGGATGGCCGACGGCACGGTGATCCTGCGCCCCACGGCCGGGGGTCTGCCGCTGGGGATCGACCCGGACTCCGACTACCCCACGACGCAGATCGTGCTGGAGCCCGGGGAGACGATCATGATCTGCACGGACGGGCTGCTGGAGACCGGCGGCCACGACCTGGACAGCGGATGGGCGCGGATCCGGGCCGTGCTGGAGGAGCACCGGGACGAGGCGGGCTCGCTGGAGAAGCTCGCGGACGCGCTGGTGCAGGCCGTGCACGGGCCGGCCTCGCACCACACCACCGGTCCGCTCTCGGACCGGCGCGAGGACGACATCGCGGTCGTGCTGCTGTCCCGGCACGGCAGGCCGGCCCGCCGTGCCCCGCGGCGCACGGTCCTGACCGTCCGCCAGGCCGAACCGGAGCGGATCTCGGCGGCGCGGCGGCAGATGCGCGATCTGCTGCACGACTGGGCCGACGAGGAGCAGATCGACTCGGCCGTGCTGATGGTCTCCGAGATGGTCACCAACGTGCTCGTGCACACCGACGGGGACGCGCTGATGGTGGCGGAGGCGGTCGGTGAGCACGGCTGCCGGCGGCTGCGGGTGGAGGTCTCGGACACGAGCGACGAGCTGCCGCACAAGCGGAGTCCCGGCGAACTGGCGTCGTCCGGCCGGGGCCTGGTGCTGATGGAGATGCTCGCCGACCTCTGGGGCGTGGATCCGAGGGGCGAGGGCAAGTCGATCTGGTTCGAGCTCTACGAGCCGGGGCCGCTGGACGGGCCCCCCGAGGTGCTGCCGCCGGGTCCCTGCGTGGGCTCGCCGACGGCCTCGTAGCGGCTGCGCAGCTCGCCGACGATCCCGAACGCGGCGGCCGTGAGCGGCACGGCCATCAGCATCCCGAGGATGCCGGCGATGCCGGCACCCGCCGTGATCGCCAGCATCACCACCGCCGGGTGCATCTGGACGGTGCGGCTCTGGATCATCGGCTGGAGCACGTGCCCCTCCAGCACCTGCACGGCGAGGACGACGCCGAGCGCCCAGAGCGCGATCACGAAGCCCCGGTCGGCGAGCGCCACCAGCACGGCCATCGAACCGGAGATGAACGCCCCTAGATAGGGGATGTAGGCGAAGACGAAGACCAGCGCGCCCAGCCCGACCGCGCCGGGAACCCGCAGGATCAGCAGGCCGACCGTGATGCAGACGGCGTCGATCAGGGCGATGAACGTGGTGCCGCGCATGAAGCCCTCGACCGCCTCGAAGGCCCGGCGCCCCATCGCCTCCGCCGTGTCCCCGGTGGACTGCGGAACGAGGGAGCGCAGGGTGGAGACCGCGCGGTCGGAGTCGCGGAGGAAGAAGAAGATCAGCAGCAGGGCCAGCACGGCGATGGCGACCGTCTCGCCCACGACGCTGATGCCCGAGATCACCCCGGACGCGGCCGTCCCGCCGAACTTGGAGAGCAGCTCCCTGGAGTTGGTGGTCAGGTCGTCGAGGGAGGTGCCGGCCGCGCCGAAGTGCCGGGCGAGGTCGGCTGCGGCCTGCTTGAGGGAGGCGATGATCTGGTCGCCGGACTCGATCAGCGCGTTGACCACGATGTACAACGCCCCGCCGACGACGGCGACGACGGCCGCACAGGTGATCCCGGCGGCGAGCGAGCGCTGCACCTTCATCCTGATCAGCCGCCGGTGCAGCGGGCCGAGCAGGGCGGTGCCCAGCAGCGCGAGCAGCAGCGGGGTGACGGCGGTCTTGAACTCGACGACCAGCCAGATGCCGACGGCGGCGACCCCCGCGACGAGCAGCGCGACGGCACACCAGGCGGCGACTCGCTGCACGGGCCGGGGGAGAAGGGTCTGCGGCGGCACGTACCCAGCCGATCACGTCCGGCGCACCCCGTCCCGTCCGCCGGGCCGGACGGGTGACGCCCTGTCAGTCGGGACCGGAGGGGGACTCGTCGGTCAGGGTGCGTCCGGTTGCCTCCCGGAGGCCCGGGGCGGGCGGTGTCGGCCGCCCACCCCGGGTTGCCGTCCCCGGAGCCCGGGGGACTCACATGCCGTGTACGGCCGGAATGGTGCCGAGGCGGCCCTTCTGGAAGTCCTCGAACGCCTGCTGGAGCTCCTCGCGGGTGTTCATGACGAACGGCCCGTAGTGCGCCATCGGCTCCCGGATCGGCCGGCCGCCGAGCAGCACGATCTCCAGATCACCGGTGCCCACGCCGTCCTGCTTGTCGTCGGCCCGCACGGTCAGGGCGCCGCCCTCGCCGAAGACCGCGGTCTGGCCCTTGTGGACGGGCCGGCGCTCGGCGCCGACCGCGCCCCGCCCGGCGAGGACGTAGGCCAGGCCATTGAAGTCCTCGCGCCACGGCAGCGTGATCTGCGCGCCCGGCCGCAGGGTCGCGTGGATCATCGTGATCGGCGTGTGGGTGATGCCCGGCCCCTCGTGCCCGTCGAGCTCGCCGGCGATCACCCGGAGCAGGGCGCCGCCGTCAGGGGAGGTCAGCAGCTGCACCTGGCCGCCGCGGATGTCCTGGTAGCGCGGGTCCATCATCTTGTTCGCGGCCGGGAGGTTCACCCAGAGCTGGAGCCCGTGGAAGAGCCCGCCCGACATGACGAGGTCCTCCGGCGGGGCCTCGATGTGGAGCAGCCCTGAGCCGGCCGTCATCCACTGGGTGTCGCCGTTGCGGATGGTGCCGCCGCCGCCGTTGCTGTCCTGGTGGACGAAGGTTCCGTCGATCAGGTAGGTGACGGTCTCGAAGCCGCGGTGCGGATGCCAGGGCGTGCCCTTGGGCTCGCCCGGCGCGTACTCCACCTCGCCCATCTGGTCCATCATGATGAACGGGTCGAGGTGCTTGTAGTTGATCCCGGCGAACGCGCGGCGCACCGGGAAGCCCTCCCCCTCGTACCCCTGGGGGGCCGTGGTCACGGCGAGTACGGGCCGCTGCACGGCGTCGTCGGCCGCGGTGACGCGCGGCAGGGTGAGCGGGTTCTCGACAGTCACTGCAGGCATGGGAACCTCCTTGTGCGTCCAGATTAGTTGAATCCTGAACTTCTCGCCACCCCCAACACGGATCCCCCGGGACGCATTCCCGGAGTCCCGCAGCGGACGGCGTACGGAACGGGACGGTCCGCGCGGAAGCCCCGGCACGCAGACGACCGGCGAGCATCGCGGGAGGTGCTCGCCGGTCGTCGGCGGAGAGAGGAGAGAGAAGGGGGTGCGGGACTAGCCGTACATGCGCCGCATCGCGAAGTCGACCATCTGCTCGACGGCCTTCGCGTCGAAGACCATCCGGTGCTCGCCCTCCATGTCGAGGACGAAGCCGTACCCGGTGGGCAGCAGGTCGATCACCTCCGCGCCCGTGATCACGAAGTACTTGGACTCCTTGCCCGCGTACCGGCGCAGTTCCTTGAGCGAGCTGAACATCGGGATCACCGGCTGCTGGGTGTTGTGCAGGGCCAGGAAGCCGGGGTTGTCGCCGCGCGGGCAGTACACCTTCGACGTCGCGAAGACCTGCTGGAAGTCCTCCGCGGAGAGCGAACCCGTCGTGAAGGCCCGCACCGCGTCGGCGAGCGAGGGGGGTGACGGCTCGGGGTACAGCGGTTGCTCGCCGTAGCCCGCTCCGGGCATCCCGGCACCGGGCATGCCCGCACCCGACATCGGCTGCTGCGGCGGGGGGCCGTAGTGCTGCTGACCGCCGGGGGTCTGGTCGTAGCCGTACATGGGCGCAAGCCTACCGAGGCTCCGCCGGGAGCGGGCCCGACCGCCGGCCCCGCCTCAGCGGCCGAGCCCCCGGACCTGATCGCGCCGGCGACGAGCGTCTCGGGTGCCCGCGAGGGCACGGCGCGGGCCTCGCCCTGCCGGACGCGGTCAGTCTGCGCCGGGGTGTGGACCGCGGCCCGGACAGCAAGACAGTCTGGTGTGAGCCGGCGGGCCCGGAAGTGCCGTCGGATGCGGGCCGCGTCACAGATGCCCGTTAGGGGTTGCTTCTTATTACCGACGGGTAGCATCATCGTAGCTACTTGCTGGTAGATGTACGAGGAACCCTGCCTCCTCCCCGATCCGTTACGGAGCCGTCGCCATGGGGCACTACAAGTCGAATCTCCGCGACATCGAGTTCAACCTCTTCGAGGTCCTCGGGCGCGACAAGCTGTACGGCACCGGCCCGTTCGCGGAGATGGACGTCGAGACCGCCAAGAGCATCCTCGACGAGATCGCCCGCCTCGCGGAGAACGACCTCGCCGAGTCCTTCGCCGACGCCGACCGCAACCCGCCGGTCTTCGACCCCGAGACCAACACCGCCCCGGTGCCGGCGAGCTTCAAGAAGAGCTACAAGGCCTTCATGGACTCCGAGTACTGGCGCCTGGGCCTCCCCGAGGAGATCGGCGGCACCACCGCGCCGCGCTCCCTCGTCTGGTCCTACGCCGAGCTGCTCCTCGGCTCGAACCCGGCGATATGGATGTACTCCTCGGGTCCGGCGTTCGCCGGCATCCTCCACGAGGAGGGCAACGAGGCGCAGAAGAAGGTCGCCCGGATCGCGGTCGAGAAGCAGTGGGGCTCCACCATGGTCCTCACCGAGCCCGACGCGGGCTCGGACGTCGGCGCCGGCCGCACCAAGGCGATCCAGCAGGACGACGGCTCCTGGCACATCGAGGGCGTGAAGCGCTTCATCACCTCCGGTGAGCACGACATGGAGGAGAACATCCTCCACTACGTCCTCGCCCGCCCCGAGGGCCACGGCCCCGGCACCAAGGGCCTGTCCCTCTTCCTCGTGCCGAAGTTCCACTTCGACTGGGAGACCGGCGAGCTGGGCGAGCGCAACGGCGTCTACGCCACCAACGTCGAGCACAAGATGGGCCTCAAGGCGTCCAACACGTGCGAGATGACCTTCGGCGACAAGCACCCCGCCAAGGGCTGGCTGATCGGCGACAAGCACGACGGCATCCGCCAGATGTTCATGATCATCGAGTTCGCCCGCATGATGGTCGGCACGAAGGCGATCTCCACGCTCTCGACGGGCTACCTCAACGCGCTGGAGTACGCCAAGGAGCGCGTCCAGGGCCCCGACCTGGCGAACTTCATGGACAAGACCGCGCCCAAGGTCACCATCACCCACCACCCCGACGTGCGCCGCTCGCTGATGACGCAGAAGGCGTACGCGGAGGGCATGCGCTCCCTCGTCCTCTACACCGCCGCGGTGCAGGACGAGATCGCGTTCAAGGAGGCCGCGGGCGAGGACGCCAAGTCCCTGCACGGCCTCAACGACCTGCTGCTGCCGATCGTGAAGGGCTACGGCTCCGAGAAGGCGTACGAGCAGCTCGCCCAGTCGCTCCAGATCTTCGGCGGCTCCGGGTACCTGCAGGAGTACCCGATCGAGCAGTACATCCGCGACGCCAAGATCGACACCCTCTACGAGGGCACCACGGCGATCCAGGGCCAGGACTACTTCTTCCGGAAGATCGTCCGTGACCAGGGCGCCTCGCTGAACCTGCTGGCCGAGGAGATCAAGAAGTTCCTCGCGGTCGGCACCGGCGGCGAGGAGCTGGCCGCCGCCCGCGACGCCCTCTCCAAGGCCGCCGTGGACCTGGAGGCGATCGTCGGCCGGATGCTCACCGACCTCACCGCCACCGGCGAGGACGTCAAGAACATCTACAAGGTCGGCCTCAACACCACCCGTCTGCTGCTCGCCTCCGGCGACGTCGTCGTCGGCTACCTGCTGCTGCGCGGTGCCGCCGTCGCCGCCGAGAAGCTGGAGACCGCCTCCGCCAAGGACAAGGCGTTCTACCAGGGCAAGATCGCGGCCGCGAAGTTCTTCGCCGCCAACGTCCTGCCGGGCGTCTCGCTCGCCCGCGAGATCGCCGAGGGCGTCGACAACGACCTGATGGAGCTGGACGAGGCGGCCTTCTAGTCCGCGCCTCGCACCACACCGCAGCGAAGGCCCGCTCCCGTACGCCGGGGAGCGGGCCTTCCGCCGTACCGGGGCCCACCGCCCCGTACCGCGCCGCGCACCGCCGGTCCCCCGGGCGGAGCGGCCGCGCGAGGAACGCTCGTTAAGGTGAACACCATGAGCAGTCGTGCAGCCTCCCCGTCGTCCGCCGCCTTCGACCGCGGCCACACCGAGGACATGATGTCCTTCCTGGCGGCGAGTCCCTCGCCCTACCACGCCGTGGCGAACGCCGCCGAGCGGCTGGAGAAGGCCGGATTCCGGCGGGTCGAGGAGACCGACGCCTGGGACGGGACGAGCGGCGGGAAGTACGTGCTCCGGGGCGGCGCGATCATCGCCTGGTACGTGCCGGAGGGCGCACCGGCGCACACCCCCTTCCGCATCGTCGGCGCCCACACCGACTCCCCCAACCTCCGGGTCAAGCCCGAGCCGGACATGGGCGCGCACGGCTGGCGGCAGATCGCCGTCGAGATCTACGGCGGACCGCTGCTCAACTCCTGGCTCGACCGCGACCTCGGCCTCGCCGGGCGGCTCACCCTGCGGGACGGCTCCACCCGCCTGGTGAACATCGACCGGCCGCTGCTGCGCGTGCCCCAGCTCGCGATCCACATGGACCGCTCGATCTACGAGAAGGGGCTCCAGCTCGACAAGCAGAAGCACATGCAGCCCATCTGGGGTCTCGGCGGCACCGTCAGGGAAGGCGATCTGATCTCCTTCCTGGAGGACGAGAGCGGACTCGCCCCCGGCGAGGTCACCGGCTGGGACCTGATGACCCACGCCCTGGAAGCCCCCGCGTTCCTCGGCCGGAACCGCGAACTCGTGGCCGGTCCGCGGATGGACAACCTGCTCTCCGTGCACGCCGGGACCGCGGCGCTCGCCGCCGTCTCCGGCCGGGACGACCTGGCGTACATCCCCGTCCTCGCCGCCTTCGACCACGAGGAGAACGGCTCCCAGGCGGACACCGGCGCGGACGGCCCGCTCCTCGGGTCGGTGCTCGAACGCTCGGTGTTCGCCCGCGGTGGCACCTACGAGGACCGCGCCCGCGCGTTCGCCGGCACCGTCTGCCTCTCCTCCGACACCGGCCACGCCGTGCACCCCAACTACGCCGAGCGCCACGACCCCACGCACCACCCCCGCCCCAACCGCGGCCCCATCCTGAAGGTCAACGCCAACCAGCGGTACGCGACGGACGGCAGCGGCCGGGCCGTGTTCGCCGCCGCCTGCGAGCGCGCCGGCGTGGAGTGGCAGACGTTCGTCTCCAACAACGCGATGCCGTGCGGCACGACGATCGGCCCGATCACCGCCGCCCGCCACGGGATCCGGACCGTCGACATCGGCGTGGCGATCCTCTCGATGCACAGCGCCCGCGAACTCTGCGGCGCGGACGACCCGTACCTGCTGGCCAACGCGCTGGTGGCGTTCCTTCAGGGCTGACGCGCGCGGGCGCGGTGCCGAGCGCCGTGCGGACGTCGTCCAGGCATTCCTGCGTAGGTGTCGCGGGCCGGGGTACCCGGAGGTCCTACATCGACACAGGAGGCGGAGATCATGGGCCTGGGAGGCTGCATCCTGCTGATCGGCGCGGGGGCGATTCTCACCTTCGCGACCGACTGGAAGACCGAGAGCGTCAACCTCGACCTGGTCGGCCTGATCATGATGGCGGTCGGCATCATCGGCGTCGCCACCTTCACCAGCATCGCGCGCCGTCGCCGCGCGGTCGTGCCCCCGGTCGCCCCGACCGTGGTGGAGGAGCCCCGGAGCGGCTACGAGCGCTGACCCGGCAGCCGGCCGGCGGCACTCCGAGGACCGGACGTCGGCCGCACACCGCAGCCGGCGTCCGCCGGCATCCCCTGACATCCGCTGACATCTGCGAAACACCCCGCCGCGCAGGGTGTTTCGCATGGTTCTCCTGGGACAGGGGACGGCCCTCGTGCGTCATCGCGGTCCGTCCCGGAAGAAGCGCGCCGCCCTGCTCGCCGCGGCCACCGCGGTCGTCGTCGCCCTCGCCGGACTGCTGATCCACCAGTACAACGACCGTCCGCCATGGGCGGACGACGTCGCCTACGAAGGCGGCTACCTGCTCGCCAACCGCATCCGGAAGGCCGACGCCACCGGCGAGCGGACGAAGGAACTCCTCGACGGCGGCTGCGCCCGGCTGCTCCGGGAAGGTGCCGGAGCGCGCCGGGCCACCCACAAACCGGGTCTGTGGGTGGCCGGTTGCCTCGACGCCGCCGCGGGGCGCGAACCCACCAAGCAGGGCCTGTTCCACTGACGCCCGCCCGCCGGGCCGCACCGCCGGGCCGGCTACCCCTCGTCCATGCCCGCGAGCATCAGCGGCAGCCGGGCCACCCCGTCCGGCGTCACCCGGACCGGAACACCCCAGTCCTGCTGGTGCACATGGCACGCCGGGTACTCGTTCGCGGGATCGTCGTCGCACGAGGCCGCCATCGCCGAC
The DNA here is from genome assembly GCF_900103455.1 of Streptomyces wuyuanensis. Classification (GTDB taxonomy): domain Bacteria; phylum Actinomycetota; class Actinomycetes; order Streptomycetales; family Streptomycetaceae; genus Streptomyces; species Streptomyces wuyuanensis. Next base: position 50,107 of record NZ_FNHI01000006.1, on the reverse strand, counting down.
ACGTGCAGCACGCCTTCCGTCACCGCCGGATTCAGCTCCAGCTCCCGGAACAGGTCCGTGCCCGCACCCTCGCCCGCGGCCAGCAGCTCCGGCGGGGTCGACGACACCAGCAGCCTGGTCGACGGGCCGTAACGGGTGTCGAGCTTCTGCCCCTCGGGGGCCTGGAAGACCACGTCGAGCCGCAGCGTCCCCGGCGCCACCTCGGTGGCCGCACGCTGCGTACGGTGCGCCACCGCCTCCACCCGGACGGCCTCCTCGGGCAGCCGCAGCCTCGTCAGCCGGTGCCGCGCCGACTCCACGACGACGATCTCGTCGCCGTCCAGCACCGCGCCGGACGGCTCGCGCAGATCGGTCGCGAGGGTCGTCACCGTCTCGGTCGCCGGATCGTAGCGCCGGAGCGCGTGGTTGTACGTGTCGGACACCGCCACCGAGCCGTCGGGCAGGGCGGTGACGCCCAACGGGTGCTGGAGCAGGGCCTGTCCGGCCTCCCCGTCCCGGTGCCCGAAGTCGAAGAGACCGCTGCCGACCGCGGTGTGCACGACGCCGTCGGTGCCGATCCAGCGCAGCGCGGACGTCTCCGAGTCGGCGATCCACAGCCGGTCCTCGGTCGCGGCCAGACCGGAGGGCTGCGCGAACCACGCCTCGGCCGCCGGGCCGTCCACGAGACCCTCGTTGGTGGTACCGGCGGCCACCTCGACGGTGCCGGTCTCCGGGTCGTACGTCCACAGCTGGTGGACACCCGCCATCGCGATCCACACCTTGCCCTGCCACCAGGCGACGTCCCACGGCGACGACAGATCCACCTCGAGCGCCGGCCCCGACGTCGGCGACCCCTGCCACCACTGCCGCCCCGTCCCCGCGACACGCTCGATCGCGCCGGTCCCGGGGTCGAACGTCCGCAGTGCGTGGTTCACGGTGTCGGCGACGATCACCTTCCCCGACGGCAGCAGCGCCAGCCCCTGCGGCTCCCGGAAGTCGCCGTCGCCGATCCGCCGCACGACGGTCTCGCCGTCCGACTCCAGCTCGACCAGCTGGTGCCGCGTCGAATCCGAGACCAGAATCCGCCCGGAGGGCAGCCGCACGGCCTTCCCCGGGAAGCGCAGATCCGTCGCGACCGGCTCCGGCGGCACGTACGGCCCGTCCCCGCGCCGCAGCGTCCCCTTCGCCTCGTGCTCGATCTCCAGCTGCTCCACGAGCCGCTCGATGGCGTGCGCGTGGCCCTCACCGGCGTGCTGGGCGACGACGTACCCCTCGGGGTCGATCACCACGAGCGTCGGCCAGGCCCGGACCGCGTACTGCTTCCAGGTCGCGAGCTCGGGGTCGTCGAGGACGGGGTGGTGCACCTCGTACCGCTCGACGGCGTCGGCGACGGCCTGGTGCTCGGCCTCGTGCACGAACTTCGGCGAGTGGACGCCGATGATCACCGTGGTGTCGCGGTGCTTCTCCTCGAGCTCGCGCAGCTCGTCCAGGACATGCAGGCAGTTGATGCAGCAGAACGTCCAAAAATCGAGAATGGTGATGCGTCCTCGCAGGTCGGCGAGGGTGAGGTCCTTGCCTCCGGTGTTCAGCCAGCCGCCCTTGCCGATCAGCTCGGGGGCACGGACACGGGCACGGCGACGGGGCGCGGGGGTGGGCGCCGGGGCGGGATCGTTCATACATCAAGCTTGCCACCCTGGTACGAACGTCGGATCACACACACGCGGCGGGGGGCGCGACGGATGACTGCGGACGGGAACGAGTCGGCTGCCGGTGGGACGGCACCGAAGGCGCAGGTGTTCATGGCACTGCCAGGGCGGGCGCAGGACCGGAGGGACGCGTTCGAGGCCTGCCTGGCCGAAGTCGTGCGGAGCCTCGGGCTCGACGTCGCCTCCGAATCGGAGCCCGGCGCTCCCCGGGCCTGGCAGCATCGCGCCCGCACTGCGCTGCGAGGCGCATGCCTCCGGGGCATGACCCTCTCCGAGGAGTCCTTCGACGTGCTGCTCAAGGCGGCCGTCCACGATCCCGACCCGAGCTTCAACCGCCAGTTCGTCGAGCCGGCCCTGAACGCATTCGGGTACGCGCGCGTCCGAGTCGCGCTGCTCGCGTACCTGCGGACGGGCACGGATCCTGAACGGGTGGGCGCCGCGCGGGCCTGGTACTGGACGGCCCTGCCGCTGCGGATGCCCCAGGTGGAGGCGGAAGGCCCCGGCGCGACAGGCGTGGCTGAGACCGATGACGGCTCGGCCGTGGTGGCGGAGTGGGATGAGGCGACTCTGCGCGCGTTCGTGACCAACGAGAACGTGGACGTCCGGCGCTGCATCCTGCAGGGTCTCCCACTCCGCAAGTCGGCCTACTCTCCGGAGATGCACGACCTGGTGGACAGGGCGGTGGCGATAGCCCGATCGCATCCGGACGACTACATCCGTCACCGTGTGGAACACCAGGTCGGCGACTGACACCCCGCCGGGCGCGCTTGCCGTGGGGCTCGGACAGCAGGGTCGGTGACCGCCCTCGTCTTCGGCCGACCGGGCCGCGGCGGCACGGGAGAGGCGGGGACCGCGGAGCGTCAGGGCCTGGCGGACGCCGGCGGTGCCAGGCCCAGGCGGCGGTCCTTGAGGGCCGGGAACTGGTCGCGGGTCGCGGCGGGCTTCTTCGGGTCGAGGTCGACGGTGAGGACCTCCTCGCCGGCGCCCGCCTCCGCGAGGACCTCGCCCCAGGGGTCGACGACGATGCTGTGGCCCGCCTGCTCCACGCCCGCGTGGGTGCCTGCGGTGCCGCAGGCGAGGACGTACGACTGGTTCTCGACCGCCCTGGCCCGCGCGAGGAGGGTCCAGTGGGCACGGCGCCGCTCCGGCCAGCCGGCGGGGACCACGAGGACGTCTGCGCCCGCGTCGACCAGGCCGCGGAAGAGTTCCGGGAAGCGCAGGTCGTAACAGGTGCCGAGGCCGAGGGTGGCCTGGGGCAGTCGCACGGTCACCAGGTCCTCGCCCGCGGCCATCATCACGGCCTCGCCCTTGTCGAAGCCGAAGCGGTGGATCTTCCGGTAGACACCCGCGAGGCGGCCCTCGGGGGAGAGGACGAGCGAGGTGTTGAAGAGGCGGCCGTCGGGAGCCCGCTCGACGACGGAGCCCGCGTGCAGCCAGACGCCCGCGGCGGCCGCGGCCTCCGCCATGGCCCGGTGCGTGGGCCCGTCCAGCGTCTCGGCCTCCGCCTCGAAGGACTCGTACGCGAAGGCGCCGACGGGCCACAGTTCGGGGAGGACGACGAGGTCGGATCCACGCTGTCCCCGGACCAGTTCGGCCGCTCGGCGCCGGCGTGAATCCACCGATTCGTCCCGGTCTACTGCGATCTGGATGAGTGAGGCGCGCACACTACCACCGTCCTGGCATTCGAGCCGTCAACACGGGCCTACGATCGTCACACGAAAGCACTGCCGGGGTGCCCAAGGGCAGCGTACTGTTCTCTCCCGGGGGTCACCCCCAGGACCCCCGGCAGCCGCCTGCACCCAGCCCGCGCACGACCGCCGAGGGGTTCCGTGACCGTCCATCCCAGTCTCCAGACCTATGCCGACGCCTGGGCCCACTCCGTCGAAGCCATATCCGAGCTGGTGCAGCCGCTCGCCGAGGGCGAGTGGAACCGCGCGACGCCGTGCCCCGGCTGGTCGGTGCGCGACATCGTCTCGCACGTCATCGGCATGGAGTGCGAGATGCTCGGCGATCCCCGTCCGATCCACACCCTGCCGCGCGATCTCTACCATGTGCGCAGCGAGTTCGCGCGCTACATGGAGATGCAGGTCGATGTGCGCCGCCACCACACGGCGCCGGAGATGACCGCCGAGCTCGAGTACACGATCATCCGGCGGAACCGGCAGCTGCGGAACGAGAACCGTGCGCCCGAGACGATGGTGCGCGCCCCGCTGGGTGCGGAGCAGACGCTGGAACTCGCCTACCGGATGCGGGCGTTCGACATCTGGGTGCACGAACAGGACCTGCGCGTCGCACTGAACAAACCGGGCAACCTCGACTCCCCCGGCGCGCTCGTCGCCCGCGACAACTTCCTCGCGGTGCTGCCGAGGGTCGTGGCCAAGGACGCCGGGGCACCGCCCCATTCGGCGGTGGTCTTCGACGTGCACGGTCCGGTGGAGTTCCTGCGGACGGTGCGGGTCGACGCGGACGGCCGCGGCACCATCGACGGCGCGCCCTCGCTGGGCCCGGCCGCGACGCTGACGCTGGACTGGGAGACGTACGTACGTCTGGCGGCCGGACGGGTCCGGCCCGCGGTCGTCGCCGACCGGATCAAGGTCGAGGGGGACGCCGAACTCGCGGGCGCGATCCTGGAATCGTTCGCGGTGACGCCTTAGCGGTCGGCGCCCGTCGCCGCGGTGACCCGCGGCGACGCGTCCGGCGCTGCAGCGGCCCGGGGCGCCGGCGGTCCGGCCGGGACGTCGGACGGCGGTCCGGCCGGGACGTCGGCGGCGGGTGGGCGTGCGGCCGTCGAGGCGGGCGCGGGTTCGCGTCCGCCCCGGGGCGCGGCGCGCGTCTCACGCCGGGACGTGCACCGCCTCGACCCGGCTCGCCACCAGCCGCTCCCGCTCCCGTCGGACCGTGCGCGCCCGCAGCCGCAGGATCTGCGTCACGCCCAGCGCCTCCAGGACGAAGACGGCCGAGAAGGCGATCCGGTAGTCGCCCCCGGTCGCGTCCAGCAGTACGCCCACCGCCAGCAGCGTGGTCATGGACGCCACGAAGCCGCCCATGTTGACGATGCCGGACGCCGTCCCCTGGCGGTCCGGAGGATTGGCGGGCCGGGCGAAGTCGAAGCCGATCATCGAGGCGGGACCGCATGCGCCGAGGACCGCGCACAGCGTGATCAGCAGCCACATCGGGGCCCGGTCGCCGGGATGGGCGAGGGTGGCGGCCCACACCGTGGCCGTCGCCGCGACCGTGCCGAGGGCGAGCGGCGCCCGCGCGGCGTGGTGCCGGGCGATGATCTGGCCGTAGACCAGCCCCACCACCATGTTGGAGACGACCACGAGGGTGAGCAGCCCGCCCGCCGCCTCCCGGGAGAGCCGCTGGGCCTCGACGAGGAACGGCAGGCCCCACAACAGCAGGAACACCATCGCCGGGAACTGGGTGGTGAAGTGCACCCACATCCCGAGGCGGGTGCCGGGCTCGCGCCAGGACAGGGCGATCTGCCGGCGGACGTAGGCCGCCCCGGCGTGCTCGGCGGGCGGCGGCTCCCAGCCCTCGGGATGGTCCTTGAGGAAGAGGACGAGCAGGACGAGGACGACCACTCCGGCCGCGGCACTGCCCCCGAACGTCGCGGTCCAGCCGAGGCCGTCCAGCATCCGGGAGACCACGATCGTGGAGACCAGGTTGCCGGCCATGCCGAACAGGGCGGCGACCTGGGCGACGAACGGGCCGCGGCGGGCGGGGAACCAGCGGGAGCCGAGCCGCAGCACGCTGATAAAGGTCATCGCGTCGCCGCAGCCGAGGAGTGCCCGCGCGGCGAGGGCCGTGCCGTACGAGGGGGAGAGCGCGAAGCCGAGCTGGCCCGCGGTGAAGAGGACGACGCCGATGGTCAGCACCTTCTTGGTGCCGAGCCGGTCGACCATGAGGCCGACGGGTATCTGCATGCCCGCGTAGACGAGCAGTTGGAGTATGGAGAAGGTCGAGAGCGCGGAGGCGTTGACGTCGAAGCGGTCGGCGGCGTCGAGCCCGGCGACGCCGAGCGACGTACGGAAGATGACGGCGACGAAGTAGACGGCGACGCCGATGCCCCAGACGAGGGCGGCCCGGCGTCCGCCCGGGGGATCGCCGGGCAGTGCGGCGGACTCCCGGCTCATCGCTCCTCACCCCGGACCAGCACCTTGACCCAGCCCAGGTGCTGGTGCACACAGGCCGCGGCCCGGTCGGTGTCACCGGCCCTGATGGCGTCCAGCATCTCGGCGTGCTCGGCGATGTTCTTGGCGATGCGGTCGGGGTGCGAGTGCATGACGGCGACGCCCATCCGCAACTGGCGGTCGCGCAGCTGGTCGTAGAGGCGGGAGAGGATCTGGTTGCCGGCGTGGCGGACGATCTCCGCGTGGAAGCAGCGGTCGGTGACGGCTACCTCGGCGAGGTCGCCGGACTCGGCGCGCCGCTTCTGCTCCTCGAGCAGCTCCTCCAGCCGCTCGATCAGGCGGGGCGGGGCGGGTACGGCCCGGCGGACGGCGAACTCCTCGACCAGCAGCCGGGTTTCGACGACGTCGGCGATCTCCTGCGCGGAGACGGCGAGGACGAGCGCGCCCTTCTTCGGATAGAGCTTGAGGAGCCCTTCCATCTCCAGCTTGAGGAGCGCCTCGCGGACCGGGGTGCGGGACACCCCGACGGCCTCGGCGAGTTCGCCCTCGGTGAGGAGGGTGCCGCCCTCGTAGCGGCGGTCGAGGACGGCCTGCTTGATGTGGGCGTAGACGCGTTCGGCGGCGGGCGGCTGTCTCACGGGGGCGGCGGGCATGCGCACAGCATAGATACAACAGGTGCGCAACAGCAGTACATGTCCACCATTCAGGACGCCGCGGAGGGCGGGATCGCGGGGCGGGGAGCCGACCCGGGGCCCGGCGGCGGGACGGACGGGGAAGTCGTCCGAGACGCACGCCACATCCGTACATCCCTTCACCCCTCTCACGTGTCTTCTATCGGGATCGTTCTTTCTTCAGGTCCCAATCGACTTTGAAAGCCCAGGCTTTCGACGCATACGCGACTATTCGGAGCGTTTCCTTTGAAAACCAGCCACAAGGGCCTGCGCCGCGCCGCCACCGTCGCTCTCGCGGGTGGTCTGCTGCTGACGGCCTCGCCCCTGGCCGCCCCCGCACAGGCGGCCACGCCGATCCCGTCCATCACCGCCAAGGGCGGCTTCCTCCTGGACCAGGCGGACGGCAAGCCCGTCTACGGCAAGGCCAACAACACGCGCCGGCAGATGGCGAGCACGACGAAGCTGGTCACGGCCATAACGGTCCTCACCATCCCGGGCGTGGACCTGAACAAGAAGGTCACCGTCAAGGCCGAGTACCGCAACTACGTCGCCCGGGAGGGCGCCAGCACCGCGGACCTGCGCACCGGTGACAAGCTCACCGTCCGCCAGCTGCTCTCCGGGCTGATGCTGCCGTCCGGCTGCGACGCCGCGTACGCCCTCGCCGACACCTACGGCACGGGCACGACGACCGCCGCCCGCACGAAGTCCTTCATCGGCAAGATGAACGCGAAGGCCAAGCAGCTCGGCCTGGTCAACACCAAGTTCGACTCGTTCGACGGCATCTCCACGACCGGGAACAACTACACGACCCCGTGGGACCTCGCGAAGCTGGCACGGCACGCGATGAGCAGCTCCGTCTTCCGTGACGTCGTCAAGCCGACGTCGTACAAGGCCGCGGCCACGACCAGCACGGGCGGCACCCGCACGTACACCTGGTACAACACCAACAAGCTGCTGGGCTCCTACAGCGGCGCCATCGGTGTGAAGACCGGCACCGGCACGGCGGCGGGCCCCTGCCTCGTCTTCGCCGCGACCCGCAACGGAAAGACCTACACGGGCGTCGTCCTGGCCTCGTCCACCGGCGACAACCGCTTCACGGACGCCGCGAAGCTGCTCGACTTCGGCTTCGCCTCCACCACCGCCCGCACGATGGAGCTGCGTTCGCTCCCGGCCGGCGCACAGCGCGACTGATCACCGCGCTCACCGATCGACGGAAAGGTCCCGGGACGCGGCGGCGTCCCGGGACCTTCTTCGTGCGGTGTCGCGTGTGAACCGGCCGATCAGGCCCAGGTGATGAGCCTCTTCGGCTGCTCCAGCACGGCCGCGACGTCCGCCAGCACCTTGGAGCCCAGTTCGCCGTCGACCAGGCGGTGGTCGAAGGAGAGCGCCAGGGTGGTGACCTGGCGGGGCTTGACCTTGCCCTTGTGGACCCACGGCTGGAGCTTGATCGCGCCGACCGCGAGGATCGCCGACTCGCCGGGGTTGAGGATCGGCGTGCCGGTGTCGACCCCGAAGACGCCCACGTTGGTGATGGTCATCGTGCCGCCCTGCATGGCGGCCGGGGTCGTCCTGCCCTCACGGGCCGTGGACACCAGCTCACCGAGGGCCTCGGCGAGCTGTGGCAGGGTCTTGTCGTGCGCGTCCTTGATGTTCGGCACGATCAGTCCGCGCGGGGTGGCCGCGGCGATGCCCAGGTTGACGTAGTGCTTGAGCACGATCTCCTGGTTGGCCTCGTCCCAGGCGGCGTTGACCTCGGGGTTGCGCCTGATCGCGACCAGCAGCGCCTTGGCGATGAGCAGCAGGGGGTTCACCCGCAGCCCGGCCATGTCCTTGTCGGACTTCAGCTCCTCGACGAGCTTCATCGTGCGGGTGACGTCGACCGTGACGAACTCGGTGACGTGCGGCGCGGTGAAGGCGGAGCCGACCATCGCCGCAGCGGTGGCCTTCCGGACGCCCTTGACCGGGATCCGGGTCTCGCGGGCACCGGCCACCGCCGCCCCAGCGGGCGCCGCCGCGGTCTCCGCGACCACGGGCTCGGGTGCCGCGACGGGCGCCGGAGCCTCGGCCGGGGCCACGGCCGCGCGGACGTCGTCGCGGGTGATGATCCCGTCGGGACCACTGGGCACGACCGTGGCGAGGTCCACCCCGAGGTCCTTGGCGAGCTTGCGGACCGGAGGCTTGGCCAGCGGGCGCGGCGCGGCGGGTGCCGCGGTCCCGTGACCGTTCAGCTCGGCCTGCACGGCCGCCTTCGCCTCGGCCTGCGCGGCCGGCTGCGCCTGCCCGGGAACCGAAGTGCCCTTGCGCGGACGGCGCTTGGTGGAGGACTCGGCCACGCCGTAGCCGACCAGCACGGGCTGGCGGCCGGCGGGCTTGTCCTTGGCCTGCGCCTCCGGCTCGGCGGCAGCGACCGCGGGCTCGGTGGCCGCCGGCGGCGGCTCCTCGACCGGGCCGGAGCCCGGCGCCACATCCACGGTGATGATGGCGGTGCCGACGTCCACGGTGGTGCCCTCGTCGAAGCGCAGCTCGTGCACCACTCCGTCGTACGGGATCGGCAGCTCCACCGCGGCCTTGGCGGTCTCGACCTCGCACACGACCTGGCCGTCGGTGACGGTGTCACCGGGCTGGACGTACCACTTGAGGATCTCGGCCTCGGTGAGCCCCTCGCCCACGTCGGGCATCTTGAACTCGCGGAATCGGGCGGAAGCGTCAGTCATCGTCGTCACGACCCTCTCCTCAGTACGCCAGCGAGCGGTCGACGGCGTCGAGCACCCGGTCCAGTCCCGGAAGGTACTCCTCCTCCAGCCGGGCCGGCGGGTACGGAGCGTGGAATCCGCCGACCCGCAGGACCGGCGCCTCCAGGTGGTAGAAGCACCGCTCCGTGATGCGGGCGGCGATCTCCGCGCCGGAGCCGTAGAACACCGGGGCCTCGTGGACGACGACCAGCCGGCCGGTCCGCTCCACCGACTTCTGGACGGCGTCGAAGTCGATCGGGGACATCGAGCGCAGGTCCAGGACCTCGACCGACTTGCCCTCCTCCTCGGCGGCCGCAGCGGCCTCCAGGCACACCTTCACCATCGGGCCGTAGGCGGCGAGGGTGATGTCCGTGCCGGCGCGGGCGACCCGGGCGGCGTGCAGCGGGTCGGGAATGGACTCGGTGTCGACCTCGCCCTTGTCCCAGTAGCGCCGCTTCGGCTCGAAGAAGATCACCGGGTCGTCGCTCTGGATGGCCTGCTGCAGCATCCAGTAGCCGTCGGCCGCGTTCGACGGCGAGACGACCTTGAGGCCGGCCACGTGGGCGAAGAGCGCCTCGGGCGACTCGGAGTGGTGCTCGACCGCGCCGATGCCGCCGCCGTACGGGATACGGACGACGACCGGAAGCTTGATCTTGCCCAGCGCGCGGGCGTGCATCTTCGCGAGCTGCGTGACGATCTGGTCGTACGCGGGGAAGACGAATCCGTCGAACTGGATCTCGACGACGGGGCGGTAGCCGCGCAGCGCGAGACCGATCGCGGTGCCGACGATCCCCGACTCGGCGAGCGGGGTGTCGATGACCCGCTCCTCGCCGAAGTCCTTCTGGAGCCCGTCGGTGATGCGGAAGACTCCGCCGAGTTTGCCCACGTCCTCGCCCATGACGAGAACCTTGGGGTCGGTGTCGAGGGCCTTGCGCAGCGACTCGTTGAGCGCCTTGGCGAGCGACATCTTCTCTACGGCCATGGCTACTTGCCCTCCTGCGGCGCGTCGGCGAACGACGCCTGGTACGCGGCGAACTGCGCGCGCTCCTCGTCGACGAGGGCGTGCCCGTCGGCGTAGACGTTGTCGAACATGGCCATGTCGTCCGGGTCGGGCATGGCGCGCACCGCCTCACGGACGCGCTTCGCGAGCGCGTCGCTCTCCGCGTCGAGCTCGGTGAAGAAGGCCTCGTCAGCGAGGCCCTGGGCGGCGAGGTACTTCCGCAGCCGAAGGATCGGGTCCTTGGCCTCCCAGGCCACCCGCTCGTCGTCGTGGCGGTAGCGGGTGGGGTCGTCGGAGGTGGTGTGGGCACCCATGCGGTAGGTGAACGCCTCGACCAGCGTCGGGCCCTCGCCCCGGCGGGCGCGCTCCAGCGCGGACCGGGTCACGGCCAGGCACGCGAGCACGTCGTTGCCGTCCACTCGGACTCCGGGGAAGCCGAAGCCCTGGGCACGCTGGTACAGCGGCACCCTGGTCTGGCGCTCGGTGGGCTCGGAGATCGCCCACTGGTTGTTCTGGCAGAAGAACACGACCGGGGCGTTGTAGACCGCGGAGAAGGTGAACGACTCCGCCACGTCGCCCTGGCTGGAGGCACCGTCGCCGAAGTACGCGATCACCGCGGAGTCGGCGCCGTCCTTGGCGACTCCCATCGCGTAGCCGGTGGCGTGCAGCGTCTGCGAGCCGATGACGATCGTGTACAGGTGGAAATTGTTGCTGTTCGGATCCCACCCGCCGTGGTTCACACCACGGAACATCCCGAGCAGGTTCGTCGGGTCGACCCCGCGGCACCAGGCGACGCCGTGCTCGCGGTAGGTCGGGAAGACGTAGTCGTCGTCGCGCAGGGCACGGCCGGAGCCGATCTGGGCGGCCTCCTGGCCGAGCAGCGAGGCCCACAGGCCCAGCTCGCCCTGACGCTGCAGGGCCGTGGCCTCGGCGTCGAAGCGGCGGGTGAGGACCATGTCCCGGTAGAGCCCGCGGAGCTCATCGGGGCCGAGATCGGCGACAAAGTGGTCGTAGTCCGGGTGCTCGACCCGCTCACCCTCGGGCGTCAGCAGCTGTACGAGCTGGGGCTCGGCGCTCGTTGGCTTCTTCGCGGCGCTGACGCGCTTACTGCTGCGGCGCGGTTTGCGCGCGGCAGTGTTCTCCACGGTCACGTGCGTGCTCCTCCGTCTGTCCGGCTCCCCGGGGTCCGCCGGGGTCCAGTGCGGCTCGCCTGTTTCCCTACGGTGCACGGGGTGGGTGCGGCTCGGCCGGGAACAGGCGTGACAGGTGCCCCGGCGAGCGCCTGCCAAAGGCACGTTACCCAGTGGGGCGCATTCCTGCGAAACCCCATTTGACCTGCGATTTTGCTTGGATTTCCAAGTAAATCGAGAAATACGGGAACAACCACTGGTCACAGCCTTGCCGGCTGCCGGAACACGGGCACGTTATCCCGGTCACCCCGGCATGGGAAGAGTGAGTATGTGAGACTTGGGCCGTGCACGAAGAAGGAAAAATCACCGTATTCCTGGTGGACGACCACGAGGTCGTGCGCCGCGGCGTGTACGAACTGCTCTCCGTCGAGGACGACATCGAGGTCGTCGGCGAGGCCGGTACGGCGGCAGATGCCCTGGTCAGGATCCCTGCAGTGCGCCCGGACGTGGCGATCCTCGATGTGCGCCTCCCCGACGGCAGCGGCGTCGAGGTCTGCCGGGAGGTGCGTTCGCAGAACGAGGACATCAAATGTCTGATGCTCACGTCGTACGCGGACGACGAAGCGCTCTTCGACGCGATCATGGCCGGGGCCTCGGGCTATGTCCTGAAGGCGATCCGCGGGTCCGAGCTGCTGACGGCGGTGCGGGACGTGGCGGCGGGCAAGTCCCTGCTCGATCCGGTCGCGACCGCGCGCGTCCTCGAGCGGCTGCGGGACGGGAACGCCCCCAAGACCGACGACAAGCTGGCGAGCCTGACCGAGCAGGAGCGCAGGATCCTGGACCTGATCGGCGAGGGGCTGACCAACCGGGCCATCGGCGAGCGGCTGCACCTGGCCGAGAAGACGATCAAGAACTATGTCTCCAGCCTGCTGTCCAAGCTGGGCATGGAACGCCGCTCCCAGGCCGCCGCCTACGTGGCACGGCTCCAGGCCGAACGGCACTGAGGCACCCGTACACCCGGAGCGCCGGAATCCACCCGGACGGGCCGAAGCCGTCCGGGTGAGGTACGTCCGCCCGGGGCCGGGGATCGCCGGCTGGGCGGACGGACGGAAGGCCGGTGGGCGCGGAGGCACGGGCGGCGAGGGGCCGGGCCCGCCGGAGGCCACGGCCGGCCGGGACGAAAGGCCCCCTGGGAGAGGGGCGGGCGGCTCTGGTCCCGGCCCGGGCGGGGCCCGGAGAGTGGGTCCATGCCGATCCAGGATCTCTGCTCCGCCGAGGAACTCCGCGCCGTCGAACTGCTCTCCCGGGTCCGCTACGGCCGGCTGGCCACCACCATGAGCGCCATGCTGACCGTCGTACCCGCCCGCCACGTCGTCTCCGGCGGCTGCGTCCTGCTGCGCCTGCACCGCCGCCCGGGCTACCACCACGCCTGCGCCGGGACGGTGGTGGCGTACGGCGCGGACGACCTCGACTCCGCCGCGGCGGTCCGCTGGTCGGTCCAGATCACCGGCACCGCGGAGCTGACCCTGCCGACCGAGGACGAGATCACGCGGTTCGGCCCGAGCCCGCGCCAGGTCGACGGTGAGCCCTTCGAACCGGTCTACATGCGCCTCACGCCCCGCTTTGTCACGGTGCACACGCTGGACTGATCCCGGCAGCGACATCAGCGACACGCTGGGTGATCTAACATCTGACGGGTGCCGCGCTCATCTGCTACTGCCCCACCCCCCATTGCCCCACCCCCTGTCGCCGCGCTGCTGCGCAGGTACGAGGACGCCGGCGAACCCCTCTCCTGCGAACCCGTCACCCAGGGACTGCTGAACCGCGGCTACCGGCTCGCCACCACGCGCGGTGCCTACTTCCTCAAACAGCACGTCGACGAGCCGACCGCCGACCGGGCGACCATCGCCCGCCAGCACCGCGCCGTCCGCCGCCTCCAGTCGCTCGGCGTTCCCGTCGCCCCGCCCGTGGCCGACGGCTCCGGGGACACCGTGGCCGAGATCGGCGGGCGCTGCTACGCCCTGCACCCCTGGGTGGACGGCCGGCACCGCCGCGGCGCGCAGCTCACCACCGTCGAGTCCCGCCGGCTGGGCGCGCTCCTCGGCCTGGTCCACACCGGTCTGGAGCGGGTCATGGACGCGGAGCCGGGGGAGCGCCGGGGCCCGGTCCGCCCGCACGAGAGTGCGGACCCGGAGGAGACCTTCGCCCTCATCGACGCACTGCTGGGGCTGGCCCGCTCCCACCGCCCCAGGGACAGCTTCGACGCCCTCGCCGAGCACCGGCTGCTGGAGCGCCGCGCCCTGCTGGAGGGCCACGCGCACCGCCGGCCGCCGCCGGCCGCCGCCGGGGGCTGGGTGCACGGGGACTTCCACCCGCTCAACCTGCTCTACCGGGGCGACCACCGGGGCGCGGAACCGGCCGCGATCGTCGACTGGGACCGGCTGGGTGTCCATCCGCGGGCCGAGGAGGCCGTGCGGGCAGCGGCGATCTTCTTCGTCCGGCCCTCGGGGAAGCTCGAGCTGGGGAAGGTACGGGCCTATGCGCGCGCCTACCGGCGGGCGGCCGGGGCCGATCCGGTGGAACTCGCCGCCGCCGTGCACCGGGTGTGGTGGGAGCGGCTCAACGACTTCTGGATACTGCGCTGGCGCTACCAGCTGCACGACCGAAGGGCCGACCCGCAGTTCCCTGCGGTGTCGGCCCTGGCGGTGTGGTGGACGCGGGAGTACGAGGCGGTGTGCGAGGCCTTCGCCGGCTGACGGCGCCCGCCCGCCCCGGGTCAGCCCGCCGTGGTTCCGGTGGTGGTGCCGGCGTCGGCGCCTTCGGTCGTCCCCGTGGTCGTGCCCGCGTCCGTGCCCGCCGAAGTACCGGTCGAGGTGCCCGCGTCCGTGCCCGCCGAAGTACCGGTCGAGGTGCCCTCGGTCGTCCCCTCCGTCGTGCCCTCGCTGGTGTTGCCCTCCGTCGAGCCCTCCGTCGTGCCCTCCGTGGTGCCCTCGGTGTCCGAGGGCGTGTCCGAGGGGTCGTGACTCGGGCTCTGCGGCTCCGAAGGCGACGGGTCCTGCTGGGAGGGACGCTCGCTCGGCGGCCATTCGCCCTGGTTGCCGCTCGTCCCCTGGTCCGGCTCCTCTTCCTCCTCGGGCTGCTCCTCGGAGGGGGTCGGCGAAGGATCGGACGAGGTGGGGGTGTTGGAGACCTTCTGGTCGTCCTTCGGCTTCGTGCCCGGGCTGCCGGCCCGGTCCAGCGCGAAGGCCACGCCCGCCACGACCGCGATCACCGCGAGCGCGACGAACAGCCACACCTTGCCCTTGCCGCCCCTGCCGCCGCCGGGCCCGGTGGCGTAGGCGCCGTCCTCGGGATTGCGCGGCGGGAGGAGCGGGCCCTGCGAGGTCTCCCCGTGGTGCGGGTGACCCATCACCGCCGTCGCGCCCATCATGCCGTGCGCCGGCGTGTGGCCGCCCTCGTGCATCTCGACCGGGCCGGTGTTCCAGGCGCCCGTGTGGCTGCCCTGCTGCTGGAGCATCTGCAGCCCGTACTGCACGAGCGCCCGCATCTCCTCGGCGCTCTGGAACCGGTCGTCGGGGTCCTTGGCGAGCGCTCGCATCGCGAGCCCGTCCAGCTCCGGCGGGGCCACGTCCGAGACCTCGGAGGGGGGCACCGGCATGTCCTGGACGTGCTGGTAGACGACGGACAACGGTGTCTCACCGGTGAACGGCGGGCGCAGCGCGAGCAGTTCGTACAGCAGACAGCCCGTGGCGTAGAGGTCGGACCGGTGGTCGACGGCCTTGCCGAGCGCCTGCTCGGGAGAGAGGTACTGGGGCGTGCCCATGACCATGCCGGTCTGGGTCATCGTCGTCGAAGCGCCGTGCAGCGCACGGGCGATGCCGAAGTCCATCACCTTGACGGCGCCGCCGTTGGTGATGATGACGTTCGCGGGCTTGATGTCGCGGTGGACGATGCCGTGCTGGTGCGAGTACGCGAGGGCCTCGAGGACGCCGGAGACGATGATGAGCGCCTGCTCGGGCGGCGGCGCCTCGGCGTTGATCAGCAGGTCGCGGATGGTGTGGCCCTCGACCAGCTCCATCACGATGTACGGCACGGACTGGCCGTCCACGACGTCCTCGCCGGAGTCGTACACGGCCACGATGGCATGGTGGTTGAGGCCGGCGACCGACTGCGCCTCGCGCGTGAAGCGCGCCTTGGACACCGGGTCCTCGGCCAGATCCGCCCGGAGCAGCTTCACGGCGACGGTACGGCCGAGACGGACGTCCTCCGCCGCGAACACCTCCGCCATACCGCCCCGGCCAAGACGGTGGGTCAGCCGGTAACGGCCGTCGCCGACGAGCCCGCCGACGCCCCAGGAGTCCGCAGCATCCGACACTCCGCCGCCATGTGGTTCGGATTCGGGTGCCATCAGTCCTCGCCGTCGTGTCTTGCCGCGCCGCGCGCTGCGCGCGAGCGGCGTCTCTCGGTGGTTCGACACGTCACGCTACAGGCTTCCGGTGACGCGCCGGTCCGAGATGGACCGGTCATCAAACCCGTTGCCGTTGCGCGTGAGCAAATCGCGTCCGGTTCCTGTAACGCTTGCGAGACGCTTCTTGTGCGTACGGTCACGGAACGGGCACCCGGCTTGACGTGTCACTGCCCTCGGGCAGACTTGCCACGTAATCCGGATCACCGCGGCCACCGCTCGTCGGTGTGCGTGCCTAGGGGGAAGCACAGTCATGAGCCAGGACGGGGCACAGAGCGGCCGCTACGCGGGCGGTTCGGTGGCGGGTGGCCGGTACCAGCTTCGCGACCTGCTCGGCGAAGGCGGGATGGCGTCGGTGTACCTGGCGTACGACAGTGCGCTGGACCGGCAGGTCGCCATCAAGACCCTCCACACCGAACTCGGCCGGGAACAGTCCTTCCGCGAGCGTTTCCGGCGCGAGGCGCAGGCCGTCGCCAAGCTGTCCCACACGAACATCGTCTCCGTCTTCGACACCGGTGAGGACGCCGTGGCCTTCAGCGGCTCCGCCGCGGGCGACGGCGGCGTCATGCCGTACATCGTCATGGAGTACGTGGAGGGCAAGCCGCTCGGCTCCGTCCTCCAGGAGGACACGCGGCAGTTCGGTGCGATGCCTGCCGACAAGGCGCTCAAGGTGACCGCCGACGTGCTGGCCGCGCTGGAGACCAGCCATGAGATGGGCCTGGTCCACCGGGACATCAAGCCGGGCAACGTGATGATGACGAAGCGCGGCGTCGTCAAGGTCATGGACTTCGGCATCGCCCGCGCCATGCAGTCGGGCGTCACGTCGATGACGCAGACCGGCATGGTGGTCGGCACCCCGCAGTACCTCTCGCCCGAGCAGGCCCTCGGACGCGGCGTCGACGCCCGCTCGGACCTGTACTCGGTCGGCATCATGCTCTTCCAGTTGCTGACGGGCCGGCTGCCGTTCGACGCGGACTCGCCGCTGGCGATCGCGTACGCGCACGTCCAGGAGGAGCCGGTCGCACCGTCGTCCATCAACCGCTCGGTGACCCCGGCGATGGACGCGCTGGTCGCACGTGCGCTGAAGAAGAACCCGAACGAGCGCTTCCCCAGCGCCGCCGCCATGCGCGACGAGTGCCTGCGGGTCGCGGGTGCCGGCCAGACGCACGCGCCGGTCATCGTGCAGGGCGCACCGACGACGAACAGCGGCTCGGGTGTCGCGTCCGCGGTCTTCCCGCCGGTGGACCAGTCCACCCCGGCCCCGGGCCCGCACAGCGTCCAGCAGCCGTACCAGCCCGGCCCGTACGGCCCGTCGACCCCCGCCCCCGGTCCGGTGCCCGGCCCCGCCCCCAGCTACGGCTACCCGCACCAGGTTCCGGCTCCGGCGTACCAGAACCAGGCCCCGGCGCCGCACACGTACCACCTCTCCCCCCAGCAGCCCGGCGCCCCGGCGTCGTCCGGCGGCGGGCGCAACATGCCGGTGATCGTCGGCTCGATCGTCGTGGCGCTCCTCGCGGTCGGCGGAGTGATCACGGCGCTCGCCCTGAACGGCGACGACAAGGGCGGTGGCGGCGCCGACCCGTCGCCCACGGGGTCGGCGGTGGCGGGCCACAAGCCCCCGGAGCGCAACCGCACGATGGACACGGACGAGTGCACGGACGCCCAGGAGGACAGCGACGACCCGGCGAAGGTCCGGGCGCCCAGCTTCACGTACAAGGACGTCATCTCCGTCAAGTCGTGCCTGCAGGCGGCGGGCTGGAAGTTCAAGGTCACGGAGAAGGACGACCCGCAGTTCGCCGAGGACCAGGTCATCGACCAGTTCCCGACGGAGGGCACCGCCGTGGTGCCGGGAAACCAGACCTTCGAGCTGACGGTCGGCACGGGGGACCCGGGGTACTAGGCCGTGGCCGAGGCGGTCCGGGGAGCGAGCGGCGCGCCCGCGCACGCCGAGGGGGCCTCTGCCCCGAGAGCGAACGGCCCCGAGCGTGAGCGGCCCTGACCGTGAGCGGTCCGGCACGCTTTCGTGCCGGACCGCTCACCGTCAAGCAGTCCGGTTTTGCCCGGGATGCCGGAAACACCCGGCCATGTGACGCTGAGTCCGAAACCTCGGCGACCTGGCTCGGGAGGGGGTCACTCCGTGACTCCGAAGCTCCGCACGCACTGCGCGACGACCCTCGCGGCACTGGCGCTCACCCTGCCCGTGGCGTCGTACGCCTACGCCGAGAGCCCCCTGACCCACGCCGAGGACGCGCGCGGAGAAGGAGAGGGACAGCGCGGCGACAGCGGCCGGGACGGCCGTCACTACGGCCCCGGACGCAAGGGGGACGCGCGGAACGGGCGGTTCGGCGGCGAGGCACGCGATGAACGCGGCCCCCACGGCGGCGAGGCGCACGGCGGGGGCGGCCGTTACGGCCGAGACGGGCACGGCGAGGAACGCGGGTACTCCGGGGGGCAGGGCGGTCGCGCGGACGACGACGGCCCGGACCGTCCGACGCATCGCCACGGCATTCCGGCGCACGGCTCACCGTCGGCCCCGAGGGTCGAGGGCAGCACGCCGTCGCCGGACAACGGCGACGGCGATCGTCCGGCGGCGCCCCGGCACCCCGGGAAACCGGGCACACCGCCTGCCGGGACGGCCGCCGAACGGCCCGATCCGTCGCCCACCGCGTCGCTGGCCGGACGTCAGGCGGGTGAGGGCCGGCTGCGCCCCGGCCGGACCGCCGTTCCCTCGCTCGACGCGTCGCCGTCACCCGATCGGCCCCACGGCCACGACGGCCATGAGCACGGGGTCGACCGCGGCCGCGAGCCCGATGAGGACATGACGCCGCGCACCGAGGACGAGGACGAGTCGCAGGCCGTGCCCGACGAGCCGTCACCCTCGGAACCCACCTCCGCGGACGACGCCTCCCCCGCCGCCGCGGGCGAGTCCCACCCGCAGCCCGTGTCCCAGCCGCTCGAACGCCAGATCCCGGTGCTGACACTGGGCGCCGGCTGTGCCCTCATGGGACTGGGGCTCGGATACATGGGGCTGCGGCTGCGCCGCGGCTGAGCCCCGCACCGCGCCGTCCACCTGTTCGCCCCCGGTCCGGCCCTTCATCGCCCCGATTCGTCCGGGTGCGTACACCGGTGTCATCCTCCGCTGGCCCGGGGGTCCCCCGTACGGCCTACGCCCGACGTCCGTCTCAGGGCGGTTGGCCGTCGTCGGCATACCCGGTATACATACTCGGTATGTCGATCCGGCACGGGCTCCTCGCCCTCCTCGAACACGGTCCCCGCTACGGTTCCCAGCTCCGCACGGAGTTCGAATCGCGTACGGGCTCGACCTGGCCGCTCAACGTGGGCCAGGTCTACACGACCCTGAACCGGCTGGAGCGCGACGGCATGGTCGTCCAGGACGGCGAGGACGAGGCCGGCCACACGCTCTACGGCATCACCGACGCCGGGCGGGACGAGCTGAGGGCCTGGTTCGAGCGGCCCGTCGACCGGACCAGCCCCGCGCGGGACGAGCTGGCCATCAAGCTCGCCATGGCGGTCGGTGCGCCGGCCGTCGACATCCGCGACGTCATCCAGTCCCAGCGCCGCCACACCGTGAAGGCGATGCAGGACTACACCCGGCTCAAGGCCCAGGCACTGGAACCGGCGCCCGCCGACCGGGACGAGATCGCCTGGCTGCTCGTGCTCGAACAGCTCATCTTCCAGACCGAGGCGGAAGCCCGCTGGCTCGACCACTGCGAGGCCCGGCTCATCCGGCTCTCCGCAGCGGCGGAACAGCGCCCGGAGCCCGCACCCCCACCCGCCCCGGCTCCGGCGCCCGTTCGCGGTCACCGGGGGAGGCCCGGCTGAGTCGTCGCCCCTGCTCTGCAGGGGAGGTGTCCAGCGCCGGCGTCGATCCAGCGGCGTCAACCGGGGTGAGGACCCCGTCGTTCGCCAGGCGGGGCGCGAGCCCTCCGTCCGGCCGTCTCCAAAGGCCCGTCCCGGCATCTCGCCCCGGCGCCTCCCAGGCACCCCGCCTTCCACATCCGCTCAGGTACGCCTCAGGCGTACGCCCAAGGGGGACCCCTCATGTCCGACCAATCCCACCAGCCCCACCAGCCCCAGCAGCCCGTTCTGCAACTACGGAATCTGACCCGGGTGCACGGCAGCGGCGCCACCGAAGTTCACGCGCTGCGCGGTGTCGACCTCGATGTGTTCCCCGGTGAACTCGTCGCCGTCATGGGCCCGTCCGGCTCCGGAAAGTCCACGCTCCTGACGATCGCGGGCGGGCTGGACACACCGACGTCGGGCCAGGTGATCGTCGAGAACACCGACATCACCACCGCCGACCGGAAGACGCTCGCCGCCCTGCGCCGGCGCAGCATCGGGTACGTCTTCCAGGACTACAACCTCATACCGGCGCTCACGGCCGCGGAGAACATCGCGCTGCCGCGCGAACTCGACGGCCACTCGGCCCGCAAGGCCCGGTCCGAGGCCGTTGCGGCCCTCGACGAGATGGGTCTCGGTCATCTCGCCGACCGGTTCCCCGACGAGATGTCCGGCGGCCAGCAGCAGCGCGTGGCGATCGCCCGCGCACTCGTCGGCGACCGCCGCCTGGTACTCGCCGACGAACCGACCGGCGCTCTTGACTCGGAGACTGGCGAGTCCGTCCTCGCGCTGCTGCGCACCCGCTGCGACGCGGGGGCTGCGGGCATCCTCGTCACCCATGAGCCGCGCTTCGCCGCCTGGGCGGACCGGGTCGTCTTCCTGCGCGACGGCTCGGTCGTCGACCAGACCGTGCGCAGCGACGCGGACTCCCTGCTGAGCGGGCAGGCGGCCGAGCGGTGAGGAACTGGTACCACTCCTGGCGCGCAGCGATCCGTATCGCCCGCCGCGACGCCGTCCGCTCCAAGGGGCGCAGTTTCCTCGTCCTGGCGATGATCGCCCTGCCGATCCTCGGGGTGAGCGCCGCCGATCTGACCCTGCGCAGCGCCGAACTCTCCACCGAGCAGTCCCTGGAGCGGACACTCGGCCGCGCCGACGCCCAGGTGAAGGATGCCCACACCGGTGGTGTGCCCATCCACCAGACCCCGGACGGCAACGGTGTCGACCCCGTCGGGGACTTCGAGGACAAGCCCTGGCCCGAGGGCAGCACGGATGTCCGCAAGGCCCTCCCGGCCGGCACGAAGTACCTGGAGGACTCGGCCGGTTCCGGAAAGCTGCGCACCGCGCACGGGCTGCTGAACGCGGAGATCCGGGAGCTCAGGGCGGCCGATCCGATGGCCGAGGGCATCATGACGCCGGTCAGGGGGCGCTTCCCGAAGACCCCCGACGAGGTGGCGGCGACGACCCACTTCCTGGAGTCCAGCGGGCTGAGCGTGGGCTCGAAGCTGGTGGCGCGCGGGCTGGACCACGAGTACACGATCACCGGCTCCTACGAACTGCCGGACTCGCTGAAGAGCGACCAGGTCAACGCGCTCCCCGGCGCGCTGCTGGACCCCCTCGACAAGGCGCTCGCCGCAGACGGGCTGTCGGGCACCGGGAAGTCCACGAGCTACCTGGTCAGTGTTCCGGGCGGTTTCACGTGGAACATGGTCCAGGAGATCAACACCAAGGGCGTCTCGGTGCTGTCGCGCGCCGTGCAGCTCTCCCCGCCGGCCGATGCTGACGTGCCGCTGTACAAGCACAAGGGCTGGGACAGCAGGGACTACGGGCAGAGCACCGCCGCCCAGGCCGCCGCGCTCGCCGCGGTCGGCACGGTCGTCGGTCTGGCCATGCTGGAGATCTGTCTGCTGGCCGGGCCCGCCTTCGCGGTGGGCGCCCGGCGCTCACGCCGCCAGCTGGGGCTGGTCGGCGCCAACGGCGGCGACCGCCGCCATATCCGGGCCATCGTGCTGGCCGGCGGACTGGTGATCGGCCTCGCCTCCGCTGTCGTGGGCACGGTCCTCGGCCTGGTGCTGACCTTCGCGCTGCGCCCCCTGCTGGAGGACTACATCGGTGCGCGCTTCGGCAGCTTCGACATCCGGCCCCTGGAACTGCTCGGCATCGGGCTGCTCGCCGTGGTCACCGGTCTGCTGGCCGCGATCGTCCCGGCCGTGACCGCCTCTCGGCAGACCGTTCTGGCCTCACTCACCGGCCGCCGCGGTATTCGCCGCAGCAACCGGGTACTGCCCGTGCTCGGGCTGGTCGCCGTGGTGCTCGGCGCGGCGATCGCCCTCTACGGGTCGCTGCTAACCGAGAAGTTCATCATCGTCGCGGGCGGCAGCGCCCTCGCGGAGCTCGGCGTGGTCGCCATGACGCCCGCGCTGGTCGGCCTCTTCGGCCGGTCCGGTCGCTGGCTGCCGCTGTCGCCGCGGCTCGCGCTGCGGGACGCCGTGCGCAACCGCGGCCGTACGGCACCGGCGGTGGCCGCCGTGCTCGCCGCGGTCGCCGGGACCGTCGCCGTGGCCACGTACGCCTCCAGCACCGACGCCCAGGCGGAGGCCTCGTACGAAGCGCGGCTGCCGCACGGCGCGGTCTCCATGGTCATCACCGAAGGCGGCGGACGGGACGTTCCGGCGGCCCGCACCATGGTGCAGAAGTACCTGCCCGTGGACGTGCGCGCCGATGTGGACCGGATCGTCGTCGGGAACAAGGGCTGCCCGCCGTACGGCGGCGGCAAGGAGTGCGGCTCCTACGAGATCGTCGTGCCCAAGGCGAACCAGTGCCCGCTGTGGAGCACCTCCGACGGCGAGGATCCCGCGGAGAAGTTCTCCAAGGCTCAGCGCCGGGCACTCGCCAAGGACTGGCGGTGCAAGGAGAGCTCCGGAATGGCCTACACGGAGAGCGGGGTGCTCATCGCCGACGAGAAGCTGCTGAAGGTGCTCGCCGTCGACGATCCCGCCGCCGCGAAGGCCCTGGCGGACGGCAAGGCCGTCTCCTTCGACAAGCGCAACCTCGACACGAGCGGTGCGGTCGGCATCAGGCTGATCACCGACATGGAGGCCGCGAACCGGGCGATCGAGGAGGACAAGGAGGTCCCCGGTGTGGTCAAGTCCTTCCCCGCCCATCAGGCGGCCGACGAGGTCAACGCCTACGGCGTGGCCATGATCCTGCCTCCGGCGGCGGCCAAGGCGTCCGGCCTCACCACCGTCCCGCTCGGTGCGTACTACTCCACGGACCGGGTACCCAGCAGCGAGCAGCGGCAGAAGCTGGAGGGCGAGCTCGACAAAACGGGTGCGAGCATCGATCTGCACATCGAGGAGGGCTACTCCAGCGACAACAGCATCGTCCTGCTCGCCCTGACGGTCTTCGCCGGACTGATCACGATCGGAGCGGCCGGTATCGCCACCGGGCTCGCGCAGGCCGACGCGGAAGCCGACCTCAAGACGCTGGCGGCCGTGGGAGCCCCTCCCCGGGTCCGCCGGACACTGAGCGGATTCCAGTGCGGAGTCATCGCCGCGATGGGCGTACTCCTCGGCTCGGCCGCCGGAGTCCTGCCGGCGATCGGCCTGCGGCTCACCGAGCACCGCCAGGAGCTCAAGTGGTACGAGCAGGCCCTGGACTCCGGCTGGGGCGGGAGCCTGACCCCGCCGGCGTCCACGATCGTCATCCCGTGGGAGACGCTGGCCGCCCTGCTGGTCGCGGTGCCGCTCGGCGCGGCCGTACTGGCGGCACTGGTCACCCGGTCCCGGGGAGCGCTGGCCCGCCGCGAGGCGAGCTGAGCCTCCCTCCGGGACACGCGGTACGAAATCGTGCCCCCGCACCAGGGTGGATCACCTCGGTGCGGGGGCACACCGTGGGGTGAACCACATGTGCGAGAGAATGGACGGCATGGAGATGCCGAGGAATGAACGGTCGCAGGAGAGCCCCCCGGTCCTCATCGTGGGACAGAACGGGATGGCACTCGGCGGCGGTGAAGGTGACGGCGAGGCACGCGAGGTCCCGGTGACGGAGATGGTCGAACAGCCTGCGAAGGTCATGCGGATCGGCAGCATGATCAAGCAGCTGCTGGAGGAAGTGCGGGTGGCACCTCTGGACGAGGCGAGCCGCGTCCGGCTCAAGGAGATCCACGCGAGCTCGGTGAAGGAGCTCGAAGAGGGGCTGGCACCGGAACTGGTCGAGGAACTGGAGCGGCTGTCGCTTCCGTTCACCGACGAGGCCGTTCCCTCGGAGGCCGAGCTGCGCATCGCCCAGGCCCAGCTGGTGGGCTGGCTCGAGGGGCTTTTCCACGGCATCCAGACGGCGCTGTTCGCCCAGCAGATGGCGGCCCGAGCGCAGCTGGAGCAGATGCGCCGTGCCCTTCCCCCGGGCGCCCCCACCGACGACGAGGCCATCCACGGCGGTGCCGCCCGCTCGGGCCCCTACCTCTGAGTTCCCCTCACGCAGAACGGCCCCGCTCCCCTGGTGGAGGGCGGGGCCGTCGACATCGGCACGACGCGGGCCGGCGTGCTTGCCCCCGGGGCCGACCGGGCCGGGCGACTGGGCGCTACCCGGCCTGTGCCACCAGCAGCACCTTGCCCACATGGGCACCGGACTCCAGGATCCGGTGTGCCTCGGCCGCCTCCGGCATCGGCAGCACACGGTCCACCACGGGCTTCACCGCTCCCGCCTCGACGAGCGGCCAGACATGCTCCCGCACCGCCGCGACGATCGCCGCCTTCTCGTGCAGCGGGCGCCCGCGCAGCGATGTCGCGGTCACGGCTCCCCGCTTGCCGAGCAACACCCCGAGGTTCAGCTCGCCCTTCACCCCGCCCTGCAGCCCGATCACGGCCAGACGTCCGTTGGCGGCCAGCGCACGCACGTTCCTGTCCAGGTACTTCGCACCGATGATGTCGAGAATGACATCGGCTCCGGCCCCGTCGGTCGCCTTCCGCAGCTCCTCGACGAAGTCCTGCTCGCGGTAGTCGATCAGGATGTCGGCGCCCAGCTCGGCGCAGCGCGCCAGCTTGTCGGGCCCGCCGGCGGTGACGGCGACGCGTGCACCCACCGCCTTCGCCAGCTGGATGGCCATCGTGCCGATCCCGCTGGCGCCACCGTGCACCAGCAGCGTCTCGCCGGGCCGCAGATGGGCGACCATGAACACGTTCGACCAGACGGTGCACGTGACCTCGGGCAGTGCCGCCGCCGTGACCAGGTCGACGCCCTTGGGGACCGGCAGCAGCTGGCCCGCCGGCACGGCGACCTTCTGCGCGTATCCGCCGCCCGACAGCAGCGCGCACACCTCGTCGCCCACGCTCCATCCGGAGACGCCGTCGCCGATGGCCACGATCCGGCCGGAGCACTCCAGCCCCGGGTACGGGGAGGCACCGGGCGGCGGGTCGTAGAAGCCCTGCCGCTGGAGGACGTCCGCCCGATTGACCGCGCTCGCGGCAACCTCGACGAGGACCTCCCCCCTGCCGGGTTCCGGGTCCGGTGCCTCCGCCCAGACCAGCGCCTCGGGACCACCTGGTTCGGGAATCGTGATCGCATGCATGGCCGCGAGGCTACTCCGGCTTGGCGTTGCCGCTACCCCGCACCGCTCCGGGCCGGGGGTTCGTCGCCCGCACGATGGTGATCACCCGGTCGGTCAGCTGCAGCGGGCTGGCCTCGGGGTCGTCGTAACCGAGCAGCCGGTGCCCGCGGAGCACACTGACCACCAGGTCTTCCGTCTCCCGGACGTTCTTTCCGACCTCGCTCTTTATCACCGGGCGCTCGAGGATGTCGAGCCCGCTGCCCTGCTGGATCAGGTCCTCCATCACCGTGCCCGCGTACGGGCTGAGCACGGACAGTCCGAGGAGCCGGCCCGCCGCACTGGCGCTGGTGATCACCGCGTCGGCGCCGGACTGGCGCAGCAACGGCGCGTTCTCCTCCTCGCGGACCGCGGCCACGATCTTCGCGCCGCGGTTGAGCTGCCGCGCGGTGAGCGCGACCAGGACCGCGGTGTCGTCGCGCTGGGTGGCGATGATGATCTGCCGTGCCCGCTGCACCTCGGCGCGGAGGAGCACATCGCTCCGGGTCGCGTCCCCGAGGACGCCGGTGAAGCCGTCCGCGTTCGCGGCCTCGATCACCTTGGAGCTCGGGTCGACAACGACGACCTGCGCCTTCTGCAGGCCCGTGGCGCAGAGGGTCAGCAGCGCGGAACGCCCCTTCGTGCCGAAGCCGATGACGACAGTGTGGTCACGCAAGGTGGACCTCCAACGCTTCAACCGCCACTCGTCCCGGGTCCGCTCCGTGAGGACCTCGAGGGTGGTACCGACCAGGATGATCAGGAACAGCACACGCAGCGGCGTCACCAGCAGCACATTGGCCAGGCGCGCACCGTCGCTTTGCGGAACGATGTCGCCGTAGCCCGTGGTGGAGAGGGTCACGGTGGAGTAGTAGACGACGTCGAGGAAATCGACCTTCTCGTCCGCGTTGTCGTAGTAGCCGTCGCGGTCCAGCCAGACGATGAAGACCGTCAGCACGAGGACGAACAGGGCCATCAACAGCCGCTTGGTGACCTGCACCAGCGGTCTCTCGACGGTCTGCTTGGGCAGATGAACCCTGGAGACGGCCAGCTGTTCGTCCGCTTGCCGGGCCATGGCGTCCTGGCCGGGAAGTTTCACGTGAAACACCCTTCGGAACTCGGTGGCCAGGGCAGATCGAGGACCTCCAGCTCGTCGCCGGGCCGCCCTCCCCCCGGAGGCACGACGGCGAGTCCGTGCGCGGCGGCGATACCGCGCAGCATGGCCGGACCGCGATAGTGCAGCGGTACGACCGCGTCGCCGCGGTGCACCACCGGAACCAGCCGGGTGTCCTGCGGATGACCATGGACCTCGTCCCTCAGGGACGCGCGGTACGGGGCCGGGGTTGCCTGTCCGGACCGCAGGCGCAGCAAGGGCTCTGCGAGGGTCAGCAGCCCGGAGACCGCGGCGAGCGGATTGCCGGGCAGTCCCACCAGATGCCGGCCCGGAGCGAGCCTGGCCAGGAGCATCGGATGCCCGGGCCGTACGGCGACGCCGTCGACCAGCAACTCGGCGCCCACCTTGCGGAGCATGGGGTGGACATGGTCGACCGGTCCCGCGGCCGTACCGCCCGTGGTGACGACGAGGTCGGCATCGGATTCGGCCACCGCCCGCCGCAGTGCCTCGGCGTCGTCACCGACCCTGCGGGTGCCGGTCACCTCGGCTCCGAGAGCCCGCAGCCAGGGGCTGATCATCGGCCCGAGCGCGTCACGGATCAGCCCGTCGTGGGGCAGCCCCTCGGTGAGCAGCTCGTCGCCCAGGACGAGCACCTCCACCTTCGGACGGACCACCGTGTGCAGTTCGTCGTAGCCGGCGGCCGCCGCAAGACCGAGTACGGCGGGGGTCACCAGTGTTCCGGCGGGCAGGAGTTGGTCGCCGGACCGGCACTCCTGTCCACGGGGCCTGATGTCCTGACCGTGGATCACCTGGCGCCGTGCGTGCAGATGGCCACCGCCGTCGGTCCGGGCGTGCTCGCTGCGGATCACCGCGGTGGCGCCGGGCGGGACACGGGCACCGGTGGCGATCCGTACGGCCGTGCCGTCCACGAGGATCTCGGCCTCACCCTGTCCGGCGAGGATGCCGTTGTCGCCGGACACCACCGTCCACGGACCGGGGCCGGCGACCGCCCAGCCGTCCATGGCGGAGGTGTCGAACGGCGGCAGATCGATGAACGCGGTGAGCGGGGTGGCGAGCACCCGGCCCAGCGAGGCGGCGAGGGGGTCGCGATGGGTACGCAGTACACCCGCCCGTCCGGCGCGCGACGCCACGGCCCGGGCCTCGTCCCAGGGCGTGCCGCGATGCCCGCTGTGCTGACCGTCCTGCCCCGGAGCGGGTGCCTGCCGACCCCGGGGAGAGAGGGCCGACCGCCTGCCCACCAGCGCGAGAGCGTCCTCGACACCGTCATCGCCGTCCGCCGCCGGGGCGACGACGCGGTCACCGTCTCTGCCATGGGGTACGGGACCGGGCGCGGGTTCATCGCCGTCGCCCCGCCCGGTGGCGCCCGCAGCTCCGAGATCATGGTCCTGTGCGGTCATCGGCTACCGGCCTCGTCGCTCCGGTCCGAGCCGCTCCGGCCGTCCTGTCCGTCCGTCCCGGGCTTGCCTGCCGCCGCCTCGTCGGCCTCGGCGGCCCATCGCTCGGCGAGCGCCGCGGCCTTGCGGGCGGCCTCGGCGACCGCCTGGGTGCCGTCCCCTCCCGCCCTGGCCGCGGCATAGCCGACGAGGAAGGTGGTCAGCGGCGCCGCGGGCCGGGCGACGCCATGGGCGGCGTCCCGGGCGAGGTCGAGGAGCAGGCCCGTGTCCACCTCGAGGTCGATGCCGAGTTCGTCCTTGACTGCGGTGATCCATTCATCCAGCACGTTCCCATGCTCCCTGATCCTGGCCCGGGCCGTGACGATGTCCTCCCAGGTGTCGCAGTCGTACGCGGCCAGTCGTGCGGCCGCCACCCGGTCGAGATCGAGTTCGCGCGTGAGCAGACGCAGCGGCAGCCCTGCGAGGCCGCCGTGCTCGGCGGCGATCAGTGCCAGTTCACGATGGAGCGGTTCCGCACGGTACGCCGCGACGAGCGGCTGGTCGCGTCCGTCGGCGTCGACGAGGAGCGCACCCTCCCGGCCGCCGGAATCCAGGGCTTCGAGCAGCCGCCGGACGGTCCCCTCGTCGAGGAAGGGGAGATCCGCGGAGAGCACCACGACGGTGGGCGCTCCCGACTCGCGGAGCCCCGCGTGGAGCGCGGCGAGCGGTCCGCCCCCGGGCGGGGTCTCACGCGTCCAGGTCACCGGGCGCGCGGTGGGCCTCCGCCCGCCGACGACGATCGTCCGGCCGGCGCCCCGGCTCGCCGTCAGCACCCGGTCGAGCAGCGTCCGGCCGCCGACGCTCACTCCCGGCTTGTCCGCCCCGCCGAGCCGCTTGGCGGCACCTCCGGCGAGCACGATGGCGTCGTAATCCGCTTCCGCATCGGCAGTCACCCCAGAAGTATGGGCCGTGACCGCCGATGCGGAACCCGCCGGCCCCGCCGATACGGGTTTCCGGCGCTACCGGGGGATCACAGGGTGCGGAGCAGTACCGCGGGCTGCTCCACGCAGTCCGCCACGTACCGGAGGAAACCGCCGGCCGTGCCGCCGTCGCACACCCGGTGGTCGAACGTGAGGGAGAGCTGGACGACCTGCCGGACGGCGAGCTGTCCCTCGTGCACCCACGGCTTGGGCACGATGCGGCCGACCCCCAGCATGGCCGCTTCCGGGTGGTTGATGATCGGCGTGGAGCCGTCGACCCCGAACACCCCGTAGTTGTTCAGCGTGAACGTGCCGCCGGTGAGGTCCGCCGGGGTGAGGGTGCCCTGGCGGGCCTTGTCGGTGAGCCGCGCGAACTCCTCGGTGAGCGACTCCGCAGTGCGGTCCTGGGCGTCACGGACGACCGGGACCACCAGACCCCGGTCGGTCTGGGCCGCGAAGCCGAGATGGACCTCGGGCAGCCGCACGATCTCCCTCGCCTCCAGGTCAACCGTGGAGTTGAGCTCGGGATGACGGGCGAGCGCCGCCGTGCAGATACGGGCCAGCAGGGCGAGCAGCGAGACCTTCGGTCCGCCCGCGGCGTTCATGGCCTTGCGGGCGGCCATGAGTTCGGTGGCGTCCGCGTCGACCCAGCAGGTCGCGTCCGGGATCTCGCGGCGGCTGCGGGACAGCTTGTCCGCCACGGCGCCGCGCACCCCGCGCAGCGGGATCCGCTCACCGCCGGCCGCGCGGCGGGCGGTGGCCGGCACCGCTGCGGGTTCGGTCACGGCAAGGGGGGCCTGCACGGGCGGCTCCGCCGCGACGTGCTGCTCGGCCGCGCCGGCACGTGCCCGTACGGCGTGCTCCACATCCACGCGCAGGATCAGGCCGTCAGGACCGGATCCCCGCAGCGCCCGCAGATCGACCCCGTTGTCCCGGGCCAGACGGCGGACCAGCGGCGAGATGACCGCGACAGGACCGTCGTGGGCTCGGACGGTTTCGAGGACGACGTCGCCCTGGGCGGGGGTGCCGCGCGGGGCGTCGGGCGCCGGGCTCTCCACCGCGCTGTCCCACACCGGTTCGCGCCCGGCGGCGGATGCCCCGGGTACCGGTCCGCCGGCCGACCCGACGGGCTCCGGACCGCTTGCGGCAGATGTGCCGCCCGGGGCCGGGGGCCTGCCGCCCGACAGCGACGACGGGCGGATCCTCCGGCGGCGTGCCGCCGGAGCACCCGTCCCGTAGCCCACGAGGACATTGCCGGAGGATTCCTCGACCTGGCTCTCGGCGGGACCGGAGGTCCCGGCGGAGCCGCCGGGGACGGGCTCCGTCGCGCCCACCGCGACGGTGAGCAGGGGAGCCCCGACGGGAAGCTCCGCCCCTTCGTCGCCGAAGCGCGCGGTGACCACACCCGCGTACGGGCAGGGCACCTCGACCATCGCCTTGGCCGTCTCGACCTCGACGACCGGCTGGTCGATGGCGACGACATCGCCCACGTCCACCAGCCAGCGGACGATCTCCGCCTCCGTCAGGCCCTCACCGAGGTCCGGCAGCCTGAATTCGAGCACCTGGGCCATCAGCTCTCCGCCTCCCACTGCAGCCGTGCCACGGCGTCCAGTACCCGGTCCACACCCGGCAGATGGTGACGCTCCAGCATCGGCGGCGGATAGGGAATGTCGAAACCGGCCACCCTCAGCACAGGGGCCTCGAGGTGGTGGAAACAGCGCTCGGTCACCCGTGCGGCGATCTCGCCGCCCGGACCGCCGAAGCTCGTCGACTCGTGGACGACGACGGCCCGGCCCGTGCGGCGTACGGAGGCGCACACGGTCTCGTCGTCGAAGGGCACGAGCGAACGCAGATCCACGACCTCCAGGTCCCATCCTTCGGCCTCGGCGGCCGCGGCCGCCTCCATGCAGACCGGAACGGAGGGTCCGTAGGTGATGAGCGTGGCGCTGCGCCCCTCGCGGCGCACCACCGCGCGGCCGATGGGTTCGACGGCCGCCGGGGCGTCCGGCGACCAGTCGGCCTTCGACCAGTAAAGCCGCTTCGGCTCCAGGAAGACCACGGGGTCGTCGGAGGCAATGGCCTCCCGCAGGAGTCCGTACGCGTCCTCGACCGTCGCCGGCGTGACGACATGGAGCCCCGGAGTCGCCATGTAGTACGCCTCGGAGGAGTCGCTGTGGTGCTCGACGCCTCCGATTCCTCCGCCGTAGGGCACCCGCACGGTGATCGGCATCGGCATCGACCCGCGCGTCCTGTTGCGCATCCGGGACACATGGCTGATCAACTGCTCGAACGCCGGGTAGGCGAAGGCGTCGAACTGCATCTCGACGACGGGACGCAGCCCGTACATCGCCATGCCGACCGCCGTCCCGAGGATGCCCGCCTCGGCCAGCGGAGTGTCCGTGCACCGGTCCTCGCCGAATTCCTTGGCGAGGCCGTCCGTGACCCGGAAGACCCCGCCGAGCGTGCCGACGTCCTCACCCATGACGTGGACGGTCGGGTCCTCGGCCATGGCGTCGCGCATCGCCCGCTGAAGGGCCTGCGCCATCGTGGCGGGCTTGGCCTGCCGTGCGGTTGCCGTGCTCATCGTGCGTCACCCTCCGCGCCCTGGGCGCCCTCTCCGCTCTCGGCGTCCAGCTCGGCCCGCAGCTGCGCGGCCTGCTCCCGCAGCTGACTGGTCTGCTCGGCGTAGACGTGCTCGAACAGGTCCATCGGGTTCAGCACGGGATCCGCGTTCATCCGCTCCCTCAGCTGCGCGGCCATCGTCTCGGCGGCCTCGGCGGCCGACCGCACTCCGTCCTCGTCGAGCAGTCCTCGGCCCGTCAGCTCCGTCTCCATCAGCCGGATCGGGTCGTGCTCGCGCCAGGCCTCGACCTCGCTGTCGCCCCGGTACCGGGTGGCGTCGTCGGCATTGGTATGCGCGTCGATGCGGTAGGTGATCGCCTCGACGAGGGTCGGGCCGCCGCCCCGGCGGGCCCGTGCGACGGCTTCGCCGAGCACTTCGTGCACCGCGGCCACGTCGTTCCCGTCGACGAGCCTGCCGGGCATTCCGTATCCCACCGCCTTGTGCGCGAGGGAGGGCGCCGCGGTCTGCTTGGAGAGCGGCACCGAGATCGCGAAGCCGTTGTTCTGCACCAGGAAGACGACCGGTGCCTGCCAGACGGCGGCGAAGTTGAGCGCCTCGTGGAAGTCGCCCTCGCTGGTGCCGCCGTCGCCGACCATCGCGAGCGCCACCACGTCGTCGCCCTTGAGGCGCGCGGCGTGGGCCAGCCCCACGGCGTGGGGGAGCTGGGTGGCGAGCGGGGTGGACAGCGGCGCGATGCGGTGCTCGTACGGGTCGTAGCCGGTGTGCCAGTCACCGCGCAGCAGCGTGAGTGCCTGCGCGGGGTCGAGCCCGCGGGCGACGGCGGCGAGGGTGTCCCGGTAGCTGGGGAACAGCCAGTCGCGCTCCTCCAGGGCGAGGGCGGCGGCGACCTCGCAGGCCTCCTGGCCGGTGCTCGACGGGTAGACGGCGAGCCTGCCCTGCTTGGTGAGGGCGGTCGCCTGCGCGTTGTACCTGCGGCCGCGGACCAGCTCCGCGTACAGCCGCAGAAGCAGCTCGGGGTCGGCACCGGCCGCGGCGTCGGTGCCGAGGACCCGGTACGGCTCCGGGTCGGGAAGCAGCGGCGCAGGGTCGGTGCGCGGCTTCCAGGCGGGCGGCGGGGTGGGCCGGTAGGCCGCACCCGGCCGCTCCTGGACCGTCATGCTGCTCTTCTTCAACGCGAGCACCTCCTCGTGGGAGCGGGCATAAGGACCCATGAAGGGCGCGGAGTGTGAGGCGCCTCACCTACCGATTGTTCGGTCGTTGGCGCATTTTGGCTACAGGCACCTTCAGCCTGTGGACAAACGGTTCTCCACAGCCTGGGATAGGAGCAGGTCGTCCACGGCAGAAAGGTGGGGGGACGTGACAGCTGAACAAATGGCCGACGACGGGGACCGCACGGTCTACGAAGCGGTGCCCGGCGCGAACCAGGGCCCGGCGCCGCGCACCCTGGACGCGATCGACCGCGACATCCTCCGCATCCTCCAGACGGACGGCCGCGCCTCGATACGGTCCGTGGCCGAACGCGTCCACGTGTCGCGGGCCAACGCCTACGCCCGCATCAACCGGCTGATCGACGACGGCGTGATCCGGGGCTTCAGCGCACGGGTGAACCACGAGCGCGCCGGCCACGGCGCGTCGGCCTACATCACCCTCAAGATCGTCCAGAACTCGTGGCGGACGGTGCGCGAGCAGCTCCAGGCGCTCCCGGGGGCGGCCCACATAGCGCTGGTCAGCGGCGACTTCGACGTCCTGCTGCTGGTTCACACACCGGACAACCGCACCCTGCGGGAACTCGTGCTGACCAGGCTCCAGGCGATCCCCGAGGTGCTGTCCACGCGCACCCTGCTGGTCTTCGAGGAGACGGACCTGGATCCGGACCCGGCCCGCTGAGGTCCGGAAGGCCCTCGCCGCCGGCTCAGGACGCCGTGCGCAGCCCGTCGAAGGCCAGCCGGACCACCGCGTCGGCGACCTGCTGCCGGTCGTAGCCGGTGCCCGCCTGCGGCCGGTACCACTCCACCAGGGAGTTGACCATGCCGAACAGCAGCCGCGTCGCCAGTCTCGTGTCCATGTCCGCGCGCAGATCGCCGTCCGCCGCAGCCGCCTTGAGCAGGTCGGCGACCCGGTGGTCGAACTCGCGGCGCCGTTCCATGGCCCATCGCTCGGTCCTGGTGTTGCCCCGGACCCGCAGCAGCAGCGTCACGTACGGCAGCTCCGCCATCAGCACCTCTACGGTGCGGCGCGTCACGTACTCGACCCGTTCCAGCGCCCGTCCGCGCGTCGCGCCCGGCTCCTCGAGGATCCCGAAGAGCCCGTCGAGGGCACGGCTGACGGCCCGCCTCAGCAGCTCCTCCTTGCCGGACACATGGTGGTATATCGACGACTTCGAGATGCCCGCGGCCTTCGAGAGGTGCTCCATGGACGTGCCGTCGTAGCCGCGTTCGTTGAAGACCCCGACGGCGACGGCCAGCAGTGTCTCCGGGGTGTAGGTGTCGCGCTTGGGGGTCGTCATGAGGACTGGTCGCCCTTCATCCGGACGTACGACTGGCGGTAGAGGCCCAGGGACGGCGCATAGCGGCCGGTCGGCACGCGCGCGTGGAGCTCGTCGAGGAGTTCGTGCGCCCAGGCGCGGCCCAGCCGGTGACCCCACTCCACCGGGCCGACCGGGTAGTTGACCCCGAGCCGCATGGCGGTGTCGATGTCCTCCGGGGACGCGGCTCCCTTGGCGACGGCGTCGGCCGCGGCGTCCACGAGCATCGCGACCGTCCGCGCGACGATCATGCCCGGCACGTCGCCGATGACGCTGACCTTCTTGCCCAGGGCCTGGAACAGGCCGATCGACTGCCGCAGAGTCTCCCAGCCGGTGACCTCGGACGCGGACAGGGCGATCCTCGTCGCCGTCCGGTAGTCGAGGGCCAGGTCGAAGTAGACGACGTCACGGAACTCGGCCGACGTCTGTCCGTCCGCGAGCGCGAGCTGCCCGCCGCTCGGGAGCAGGATGCGGGTCCCGTGGTCCTCGTCCTCCTCGTGCACGGTGATGCCGGCCTCCCGGCACAGACCGACCAGCGCCTGCGCAGGGCCGAGGTCGCCCTCCACGGTGATGTGCGGCGGCGGCTCGGTCGCCGGTGCGGTGTGCGGCTCGGGTCGCTCCGCGCCGTCCTCGTACGGGTACCACCCGTGGGCCGACTTGCGGCCCAGACGGCCGGACTCGACAAGGCGGCGCTGGGCGAGCGAGGGCGAGAACTTGGGGCTCCGGAAGAACGCCTCCCACACGGAGCGGGTGACCGCCTCGTTGACGTCCTGGCCGATCAGGTCGGTGAGCTCGAACGGACCCATCCTGAATCCGCCGCACTCCCGCAGGACGGCGTCGATGGTGGCGGGGTCCGCGCCGCGCTCCTCGTGGACCGCGAAGGCCTCGGCGTAGAACGGCCGGGCGATGCGGTTGACGATGAAGCCGGGGGTGTCGGCGCAGCGGACCGGGGTCTTGCCCCAGGCCCTCGCCGTCTCGTAGGCCCGGGCGGCCGCGTCCTCGGCGGTGGCGAAGCCGCTGACGACCTCGACCAGCGGGAGCAGCGGCGCCGGGTTGAAGAAGTGCAGCCCGACGAATCGGCCGGGCCGTCGCAGCGCGCCCGCGATGGCGGTGACGGACAGCGAGGAGGTGTTGGTGGCGAGGAGGCAGTCGTCCGCGACGACCTCCTCCAGGGCGCGGAAGAGCTGCTGCTTGACGGCGAGGTCCTCGACGACGGCCTCGATGACCAGGGCGCTGTCCGCGAGCTCGGCGATCTCCGTCGTGCGCTCCAGCCGGAGGGCCGCCGCACCGCGGGCGTCCTCCTCCAGCCGCCCCTTCTCGACCAGCCGCTCCAGGCGGCTCAGGATCGCGTCCGCACCGGTCTCCGCCTGGCCGGGGGCGACGTCGTGGAGGCGTACGCGATGGCCGGCGAGCAGCGCGACCTGCGCGATGCCCTGCCCCATGGTGCCCGCGCCCACGACGGCGACGGTGCGACTGGGCGCGATGGCGTCGGTGCCGCTCGGGCCGCCGGCGGCGTCGGTGACGGTCATGGCAGTGATCCTCCCCTACGAGTCATCCACAGGATCTGCGGACCCCCCTTGTCCCGACCGATCGTTCGGTTACTCTAACTCTGTCCGCGTTCCCCTGCCCAGCTCACCGAGGAGTTGGTCTTTCATGCAGCTGACCGAGACCCACCGGCCGACGCTCGACCGGGCTCTCGAGGCGATCCGCTCCCGGGCGTACTGGTCGCCCCATCCCGAGCACCCGAAGGCCTACGGCGAGACCGGCGCGGCCGACGGCCTCGCGGCGTACCAGGCCCTGCTCGGCTCCCGTTTCGAGCTCGACCAGCCCGGCACCGACGGCTGGACCGGCGCGGAGGTGTCGCCGTACGGCCCCGAGCTGGGCGTCGAGTACCCGCACCCCGACCTCGACGTCCTGCTGCCCGCGATGCGCGCGGGCATGGCGGCCTGGCGCGACGCGGGTCCCGAGACGCGCGCCCTGGTCTGTCTGGAGATCCTTTCGCGGATCAGCGCCCGCACCCATGAGTTCGCCCACGCCGTCATGCACACGAGCGGGCAGGCGTTCATGATGGCGCTCCAGGCCGGCGGCCCGCACGCCCAGGACCGCGGCCTGGAGGCGGTGGCGTACGCCTACGAGGAGCAGACGCGCACGCCGCAGGGCGTCGACTGGTCCAAGCCCCAGGGCAAGCGTGACCCGCTGGAGCTGCGGAAGGTCTTCACGGCGGCCCCGCGCGGCATCGCGCTGCTCATCGGCTGCAACACCTTCCCGACGTGGAACGGCTACCCTGGCCTGTTCGCCTCGCTGGCCACCGGCAACCCCGTGCTGGTGAAGCCCCACCCGCGCGCGATCCTCCCCCTCGCCATGACGGTCCGGATCGCCCGCGAGGTGCTGGGCGAGGCGGGCTTCGACCCGAACCTGGTGGCCCTGGCCGCCGAGCGCCCGGGCGAGGGCATCGCGAAGACCCTCGCGCTCCGGCCGGAGATCAAGATCATCGACTACACCGGGTCGACCGAGTTCGGCGACTGGCTGGAGGAGCACGCCCGGCAGGCCCAGGTCTACACGGAGAAGGCCGGCGTCAACACGGTGGTGATCGACTCCACCGACGACTACAAGGGCATGCTCTCGAACCTGGCGTTCTCGCTGTCCCTGTACAGCGGCCAGATGTGCACCACCCCGCAGAACCTGCTCATCCCGCGCGACGGCATCACCACGGACGCGGGCCCCAAGTCGTACGACGAGGTGGTCGCGGACCTCGCGGCCTCCGTCAGCGGCCTGCTCGGCGACGACGGCAGGGCGAACGCCCTGCTGGGCGCCCTGGTGAATCCGGACGTGAAGTCCCGGCTCGAGGCCGCGGCGGGTCTCGGCGAGGTCGCGCTGCCCTCGCGCGAGGTCGCCAATCCGGAGTTCCCCGACGCCGTCGTCCGCACGCCCGTGATCGTGAAGCTGGACGGCGCCAAGCCCGACGACGAGGCGGCGTTCATGTCCGAGTGCT
Source organism: Streptomyces wuyuanensis (assembly GCF_900103455.1). Lineage (GTDB taxonomy): Bacteria > Actinomycetota > Actinomycetes > Streptomycetales > Streptomycetaceae > Streptomyces > Streptomyces wuyuanensis. The sequence goes on along the minus strand of NZ_FNHI01000006.1, from coordinate 13,264 downwards.
TCGGGCCGGTGTCCTTCGCCGTCGCCGTCGACTCGACGAGCGACGCCCTCGACCTGCTACGCCGCACGGTGCGCGACCAGGGCGCGATGACGGTCGGCGCTTACACGACCTCGGCGGACACCGAGCGCGCGATCGAGGAGGTCTGCCTGGAGGAGTCGGCGCAGCTCTCCCTGAACCTCACCGGCGGGGTCTATGTGAACCAGACGGCGGCGTTCTCGGACTTCCACGGCTCCGGCGGCAACCCTGCGGCCAATGCGGCTCTGTGCGACGGCGCCTTCGTCTCGAACCGCTTCCGCATGGTGGAGATCCGCCGCCAGGCCTGACCTCCGGGCCCTGCCGTCCGGCCCGCGGCCCGCTTGAGCGGGCCGGGCCGGCGGTCGGTCCCGCTCATGGGCGGGTCAGCACACCGGCGGGACGTCCGCGTACCGCTGTATCCAGGAGTGCATGGCGATCGCGGCCGCGGCACCGGCGTTGATCGAGCGGGTCGAGCCGAACTGGGCGATGGAGCACACCATGGCGGCGTGCTTCCGCGCCTCCTCGGTGAGTCCGGGGCCTTCCTGGCCGAAGAGGAGCACACAGCGACGCGGGAGCACGGTCCGCTCCAGCGGGACCGCGCCGGGCAGATTGTCGATCCCGATGATCGGGAGATCCTCGGCGGCCGCCCAGGCGGTCAGGGACTCGGTGTCCGGGTGGTGGCGCACATGCTGGTAGCGGTCGGTGACCATCGCACCGCGCCGGTTCCAGCGCCGCCGCCCCACGATGTGGATCTCCTTGGCCAGGAAGGCGTTGGCGGTCCTGACCACAGAGCCGATGTTGAAGTCGTGGCCCCAGTTCTCCACGGCCACATGGAAGTCGTGCCGCCGGGTGTCCAGGTCGGCGACGATCGCCTCCCGCGTCCAGTACCGGTAACGGTCGACCACATTGCGCCGGTCCCCGTGCGCGAGCAGCTCGGGATCGTAGGGCGCCCCCTCCGGCCACGGGGCCGGATGGGGCCCGACGCCCACCTCCGCGCCGTAGCCGTCGTCGTACTGAACGGGTTCCTGGGTCTCGGTGCTCACCCGACGAGGGTACGGGTGGCCTGCTCCTCGGGCGTAGCGCGCTGCTCGGGAATCCGTACCGCCCGCCGCAGCACCCTGTCCCGGGCACCCGTCACCCAGCCGCCGAGCCGGCGCAGGAAGGACGTGGGCAGGAAGACCGCGTCGGCGGCGATCATCGCGAGCGAGAAGAAGGGCAGACCGAGCAGGAGGGCGATGCCGGCGTGCTCCAGCATCATCGCCACCAGCAGGACGTTCTTGACCTTCCGGTTGAAGAGCGTGAAGGGAAACGCGACCTGCACGAGCACCGTGCCGTAGGTCAGCACCATCACGACCAGCCCGCTGTTGGCGAGGAGGTCGGACAGCGCCGGCCAGGGCGTGAAGTAGTCGAGCTTGAGCGGGTAGTAGAGCGCGCTGCCGTCCTGCCACCGGGAGCCCTGGATCTTGTACCAGCCCGCCGTGGCGTAGATCAGGCAGACCTCCGCCATGATCACGACGAGGGCGGCGTTGTGTGCCAGGTTGGCGAGCACGTCGAGAAGGGTGCGGTGCTCGCTGTCCGGTGCGTGGCGGTTCACCGCCCACCAGACGCCCTGGGAGACCCACAGCCCCCAGAGCAGGAGGGCCATCCACCACTCGCCACCGACCCGGTGCGTGAGCGTCCCGACGAGGAGCAGCAGACCGAGCACCGTCCAGAGCACCGGTCCCCAGCGGTCCTGCGACCGGTCCGGCTCCGTCCTGCGCCGCGCCCGCCGGGCGTCCGCGGACCAGACCCGGCCGCAGCGGGTGAACACCAGATAGATGGCCATCAGGTGGATCACGTTGTCGCCGCCGTCGCCCATGAAGATCGACCGGTTCTGCAGCGACAGCACACCGACCATGAAGACCACCGACATGGTGCGGGTGCGCCAGCCGAGCAGCAGCAGCAGGCTGGACAGCACCGCGACGGCGTACACGGCCTCGAACCAGAGGGCGGTGTCGGACCACATGAGCGCGGTGAAGGCGTGGTTCTCGGCGATGAGCTGCTGGGCCATGTCCCAGCCCCAGGGGCCGTCCGGGCCGTACAGCTCCCGGCGGTGCGGGAACTCGCGGAGCAGGAAGAGCAGCCAGGTCAGGGAGAAGCCGATACGGACGATCGCGCTCTGGTACGGCCCGAGGGTCGTCGAGGTCACCCGCTGGACGGCAGCCGCGAGCCCGCGGTCGAGTGGCCGGGTCACCGGCTCGCCTCCTCGTCGCTCGGGGCGTCCGTCGCTCCGTTGCGCACGTCGAGGGGCAGATCGGCGGAGGTCACCGTCCACCAGGGGAGCACCCGGTAGTAGGGACGGGTGTCGATCTTCTCGCGGCTCCACAGCGGTGCCTTGACGGAGCGGGTGGAGGAGCGGAGCTGTATGCGCTCGACGCGTCCGCCCAGGTCGTGGTTGTCCAGGCGCGTCATCACGATGCGGCGGACGTAGCGCTCGGAGAGCTGGCCGCGCAGGCCGTTGGGCTTGTTGCCGTCGGTGTGCGAGTTGGCGTAGAAGTCCCAGCCCCGGCGGAGTTCGTTCTGGTGCACATGGCTGGGGAGGAGGTTGCCCCGGATCGCCTCGCCGTCCTCGGCCGAGAGGTCGATCCAGTCGCTCGTCCGGCGGCTTCCGTCACGGCCGGTGATCTCGGCGCGCACCTGGACCGCGATGTTCTGCTGGAGCGGGTTGGGCGCGAAGAGCTTCCAGTTCTGCTCGAACTCGGGGTAGATCCACTCGTCGACGCCCTTGCCGTGCTGCTTGGTCAGTGTGTTCGACGGCGCGACGTGCAGGAACACCATGGCCAGGTGGACGCAGGTGAAGACGGCGACGATCCCGAGGGCGACGGCGGCCACGACCTGGTAGGGCAGGGAGAGGGACGCGATCCCGCCGGCCGGGCGCTGCCGCTGCGGCGCCTCGCCCGGTTCACCGGCGCCGTCGGGGCGGCCCGCGGGGCCGGTTCCGTCCGGCTCACCGGTGGCGTCCGAACCGGTCGTCGCAACGTGCCCGTCCGGGCCGGTCGAGCCGTCTGAGCTGCCCGCTTCGCGTATCCCGTCCGGCACGGCGGGCGGAGCCGCCTCGGCGCGCGCGGCGCCGTCGCCGTCGTACGAGTCCATCCCGCCCCGTTCCCCATTGGTCCACTGCGGTTATCCACAGGGTTGACACCTTACGGGCCGCCGACTCACCATTGAAGTCATTCAACCGAACGATCGGTCGGTAGGGAGTCCGATGACGGCAGTGACAGCAGAGACGGCTGCGGCTTCGACGTACCAGGCGCGGTTCGACGCTGCCGTGGCCGCCGACGAGCGCATCGAGCCGCGCGACTGGATGCCCGACGACTACCGCGCAACGTTGATCCGCCAGATGGCGCAGCACGCGCACTCCGAGATCATCGGCATGCAGCCCGAGGCGAACTGGATCACCCGCGCGCCTTCCCTGCGCCGCAAGGCCATCCTCATGGCCAAGGTCCAGGACGAGGCCGGCCACGGCCTGTATCTGTACAGCGCGACGGAGACGCTCGGTGCGAGCCGGGACGAGCTGCTCGACAAGCTCCACTCGGGGCGCCAGAAGTACTCGTCGATCTTCAACTACCCGACGCTGACCTGGGCCGACGTCGGCGCGATCGGCTGGCTGGTCGACGGCGCCGCGATCACCAACCAGGTTCCGCTGTGCCGCTGCTCCTACGGCCCGTACGCCCGTGCGATGGTCCGGGTGTGCAAGGAGGAGTCCTTCCACCAGCGCCAGGGGTACGAACTGCTGCTGGCCCTCTCCCAGGGCACGCAGGCCCAGCACGAGATGGCCCAGGACGCGGTGAACCGCTGGTGGTGGCCCTCCTTGATGATGTTCGGCCCTCCGGACGACGCATCCGCCCACTCCGCGCAGTCCATGGCCTGGAAGATCAAGCGGCATTCCAACGACGAGCTGCGCCAGCGGTTCGTCGACATCTGCGTCCCGCAGGCGGAGGCCCTGGGCCTGACCCTGCCGGACCCGGACCTGCGCTGGAACGAGGAGCGCGGTCACCACGACTTCGGCGCCATCGACTGGGAAGAGTTCCGGCAGGTCCTCAAGGGCAACGGACCGTGCAACGAACAGCGGATCACCCAGCGCCGCAGGGCGCACGAAGAAGGCGCCTGGGTGCGCGAGGCGGCCGCGGCATACGCCGCGAAGAGCGCCTCCGGCGGCTCGGGGGCACCGCACGAGTCAGCAGCGTCGGAAGGGTCGGGCACGAAGTCCGGCGAGGCACAGGTGGAGGCGACGGCATGAACACCTCGAAGGACTGGCCGCTGTGGGAGGTCTTCGTGCGGTCGCGCCGCGGACTGTCCCACACCCACGCGGGCAGCCTGCACGCGCCCGACGCCGAGATGGCCCTCCGCAACGCCCGTGACCTGTACACCCGGCGCAACGAGGGCGTGTCGATCTGGGTCGTCCCGTCCACGGCGATCACCGCCTCGTCGCCCGACGAGAAGGACCCCTTCTTCGAGCCCTCCGCCGACAAGCCCTATCGCCATCCGACCTTCTACGAGATCCCGGAAGGGGTGAAGCACCTGTGACCGCCGCACTCGCGCTGGGCGACGACGCGCTGGTGCTCTCGCACCGGCTGGGGGAGTGGGCCGGTCATGCCCCGGTCCTGGAGGAAGAGGTCGCCCTCGCCAACATCGCGCTGGACCTGCTGGGCCAGGCCCGGACGCTGCTCTCCCTCGTCGGCGACGAGGACGAACTGGCCTATCTGCGCGAGGAGCGCGCCTTCCGGAACCTCCAGCTGGTGGAGCAGCCGAACGGCGACTTCGCGCACACCATCGCCCGCCAGCTCTACTTCTCCACCTACCAGCGGCTGCTGTACGGGCAGCTGGCGGCGGGGGACGGCGAGCTCACCGGACTCGCCGCGAAGGCCGTCAAGGAGGTCGCGTACCACCAGGACCACGCGGAGCAGTGGACGCTGCGCCTGGGCGACGGCACCGCCGAGAGCCATGAGCGGATGCAGCGTGCCTGCGACGCCCTCTGGCGGTTCACCGGCGAGATGTTCCAGCCCGTCGAGGGGCTGGACGTGGACCGGGAGGCACTGCGGTCGGCCTGGCTGGAGTCGGTCACGACCGTGCTCAAGCGGGCCACCCTGACCGTGCCGGACACCGCCGACACCGGTGCCTGGTCCGCCGGCGCCGGGCGCCAGGGCCTGCACACGGAGTCGTTCGGGCGGATGCTCGCCGAGATGCAGCATCTGCACCGGAGCCATCCGGGGGCGTCATGGTGACCGGGACCGAGACCGCTCTCGAGGCGGAGCTGCGCCGTCTGGCGGGCTCCGTTCCCGACCCCGAACTCCCGGTGCTGTCCCTGGAGGAGCTCGGTGTCCTCCGCGGGGTCCAGATACTCGGCCCCGGCAGGGTCGAGGTCGAGCTGACCCCCACCTACACCGGCTGCCCCGCCATCGAGGCGATGGCCGCCGACATCGAGCGGGTGCTGCACGAGCACGGCGTGGCCGAGGTGTCGGTCGTCAAGGTGCTCTCCCCCGCCTGGTCGACCGACGACATCACCGCGGACGGCAGGCGCAAACTGGCGGAGTTCGGCATAGCCCCGCCGCGGCCGGGTGCCGTGGACGGTCCGGTTCCGCTCACGCTCACCGTGCGCTGCCCGCACTGCGGTTCCACGGACACGGAGCTGCTGAGCCGCTTCTCCTCCACCGCGTGCAAGGCGCTGCGCCGCTGTGCCGCCTGCCGCGAACCGTTCGACCACTTCAAGGAGTTGTAGATGTTCCATCCGCTCCGGGTCAGCGAGGTCGAGCGGCTCACGGACGACTCCGTGGCCGTCACCCTCACGGTGCCCGCCGAGCTCCGTGAGGCCTTCCGCCACACACCGGGCCAGCACATCGCCGTGCGCCGCACCGGGTCGGGCGGCGAGGAGATCCGCCGTACCTACTCGATCTGCTCCCCGGCCGCCGCGGCCGGCGAGGAGTCCGTGCTGCGCGTGGGCATCAGGCTGGTCGACGGCGGCGAGTTCTCGACGTACGCCCTCAAGGAGCTCTCGGCGGGGGACACCGTCGAGGTCATGCAGCCGATGGGCCGGTTCGTCCTCGAGCCGCGTGCGGGGCATTTCGCGGCGGTCGTCGGCGGCAGCGGCATCACCCCGGTGCTGTCGATCGCCGCGACGCTGCTGGCGAGGGAGCCGGAAGCCCGGTTCTGTCTGGTCCGCAGCGACCGTACGGCGGCGTCGACGATGTTCCTGGACGAGGTGGCCGACCTCAAGGACCGCTATCCCGACCGCTTTCAGCTGGTGACCGTGCTTTCCCGGGAGGAGCAGCAGACGGGGCTGCCTTCGGGCCGGCTCGACCAGGAGCGGCTGGCGGCCCTGCTGCCGGCACTCCTCGATGTGCCGGAGGTGGACGGCTGGTTCCTGTGCGGGCCGTATGGACTGGTGCAGGGCGCCGAGCGGGCGCTGCGCCGACTGGGCGTCCAGCGGAGCCGTATCCACGAGGAGATCTTCCATGTGGACGACGTGCCCGCCCCGGCACCCGTCTCGGCACCCGTGCACAGCAGGCTGACGGCGACGCTGGACGGACGCTCGGGCTCCTGGCCTGTGGAGGAGGGCGAGTCGCTGCTGGAGACGGTGCTGCGTGCCCGCTCCGACGCCCCCTACGCCTGCAAGGGCGGCGTGTGCGGGACCTGCCGGGCGTTCGTGGTGTCGGGTGAGGTCCGGATGGACCGGAACTTCGCGCTGGAGCAGGAGGAGACGGATGCCGGCTATGTGCTGGCCTGCCAGTCGCATCCGGTGACCTCGGACGTGGAGCTGGACTTCGACCGCTGACGGCACCATTCCCTTCCTCGGGAACCTGCCCTATCTTGACGGTCCGTCAGATAGCCGGTGGGGAACACCGGATGACGCACGGCGAGACCGTCGGACGGATCCGGTGCGTGGGAGGGACTGGGCTGTGGACTTCACCTTCACCGAGGAACAGCAAGCAGCCGTCGAGGCGGCCAGGGCGGTCTTCTCGGGCGTCGCGCCCGACGCGGTACCGAGTCCCGCCCTCACCCCCGGCGCCGTGGCGGACGACATCGACCGGGCGCTGTGGGACAGGCTGGCCGCCGCCGATCTGCTGAGCCTCGTCCTCGGCCCCGAGCACGGCGGAGCCGGCCTGGACCCCGTCGCGCTCTGCCTGGTTCTGCGTGAATCGGCGAGAGTGCTGGCGCGGGTGCCGCTGCTGGAGACGGGCGCGGTCGCGGCGGCCGTTCGGCGATTCGGCCGCCCCGAGTCCGCGTCGCGGCTGCTGCCGCGGGTCGGCCGGGGTGAGGTCGTGCTGACGGCCGGCGCCTGCGGACGCACCGGCCACGATCCGGCCGAGCTCGCCGTCACCGCCCGCCGTTCCCCCGGCGGCGACGCCTGGCTGCTGGACGGGGTCCAGACGTCGGTTCCCTGGGCCCAGTGCGCGGACCTGATCGCCGTGCCCGCGCATGCCGAGGACGGCCGCGCCGTGACCGCTCTGGTCCCCCGGATCCGGGAAGGGGTGTCGCTCGCCGGGCAGGTCTCCACCAGCGGTGAGCTCTTCGCCGAGGTCCGGCTCGACGGCGTACGGATCGACGGCGGCGATGTGATCGATGCCGAGGGCGCCTGGGAGTGGCTTCGCGACCTGCTCACCACCGGCACCTGCGCGCAGGCGCTCGGCCTCGGCGAAAGTGTGCTGTCCATGACCAGCGAGTACACCGGGAAGCGCGAGCAGTTCGGTTTCCCCATCGCCACGTTCCAGGCCGTGGCCGTACAGGCCGCCGACCGGTACATCGATCTGCGTGCGATGGAGGCGACTCTCTGGCAGGCCGCATGGCGGCTCGGTGCCCCCGCGGGTCTGAGCGGCACGATGGGCGGGCCCCTGCCCGTGTCCGGTGATGTGGCGGTCGCGAAGATCTGGGCGTCCGAGGGGGTCCGCAGGGTCGTCCAGACCGCACAGCATCTGCACGGTGGGTTCGGCGCGGACACCGATTACGCACTGCACCGGTACCACGCCTGGGCCAAACAGCTTGAGCTGTCCCTCGGACCGGCCGCCGCTCACGAGGAGGCCCTGGGGGACCTGCTCGCGGCGCACCCGCTCGGCTGACGGCGGCACTGCCCGCCGGATGCGCGCGGGACGCCGGAAAGACCGGAGGACTCCCGGGCCCGACGGCCCGGCCGGGTGGGGCCTCTTCGCTCCCCGCTAGAGGACGAAGGCCGGGTTGCCGCTGTCCGTGACCATCGGACGGCCGGCGGCGTCCCAGGCCTGCATGCCGCCGTCGATGTTCACCGCGTCGATGCCCTGCTGCACCAGGTACTGGGTCACCTGGGCGGACCGCCCGCCCACCCGGCACATCACATAGGCACGGCGGCCGTCGCCCACCGCCTCGGTGACCTCACCGAAGCGGGCCACGAAGTCGCCGATCGGGATGTGCAGGGCACCCTCCACATGGCCGGCCGCCCACTCGTCGTCCTCCCGGACGTCGAGCACCAGACCGCCGGCGGGCACGGAAGCGGCGTCCACCGAGGGCAGCGGGGCGAAGTTCATGGTCTGGCCTTCTCTCGTACCTGGACTCGTACTGTCTCCTCCCGCCTCGCGTCCGGGCGCGGGCGGGTGGGCGATCTCCCTGAAAACCTACTGCACCAGCGCGGCCAGCTCGGCCTCTCGCTCCGAGACCTGGGCAAGCAGCTGCTCCGCGATCTCGTCGAGCAGCCGGTCGGGGTCGTCCGGCGCCATTCGCAGCATCGCGCCGATCGCGCTCTCCTCCAGATCCTGGGCGACCACCGTCAGCAGTTCCTTGCGCCGCGCGAGCCACTCCAGGCGGGCGTAGAGCTCCTCGGCCTCGCCGAGCCGCTCCTCCTCGGGCGCGGGTCCCGCTTCCCACTCCCGGGTCAGCTCCCGCAGCAGCGCCTCGTCACCGCGACCGTAGGCGGCGTTGACCCGTGTGATGAACTCCTCGCGACGCGCCCGCTCCTTGTCCTCCTGGGCGAGGTCCGGATGGGCCTTGCGGGCGAGCTCACGGTAGAGCCTGCGGGCCTCGTCCGTGGGCCGTACCCGCTTGGGAGGCTGCACCGGCCGGTCGGTGAGCATGGCCGCTGCCTCGGCCGAGAGGCCCTCGGAGTCGATCCAGCCGTGGAAGAGCTCTTCGACGCCGGGCATCGGCATGACCATGGCCCGCGCCTCCCGGGCCTTGCGCAGATCATCCGGGTCGCCGCTCCGCTCCGCCCGGGCCTCGGCGATCAGCGCGTCCAGCTCGTCCAGACGCGAGTACATCGGGCCGAGCCTCTGGTGGTGCAGCCGGGAGAAGTTCTCCACCTCGACCCGGAAGGTCTCGACCGCGATCTCGAACTCGATCAGGGCCTGCTCCGCGGCGCGTACGGCCTTCTCCAGCCGAGCCTCGGCACGCTCGGACTCCTCCGTGGCGCCCTCGCGCACGCCGTTCGCGCCAGGCTCGTCCTGCGCTGCCTGATCGCTCTGCACGTTCTGATCGTCCACGCGGTGGTCGTCCTGCTCGTCCTCGTGCCGGGTGGGCGGGCCCCCGGGAGCGTCCTGAGTCACCCGCCCAGCGTATGGCAGAGCACCGGCCGCCCCGGCGGGCGGACGGAAGATCCGCCCCTCACACCCCGAGCTCGGCGGCTATCCGCCCGCTGCGGACCGCGGCGACGAGATCGGCGTGATCGGCCTCGGTCCGGTCCGCGTAGAGCACCGCGAAACCGGCCACCGCCTCGTCCAGCTCCTCGTTCTTGCCGCAGTAGCCGGCGACCAGCCGTGGATCGACGCTGTGCGCGTGGGCTCTGGCCAGCAGCGAACCCGTCATCCGGGCGTAGTCGTCCACCTGGTCGGCCGCGAGGGCGGCCGGATCGACGCTGCCCTTGCGGTTGCGGAACTGCCGCACCTGGAAGGGCCTGCCCTCCACCGTCGTCCAGCCGAGCAGGTTGTCGCTGACCACCTGCATCCGCTTCTGGCCCATGACCACACGGCGGCCCTCGTGCTCGACCTCGGGAACGTCGAAGCCGGCGGCGGCCAGGTGGGGCGCCAGCACGGACGCACGCGCCTCCTTCACCTGCAGCACGAGCGGCTCTCCCCGGTGGTCGAGCAGGAGCACCACGTACGACCGCGTGCCCACGCTGCCGGTGCCGACGACCCGGAACGCCACGTCGTGGATCGCGTAGCGCGCGAGCAGCGGGAGCCGCTCCTCCGAGATGGTGTCCAGATAGCCCGCGAGCGCGGAGGCGACGGCCGCCGCCTCCGCGTCGGAGACCCGGCGCAGCACCGGCGGAGCGTCCACGAAGCGCCGGCCCCCGTCCTCCGATGCCTCGGAGGACTTGGCGGCGAAACGCGCGCTCGTGTTGTTCCTCGCCTTCTCCGAGACCCGCTCCAGCGTGCCCACCAGGTCGCGTGCGTCGGCGTGGGAGACGAGCTCCTCGTCGGCGATGGCGTTCCAGGCGTCGAGCACCGAGAGCCTGGCCAGCAGCCGCATGGTGCGCCGGTAGGACCCGGCCACGTCGAACGCGGCCTTGCGGCAGACGTCCTCGTCGGCGCCCGCCTCGCGGCCTGCGAGCACGAGCGAGGTGGCAAGCCGCTTGAGGTCCCACTCCCAGGGGCCGACGGCCGTCTCGTCGAAGTCGTTGAGGTCGATCACGAGGCTGCCGCGGGCATCGCCGTACAGACCGAAGTTGCCGGCATGAGCGTCGCCGCATATCTGCGCCGCGATGCCCGTGACCGGGGTACCCGCCAGGTCGTGGGCCATCAGCCCGGCGGAACCGCGCAGAAACGCGAACGGGGCGGCCGCCATCCTCCCCACCCGGATCGGTGTGAGCTCGGGGACCCGGCCCCGGCTGGACTCCTCCACGGCCCGCACCGCGTCGGGCCGCCCCTCGGGAATCACCATCGCGTCGTGGGAGGAACGCGGCACCTGCCGGCGCAGCGCCTTGCCGTCCCGCTTGGGAGAGTCCGGAACGCCGCCCGGCACCCGCCGGGCGAAGCCCGCCACCTCCGGTATGCGTGCCCCCTCCGACGCCGTCCGCCGGTACGCCACCGCTTCGGCCTCACTCATGGCGTGACCGCCTCCCCCGCTGTCGTGCAACATCAAGTGGCCACGACCGTACCGCCGGGCCGGGCCCGCGTCTCCCCCTGTGGACAACCGCCGTCGCCACCGGCTTGGAGCCACCCCGCCCCGGGCCGGCACACCAGGGGGCCCTCACTGTCGTGTACCGATGGTTCAGGAAGGGCTGCCGCACCTGCGGGACTTCAGCGGGACGGCCTCAGCAGGCTCCGTCCTCCACCCCGCCGGGCAGATGGTCCTCCGCCCAGCGGCCGAGTTCCTTGAGCGCGGGCTCCAGCGCCGCACCGGCGTCGGTCAGCCGGTAGGCCACGCGCAGCGGCGGTCCCTCGTCGACCTCCCGCACGACCAGCCCGGCCGCGGCGAGTTCGGTCAGCCGGTCGGACAGCATGCGCTCGCTGATCCCCGGGATCGCCCGCCGAAGCTCGGCGAAGTAGACCGGCCGCTGCATCAGCACCGACACGATCAGCCCGGTCCAGCGCTTGCCGAACAGCCCGAAGACGCGCGTGATGCCCCCGTCGACCTTCTGGCACGCGTGCTCTCCGTGTTCCGCCATGCCTTCAGAGTACTGCCCCTCCATGCGGTGATGAAAAAAAGTAAGCACCTGTGTTATTTGTAGTTACACACGGAACGGCAGCGAGCCGAGCAGAGTCTCGCTGTCGGCTACCTCCATCCCCTCACGGAGAACCCCATGGCCACGCTGCTGCACATCGATTCCGCCGTCTTCCCGCAGGGCTCCGCCTCGCGCGAGGTCACCGCCACGTTCGTGAAGACCTGGCTGGAGGAGCACCCGGAGGGCCGGGTCGTCTACCGCGACCTGGCCGCGAACCCCCTGCCGCACCTGGACTTCGCCGCGGTCTCCGCCGGGGCGGGAGACGCGCTCCGCGCGGAACTCGCCGCCGAACTGGCCGACGCCGACGCCGTCTTGATCGGCGCCCCGATGTACAACTTCACGATCCCGTCCACGCTCAAGGCATGGCTCGACCAGGTGATCATCGTGGGTCACAACGCGGGCACCCCGAACGGCCCGCTGGCCGCCACTCCCTTCACCGTGGTCGCCAGCCGCGGCGGCTCCTACGCCCCCGGGACTCCCCGGGAGGACTTCGAGTTCGTCCAGAACTACCTGGAGAAGGTGTTCGCCGGAATGTTCGGGGCCAAGGTGGACTTCATCGTTCCCGAACTCACCCTGGCGCCCAGCAAGCCCGAGATGGCCGAGCTCGTTCCGCTCGCCGAGGCGTCCCGTTCCAAGGCGTTCACCGAGGCCGCCCAGAAGGCCAAGGACCTGGCTGCGCGGCACGCCGCATAACGGAGCCCTGGGCCCGAGCCGCCCCGGTCGATGTTCCACGTGAAACCTCCGCCGCGGCTCCGCGATGCCGTGGCGGAGGACCGCGAAGGCTGAAGGCCGATACGCGGTCCTACAGCCCCGCGTCCCTCGCCAGCAGCGCCGCCTGCACCCGGTTCTCGCAGTCGAGCTTGGCCAGGATCCGGCTCACGTAGGTCTTCACCGTCGCCTCGCTCATGTGCAGCCGGCGCCCGGCGTCCGCGTTGGACAGCCCTTCCCCGAGCAGCACCAGCACCTCACGCTCACGTGCGCTGAGCGCCGCGACCCTGGCCCTGGCCTCCCCGTCGCGCGTCGCCGCCCGCGCCGTGGCGAGCTGCTCCACGACGTGGCGGGTGGCGGAGGGCGAGAGATAGGCATCCCCGGCGGCCGCCGCCCGCACCGCCCGTATCAGCTCCGCCGGAGCGGTGTCCTTGAGCAGGAACCCCGCGCCCCCGTGTTCCAGGGCCCGCAGCACGTTGTCCCGCTCGCCGAAGGTCGTGAGGACGATGACCCTCGCCGCGGGGACCGCGCGGCGCAGTTCGGGCAGCGCGGTGAGTCCGTCCATCACCGGCATCTGGATGTCCAGCAGCACCACATCCGCGCGGTGCGAGCGCGCGAGCTCGACGGCCTCACGGCCGTTGGTCCCTTCGGCGACGACCTCGATCTCCTGATCGGAGGTGAGGATCATCCGGATCCCGGCCCGGATCAACGGCTCGTCGTCGGCGATCACGACCCTGATCGGCGAACCGGTCACAGTCCCCCCTCTGCTTCCCCCAGCGCCTGGCCTAGCTGTTCTGTCCCGGGAGGTTGTGGACGGGTGATGCAGGTCTCGGCTGAGGGATCTTGAAATGGGTGAGGGCCTTCTGGCCTGGTGTGGAT
>NZ_FNHI01000020.1 GCF_900103455.1 Streptomyces wuyuanensis | reverse complement strand
TGAGCCTTTTCCATCCTCACTCTGAGCTGGCCAGATGCAGGGCGAGGACGGCCCGGACGAGGCTGGTGACGCGGGCGGTCGAGCACCGGAGCTTGCGGAGGAGCCGCCAGGATTTGAGGGTGGCCATGGCCTGCTCGACGAGTGCGCGAATCTTCGCGTGGGACCGGTTGACGGCCTGCTGACCGGTGGAAAGGGTTTCCCAGCGGCCCCAGTAGGGGGTGCGAACGGTCCCGCTGGCACCCCGATATGCCTTGTCCGCCCAGCACTTGATGTCGGCTGCGGCAAGGGCGTCGACGATGCCGTGCTCGCGGGCCGCGCGGACATCGTGGACGGCGCCGGGCAGGGCCGGCGAGGCCCACAGCAGCCGGCCGAAGGGATCCGTGAGGACCTGCAGGTTCATCCCGTGTTTCTTGTGTTTCCCGGAGTAGAAGGGCCGGTCCGCGGCGATGCGGTCGGTCGGCAGGAGTGTGCCGTCGAGGATCACGAACGCCTTCGTCGACGCGACCCGGATCGCGTCGGCCAGGGTGGGCGCGAGGCCTGCCAGGAGTTCGACAGCCTCGGTGGCATACCGGTAGGCGGTCGTGGTTCCGATACCGAATCCGGCCGCGAGCTGGGCATACGTGTTTCCCATCCGCAGGTGGGCGAGTGCGAGCAGGGCCTGGCGGCCGGGGTTCAGACGCCTCCAGCGGGAGCCGATCGCGCGACGGTGCTGCCGCAGACGGGCGGACAGAAAGCGCAGGGCAGAGCTGGACACGTCGACGCCCGAAGGGTAGACAAGCATGCGAAGCCTCTGGTGGAGACGGTTCTCTTGGTCGAAAACCCATCTACCAGGGGCTTCACCACGTTGTCATCCCAACTGGCTCGCTGCTGCCACAAGTTGGAAAGGGCTCAGTGGCAGCGGCCGCCAGTTCGGGACGCGCACTACCTCGGGAAGGTCCACAGACTGCCCGAGTCATCCCTTCACGGAAATGCCGGGTCACGAAGATTCTTGCATGGGCCGTGTCACATCCTCCGCGGGTTTCCTGTCATAGGGGTGAAAGCAGCAAACAGGCCTGTTGACCCCAGGAGCACAGACGTGAACAAGCCGGTTCTCGAGCCTGCGGCCCAGAAGTTCGCGGAGGCCACGGCCAGTCCGCCGTTCCCGTACGAGTGGTGTCCCGAACACGCTCGCAAGGCCGCAAAGGCTTACTGAGGCCGGCAACGGCTCTCGCACGAAAGGCATTCCAGTGCCGTGCGCAGCCCGTTTCATTCGTGTTCCGATTCCTCGTGGGTCAGTGATCGCCGAACCGACAACCGACCAGAAAGGTCTCCGACATGAGGAATTCCCTCCCCCGACGTGCCCGTACTCCGCTGACCCTCATGGCCACGGCAACCGTCGCCGCGGCTCTTCTCGCCACGACGGTCGCCCCCGCGAACGCGGGCAACGCGACCTCGTCGCAAGGCCGTAAGCCGACCGTGGTCCTCGTCCACGGAGCCTTCGCCGATTCCACCAGCTGGAACGGCGTCGTGAAGAAGTTGAAGCGGGACGGCTACCCGGTCGTGGCGGCCGCCAACCCCCTGCGCGGGCTCAGCAGCGACGCCGCCTACCTCAAGGAGCTCCTTGCCGGCATCGACGGGCCCGTCGTGCTCGCCGGCCACTCCTACGGCGGAGCCGTGATCACCAACGCCGCCCGGGGCGCCGACAACGTCAAGGCGCTGGTGTACATCGCGGCCTTCATGCCGGACCAGGGGGAGAGCGCGCTCGACCTCGCGCAGAAGTTCCCCGGCAGCTCGCTCGGCGAGGCCCTGTACTCCGTCCCGGTCACACTGCCCGACGGTTCCCAGGGGCAGGACTTCTACATCGAACACGCCAAGTTCCACCACCAGTTCGCCGATGATGTCGAGGAGAACACCGCCGAGCTCATGGCGGTCACCCAGCGGCCCGTGACCGGCGCGGCTCTGGGGGAGCCTTCCTCCGCGCCCGCGTGGAAGACCATCCCGTCCTGGGCGCTGGTGGCCACCGGGGACCGCAACATCCCTCGCAAGACCCAGAACTACATGGCCGAGCGCGCCAACGCCCGCACCGTGGAGGTCCGGGCATCGCACGCCGTCAGTGTCTCGCACCCCGACGAGGTCTCCCGGATCATCCGGGAGGCGGCGCGGTCCGCACGCTGATCCGCGCAACTCGACGGCGGGGTGGCTCCGTGCCACCCCGCCGTCTCGTCGTGCGCAGCCGGAGGCCCTGATCCGCGTTCGCCACCGATCCCTCACGGGCGGCACGGGTTGTGGCACCGCGGGCGTCGACCTGGGGCGGTCGTACTGGTGTGGTGGCGCAAGAACGTCGATTTCGGGCCGCGGACCCGCGCTGCTCCGCCGCCATGCCCCGATGCCGTGCAGGGACGAGGGGAACGGGGAGGAAGGACGGCCGGCACGTCGGGGCGCCAGTGAGGGGCAGCGGGACATGCCGGCGAGCGCCGTCAGCCGGTCTGCGCCCGGTCGAGTCGAACCGCCGATATCCCGAGGGTCAGCCTCACCGTGTCGCTCAGCAGGACACCCCCCGTCTCGAGGGCGGTGTTCCAGGTGAGGCCCCAGTCCGAGCGCCGAAGGGTGGCCGAGCCCTCGAAACCGACACGGTGCTTCCCATTGAGGTCCCGGCCGGCCCCGCCGAACCGGAGGTCGATGCCGACGGGCAGTTCCACACCCTTGATCATCAACTCGCCGGAGACACGGAAACGGTCGTCACCGGTGTGGACGATCCCGCTGGAGCGGAAGGTCATCAGCGGGTACAGCGCACAGTCCAGGAAGTCAGGTCCGACGACATGTGCGTCCCGGTCCAGCACACTCGTGTCCAGGCTGTCGGTCCGGACGCTCACATAGGCCTGTGACCGCGTGGGATGGGATCCGTCGAGCCTGAGGAGCCCCTCGAAGTCGGTGAACCTCCCGCGCACGTTCGTGATCATGGCGTGGCGGACGGACAGGCCGATCGTGCTGTGGGCTGGGTCGACGGTGTAGATACCGGTCAGCGCCTTGTGCGGCCGGGGCCGGGGCCGGGGCCGGGGCAGAGTGGGTTCCCGTCGGTTCTTGGGCATGGCGAGACGATCTTTTCGTGCTGTGGATGTGAGCTGGACGGTGCCCTTCCGGGCAAGGGACCCACCGGTGGCCCGGGTTCCCGCTCGCTCTGAAGCCGGGCCGTCCTGGGCGCCGCCCGCCGGACGCACCGGGACCCGCCGTGCGAAAGGGTGCACAGCGGGTTCCGGGTGTGGGCACGGCGGTGGCCTGCCCACGGGGCCGGCCACCCCGGGGCCTACTGCCTCCGCGCGAGCCAGTCGGCGAAGCGGGTCTCGGCGACGTTCGCGTCGGGGCCGGGCAGGAGGCTGCTCTCCTCCAGCTCGGAACCGAAGTACCGGGCGTGCGGGTCGGCGACGACCGTGCGGGGGTCGTCGTCGGCGGCGAGGCCCCGGCGGATGAACTCGTCGAACGGGAACGCCTCGGGACCGCAGACCTCGACCACGCCGTTGACGGGCGTGCCGACCGCGGTGCGTCCCAGCTGGGCGGCCACGTCGTCGGAGTACATGGGCTGGATCTTCGCGTCGGGCACACGTACGACGTCGCCCTCGGTCGACGCGTCGGCGATGCCCTTCGCGAACTCGAAGAACTGCGTGGCGTGGACGATGGAGTACGGGATCCCCGACGTCTTGATCAGCTCCTCCTGCGCCAGCTTGGCGCGGAAGTAGGCGTTCTCCTCGAGCCGTTCCGTGCCGACGATGGAGAGCGCGACGTGGTGGGCCACACCGGCGTCCGCCTCCGCCTTCAGGAGATTGGTGGTCGAGGTGCGGAAGAAGTCCATGACGGCCTTCTCCTCGAACGAGGGCGAGTTGGAGACGTCGACGACGACCGCAGCACCCTGCAGAACCTCGGCCAGGCCCTCACCGGTCAGGGTGTTGACGCCGGTGTTGGGCGCGGCCGGCACCGCCTCGTGGCCGTGTTCCTTGAGCTTGCCGACCAGCTTCGAGCCGATCAGGCCGGTTCCGCCGATGACGACGACCTTCATGATGGGGATCCTCCCAGTGGTACTAGGCGGGCGGGCACGACGAGACGCGCTGCTCGCCCGCGCGGGTCAGTGGAGCCTTTTCAGGGATGACCGGACGCTTCCCGTATTTGTGACAGCGCGCCCGGTGGGCGAAGGTGTGTGCGGCTGCCGCTCCCGGAGCCCCGAGATCGGCCCGGAGCCCCGTCTACCGGCAGGAGCCCCCGAGATCGGCCCGGAGCCCCGTCTACCGGCAGGAGCCCCCGAGATCGGCCCGGAGGCGTCCCCCGGTCACCGGCGGGCCGCCGCCACCACGGTGGGTACGGTGGTCACCGAGACGTCCCCGGTGAGCAGGCGATGCACCGGACAGCGTCCGGCGACCGTCAGCAGTCTTTCCACCTGGGCGGGTTCGAGGTCGCCGACGAGCCTGATGTTCTTGACGATCTGACCCTGCGGCTCGAAGTGCACGTCCACATCGACGTGGTGGAGTTGCCACCCGTGCCGGTCCGCGAAGGCGCGGACCGCCATGGACGTGCACGACCCGAGCGCGGCCAGCAGCAGTTCACCGGGAGTGGGTCCCGTATCCGCGCTGATGGGTTCTGGCTCGTCCGCGGTCATGCCGTGCGGCCCGATCGCGATGGTGCGGGCGAGACGTCGGCCCTCGCGGACTGACACGGTGCGTCCGGACACAGGTCCGCCTCTCTGCGGAAGGTGGGGTTGCATCGACCCCGTCCGGTGACGCCGGAGGGGCCGGCGAGCTCGGGCGGGATGCAGTACCCCGTCGGTCACCAGTAAGACAGCGGTGCCCACGCGCGTGTGACAGCCGTCCGTGCCTACGCTCATGCCGCCGCTGGCGAGTAATTCGGTCGCGGTCCGTGAGGCGGGCCGTTAACTTCGGCCTGACACGATGAGTTGCGGGGTGCGACCCACAAGGGAGCCGGGTGTGGAGACTGCTGACGGTACGCGGACCGACCGTTTGGGCCTGCTGCTGGAACAGTTCGATCAGGCCAGGGAGATGGCCCGGGTGCGGCTGGAGGGCCTCGGTGACGAGGAGTACCTGTGGGAGCCCGTACCCGGTTCATGGTCGCTCCGCCGCCGGGGCGAGGCAGTGACGCCCAGGGCGTACGGACCGGGAGAGTGGCTGCTCGACAAGGGCGCCCCGGACATCCCGGCGAGTGAGTACGCCGAGGTCGCCCGACAGGCCGCCGACGGCATGACGATCGCCAAGATCGCCGAGGACTGGCACGTGACGGTCGAGCGGGTCGAGCAGGTCCTCGCGCACACCGGTGCGCCGGAGCCCGACAACACACCCGTCACCACCATCGCATGGCGGCTGGGGCATCTGCATTCCTGCTTCGCGGGCCAGTGGGAGTGGACGTTCGGCGAACGGCGGCAGGAGCCGAATCTGCTGGTCGACTTCACCCCCCGCGCCGCACTGGCGGTCGAGCGGCTCTGGGAGACGATCGACCGCTGGCGCGACAGCGTCGCCGCCCTCACCGACGAGCAGCTCGACACGGTCGGCTTCTCGCAGTACCCCTACGGCTCCGATCCCGACGACCCGTACATCAGCGTGGTGGCCGGGGCCAATCTCGAATTCATCCACCACATGGCCGAGATCGCGCTGCTCCGCGATCTGTGGCGCGCCGGCTTCGCCCCTCACGGGTAGGTCCGGGCCGCCGCCCGGGCGTTCGAGTGCGGTGCCGAGCCACACGCACCGGTGCGTCCCACCGTGCGCCCGCTGTCCCACCGTGTGCCGCGCCCGCCTCGCGAGCGCGGCACCGGAGACGGGACCGCGGCCGGTACACGGGGCTTTCGCCCCTGCCGAGCGCGGTCGCGGCGCAGGATGAGCTCGACGACGCCCTCAGGAGTCCGCGTCGAGGGGCAGATCACCGGCGAAGGCGGCGGATTCCAGGATCGTCCTGACGGCGGTGAGATAGCGGGCAGCGTCCGCTCCGTCCACCAGTCGGTGATCGTAGGACAACGACAGGTGCACCATGTCGCGGATGCCGATGACCGCCTCTCCCGCCACTTCGACGACAGCCGGCTTCTTGACCGTGGCACCGATGCCCAGGATCGCGACCTGGTTCGGCGGAACGACGACCGTGTCGAACAGGGCCCCGCGGGAACCGGTGTTGGAGATCGTGAAGGTCGCGCCCGCCACGTCGTCCGGGGTGAGGCCGCCGCGGCGGGCCTTGTCGGCCAGCTCGACGGTCCTCCGCGCGATGCCTGCGATGCCCAGGTCGCCCGCGCCCTTGATGACCGGGGTCATGAGCCCCTTCGCGGTGTCCACCGCGATGCCGACGTTCTCCACGTCGAAGTAGGTGATGGTGCCCTCGCCCTCGTTGATCCGGGCGTTGAGGACGGGGTGCGCCTTCAGGGCCTGGACTGCCGCGCTGACGAAGAACGGCATCGGGGACAACTTGATGCCTTCGCGGGCCGCGAAGGCATCCTTCGCCCGAGCGCGCAGCCGCATCAGCCTGGTGACATCGACCTCGATGAAGGTCGTCAGCTGAGCCTGCTCGTGCAGGGCCTTCATCATGCTGTCGCCGATGACCTTGCGGATGCGGGTCATCCCGACCGTCCGGCCGCGCAGCGACGACGCGTCCGCAGGTGTCGGCGGCTGGGGCTCCGGCACGGCGAACGTGGGTACGGGCGGGGTCGTGCGTGCGTCTCCGGCCGGGTTGCCATCGGGGACGGGACCGGTGAGGGCCGCAACCGGCGTGGGCGTGGGCTCTGCGGCCGGTGCCGGCGGCTCGGTGGCGACCTCACGTACTGACGGCGTGGGTTCCACGGCCGGGGCTCCGGCACCGTCGTCGATGACCGCCAGCTCATCGCCGATCCCCGCGTTCTCCTCCTCGGCCACCGTGATGGAGGCCAGTACGCCGGTCGCGGGGGACGGGATCTCGGTGTCCACCTTGTCGGTGGAGACCTCGAGCAGTGGTTCGTCCACCTGGACCGTGTCGCCGACCTGTTTCAGCCAGCGGGTGACGGTGCCCTCGGTGACGCTCTCGCCGAGGGACGGCAGGGTTACGGAAACAGCCATGGGTTCGATCGCTCCTCGCGAATCCGCAGGGCGCCGCGGCACCCTTCTTCCTTCCCGGGGCCTGCGGTTCGCAGGTTCGGTTCCGGTACGCCGTGGGCCCGGGGTCAACCCTGGCGACCGTGGTGGTCGCGCGCCTGCGCGACCGTTTCCGGGTCGACCGCTCCGGCCCGGGCGAGCTGGTCCAGGGCCGCCAGGGCGATCGACTCGGCGTCCACGCGGAAGTAGCGGCGTACCGCCTCCCGGGTGTCCGAAAGGCCGAACCCGTCCGTGCCCAGGGACGAGTAGTCCTGCTCGACCCACTGGCTGATCTGGTCGGGCACCTGCCGCATCCAGTCGCTCACGGCCAGCACCGGCCCCGGTGCGTCCGCCAGCGCGCGGGTGACGTACGGGACGCGCGGCTCGCCGCGCAGCCGCGCCTCGTCGGCGTCGAGCGCGTCACGGCGCAGTTCGGTCCAGGAGGTCACCGACCACACGTCGGCCTGAACGCCCCAGCGCTCCTGGAGGAGGTCCTGCGCCTCCAGCGCCCAGTGGATGGCCGTGCCGGAGGCCAGCAGCTGGATCCGCGGACCGGTGCCGCCGGGCCTCGCCTGCCGGTACTGGTACATCCCGCGCAGGATTCCCTCTTCTACCGAGGGCCCGGAGGGCATGGGCGGCTGCTGCTTCGACTCGTTGTACACCGTCAGGTAGTAGAAGACGTCCTCGGGCTGCTCGCCGTACATCCGCCTCAGCCCCTCCCTGACGATCACCGCGATCTCGTAGGCGAAGGCAGGGTCGTAGCTCACCGCCGCCGGATTGGTCGAGGCCAGGAGGTGGGAATGGCCGTCGGCGTGCTGAAGGCCCTCTCCGGTCATCGTCGTACGCCCGGCCGTGGCCCCGATGACGAACCCGCGCCCCAGCTGGTCGGCGAGGGCCCAGAACTGGTCACCGGTGCGCTGGAACCCGAACATGGCGTAGAAGATGTAGAAGGGGATCATGGGCTCGCCGTGCGTGGCGTACGAGGTCGCCGCGGCGGTGAACTCGGCCACGGAGCCGGCCTCGGTGATGCCCTCGTCGATCAGCTGGCCGTTCTTGGCTTCCCGGTAGTGCAGCAGCTGGTCCGCGTCGACCGGTTCGTAGTTCTGGCCGTCCGGTGAGTAGATCCCGGCCGTCGGGAAGAGCGACTCCATGCCGAACGTACGGGCTTCGTCGGGGATGATCGGCACCCAGCGTCTGCCCGTCTCCCCGTCGCGCATGAGGTCCTTCACCAGGCGGACGAGCGCCATGGTGGTGGCCACCTCCTGCTTGCCGAACCCCTTCTGCAGGGCCTCGAAGGGACGCGACGGCGGCTGGGCCAGGGGCTTGGCGACCACCCTCCGGACCGGGGCCGGGCCGCCCAGAGCGGCCCGCCGCTCGCGCAGGTAGCGCACCTCGGGCGAGTCTTCGCCGGGGTGCCAGTACGGCACCACGTCCCCGCTCAGCGCGCTGTCGGGGATGGGGAGCTCCAGCACGTCGCGCATGTGGCGGAACTGCGCCATGGTCAGCTTCTTCATCTGGTGGTTGGCGTTGCGCGACTCGAACTCCGGCCCCAGCGTGTGCCCCTTCACGGTCTGGGCGAGGACGACGGTCGGCGCGCCGCGGTGCTCCGTCGCCGCCCGGTACGCGGCGTAGACCTTGAGCGGCTCGTGCCCGCCGCGTGAGTTCCCGAACAGTTCGGTGAGCTGCGTGTCGCTCAGCCCGGCGGCGATGCCGGACAGGGCGTCGCCGGTGAAGAAGTGCTTGCGCAGGTAGGCGGCGTCCCGGGCCGCGTACGTCTGCATCTGGGCGTCGGGCACCTCACCGAGGCGGCGGACGAGGGCGCCGTCGGCGTCCTGCCGGAGGACGGGGTCCCAGGCCTCGCCCCAGAGCGACTTCACGACGTGCCATCCCGCTCCGCGGAAGCGGGCCTCGAGCTCCTGAACGATCTTGGAATTGGACCGTACCGGACCGTCCAGGCGCTGCAGGTTGCAGTTGACGACGAAGGTGAGGTTGTCGAGCCCCTCACGGGCGGCGAGCGTCAGCGCGGCCGTCGCCTCGGGCTCGTCGGTCTCCCCATCGCCGAGGAAGGCCCACACATGCGATCCGGACGTGTCCTTGATACCGCGGTCGTGCAGGTAGCGGTTGAAACGGGCCTGGTAGACGGCGGCGAGGGGGCCGAGGCCCATGGAAACCGTGGGGAACTCCCACAGCCACGGCAGACGCCTGGGGTGGGGGTAGGACGGCAGCCCGTTGCCGTCCGCCTCGCGCCGGAATCCGTCGAGCCGGTCCTCTCCCAGGCGGCCTTCCAGGAAGAGGCGGGCGTAGATGCCCGGCGACGCGTGCCCCTGGAGGAACAGCTGATCGCCCGAACCGTCCTGGTCCTTGCCCTTGAAGAAGTGGTTGAACCCGATCTCGTACAGCCATGCCGCCGACGCGTAGGTGGAGATGTGGCCACCGAGGCCCAGGTGGGAGCCGCGGGTCACCATCGCCGCCGCGTTCCACCGGTTGAGCGCGGTGATCCGGGACTCCATCGCGATGTCGCCGGGAAAGGCGGGCTGGGCGGACGCCGGAATCGTGTTGATGTAGTGCGAGGAAAGAAGTCCCGGCAGGACTATCCCGGAGCGGGTCGCGTGCTCGTGCACTCGTCGCAGCAGGTACGCCGCCCGGTCCTGCCCCGCGTGCTTCATGACGGCGTCCAGCGAGGCCTGCCACTCCGCGGTCTCCTCGGCGTCGCGGTCGGGAAGCTGGTCGAGCTCACTCGTCATGGATGACGGCGTGGGACGTGCCGGATCAGTCATGGCAGCCTTCCAGTGAATGCGGGGTGGCGGGAACGACGACCGCGCGCACGTACTCGTTTCCGGCGCCGGTCGACTGGTCGGCTTCTCCGTGACGGCGAAGCCGGCCACTCACCATCTACGACCGTGCCGGTTCCGGTGTTGTGACATCGCTCGGTGGTGGCCGTCGTCACAGTCACCCGCCGCCGACACTGTGAAAGCGTCGTTACTCTGATCCCGGGCGGGCCGGGCCTCAGCCCTCGCACCGCATGCGAAGGCGCCCGGCGGGCATCCTGCCCGCGGGGCGCCGATCTCTCTCCGTGCCCGGAGGAACACCTGCCGACCCCGAAGGATGTGGTGCCCCGGTCCGGGATCCGGGCGCGGCAGCGCGGCCATGTCGCCCCACGTCCCCCTCGGCAGGTGCCGTGGCCGTACACGCTCTGCCAGGCGTGGCACTCCGGCGACGGATCACGCCACGCCCCGCACCGTGATCATCACAGGGTGAGGAAGGAACCGGAACCCGACCCGAAACCTGTCCTGTGGCCGGCGGGCACGAGAGCTCTGGGTGAGCCCTGTTGCGCCGTGGGTAGTCACACCGCCGCCCATCCGGGAGTGGGTGGCGTCATCCAGGCCGTCTCACCCTCCGGGCCTGGACGTATGGAGATGAACGAGGTTCAGTGCTCGCAGAGGGAGAACTCTCGTTCGTAGAGCTGGTCGTTGTGTTCGGCCACGAAGAACTTGCGTTCCTGCATGAGTTGTTCACGGTAGGTCTTCGCCTGTTCGAGCGTCATGGTCGAGGTGTCGGACCATGGCTGCTGCGGTGGCACATCGGAGGTCGAGACGATCCTTTCCGACGGGTCGACCAGGAAGAACGCGAGAATTTTGCGGTGTCCCGGACGGGTGGTGTCCGTGAGGCGGAACGGTCCGACGCGGTGTTGCAGGATGTTCGGGAACGCCAGGCAGCGGCCCGCTGGGGTCGAGGCCGATCCCAGGACCTGGTTCAGTGCGTCTTCGTCCTCCAGTCCGTACACCTCGCGCAGACCGTTGTCATCGTTCTGTTCGTAGTTCGGGTCATCGATGGCAGCCCGGAAACTCAGCCGGCTTTCGGTGATGTTCTCGCTGTCCCAGTAGTAGATGCCGGTCGAGACGATCCGCTCGTTCATCATTCCCTCGACGTGCCAGGAACCGCCGCTGTACTCCGGCTTGTCCGGGGTGAGGTGGATGGTGGCGAGCTTGACGATGACCTGGAGGCGGCGGCCGCGCAGGTCGACTCGGGCGGATGCGTCGGGCAACTCGGGCGGGGTGAAGGCGGGGGCGTCCGGGATGACCGGGCGGCGGTTCTCCCACCAGTCGTCATGGGCCTGTTCCCACGCACGAAGGGCTTCTGCGTGGGCCTCGTCGTCACTGTAGGAGGATTTGACCGGATACTCCGGCTCCGAGTCGTACCACCCGTAGGGATCGGCCTCGATCCGCAGGGGCCGGGGGTGGCGCAGATCGGTGAGCACGTTCTCCAGCAGCGGGCGCAGGCGTGCGAACAAGTCCTCCAGCACGGAGACCAGTTCGCCGTGAACCTCGGGGTGGACGTTGTTCACGTACGAGCGGAAGGCGACATCTCCGTCGTCACTGATGTCGACGTCCGTGGGCAGCCACTGGAATTTCTCCGAGAACTCGTACGTGGAGTAGGGGTCCGTCGGGTTCTGCCAAGCCCGATCGGGGGCGCCACTCACCTCTCTCACCAGGCAGAACAGTGAGGGATGAACCAGATCCAGTACCTGGCCGTCGGATCCCGGGTGCCAGTCCTTTTCTGTTTCGGGGATCTGTTCCAGAATCTGAACCGTCTCGCGCAGCCGGGATCCGAGCTCGTCGTCGACCAGTGTGTCCGACTGCCACACCCCGTCGACGACGGAAACCTCGACACCGGATCGTCCGTCCCGCAGTGCGGCGTAATGGACGAGTTCGGCGAGCACGTAGCGAACCTGCGCTTCGGTGAGACCCTGGGCGACCGCTTCCTGTGTCCACCGGGCGACGACGTCGGCATCGTTCATCTTGTCGAACCAGCCCGGCTTGGACCGAATGTGGGAGCTGCACTGCATCATCTGAAGTTCCCGCAGCGTTCGGGGTGTCGCGAACGATATGGAACGGGAAGTGTGAAAGGGCAGCGGGAAAGCAGACAGGCCAGTCAATTCTCTTGGTCCTCAAGTCGGTGTGCGGTGGCCGGAAGGATACTTCAGCGGACTGACACCGCCGCCGTGGTCCCCGTCATGCCTCATCGCGTCCAGGCTGAACGAGAACACCGCGGGCTCGGGCGGCGCCCTCACCGTCGATGGAGGGTCCGCCACGGTCGGCGCGAGCCTGATCGACCACAACGCCGCCTCGGACGCCGCCGGCCCCTTCGTCACCAACGGGGTGGTGGACGTCGTCAGGAGCATCATCCGGCCGCGCGGCAATCTGTCGGGTGGTCGTGCCCGCGTACGCCGAGGAGCTGGGCGGCGAGCGCCGGGCGCCAGCCGCCGTGCGCGGTGATCTCACGGGCGCCGTCGAGGGCCTCGGGCTCGCAGAGGAAGCCGGGTACGGAGGTGCCGTCCGCGAGTTCCACGCAGCCGAGGGCCATCGGGCGGGGGAGGGCGGCGACCAGCGCGCCCAGCCCCTCGGCGGGGAGCCGCCACACCTCGGCCTCGATCGCCGCGCCGCCTTCGCGGACCCGGACCAGACCGGGCTTCGGGGGCGTCGTGTCCAGCACGTACAGCTGGTACGCGGGCGCCGTCGCCGTCGTGCGGACGAACCGGCCGCCGAGGGCGAGCAGCTGTCCGTTGAGGGGCTGCCCGGAGAGGTGCGCGCCCACCACCGCCAGGTGCAGGGGCGGAGCCGTGAGCAGCCCGGTGATCCGGGCGAGCCGTTCGTCGGTGTGGGCCGGCCCGACCAACATGACGCCGAACGGCCGACCCGCCACCTCGCCTGCCGGGACGGCGGCCGCCGCGAGGCCGAACAGGTTCGTGGAGTTGGTGAAGCGTCCCAGCCGGGCGTTCGCGCCCAGAGGGTCGGCCGCGACCTCCGCGACGGTCGGGTGTCCGGGTGTGGTCGGCAGGAGCAGCGCGTCCGCTTCGCCGAGGGAGGCCAGCGCGCGGGCCCGGAGGGCGGCGAGCCTCTCCCGGTCCGCGTACAGGCGATGGGCCGGGACGTCGCGTGCCCCGGAGACGATCCCGGCCACCGTCGGATCGAGGCCCGGGTCGCCCGCGTGTTCGTCGACGAAGGCGCCGACGGCCGAGTAGCGCTCGGCGACGAACGCCCCGTCGTACAGCATGGCCGCCGCTTCGGTGAAGGGCTCCAGGTCCACGGACAGGAGCTCCGCGCCCGCGTCTGCCAGCCGGGCGGCGGCCGCCTCGAACGCCTCCGCCCAGCCCCCGTCCGTCTCGCCGAGCTGCGGGGCGTCGGGGACCGCGATCCGCCACGGCCCCGGGCGCCGCGGCGGCGCGGTGGCGGGTTCCACCGGCGCCGCCATGAAGGACAGGGCCCTCTCGGCCTCGGGGAGGGTACGGGCGAAGACCGTGACGCAGTCGAGCGACGCGCAGGCGGGGACGACGCCCTCGGTGGGGACGAGGCCGTGGGTCGGCTTGAGGCCGACGACGCCGTTGAAGGCGGCCGGGACCCGGCCGGAACCCGCCGTGTCCGTGCCGAGGGCGAGGTCCACGAGGCCGAGGGCGACCGCGACCGCCGAACCGGAGGAGGACCCGCCGGACACGTACGCCGGGTCGACGGCGTTGCGGACCGCTCCGTACGGGCTGCGCGTGCCGACCAGACCCGTCGCGAACTGGTCCAGGTTGGTGCTGCCGAGGACCACGGAGCCGGCCGCCCGCAGGCGTGCCACCGCCGGCGCGTCGGCCTCGGGCCGGTACGCGTACGAGGGGCAGCCCGCGGTGGTCGGGAGTCCCGCGACGTCGATGTTGCCCTTCACGGCGAGGACCGTTCCGGCCAGGGGCAGACGCTCCCCGGCGGAGGTCCGCGCGTCGATCGAGGCGGCCTCCGCCTCCGCGTCCTCCTGGGGACGGAGGTCTATCCACACCTCGGGCCGGTCCGCTCGGGCGATGCGGGCGTACGCGGCCCGCACCCGTTCCAGCGCGCCGCTCATGCGGTCACCTCCACCGGCACAACGGGGGCCAGGACGACGAGGGCGGTACCGGCCTCGACCTGGCTTCCCGGCCTGATCAGGATCTCCGCGACGACGCCTTCGGCGGGGGCCGTCACGGGGGACTCCATCTTCATCGCCTCCAGGGCGACGAGCTGCTGACCCGTCGACACCCGGTCTCCGACCTCGACGTTGACCTGCCAGACGCAGGCGGTGAAGTCGGCCTCGACCAGCCGGCCGCCCTCGGGCACCTCGACCTCCCCTGTCGACGGGACGGTCTCGGCCGCCGCCTCGGCTCGGGCGAACTCGCCGGCCGTCTCCCAGGCGTCGCGCTCGGCCTGGAAGGCCGCGCTCTGCCGGGCCCGGAAGGCGGCGATCGACACGGCGTTCGCGTCGAGGAAGTCCCGGTACGCGGAGAGCGAGAAGGTGCCCTCCTCGGTCCTCGGGACGAACCGGCCGGAGACGATGTCGGCGCGCAGCTCCAGGAGTTCGTCGGCGCCGACCGGGTACCACTTGATGCGGTCGAAGAAGCGCATCAGCCAGGGCCTGCCCGCCTCGAAGGCGCCGCGCTGGCGCCAGGGCGACCACACCTGCGTCGTACGGCCGACGAATTGGTAGCCGCCAGGACCCTCCATGCCGTAGATGCACAGGTACGCGCCGCCGATGCCGACCGAGTTCGCCGCCGTCCAGGTGCGGGCCGGGTTGTACTTGGTCGTCACCAGCCGGTGCCGGGGGTCCAGCGGGGTGGCGACGGGCGCGCCGAGGTAGACGTCGCCCAGGCCGAGGACCAGGTACTCGGCGTCGAAAACGGTCCGGAAGACGTCGTCGACCGTGTCCAGGCCGTTGACGCGGCGGATGAACTCGATGTTCGACGGGCACCAGGGGGCGTCGTCGCGCACGCCCGCGACGTACCGGTCGATGGCCTCGCGGGTCGCCGGGTCGTCCCAAGACAGCGGCAGGTGCACGATCCGGCTGGGCACCACCAGGTCGTCGGTGGCGGGCAGTTCCTCCTCCACGCGCAGTACGACGTCGAGCAGGTCGCGCTGCGGCAGCACGTCCGGGTCGGTCTGGATCTGGAGCGAGCGGATGCCCGGGGTGAGGTCGAGGACGCCGGGGAGCCGGCGTGCGGCCAGCGCCTCCGCGAGCGCGTGGACGCGCATCCGCAGCGCCAGGTCGAGCTGCATCGGCCCGTACTCGACCAGGAGGTTGTCGTCGCCGCTGCGCCGGTACGTGACCGTCGGCCGGGCCCCGGTCTCCTCCAGGCGTGCGAGGACGCCTCCGTCGACGTTCGGCGGGCGGTCGGCACGGGGCGCGACCGCCGGGGTGCGGCGCAGTACGGCGGCCGTCTCCGGGGTCACCGGCACGAAGTGGACCGTGTCGCCGGGGCGGAGCTGGCCGAGCTTCCAGCGCTGCCCGGTGACCACCGTCGCCGGGCAGACGAACCCGCCGAGGGAGGGGCCGTCAGGGCCGAGGAGGACCGGCATGTCGCCGGTGTAGTCGACTGCGCCGACGGAGTACGGGGTGTCGTGGATGTTGGAGGGGTGCAGGCCCGCCTCGCCGCCGTCCGCGCGGGCCCAGCGCGGCTTGGGGCCGACGAGGCGGACGCCGGTGCGGGCCGAGTTGAAGTGGACCTTCCAGTCCGCCGCGTAGAAGTCGCGTACGTCGTCGTCGGTGAAGAACTCGGGGGCGGCGTGCGGTCCCTCGACCGCGCCGATGTGCCAGTCCGCACCGAAGGCCGGCCGGTCGTCGAGGGGGACGACGGAGGTGTCCGTACGGGCTTCGCCGCCGTGCAGGACGTCGCCGGGGCGCAGGGCGCGGCCGCCGTGCCCGCCGAATCGGCCGAGGGTGAAGGTGGCGGCGCTGCCCAGGAACTCCGGCACGTCCAGACCGCCCGCGAACAGGACGTAGGTGCGCAGGCCGTGTCCGGTGGGCGCGTCGACGGCGAGGGTCTGTCCGGCGGCGACGGTGACCGGCTCCCACTGCGGCACGGCGGCGCCGTCGACCGTCACCCGGGCCGGGGCGCCGGTGACGCAGACGGTGGTGGGGTGGGTGAACCGCAGGGAGGGGCCCTGGAGGGTGCACTCCAGACCGGGGGCGCCCTCGTCGTTGCCGAGGGCGGTGTTGCCGAGCCGGAAGGACAGGTCGTCCATCGGCCCGCCCGGAGGGACGCCGACCTGCCAGTAGCCGGTGCGGCCCGGCCAGTCCTGGACGGTCGTCAGGGTGCCGGCCGCGACGACCTCGACGCGCGGGGTCGGGTCGGTGACCGTGGCCAGCGTGGCGGTGGAGTGCGTCGCCGTGCGGACGCCGGAGTCCCTGAGGGCCGCGCGCACCAGCCCCAGATTGGTCTCGATGCCGTCGACGCGGGTCGAGGCGAGCGCCGCGTCGAGCCGGTCGAGAGCCTCGGCCCGGTCGGAGCCGTGCGCGATCACCTTGGCGAGCATGGGGTCGTAGGAGGTGGTGACTTCGGTGCCGGTCTCCACCCAGGCGTCCACGCGGACGTCCTCCGGGAAGGCGACGCGGGTCAGCAGGCCGGCGCTGGGGCGGTGGTCGCGCGAGGGGTCCTCCGCGTACAGCCGGGCCTCGACGGCGTGTCCCCGGGGCGGCGGGGGCTCGGTGACGACGGCGGTGTCGCCCTGGGCGAGGCGCAGCATCCAGGCGACGAGGTCGACGCCGTAGATCGCCTCGGTGACCGGGTGCTCGACCTGGAGGCGGGTGTTGGCCTCCAGGAAGTACGCCTCCTCGTGGGCGGCGTCGTACACGAACTCGACCGTGCCGGCGGAGCGGTAGTCCACCGACGCGCACAGGTTCCGGGCTGCCTCGGCGAGCCGGTGCCGGACGTGGTCCGGGAGGCCGGGGGCGGGGGCCTCCTCCAGGACCTTCTGGTTGCGGCGCTGGAGTGAGCAGTCGCGGTCGCCGAAGGCGACGACCTTGCCCATCCCGTCGCCGAAGACCTGCACCTCGACGTGGCGGGCCCGCTCCACGAGGCGCTCCAGGAAGACCCCGGCGGAGGAGAAGGAAGCTGCGGCGACCCGCTGCACCCGTTCCCAGGCGTCGGCGAGGCCGGCGGGTCCGTGGCACGCCTGCATGCCGATGCCGCCGCCGCCACCGGTCGCCTTGAGCATCACCGGATAGCCGATCTCGTCGGCGGCGGCGAGCGCCGCGGTCACGTCGGGGAGGAGTCCGGTGCCGGGGGCGAGCGGGACGCCCGCGGCCTCGGCGGCGGCCCTGGCGGTGTGCTTGGCGCCGAAGAGCTCCAGCTGTTCGGGGGTGGGGCCGACGAAGACGATGCCGGCGTCGGCGCAGCGGCGCGCGAAGGCGGCGTCCTCGGACAGGAAGCCGTAGCCGGGGTGGATCGCGCCGGCGCCGGTGTCCTTGGCTGCCTTCAGCACCTGATCGGCGTCGAGGTACGACTCCTTGGCCGGGGCGGGGCCGAGCCGGACGGCCTCGTCGGCCAGGCGGACGTGCTCGGTGCCCCGGTCGGGGTCGGAGTACACCGCGATGGTCCGCAGCCCGAGCGTCCGGGCGGTGCGGATGATCCGGGCGGCGATCTCGCCGCGGTTGGAGACCAGCAGGGTGTCGAAGGTCATCGGGTGCCGTCCTCGTCGCTCGCGGCGGGCTCGGTGATCGTCATGCGCACGGCCGTCGGGTCGAATCCGTTGCAGGGGTTGTTGATCTGGGGGCAGTTGGAGAGCAGGGCGAGGACGTCGGTCTCGGCGCGGAGTACGACCTTCAGGCCGGGGGCCGAGATCCCGTCGACGATGCCGAGGGTGCCGTCCTTCTCGACCGGCACGTTCATGAACCAGTTGATGTTGGAGACGAGGTCGCGCTTGCCGAGCCCGTGTCGGGCGCCCTCGGCGAGGAAGTTCTCCACGCAGGCGTGCTGCGACCAGGTGTGGTGGCCGTACCGGAGGGTGTTGGACTCCTTGGAGCAGGCTCCGCCGAGGGTGTCGTGCCGTCCGCAGGTGTCCTCGACGACGGTCATCAGCGGGGTGTGATCGTTGGAGAGCAGGACCGACCCGGTGGTCAGGAAGACGTTGCCCTGGGCCTGGATCGTGTCGGGGGCGCTGTAGCGGAGGGTGGTGTCGTGCGCGTCGTAGAGCAGGAAGTCGGCGGCCTGGTTGCCGTACAGGTCGGTGAGGGTCAGCAGCTGCCCCTTGCGGACGACGGCGGACCAGGCGGCGCGGGCGGGGACGGTGTCGTCGGAGACGACGCGGCCGGGCAGGGAGGTGGCGGTCATGCGAGCCCCCGGGCGGTGAGGTGGTCGACGGTGTTGAGGAAGGCCCGGCGCCCTTCGGGGGTGGCGTCCCACAGGGCGTCGCCCGGGGCGGTCGGGCGGGACCGGTACGCCACGACCTGGAGGTGCCCGCAGGTGTACTCGGGGCGAGGGTCCAACGGGTGCGGCACGTTGGCGAGGAGAACGGTGAGGTCCTGTTCGGCGCGGAGCGTGACGGACGCGCCGGGGCCGGCCGATCCGGTGAACCCGGTGGTGCCGTCCTCGGCGATCCGTACCCCCTGGAAGAAGGAGACGGACGGCGGGAGGTCGCGCGGAGCGAGGCCGTTCTTGAGCGCGGCGAGCGTGAACAGCTCGCGCCCCGCCGGCGAGGCGGACTGCGGGGTGCCGTCGCCGTACCGGGCGGTGTTGCGTGCGAGGCTGGAGGTGCCGGTGAGGGCGTCGTGCCGGCCGGAGGTGTCCGCGACGACGGAGGCGAGCACTCGGCCCTGGTCGGAGAGGAGCAGGTGCCCCTCGCCGAGGTAGGCGTTCCAGAGCACCTTGACGGTGTCGGCCGTGTTCAGCCGCTCCCACGGGCGGTCGGCGCTGTGGAGGAGGAGGTGCGCGCAGGCGTCGCCGGTGAGGTCGGTCAGCCGCAGCTCGGTGCCCCGGGCGAGGACCTTGTGGGTGTAGTTGCCGCCCGCCACGGTCTCGGCCCAGACGACGTCGTCCGCTCCGACGCCCGGCGGAGGTTCCGGCCAGTCGCTCGCCGGGAGGACCGGCATGGCTTCGGCCGTCGTGCCCTCCTGGGCGCGGGCGTGTTCGCGCGCGCCGTACGTCGACGCGGTCGTGGGCGATGGAGCTGAGGGTGTCCCCATGGCTCGGCCTCCGGTCCGGGATCAATTTCTGTCGCTTGACAGAAATTAGGCAGCGGGAGCTTCGCAGTCATTGCCCTTGCGTTTCCGCTCGGTTACCTGGAACTCACCCCCACGGCTCGGCCCGGATGAGGCGCCGCCCGTGTGCGAGGATCGCGGGGTGAGCACGCCGAAGACGCCCGCCAGCAGGAGAGTCGGCCGCCCACGGGCCCAGGAGCGCCCGGCAGGCGGCTCGGAGCCGCGCGACGAAGTCCTCGCCGCGGCGGCCGAGTTGTTCACCACCCGCGGCTACACCGCGACCTCCACCCGGTCCATCGCCGAACGCGCGGGGCTGCGACAGGCGTCCCTGTACCACTACTTCGACGGCAAGGAGGCGATCCTCGCGGAGCTGCTGGAAGGGACCGTCCGCCCCTCCCTGGAGGTTGCGGCCGGGCTCGTGTCGCGCACGGAGGCGTCTCCGGAGGCACGCCTGTGGGCACTGTGCCAGTCCGACGCCACCCTGCTGTGCGAAGGGCCGCACAACCTCGGCGCCCTCTACCTGCTGCCCGAGGTCGGGACGGAGCGCTTCGCCGCCTTCCACCGGCTCCGGAGCGAACTCAAGTCCTGCTACACGGGGTTGCTCGCCACCGCCGCGCCCGGTACGGAACTCGCCCCCGAGGAGCTGGCGCTCCGTGCGGACCTCCTCTTCGGGCTCACCGAGAGCGTGATCCTCATCCGGCGCGCCGACCCCGACCGCGACCCCGGGGCCCTCGCCCGGGCGACGGCCGACGCCGCGCTGCGGGTCGCCGGCGTGGCGCCGCGCTCCCTGGCGCGGCTGCGCCGCGAGGGGCAGGGGCTCCTCGCGGCGCGGTCCTGATCCGCGGATGCCCCGTGCGGCCCGGTCTCAGCCGCGTACGGGCTCCGGCTCGGGCCGCGCGGTGGCTCCTTGCCCCGGGACGTCCCGACGCCGGCGGTACCCGCGGTACGCCGCCCCTGCCGTGAACGTGGCCGCGAGGACCAGGACGGTGAACCACCGGAAGTACCAGTGGCCGCCCTCGGGGTCGTACACCTCGGCGCGCGGCCAGGCGAGGTTGACCGTCATGAAGAGTCCGTAGGCGACCGCGAGCGCGTTGACGGGAAGTCCCCAGCGGCCGAGGGAGAACAGCGTGCGGCCGAGCTCGTCCCGCTCGTCGTCGGTCGGAGGCCGCCACTCGCCCCGCAGCCGCCGGACCAGCATCGGTCCGGTGACCATGGCGTACGCCAGGTACACCATCGCGATGCACGTCGTGCCGATGGCGAGGAACGCCTGCGGGGAGGCGAGGTTGAGCAGGAGCAGCAGTGCCGCGCCGACGCCGACCATCACGGCGGCCGTGCCGGGCATCCCGGTCCGTCGCGGAACCCGCGCCAGCGCCGCCGACCGGGGGAGGGCGCCGTCGCGGGCCATGGAGAAGAGCATGCGGGTCGCCGAGGTCTGGATGGCGAGGGTCGCCGCGCAGATGGCGACCGCCACGTTGGCGAGCAGGATCCTGCCGAGCCCGTCCCCGAGCGTGCTGGTGAGGACGTAACCGAGGCCCTCGGTCGCGAGCCGGCCGTCGGTGAGGCTGGGCGCGGCGAGCAGGCCGCCGAGGAGGAGCAGTCCGCCGCAGACGCCGGAGGTCGTGAGGGCGGTGAGGGTCGTTCGGGGCGCGGTGCGCCGGGGATTGACGGTCTCCTCGCTCATCTCGCTCGCGCTCTCGAAACCGATCAGCACGTATGCGGCGGTGAACGATCCCACCAGAAGCGCCGTGATCAGACCGCCCTGCCCGCCGGTGTGCAGGGTGATGCCGGGATCCCGCTCCGCGTGCGTGGCCAGCAGAGTGACGATCAGCACGACGCCGCCGATCTCGGCGGTGACCCCGATGGTGTTGACGGCCGACAGCGCGCGGTTGTCCAGGACGTTGAGCAGGGTGGTGAGCGCCAGCAGGACGAGGCCGAGGAGGGCGGCGTTGGCGGCGCCGCTGGTCGTCGTGGGCGACGGGTCGCCGCCGACGACCTGGAAGCCGGGCCAGACGGCGGGCAGCACGACCTGGAGGGCGAGTGCGGCGGCCGCGACCACCACGATCCGTCCGGTCACCATGATCCAGCCCGCGTACCAGCCGAAGGCGGGGGAGCCGAGTCGGCTCGCCCACTGGTAGATCGCCCCGGCGATGGGCATGCGGGCGGCGAGTTCGGCGAAGCAGGCGGCGACGAGGAGCTGCCCGACGAGGACGGCGGGCCAGGTCCAGAAGAAGAGCGGCCCGCCGAAGGAGTATCCGAGGGCGAAGAACTGGAAGACCGTGGTCAGCACGGAGATGAAGGAGAACCCGGCGGCGAAGGAGGCGTACCGCCCCATCCGCCGCCGCAGTTCCTGGGGATAGCCGAACGAGGCGAGCGCGCCGGCGCCCCCGGGCGGGGGAGATGCCGGTGGTGTGGGATCGGTGGTCATGGTCATGGCGGGCCCCTGTCGCGGAGGTGAGGGTCGTCCCTGCGAATTCCTGTCGGTTGACAGAAATTAGGGGCGACCCGTTTCCGCCGCGTGTCGCGGCCGTGTCCCGCCCGTAAGTGACTGCTCTCCTGTCGGTCCGCCGGGAGTCCGGTCATGCCACACCGGCCCTCCGGGCCACACCTGTCACCCGAACCTGCATCAGACCCCTGGATACGGGCGAGCAATTTCCAGACAGGCGGACAGACTTGGCGTGCTGGGAGAACCCCAGCGCTTTCGGGGGTGTTCTGGGATCACCACCTGGCTCCGCACAGGCAGGTCCGGCTGTCGTCCCTCGGCTGAGCGGTGCGGCGCGGGAGGCCCCGGAGGGTGTGCCCCGTGCTAACGTTGCGCTTTTGCTGTGTCGCTGCTCGGTGCTCCGTTGGGTATCTCTGATCGGCGGCCGCTTCCCTGCCGCGCCTTCCTCGGTACGGTCCCTTCGGAGGAAGGCTTTCTGTGAGCGAATCAGCACGTGCCGGTGCTTGGCAGCAGGACTGTGTGTCCGAGGCGTCGGGCGCAACTTCGGCGATGCCCGCCGTGGCCTCCTTCGCACCGCTGGGACTGCCGACCGAGGTTCTGCAGGTGCTCGACGAGCACGGTGTCACTGTGCCCTTCCCCGTCCAGGCGGCGGCGCTGCCGAATGCGCTCGCGGGACGGGACGTCCTGGGCCGGGGCCGCACGGGATCCGGCAAGACGCTCGCCTTCGGCCTGGGGATGCTCGCCCGGACGGCCGGGCGGCGCGCGCAGCCCAAGGAGCCGCTGGCGCTCGTTCTGGTGCCCACCAGGGAGCTGGCGCAGCAGGTGGGTGAGGCGCTCACCCCGTACGCCGAGGCACTGCGGCTGCGGCTTGCGACCGTGGTGGGCGGCGTGTCCATCGGACGGCAGGCCGCCGTGCTGAGGGATGGCGCCGAGATCGTCGTCGCCACGCCCGGTCGGCTGCACGACCTCATCGAGCGCAAGGGCTGCCGGCTGGGACGGGTGCGCATCACGGTCCTGGACGAGGCCGACCAGATGTGTGACATGGGGTTCCTGCCGCAGGTCACAGAGATCCTGGACCAGGTGCGTCCCGACGGGCAGCGCATGCTGTTCTCCGCCACCCTCGACCGCGACGTCGACCAGCTGGTGCAGTGCTACCTGCGCGAGCCCGCCGTCCACTCCGTCGACCCCTCGTCCAGCGCGGTCTCCTCGATCGAGCACCACGTCTTCGTCGTGCACGGCCCGGACCGGTACGCCCTGACCACGGAGATCGCCGCCCGGGACGGCCGCGTCCTGCTGTTCCTGGACACCAAGCACGGTGTCGACCAGCTCACCCGGCATCTGCGGGCCAGCGGCGTGGCCGCCGCCGCCCTGCACAGCGGGAAGTCCCAGCCGCAGCGCACCCGGACCCTGGCCCAGTTCAAGAACGGGCAGATCACCGCGCTGGTAGCGACGAACGTCGCCGCACGCGGCCTGCACGTCGACGACCTCGACCTCGTGGTCAACGTCGACCCGGCCACCGACCCGAAGGACTATCTGCACCGCGCGGGCCGCACGGCCCGGGCCGGCCGCTCCGGCACCGTCGTGACACTCGTCGTCTCGGGACAGCGTCGCGAGACGAGCCAGGTCGTGGCGGACGCCGGCGTCGCCCCCAAGGTCACCAAAGTGCGGTCCGGCGAGGCGGAGCTGAGTCGGATCACCGGCGCCAAGGCCCCCTCCGGAAAGCCTCTCGACGGCGGGTCGGCCGTACCGCGCCCCAAGAACCACAACGTGCCGTTCGGCGGCCTGGGCAGTACCAAGGACGCGAAGAGCGGTTCCGGTGGCAGGTCGTCGTCCCGCAAGAGCAGCGAGGCCCGCAAGCTCGCGGAGGCCCGCAAAGCGGCCCGGGTGCGGCGCGGCGGCTGAGACCGGCTTCCCGGGACTGCCTGGCGGTGTCTTCGTCTACGTTTCTGGACGGATACGCGAGACCGGAGATCGGCCGGGGTGCACCGGACGGCGTCACGTACGGGTGACCGCGCGCAGGGGGAGGCGTGCAGGGGGAGACGTGCAGCGATGGAGAACGGCGCGGACCTGCCACGGGGGATCGCTGTCTACACCGATGTTCCGGGCCCCGGGGACGGCGAGGGCGTGGCTCAAGCCGCCGGGGCCGGCGAACAGGTCGAGGATGATCCGCCTCATGAGGCTGGCTCGAAACTTTCCTGTGCCGGCTCGGCTTCGCCACGGCAGGCCCGGGGAGAACAGCCCTCGACCGTACCGTTCTCCAGCTCCTCCGCGCCGATTCGTGCGTCCAGCGGCTGCTTGGGGGCGGCCGATCCGGCGGCAGTGACGTGGCCGATCGGGCCCGGGCAAGCCGTTACCGGGAGCGGTGCAGGAACGCCTGCCCGAGCAGTCGACCCGCCGCACGAAGACACTCCCCGGTGCGAAATACTCTCCCGATGAGTTCACGCACATCCCCGATCAGCCAGCCGATCACGATACGGAGGGCCGTCGCGCGGGATGCCAAACGGCTCACGCGGCTTGTGCGCGGCTCAGGCGCCTACGAGGGCAAGTACGCAGCCGCAGTGGCGGGCTACCGGGTCGGTCCTGATTACATCGAGGCCCACCGCACCTTTGTGGCCGTCGCGGCCGACGAGCATGGAGGCCGGGTCCTCGGGTTCTACTCGCTCGTCCTCGCTCCACCGGAGCTCGACCTGCTTTTCGTCGCCGACGAAGCGCAAGGACGGGGTATTGGACGGCTGCTCGTGGCGCACATGCAGTCCGAGGCCCGTGCCGCCGGGCTCGACCGTCTCAAGGTCGTGTCGCATCTTCCCGCCGAGGACTTCTACCACCGTGTTGGTGCGGTGCGGACCGGGACCGCGTTCGCGAACCCACCCGCCGTGCCGTGGGACCGTCCCGAATTCGAGTTTCGCATTCCTTCGGAATGACGCGGTGTGCCGGTCCGCAGGGCACCGGCTTCGCCTGCATGGTGACCGCATGCAGGAGCCGCTGGACGCCGCGCGCTTTGTGTGTGTCGTCGCCTCTGCCCCGCATCCGATCTGATGCGGTGCCAGGAGGCGTTCTCATGGACTCGCGGCACTCATGAGCGACTCGTGGGGTGATGTCGTTCGGCGCCGTTTGGTCCACGACTGGTCCGGGAGGGACTCCCTTGGGTGTCAGACAGTAGCGCGAAGGCTCCAGCCAATCACGGATTGTAGTCGTTATTTCGGGTTGCCTGGAGCGCAACGATGCCTCCAGGCAACCGACTCCAGGCTCTAGAAGAAGCCCAGCCTCTTCGGCGAGTACGACACCAGAAGATTCTTCGTCTGCTGGTAGTGGTCCAGCATCATCTTGTGCGTCTCCCGGCCGATACCGGACTGCTTGTAGCCGCCGAAGGCCGCGTGCGCGGGATAGGCGTGGTAGCAGTTCGTCCAGACCCGGCCCGCCTGGATCGCGCGGCCGGCGCGGTAGGCCTGGTTGACGTCGCGTGTCCAGACACCGGCACCGAGGCCGTAGAGGGTGTCGTTCGCAATCTTGATGGCGTCGTCGAAGTCGTCGAACGAGGTCACCGCGAGGACCGGTCCGAAGATCTCCTCCTGGAAGACCCGCATCCGGTTGTCACCCTCGAAGATCGTCGGTTGTACGTAGTAGCCGCCCGCCAACTCGCCTTCGTACTCGATGCGCTGACCGCCCGTCAGGATCTTGGCTCCTTCCTGCTGACCGATGTCCAGATACGAAAGGATCTTCTGGAGCTGGTCGTTGGAGGCCTGCGCCCCGATCATCGTGTCCGTGTCGAGGGGGTGACCGGGGACGATCGCCTCGGTACGGGCGATCCCGGCGTCCAGGAACTCGCCGTAGTGGCCGCGCTGGATCAGCGCCCGCGACGGACACGTGCACACCTCGCCCTGGTTGAGGGCGAACATGGTGAAGCCCTCCAGGGCCTTGTCCCGCAGTTCGTCGTCGGCCGACCAGATGTCGTCGAAGAAGATGTTCGGCGACTTGCCGCCCAGCTCCAGGGTGACGGGCTTGATGTTCTCCGCGGCGTACTGCATGATCAGCCGCCCCGTCGTGGTCTCGCCCGTGAACGCGACCTTCGCCACCCGGGGGCTCGACGCGAGGGGCTTGCCCGCCTCCACGCCGAAGCCGTTGACGATGTTCACCACTCCCGGCGGCAGCAGATCGGCGACGAGGCTCATCCAGTAGTGGATGGACGCGGGTGTCTGCTCGGCGGGCTTGAGTACCACCGCGTTGCCGGCGGCCAGGGCCGGCGCCAGCTTCCAGACGGCCATCAGGATGGGGAAGTTCCACGGGATGATCTGCGCGACGACCCCGAGGGGCTCGTGGAAGTGGTAGGCGACGGTGTTGTCGTCGAGCTCGCTGAGCGAACCTTCCTGGGCGCGCAGCACCCCGGCGAAATAGCGGAAGTGGTCGATGGCCAGCGGGATGTCGGCCGCCAGCGTCTCCCGGACCGGCTTGCCGTTCTCCCACGTCTCCGCGACCGCGAGCTCCTCCAGATGGGCTTCCATCCGGTCGGCGATCCTCAGCAGGACGTTGGCCCGGGCGTCCGGCGCGGTACGCCCCCAGCCGGGTGCCGCCGCGTGTGCCGCGTCCAGGGCGCGCTCGACGTCCTCGGCGGTGCCGCGGGCGATCTCGGTGAACGCCTTCCCGTTGACGGGGCTCGGGTTCTCGAAGTACTGGCCACGGGCGGGAGGTACGGACTCGCCGCCGATCCAGTGGTCGTAGCGGGACGCGTACGTGACGATCGCACCCTCGGTGCCGGGTGCGGCGTAACGGGTCATCTCGGAGGCCTCCCGGGTTCGCCGCCGTCCGCCGTTGGACGGCGTTTCGACGCCGAACCTAGAGCGGCGGACGTTGCAACCCCGTTGCGACCGGCCGGACGGCACGGGCGCGGGCTCCTGGCTGACGGACGCGGGTTCCGGGGGCAGCGGGAGACCGGCCGGGCCCCCGGCCGGTCATCGGCTCGGCGTCACTGGGCCTCGGTGGCGCCGACAGCCTCGGCGGCGGGCTCGGCGTCCTGGGGGGCCGTACCCGGGGCCGACTCCTGCGGAGCGCAGACGACCTCGTCCCGCGGTGTGTAGTGGGTCTTGAAGTTCTCGCGGCCGACCTCGCGGCCGTCCTTGACGAAGTGGCGGCCGACGGCGACGTCGAAGCCCTCGAGCGGCGTCTGGACCTCGCACTCCGGGCCGCTGCCCTTGCGGGTTCCCGGCTCCTTGACGTTGGTGCGCGGCCCCTTGGTCGCGCGCACCTCGTCGTACTTCTTCGTGCCGAGGAACGAGATGGTGACCGATGTGTCCGTGGACTCGGCCTTCACGTAGAGGGCGTTGCCGGAGTCGTTGAGCCAGCGCATGTCGAGCGTGCCCCACGCCACCGTGGCCTCGCGGCCCTCCGGATAGCGTTCGATGTAGAACGAGTGGGCGCCGTACTCCACCGGCTTGACGCCCGCGAAGAACACGGCGTTGAACATCGTCGTCGCGACGGCGGAGACGCCCCCGCCGGGGGACTTCACGTACTGGCCGTCGTTGATCATGATGCCGTCGACGAAGCCGTTCTCCTTGGTGCGTTCGCCGACCGTGCGGTTGAAGCTCCACTCCTTGCCCGGCAGGACGAGCGAGCCGTCGATGCGTTCCACGGCGCGGGCGATGTTGGTGACCCGGTACGGCGCGGTGGGGAAGTTGACGGTGAACGAGGAGACCTTCTCCTTGATGCCGAGGCGCCGGGCCGACTCGCCGGTGAACTCCGGCTGGACCGCCTTCGCCGGGATCTCGGCGGTGCGGGCCGCACCCTCGCGGGTCAGCAGCGGGAGGACGGCCTGGCCGAGCGCCTGCTCCTCCACCTGGTGGCCGGCACGGGCTTCCCGGGTCACGACCACCCGCTCGCCGTCGAGTCCGAGGACCGCGTTCCGCGGCCCCTGCGCGGCCCGGCGCACCTGGGAGGAGACCTCGGGGTCGTCGAGCAGCCCTTTGGAGTCGAGGGCAGGGGTGAGCCGGTCGCCTGCGCCGGGCTTCATGGTCAGATGCCGGCCGAGGGTCGACGGAGCGATGGTCACGGCCTCGCCGTCGAGGGTGAGCGTGACGGGGCCGGACATCGCCGGCTGGGCGAAGCTGTTCATGGCCCGGTCGATCTCGGCGCGGCCTATGCGCGGCGGGGTCTGCTTCACCGGCATCACCACGGGCGAGCGGTTCGTGCGGAGGTAGCCGTCCCGGAGGGCGTCCAGTGCGCGGTCCTGCACCAGCGACGTGCCGGTGACCGGTGCGACGGCCGCTGCCTGGCCGTCCTCGAACGATATGGCGCCGTCGCGCACCTTCCGCTCGGCGGCCGCACCCATGCGCGCCATCGCAGCCCGGGTCTTCTGCTCGTCGACGCCTATGACGGGCTCGATGTCGCGGTTCTCCGCGCTGAAGAGCCTCCCGATGACGCTGACGGGGTCGAGGGAGTCGTTGACGGCGCTGCCGGCGGTCGCCGCCGTGTCGACGGACAGGCCGAGCGCTGCGGGCTCGGCCTTCTCCGTCCGGTCCCCGATCCTGAGCGTCAGCGGCGCTCCGAAGGTGGCCGCGAGCTCCCGGTCCAGCGTCCGCTGGGCCTCCGACCGGCTCATCCCGCCGATGTCGACGCCTCGCACCCGGGTGCCGTCGGGGACGTCCCCGGCCGCCAGGCCCGCCGCGTACAGGCCACCCGCGGCGAGGACGACCGCCCCCGCCGCCACGGGCAGGGCGAACCGCCGGTTGCCCGCTGAGCGGATTGCGCGTGCCATGTGACTCCCTCGGCGTCGGCCGGCCGCGGCGACGCCCGGCGGGCCGCCGGTACAGCCCGGTGAACGTTTTCGGACTTACCACCATCCACTAAAACGGGCTAAAAGTGATCCATATGTGACTGTTTTCACGAACCGCCCGCAGGCGGCTCCGGCCCTGGAGCGAGGGCCGGAAACCGCAGGTCAGGCCACGGGTGTGACTGGCCCCGTGACGAGCGAGGCGTCGCCGCCCTGGACGGTGTCCAGGACCCCGGCACTCGCCTCGTGCGGCACGCCGAGCGGAACGGCGCTCACCTCGGTGAGGCGGTCGTGCTGGTCCTCTGTGAGGTCCACCTCCAGGGCGCCGAGGTAGTCCTCCAGCTGCGCCGCGTTCCGGGGGCCGATGATCGGGACGTACGAGGTCGTCGCGCGGGCGGCCCG
Source organism: Streptomyces wuyuanensis (assembly GCF_900103455.1). Lineage (GTDB taxonomy): Bacteria > Actinomycetota > Actinomycetes > Streptomycetales > Streptomycetaceae > Streptomyces > Streptomyces wuyuanensis. The sequence goes on along the minus strand of NZ_FNHI01000020.1, from coordinate 134,833 downwards.
TTCCCTGAGCCAGGCCACCGAGACCTGCGCGGGGGAGGCGCCCGTCTCCTCCGCGACCGCCAGGACGGTGTCGACGACGGCCGTCTTCCGGTCGCTGGACTCGGTGTGGACGAGCGTCTTCAGATCGCTGAGACGGCCTTCGGAGCCGCGCCGGTACTTCCCGGTGAGCAGTCCTCCTCCCAGAGGTGACCACAGGGCCGCGCCCAGGCCCAGCGCCTCGGCCATCGGCAGCAGCTCGCGGTCGGCGGTGCGCTCGACCAGGCTGTACTCGACCTGGATGCCGGCGACCGGTGCCCAGTTCTTCAGATCCGCGAGTGTCGCGGCGCGGGACACGCGCCAGGCGGGAAAGTTCGACAGGGCCGCGTGCAGGATCTTGCCCTGGCCGACCAGGTCGTCGATGCCGCGCAGGATCTCCTCCATCGGCGTCAGCCCGTCGGGGAAGTGGACCCACAGCAGGTCGATGTGGTCCGTGCCGAGCCGCTTCAGGCTCGCCTCCACCGAGAACCGCATGTTCTTGCGGCTGTTGCCGCTCCTGGAGAGGTCGGGCCGCGGTGTGGCCCCGTTGGTGAACTTCGTCGCCAGGACGAAGTGGTCCCGGTCGGCGGCCAGGAACCGTCCCAGGAGCTTCTCGGACTCGCCGAACTGGTAGTTGTCGGCGGTGTCGAGGAAGTTCCCGCCGGCCTCGGCGAACCGGTCGAACATCTTGCGCGCCTCGTCGGGCTCGGCGCCGGCGCCCCAGCCGGTGCCGAAGTTGCCGGTGCCGAGGGCGTACTGGGAGACGCGCAGCCCTGTGCGGCGTCCGAATGTCGTGTATCGCATGGAGAGCTCCCATTGCTCTGGGCCGGGTGGAACCCGGTGCAAGCCGGCCGGAACTGGGGTGCGGGGGAGGGGCGGCGTGCCCGGTCGGGGCGGTGGTGCTTCCGCCGCCGGGGCGTGCGGACGGGCTGCTGCCGTCCCTGGAGGACAGCAGGGACCCGCGGGAGCAGTTGCTCGCCGTGTTCGACCGGAAGCCGCGGGACACCGACGGGCCCATCAGGGGCTGCCCCTTCCTCAACGCCGCCGTCGAGGTCCCCGACCCCGAGCACCCCGTCCACCGGCCGGCGGCCGCCTACAAGAAGGAATTCTCCCGGCGGCTCGCGGAGATCGCCCGCCGGGCGGGAGCCCGCGACCCCGAGCACCTGGGCGAGCAGCTGGCCCTCCTCTACGACGGCACCGTCGCCCGTGCCACGGCGCTCAACAGCGACGGCACCGGAGCCTCGGCGCGCGAGATCGCGGCTCTGCTCGTCGACGCGGCCCTCGCCGACCCGGCGGGACAGGGGCAGCGGCGGCCCGGCCGGGACCCGGACCCGTCCGGGGCGGCGCGCCGCTGATCGCCGTCGCCGGCGGAAGGGGACCGTCGTACCGGCCGCACCCGGTCAAGGCGCCGTCGCCCCGGCACGTCGGACCCCGGCGCCGTCACCACGGGTCCCCGAAGGCCGTCCGCGCCCCGTCTCCGTGCTCCAGGTCCAGCGCGCGGGCCCGTGCCCGGGCCGCGGGGCGCCGGTCCTCGGGGAGGGCGGCGGCCAGGGCACGCCAGACGGCGAGGTCGTCCTCGCCCCACGGGCTGTACGCCCAGTCCGCGAGCAGACCCGGGTCGCCACGGGCGATCAGGGAGGCACGCAGCTGGTCGCGCAGCAGCTCGCGCAGGCGTGCCACCCCGGGCGCCCGGGAGGCCGGCAGCAGCGGCCCGGTGTACGCGCCGAGCGCCGCCGCGACCGCACCGGCTGCCAGCCGGCGCCCCACCGTGTCGAAGTCGGCGTCCACCGCGACGGCCAGCCGGTACGGACGGGACCTGAGCAGCCGCGGCCCCAGCAGCGCGCGCAACCGGGACAGTTCGGCCCGCAGCGTGACCGGGGTGATGTGCTCGTCCTCGTACAGCTCCAGCAGCAGCTCGTCGCCGCTCAGCCCCTCCGGGCGGTGCGCGAGCACCACGACGATCTCGCTGTGCCGCCGGCTCAGCCGTACCTTGCGCCCGTCCACGACCAGCAGCGCCTCGTCCCGGCCCAGCGCGGTCAGCTGCGCCGCGTCGCCACGGGGCCGCGGCGACAGGAGCGCCAGCTGCGACTCGGCCGCCCGCGCCACCGCCCCGACGAACGCCAGACTGTGGGGATGCGCCAGCCGGTTCCCGCCGGTGATGTCCACCGCGCCCAGCAGCCGGCCGCTGTGCGGGTCGTGGACCGGTGCCGCGGCGCACGTCCAGTCCTGCACCGGACGCTGGAAGTGCTCCGCCGCGAACACCTGCACCGGGCGGTCGACCGTGAGCGCCGTGCCCGGTGCGTTCGTCCCCGCCACCGCCTCGGCCCAGCGCGCGCCTTCCACGAAGTTCATCCGCCCCGCCCGCTCCCGAGCCCCGCGATGGCCCTCGACCCACAGCAGCCGCGCCTGGGCGTCGCACACCGCGACCAGGTGCTCGCCGTCGACGGCGTAGGCACCCATGAGCTCCCGGATCACCGGCATCACGCGCGACAGCGGATGCCCGTCCCGGTACACCGCCAGTTCGTCGTCGCCGAGTTCCACGCTCGCCCGGCCCTCCGGGGCGACCTTCGCCCGCGCGGACCGCCGCCACGACTCGGCCACCACGGGCCGCACGCCCGCCTCCACCCGGCCCGCCGTCGTGAACTGCTCGTACGCCCGGCGCAGCACACCGACACGCCGCCCGGCGTCGCCCCCGGGCTCCAGCGCCACCCATGGGTCCGTCAACTCGGCCTCCCGGTCCCCGGTCCGCGTCCGTGCCCATCGTCGTGCGGCCCGACGCCCCCGACAAGGGCCAGGCACCGACGACGCTCCGTCACACATCCCCGGCAGCCCCCGTGTACGAGGCCGATCGTCGAGCACCGCGCGGATCACCGAATGCGCGGCCCCGAGCAGCGGCCCGCCCGAGCCCAGCCCCGACACCGTCACCGTCGGCCGGGCGGCCTCAGCCGTACGGCGCGACAACTCCTGCTCCAGAGGCGGCAGGAGCCACGGCGCCGGCCGCGACAGCGCGCCGCCGAGCACGACCGCACGCGGTTCGGGCGGATTCACCGCACCGGCCAGCGCGATCCCCGGAGCCGCACCCGCGCCGCGCAGCGCCCGCAGCACGTCCGGATCCCCTGCGGCGGCCCGGTCCGCCAGCAACCGGACCGGCCGGCCCGTGGTGGTGAGTCCCACCGCCCTGAGCACGGCCTCCTCTCCGGCGTACTGCTCCAGACAGCCGCGCCCTCCGCAGGCGCACCGGGGGGCCCTCGGGGCGCACCGGCACATGGCCGAATAGGTGCCGACGGTGACGTTTCGCCGCCCGGACGGGGGCGTTGGCGTGTGGCGCAGCTGTGGCGGGTGTCGGGGTGACTCCGCCGCGGACCTGCGCGGACCCGACCTCGCAAGTGCCGTGCGCCTGGGGCCTGTCCGGCGGACCCTGCCGGACAGGCCCAGGCTACCGGGGCGAATTCAGCGCTTGAGCGTGAAGCCGAAGTCGCCGGTGAGCCTGCCGCTCAGCCGGACCGCGGAGACGAGGTTCCCCTCCGCGATCAGTCTTTCGACCTCGGCGCGCGAAAGGCCGAAGCCTTCGGCGATCAGCCGCACCGGCCGGATGGGGATCCGCGCCGCGAAGCGGACCGAGACGTCGATCACCTCGCGGTCCAGGTGAGTCGATCCGCCGGTGTCGAGGCGCCAGGCGCCGTCCCAGTCGAGGGCGATGCGATTGCGGCGCCGCACGACCGGATCCCGGAGCAACTCGGCTGCCAGGCCGAGGTCGTTGTCATGCAGCCGGTCGAGCAGTTCCGGTCGTACGGAGCGCACGTTCCTCCGCTCCAGGACCGTGAGCTTCGTGGTCTCCCCGCAGGCGGTGCAGAGCGCGAGGAGCCAGGCGTCGATCAGCTTGTGGTTGGCGTTGACGCGGAATTTGCCGTTCGCCCGGAAACGCCCGGACGGGCACGCGCGGCAGCGGCGGAGGACGATCGGCAGGCAGGTGGGCACGACCACCCAGGTGTTGAGCACAGAAGTACACCGGTTTCAGTGAGAAGTCCGCAGCAAAGAGCAGCGCGGCGCACAGGTGCGACGCGCGACGAATCAGCGCTCGGGAGGTCTCACAGGGTGTACAACGGCACGTCCTTGTCCAGACGACTGGGGTCGGCAGCACCGTAACGGCGCACAGCGGCGCCGCTCCACCGGTTTTCGCGCGCCTCACTGCCGGGAGGCGCGCGGTCGGGCCCGCTGCGGTGGCGCTGCCAACGCCCGCCCCGGCGGCCCGACTTCGGCCATGGGGCTTCGGCGGGCCCGCCCGCCGTCGTCAGGCCCCACCGTCCCCCGGCGGGCGCGACGACCCCGGTTCGAACCCGTCGACGGAGCCGCCGCACGGATCCTGGACGTCCGCCGCGTGGAAGGAGGCCAGCGCCGAGGCCGGGTCCGGGGCCGGCGGGCCCGCGGGGGACCAGGGCGCTCCGGCGGTACGGGTGAAGACCCACCAGCGCCCGTCCGCCCCGACACGAAGTTCCGTCCCCGGCCCCGCGGTCCACCGCCCGTTCCCCGTCGCGCGCAGCGAGGGGCGTTCGTCCTCGTCCCAGTCCGCGGCGAGCCGCAGGCGGGACGTCGCACGCGCGAGGACGTCGTCCGGGACGGGCTCGCCGTCCAGTACGGCCAGACCCGCTCCGCCCCCCAACCGCCAGGCGCGAACGGCGAGTCGGAAGCCCGGACGGCCCCGGCCGCAGCTCGCGACGAGCCGGTCGGCAACGGCCGGCGGAAGAGGGTCGCGTGCCGTCGCGGCAAGGCGCACGGCGTCCTGACCCACGGTGAGTCCGGCCGCGAGTCCCTCCGGGAGACCAGCGGCGCTCTGTCCGAGGCCCTGCTCCGTACGTCCCGTGGACACCTCGGCCAGGATCCGCCGCGCCCGTACCGCCGCGTCGGCGGCCAGGAACTCCAGCGCGTCCGGGTCGATCCCTTCCGGCGCCCCCGTCTCGGTCTCCAGCGACGGCGGCCGGCCCGGCTCTTCCGGCAGCGGCGGCGCGGCGAGGAGTGCCGAGGCGATGCCCTGCGTGGCGGCCGTCTTCGAGGCCTCCGCCGCGAAGGCCTCGACCGCCGGCACGCCCGCGGCCCCGACCGCCGGCACCCCTTCGGCCCCGGCGTCGGCCGCGAGTTCGCAGTCCGGACCGGCCGGCTCCGCCCGGGCCGCGCTCCGCACCTGCAGTGCGTCGAGCAGCCGGCGCTCTCCTCGCCCGCGCAACAGCAGCAGCACGAACGGATCCCGGTCCAGCAGCCGCGCCACCTGGTAGCAGAGGGCCGCGGTGTGCGGGCACAGGTCCCAGGCGTCGCAGGTGCACTCGGGCTCCAGGTCCCCGATGCCCGGCAGCAGTTCGACACCCGCCTCCGCCGCGTCCTCCACGAGATGCGGGGGCATGTCCCGGTCCAGCAGGGCCGCGATGTGCCCCGCCCGGTCCACGGCCATGTCCAGGAACCGGTCCCATGCGTCCTCCGACAGCTCCTGCAGCAGCACATCGCTGCGGTGACCTGTGCCGTCGCGGTCCCTGACCACCGCAGTGACCCTGCCGGGCCGGATGGACACGGCCCCCACCGCACCGTCCCGCGCCTGCTTCCGCCCTTTCTTCAGCTGCTCCGCGTCCAGGGCGCCGTCCTCCAGCGCCTTCACCCAAGCCCGGCCCCACCAGGTGCCCGCGAAGCCCCGGCCCCGCGCGGGCGGCAGCGCGACGAACGTCCGCTCCTCCTCGTCCTCGTACGCGTCGTGCGTCATCGTGCGCCCCCTCGCAGTTCGACCAGCTCCGCCAGTTCGGCGTCCGTCAGTTCGGTCAGTGCGGCCTCGCCGGAGCCCAGCACAGCCTCGGCGAGTTCCTTCTTGCGTTCGAGCATCGCGGCGATCCGGTCCTCGACGGTGCCCTCGGCGATCAGCCGGTGGACCTGCACCGGCTGGGTCTGGCCGATGCGGTGGGCCCGGTCGGTGGCCTGCGCCTCGACGGCCGGGTTCCACCAGCGGTCGTAGTGCACGACGTGACCCGCCCGGGTGAGGTTGAGCCCCGTGCCGGCGGCCTTCAACGACAGCAGGAACACCGGTACCTCACCGTCCTGGAAGCGCCTGACCATGGCCTCGCGCTCCGGCACCGGCGTACCGCCGTGCAGCAGTTGCGTCCGTACGCCGCGGGCCGCGAGGTGCCGTTCCAGCAGCCGGGCCGTCCGCACGTACTGGGTGAAGACCAGGACGCTCGCCCCCTCGGAGAGGATCGTGTCGAGGAGTTCGTCGAGCAGTTCGAGCTTCCCGGACCGGCCGGCGATCCGCGGCTCCTCCTCCCTCAGGTACTGGGCGGGGTGGTTGCAGATCTGCTTCAGCGCGGTCATCAGCCCCACCACGAGGCCGCGCCGTTCCATGCCGCCCGCCGCCGAGATCGCCGCGAGGGTCTCCCGGACGACCGCCTCGTACAGCCCCGTCTGCTCCGCGGTCAGCGAGACCGCGCGGTCGGTCTCGGTCTTCGGGGGAAGCTCGGGGGCGATGCCCGGGTCGGACTTGCGGCGGCGCAGCAGGAACGGCCTGATCAGGGCGGCCAGCCGGTCTGCGGCGGCGGTGTCGCCGCCCTCCACGGCCTGTGCGTACCGGGACCGGAAGGTGCCGAGCCGGCCGAGCAGCCCCGGTGTCGTCCAGTCGAGGATCGCCCACAGCTCGGAGAGGTTGTTCTCGACGGGCGTGCCGGTGAGCGCGACGCGGGCCTTCGCGCCGATGGTGCGCAACTGCCGGGCAGTGGCCGCGTAGGGGTTCTTGACGTGCTGGGCTTCGTCGGCGACGACCATGCCCCAGCCGGCCTCCGCGAGAGCGGCCGCGTCGAGCCGCATCGTGCCGTACGTGGTGAGCACGAACTCCCCGTCCGCGAGACCGTCCAGGCTCCGGGACGGCCCGTGGAACCGCCGCACCGGTGTACCGGGGGCGAACTTCTCGATCTCCCGCTGCCAGTTGCCCATCAGCGAGGCCGGGCAGACCACGAGCGTCGGTCCCGCGGCGGACGCGTCGGTCTGCCGGTGCAGATGCAGGGCGATGAGCGTGATGGTCTTGCCCAGACCCATGTCGTCGGCGAGGCAGCCGCCGAGGCCGAGCGAGGTCATCCGGTGCAGCCAGTTCAGTCCGCGCAGCTGGTAGTCGCGCAGCGTCGCGGCGAGCGCGGCGGGCTGGGCGATCTCCTGCCCGCCCTCGGGATCGGCCAGTCGCTCCCGCAGCCGTTCCAGCCATCCGGACGCCTCCACGCCGACCGACCGCCCGCCGGTCTCCACGGACCCGGTGAGCACCGCGGCCAGCGCCTCGACGGGCGTCACCTTGTGGTCGCGGCGTGCCCGGGCCAGGCGTACCTCCTCGGGATCGACGAGCACCCACCGGTCGCGCAGCCGCACCACGGGCCGGCTCGCCTCGGCGAGCCGGTCCAGTTCGGCACGGCTCAGCTCCCGGTCGCCGAGCGTGAAACGCCAGTCGAAGGCGAGCAGGGCGTCCGCGGAGAGGAAGGACGGCATCGCGGACAGAGCGGGGTCTGCCGCCTCAGCGCCCTGGGGCGGGCCGATCACGGCCCTGGCGGTGAAGGTGCGGACGAGTTCCCGGGGCCAGTGGATCGGCACGCCGGTCGCGGCGAGGGCTCGCCCGGCGGCGCCGAGCAACTCGGCGACCTCCTCGTCGGCGAGGTCGACGGAGTCGGGAACGGCCGCGGACAGCAACGGCTCCAGGGGCGCCCAGGCCCGCGCGGCCCGCCGCAGGGCGAGCAGGGCGTCCGTGCGGGCGCGCGGTCCGAACGCGGCGTCCGGCCCGCCCGCCCACACGCTCGACACGTCCGCGACCAGCGCGGTATCGCCGACGCCGTGCAACTGCGGCACGGCCCGGAACGACGGTCCGGCCCGGTGCCCGGCCGGCGCGTCCTCCTCGGCCGGCCCCGTCACGTCGATGCGCAACGACAGCCGTACGCCCGCATCATGACGGGCCGCCACGTCCTGCGCCCACGCACGCGCCGCGGGCAGATGCTGCGGCTCTTCCGCGGCGAACGCCCCGGAGCCCGCGGCGAGCGGGGCGGCCGGGGTCCGCGGCAGTACGTCGGCCACGGCGTCGAGGAAGGCCCGCAGCTGCCGCTCGGGTTCGGGCAGCAGCACCGGAGAGGCGCCGGCGTCGAGGGGGACGGCGTGAGCGGTCGGCGGCATCGAGGCGGCGAGGGCGCGCACCCGGTCCGCGTCCCGGGCGGTGAGCGGTCCGACCCGCCAGGCGTCGTGGCCGTCCGCGCCGAGTCCGGGCAGCAGCGGTCCGCGGGCCGCCAGGTGGAGCGCCAGCACGGTGGCGGCACCCCAGAACACGACGGCGGGGGAGGCGCAGGCCGCCGACCCCGCTCGGAGGAGGACGGGCAGGGCGTCCCGTACCGGCAGCGTGCGTGCGGGTACGGCGTAGGTCCGGCCGCCCTGGCCGGCGACGGTCAGCTCCGTGTGGGTACCGGGGCGTGCCGGGGGCTCGGTGCCGTCCGGATGCCAGAACGCCAACCGGCCCGTGCGGGGCGGGGACCCCGGCAGGAACACGGCGGAGCAGTGGACGAGTCCGGAGTCGTCGGAGGGCGTTGCCGTGGAGAGTCCGTGCACAGCGATGGCGCATTCCTCAAATTTGACTAGTCGGGCCGGAGCGGCCGAGGATACCTCAGGTGCGCCCCCGGGCGGGCCTGGTGCCTGCACCACCCCGTCGCCCCGGCTGGCCCCCCGCCGGGTCCGGGGGATGCCGCCATGGTCGTCAAGGGGCCCCGATTCCTAGGTTTCTTCAGGTCGGAGCAGTTCAGCAGTCGAGCGCGCCGGACGGCGCGACGGCCCCGAGACCGGAGACCGCCATGCCACAGGCAACCGCCGCCGCGACCGCCCCCGCCGCAGAGCCCCCGCCGCCCGTGCGGCCGGTCCCCGCGCCGGAGGGTCCCGCCGGAAGGGCCCCCGGCAGCGATTTCGCGCCCCTTCTGCGAACCGTCAGGGAGCGGGGGCTGCTGGAACGCCGCACGGGCTGGTACGCACGCGTCATCACCCTCAACCTGCTGGGCCTCACCGCCGTCGTCACGGCCCTCGTGTCGGTCGGCCCGTCCTGGTGGGCCCTGCCCCTGGCCCTGCCGCTCGCGCTGCTGTCCGCACGGTCCGCCTTCATCGCCCACGACGCCGGCCACGCGCAGATCACACCGGACCGGCGGATCGGCCGGGCACTCCAGCTCCTGCACGGGAACCTGCTGCTGGGGATGAGCCAGGACTGGTGGAACGACAAGCACAACCGTCACCACGCGAACCCGAACCATCCGGACAAGGACCCCGACGTCGCCCCCGACGTGCTGGTCTTCGGCAAGGACCACACCGGCGGCCGCACCGGCTTCCGGGCCTGGCTCACCCGCCACCAGGCCGCGCTCTTCTTCCCGCTGACCACCCTCGAGGCCCTGTCCCTCAAGGTCTCGGGCTTCCGGCACGTGTTCTCGCCCCGGGCGGGCGGAGCGGACGGGGGCGTCCCGGTGCGGAGCCCGCGGGCCGGTGCCGCTCGCGCGGTGGAGGGCGGACTGCTCCTGGCCCACGCCGGCGGCTACCTCACGCTGCTGCTCACCGTCCTCACCCCGCTCCAGGCGTCCGCTTTCGCCCTGCTGCACCAGATGCTGCTCGGCCTTCACCTCGGCATGGCCTTTGCGCCGAACCACAAGGGCATGGACATGCCGGGGGCGGACCCCGGCGAGCGCTGGGGGCATCTGCAGCGGCAGGTCCTGACCTCGCGGAACGTCCGCGGAGGCCCGCTCACCGACTGGTTCCTGGGAGGGCTGAACCACCAGATCGAACACCATCTGTTCCCGAGCATGCCCCGCCCGCACCTCAGGCCGGCCAAGACGCTGGTCCGTGCGCACTGCCGGTCCCTCGGTGTGCCGTACGCAGAGACCGGGCTGGTCGACTCGTACCGGCAGGCTCTCGCCCATCTCCACGAGGTCGGAAGCGGGCTGCGGGCGCGGGACGCCGACCAGGGCCGTGTGCGCGACGGCGGCGAGGAGGCGGTGCCCGGCGGCAGGGAGGACGCGGCGGCCGCCTGAGGGAACCGGCGGGCGCGCGGACGCGTTGTCACAGCAGGGAGCGGCGGCCCGCGGGGCCGCGGAGGAGGCTGTGAAATGTCGACAGGTGCGAAGATCGCCATCGGGGGAGTGGCCGTCGGCCTTCTCCTGATCCCGCTGATCGGATTCTGGATGTCGCTGCTGGTGATCGTCGGAGTGCCCGCCGTGGCCTACTTCGCGCTCGACCCCTCGCAGCGCCGCCGGCTCCGCCGGATCAACAACCGCAAGCAGATCGGGCGCTGACGGGGTCCTGCCGGCCCCGCGCAGGGTGACCGCCTTCGGGGCCCGCTCCCCGACATCGAGCGGGCCGCCGGCGCGGCGGTCGGGGGGTGCGGGCCGAACCGGGGCCCGCGGCGAGGGAGCCCGGCCGTCAGCTCAGCGCGCAGGAGTTCACCACATCGCCGCCTGCGGGCCTCGGGATCCTCCGGTCCGCGGGCGGTGCCGCGCCCTTCTCCACCCAGGCGGTCAACGCGGCGAACGCCGCCCGGTAGCACGGCAGGATCGGGCGCAGCCGGTCCGGATGGGTGTCGTACAGGGCGTCCGTGTGCGTGCCGGCCTCGACCGTGTAGTAGCGGTGGAGCATCGAGCGGCCCCGGTCGTCGATCATCCGCGTGTACACGTCGGAGTCCTGACGGATAGGCAGCAGCGTGTCCAGGTCGCCGTGCAGCGTGATCATCGGCTTGCCGATCCTGCCCGTGAGCGCCACCTTCGCCAGGGCCTTATGTACCGAAGCGGGACGGGATGCCAGGTCGTACCCGGCGTCGGACGGACAGGCCGAGAAGATCTGCTCCGGGGTGGACCCGGCCGAGGCGCCGGGGCAGTTCCGGTCGTACGACGGGTCGAACTCGGCCCGGAAGATCTTCTGCGTCAGGCCCCAGTACACCTTTTCGTGGTACGGCCAGAGGAACTCGGAGCCCGGTGCGAAACCGGCCGCGAGCAGATCCTCGTCACCGGCACGACCGAGGCTGCGGGCCACCGTCACCGGCAGGTCCGTCAGCAGGTTCGGACCGCGTGTGGTCCACAGGGCGCCCTCCCAGTCCACGCCCCCGTCGTAGAGACCGGGGCGGTTCTCCAGTTGCCAGCGCGTGAGGTAACCGCCGTTGGAGATGCCCGTCATGTACGTACGGGCCGGTGCGTGCCCGTAGCGCTGCCGGGCGGCGCTCTTCGCGGCGAGGGTCAGCTCGGTCACCCGACGGTTCCATTCGGCGACGGCGTCACCGGGGGAGCGGCCGTCGGTGAAGAAGTCGGGCCCGGTGTTGCCCTTGTCGGTGGCAGCGTAGGCGTATCCCCGGGCCAGCACGTGGTCGGAGATCAGCGCGTCCGTGGCGTACTGACGGCGCGTGCCCGGGGCGCCGGTGACCACCAGCCCTCCGTTCCACCGGTCGGGCAGCCTGATCACGAACTGGGAGTCGTGGTTCCAGCCGTGGGTCGCGTTGAGGCGCGAGCCGTCGGGGAAGTAACCGTCGATCTGGATGCCCGGCACCCCGGAGGGATTGCGTGTACCGGCGGCCGCGAGTCCGGCCTGGTCGGCCATGTCGGTGTACGGGGTTCCGGCCAGTCCCGCCGTCGTCAGATCTTCGAGACAGGCCGGCCGCTGGTGCGCGGCGCCGGGCACGTCGAGCCGATCGTGACGGGCGCAGTGGCCGGACGGCGCCCCTGCCTGTGCCTGTCCGGCGCCGGCGAACGACGTCGTGGTGAGGGCCAGGAGCAGAGCGGCGAGCACCGGTGCTCTCCGGGATGAACGGGACAGACCCATGGCGGCGGCCTCCGAGTGAACGGCGAAAGGGTGGGTGCGCCGCCCCAGCGTGCTGTGGGCATCGGGGCCCGGAAATGGGCGCGCCCCACACCTCGGACGCCTCGGTCATGTGGGCCGCCGGCTGGGCCCTCGCACACGACCGCCCCCGCCACGGCGGCGCGGGTGACCGGCCTCGGCGTGGAGAACCGGATCGCCGTGCGAGCGGGGACCGGCGTGCCCGCCGGATCGCCATCAGCGCCGGACCGGCGCCAGGGCTGTGCCACGGGGAGCGAGCGGGCCTCGGACGTGCCCGGGATCGGCGCCGGACACGCAGGGGAGCAGTCCCCGGACGTGCTTCCGGGACCGTCCCACGCCCGCCGGGATCAGGAAGGCCGTACCGCCATCTTGTCCAGCGCCTCCAGCAGTCCCGGGAGCTCGGGACCGCGCCCCACCGGCAGCACCTCTCCCGGCTCCTCGTCCAGCAGCACGAAGGCGATGTCGTCGGTCCTGGCCACCAGCGACCAGCCCGGCCCGTCCGCCCTCAGCATCCGCGCCCCGTCCGGCGCGAAGCTCGACCGCACCCGCCCGAGCGGCGGCGCGTCGTCCACATAGGCGTGGAGCTCCCTGAGGACCCGGCGCACCCCCTCATGCGGTGTCGCGCGCTCCTCCTCCGGCGCGTCGGGCTGCGCGAACGTGATCTGCTCGGCCACCTGCTCGCGCCACACGGCCCACTGGAGCGCGACCTCGTCCGCGCCGAGCCGCCGCTGCGCGGGACCCCACGCACTCGTGTCGGGCGGCGTCAGCGGCGGCCCGCCCGCCTCCCCCTCGTCCGGGTCGTGGGGCGCGGGCACACCCGGCGCGACCGTCGCCACGGCCAGCGGCCAGCCGGGGAGCGCGGCGACCACCGAACGGTCACTGGGAGACAGGTCGTACTCCATCCCGCAGTCCCACGACGCGATCGCCACGGCCACCAGGGAGACGTCGTCGATCACGACCGTCCAGCGGGCGCCGTCGCCGTCCTGCCCGAGCACCAGCCCGTAGCCGCCGCCGTAGGGCCGAAGCCCCAGCGCCTCGCATGCCGCGGGGTAGTCGTCGCCGAGCACGCTGGGGAACTGCGCGGGTGTGAGCAGCTGCGCAGTCAGCACAAAGAGCGCGTCGTCGTCGGCCGCTTCGTCCGTCCCGGCCACGGCATCCTCCCCATCGGATCGTTCGTCGGCGCACCTTAACCAGTGGGTAACCCCGGCGTCGAGAGTCCGCGACAGGAAACTGGGCCCGCTCTTTCCCCGCCTGGCCCCGGGGCCGCGGACCCCGCCGCCGTGGGGCCGCGGCCGCGCCCCGCGCCTCCGGGCCCGGTGCCCTCAGGCCACGGGCAGCCCGAGCAGACTGCGCGCCACGGACCGGGGCGACTCGTCGCGCTCGCGCGCCAGGGCGATCACGGCGCGGCAGGCCAGCTCGTTCACGCCGAACGACAGGGCCTCGGGCGACACCCAGCCCGACGCCTCCTCGATTCCCTGCTGATCGTCCTCGGCACACGCGGACACGTACGCCGCCGCGGCCTCGAAGAGGTTCGGCTGGCGCTGCCGGACGACCCGCGCAGGCGGCGGGCCCTCCCCGGCGTCGGCCCTCTGCCCCGCGAACCTGCGGATTCCGCTCATCAGCTTGTCGAACACCCAGGGCCCCCTTCCACCGAACGTCACTCTTCCGGTGTACCCCGCCGGTATGACAATTCTTCCTCGCGGGTGCCGTCCGTGAGTCCCTTCCGCGTTCGGCCCTCAGCCCTCGGCGGGCTTCCCGTGGCGGGACGGCCGCGCCTGCACCCGCCCGTCCCGGTACGACGACGCCGCCGCGCCGCCGCGCGCCGCCGTGTTCGGACGCCTGCCGGGGCCCGCCGGTCGAGGCGAAGCACGCGCCGTGGAGGATCAGCCCTCCCGCGCCGCCAGCGCGAGGAATCGCGCCTCCTCGTCGGCGTACGAGACCAGCCGCCATCCCGAAGCGGCCAGCAGCGGGCCGAGGTTGGGCTCGGCGCGCAGGTCGTCGGGCGTGAGCCGGCGCTTCTGCCGGACCGCCAGGGCGGCCCGGCCGATGGGGTGGAAGAGCGCGAGACGTCCGCCCGGTCGCACCACCCGGGCCAGTTCACGCAGATCGTCGGCCGGGTTCGGCAGATGCGCGATCAGGCCGGAGGCGAACACGGCGTCCATCGACGCCGTCCGCAACGGCAGCCGTGACGCGTCGGCCTGCAGAAGCGCGGCGTCCCGGTCGCGCCCGGCGCGCGCCGCCGCCTGCAGCATCTCCAGGGTCAGATCGGCGCCGACGACCGTACCCGCAGGGCCCACGGCCCGGCGCAGGAGGGGCAGCGCACGCCCCGTGCCGCAGCCGGCGTCCAGGACCGCGTCGCCGGGCCTCAGATCCAGCGCGTCGACCCCCGTGGCGAAGGCGGGTCCGTCATCCGGGAACTTCACGTCCCAGTCGGCGGCGCGGGCGCCGAAGAACTCCTGCACATGCGTGTGGTCGTCGGTCATGGCCTCATGATCCCGCACCCCGGGCCGATCCTTCGATCGCTGCCGGAACAGACGTGCGGTGCACACGTTCGACCTCGGCACGATCGTTCTGAAACATCGGCTGTCATATTCCATCGGCTTTCGAAATGCGCCCCCGCCCTGCGCCCCCATCGGCACTACCGTCCCTGAGCCATGGGACACCTGGACCACGCCACATTCGGCTGGCTGACCCCCGTGCTGTCGTACGCGATGGCCTGCATCGGCGCCGCCCTCGGGCTGCGCTGCACCGTGCGCGCGCTCGACGCGACCGGCCGCTCCCGCCGCAACTGGCTCCTGACGGCGGCCTCCGCCATCGGCACCGGCATCTGGACGATGCACTTCGTCGCGATGCTCGGCTTCGGCGTCACCGGGACCGACATCCGGTACGACGTCCCGCTCACCATCCTCAGCCTGATCGTCGCCATGGCGGTGGTGGGCGTGGGGGTCTTCGCCGTCGGCCACAGCCGGGACCGGGTCCGCGCGCTGCTGCTGGGCGGGCTGACCACCGGACTCGGTGTCGCGAGCATGCACTACCTCGGCATGGCGGCCCTGCGGCTGCACGGCGACGTCACCTACGACCCGCTGCTCGTCGCGCTCTCGGTCGTCATCGCCGTGGTCGCCGCGACCGCCGCCCTGTGGGCCGCGCTCAACATCAAGTCGCCCCGAGCCGTCGCCGTCGCCTCCCTCGTCATGGGCGCTGCCGTCAGCAGCATGCACTACACGGGCATGCTCGCCGTGCGTGTGAGCGTCGCGCCCTCGGACGCGGCGCTGCCCGGGGCCACCACGATGCAGTTCATCTTCCCGCTCGCCGTCGGCCTCGGTTCGTACCTCTTCCTCACCTCGGCCTTCGTCGCGCTCACCCCGACGGCACGCGAACGAGCCGCCTACGCGTCGGCCGAGCGGGCCACCGAACCGGAGCCCGCGGCGTCGGCGCCCGCACCGACCACGTCGTGAGTCCCGCAGTCCCCCGGCACGTCCCGGACCGCGCCCGCAGGCCCGGGCCGGCCACCGCACGGCCGTCCCGCCGCACCCAACACCCCGTACCCGGAACGAGGAGGCCATGCGCACACCTCGCAGCAAGCCCGGCGCCCAGACGCCGCCCCCGCACGAGCGCCCACCGGCGGCAGCCGGTGTGCCGGCCCTCCGCGGACGCCGCGCCCACGCCGGGCCGCCCGCCGACGAACGGGCCGAGGCCGGCGCCGCGCAGGGACCGGCCGACGCACACCGCCGGCAGGCACCGCAGGGTCCGGGGGAGCGACTGCGGCTGCGTCCCCGGACCGTACGCGCCAAGATCATCTCGCTGCTGATGGTGCCCGTCGTCTCCCTGCTCGCACTGTGGGGGTTCGCCACCGTCACCACCGCCCAGGACATCGCCGGGCTCCGTCAGCTCCAGGACGTCGAGGACCGCGTCAGGGGCCCCGTCGCCGATGCCGTGGGCGCACTCCAGGCCGAACGGCGCGCCGCCCTGCGGCAGATCGCCGCGCCCGACGGCCGGCGCGCAGCCGAGATGCAGCAGCAGGCGAGGGCCACCGACGCCGCTCTCGCCGGGCTTTCCCTCGACCCGTCCCACACCGTCGCCGACGGAGGGGATCTGCCCCGGGACGTCGCCGCGAGGCTGTCCGCGTTCGTCGAACAGGGCCGCGGACTCGCCCGCCTGCGAGACTCCGTGCTCGACGGCAGGACGGACTGGGACAGCGCCTACGAGCAGTACACGGCCGCCATCGGCTCTGGCTTCGGCGTCGCCGGCGCCCTCACCGGTGTCCAGGACTCCGGCACGAGCTCGGACGCCCGTGTCCTGCTCGAATTCACCCGGGCCGGCGAGATGCTCGCCCGCGAGGACGCGCTGCTCGCCGCCGCCAGGGCCGGCAAGTCCTTCTCCGCCGACCGGCTGCGGCGGTTCACCGGCGCCGTGGAGACCCGGCGTGCGCTCACCGAGTCCGCGGTGGCCGACCTGCGGCCGCGTGAGCGAGCCGCCTGGCGCGAACTCACCGCTCAGACCGCCTACCGGGCCCTCGGGGCCGCCGAGGACGCCACCACCGCCGCGCCGGCGGGACGGGGGGCGGCCGCGGCCGTGCCCGTCACCACCTGGGACAGCGCCCACGGTGCCGTCAGCGCCGGCATGCGGGACATCGAGACGAGCGCCCGGCGCGGCGCCGCGGACCGTGCCGACCCGGTCGGCCAGGGCATGTTCACCGCCGCCGGTGCCGCGGTCCTCCTCGGACTGGCCGCGGTGGCCGCCTCCCTCGTCATCTCCGTGCGCATCGGTCGTGCCCTCGTCGTCGAACTCGTCAGCCTCCGCAACACGGCCCTGGAGATCGCGCGCCACAAACTGCCCCAGGCCATGCGCCGTCTGCGCTCCGGCGAGGACATCGACGTCCGGGCCGAGGCGCCGCCCGGTCCGCCGCCCCAGGACGAGATCGCCGAGGTCGGCGAGGCGCTGTCCACCGTGCACCGTGCCGCCCTCGGCGCCGCCGTCGAACGCGCCGAGCTCAGCCGCGGCATCTCCGGGGTGTTCGTCAACCTCGCCCGCCGCAGCCAGGTCCTGGTCCACCGTCAGCTCACCCTGCTCGACAGCATGGAACGGCGCGCCGAGGATCCTGGCGAACTCGGCGACCTGTTCCGCCTCGACCATCTGACGACCCGGATGCGCCGCCACGCGGAGAGCCTGATCATCCTGTCCGGCGCGGCACCGGGCCGGGCCTGGCGGATGCCCGTGCCGCTCACCAACGTCGTCCGCGCCGCCGTGTCCGAGGTCGAGGACTACGCACGGGTGGAGGTGCGGCAGCTGCCGGAGGCCGGCGTGGTCGGGACCGCGGTCGCCGACCTCACCCACCTGCTCGCCGAACTCGTGGAGAACGCCGCACAGTTCTCGCCTCCGCACACCAAGGTCAGGGTCAGCGGCGAACCCGTCGGCAACGGTTACGCCCTGGAGATCGAGGACCGGGGGCTCGGCATGGGCAAGGAGGCCCTCGCGGACGCCAACCGCCGCATCGAGCAGTCGGAGGCGCTCGACCTGTTCGACAGCGACCGGCTGGGCCTCTTCGTCGTGAGCCGGCTGTCCGCACGCCACGACGTCAAGGTGAAACTGCGGACCTCGCCCTACGGGGGGACCACGGCCGTCGTCCTGATCCCCACGGCCCTGCTGCAGAGCGCCCTGCCCGCGGGGCCGGCGGCCCCCGCGGCCGGGGCGCCGGCCGATCCGTCCCCCGCGCGTTCCGCCCCCTACGCGGTGCCGGACACGGCGCCGCGTCAGATCCCCGACGGCGAGCGGCCCCTGGCCGCACGGCCCGGCCGGCACGGCATCGAGGCCCAGTCCCGAGGAGTCGCCCCGCCGCCGCCCGGGGTCATCGCCCTGCGGCTGCGCGACCGTGCTCCGTCGCCGGCCGCCGATGGCCCCCGCCCGCAGCATCCCGAGCGTCCCCCCGCCCTGCCGCCGGCGCAGGAGGACTCCGCCCGGAGGGACCTGCCCTGCCCGGAGGACACGGCCGGCCTGCCGCGCCGCGTCAGACAGGCCAGCCTCGTCCCCCAGTTGCGAGAGGCCACGCCGCCCGACCCGGCGGATCCGGCCGGGCCCGCCGGACACGACGCACCGGAACGCACCCCGGAACAGGTCAGGGACCGGATGACCGCCTACCGCGCCGGCTGGACCCGCGGCGGCGGTGCCGCCCCGGGCCGTCCCACCCACACCAGCGCTCACAGCCGCGAAGGAGACGACGCATGATCGACCACGAGAGGACCCTCCACCCCCGCTCCGGAGAGCTCGACTGGCTGCTCGACGACCTGGTGCTGCGGGTGGGCGAGGTCCGCCACGCGGTCGTGCTCTCCAACGACGGCCTCGCCGTCGGCGCTTCGGGCGGCCTCACCCGGGAGGACGCCGAACACCTCGCGGCCGTGTCCTCCGGTTTCCACAGCCTCGCCAAGGGCGCGGGACGCCACTTCCGGACCGGCGGGGTCCGGCAGACGATGGTCGAGATGGACGACGGGTTCCTCTTCGTCGCCGCCGCCGGGGACGGCTCCTGCCTCGCCGTCCTCAGCGCCGTCACCGCCGATGTGGGGCTGATCGCCTACGAGATGGCGCGGCTCGTCAAGCGCGTCGGCGAGCACCTGGGCACCCCGCCCCGCGTGTCCACGACCCCGCCCGCCGCCGGCTGACCCGGAGGGAGGCTCCACCGACATGAACGATGCCGCCGACGGCGACCCGGATCTCCAGGGCAGCCGCTGGTACGACGCGGAGGCGGGCCCGCTCGTCCGCCCCTACGCCATGACCGGAGGGCGCACGAAGCCCGGGCCCAGCTCCGTGCGCCTCGACCTCATCGCGCTCGTCGACGCCGCCGACGACGCGGCGGACCGGGCCGCGGAATCCCTCCTGGGTCCCGAGCACCGGGCACTCCTGGATCTGTGCCGCACCGAGACCCAGTCCGTCGCGGAGCTCGCCGCGGACGCCGACCTGCCCGTCGGGGTCGTCCGGGTGCTCGTCGGCGATCTGCTGGAGGGCGGGCACGTCAGGGTCTCCATGCCCGTACCGCCCGCGCAACTGCCCGACGAAAGGATTCTGCGGGAGGTGATCGACGGACTCAGGGCCCTGTGACAGGACCGGTTGACTCCGTGTGCGGTCAGGGTGCGCACCGGGAGAAGGGCCGTGCGGACCGGCCGGGGGCCTGCACGGGACCCGCAACGCCGAGTGGGGCGAAGCCTGCGCTGTGCGGCCGGACGGCTCCGTGCGACCGACCGGGCGCCGGGTGATGCCGACCGAGCGGCGTCCTCCGGGGCACACTGGTGAGGCCGTTCCCCACGACGTCCGCCCGTCCGCGTCCTCGCCGGTACCGGTCGACACGGTGCCGGCGCCACCCGTACCCCGGCGCGCCCCGCGCCGCCGCCGACGCCGAGGAGCACCGTGTCCGTACCGATCATCCTCGACTGCGATCCCGGGCACGACGACGCCGTCGCCATCCTGCTCGCCGCAGGCGACCCCGCGATCGACCTGCTCGCCATCACGACGGTCGCCGGCAACCAGGTACTGGAGAAGACGACGCTCAACGCCCGTCGCATCTGCACCGCCGCGGGCATCACCTCGGTGCCCATCGCCGCCGGCTGTGCCCGGCCGCTCGTCCGGGAACTCCGCGTCGCGGACGACGTCCACGGCCAATCGGGCATGGACGGGCCGAGCTTCGGCGAACCGACCGTCGGGACCGTCCCCGAGCACGCCGTCGACCTCATGTACCGGCTCCTGACCCGGCATCCGGAGCCCGTGACCCTCGTCCCGACCGCCCCGCTGACCAACATCGCCCTGCTGCTCACCCGTTATCCCGACGCGGCGGCGCACATCCGGGAGATCGTGCTCATGGGCGGCTCGACGGAACGCGGGAACCGCACTCCCGCCGCCGAGTTCAACATGTACGTCGATCCGGAGGCCGCCGACATCGTCTTCCGCAGCGGGCTGCCCGTGACCATGTGCGGGCTCAACGTCTCCCATCAGGCACTCGTCACCCCCGATGTGCTCGCCCGGCTGGAGGGGCTGGAGACGGACCTGGGGCGCATCTGCGCGGAGCTGATGACGTTCTTCGCAGCCACCTACCGGCGGCTGTGGGGATTTCCGGCGCCGCCCCTGCACGACCCGGTGGCGGTGGCCAGGGTCGTCGACCCGGCGATCGTGGACTGTGTCGACGCGAGCGTCGCCGTCGAACTGCGCGGGGAGTACACGCGCGGGGCGACCGTCGTGGACCTGCACCGCTACCTCGGCCGTCCGGTCAACGCACGCGTCGCCGTGCGTCTCGACCAGGAGAGGTTCTGGGACCGGGTCGTCGGTGCCGTCGACACCCTCGGACGGAGGGCGGGCGGTGCTGCGGGTACCGGCCCGGACGTCCGGAACGGGGAGGACCGCCAGGGGTGACGAGCGGCGCCCGCCGTCACGCGCCCGGCGGCAGGGGTCACTACCGCACGGGGGAGCAGGTCCTGCGCCGAGACCGGCGCGGCGCGGGACGCCGCTGCGCCGAGTCCGGCTCGCGGGGGGCGGCCGGTACCGCGTCGTGCATGATCTCGTCCCGCAGCCGGCGGCAGCAGCGGCTGATCAGGCGGGAGACGTGCATCTGCGAGATGCCGAGGTCCTCCGCGATGCGCCGCTGCGTCATGTCCCGGAAGAAGCGCAGATAGAGGATGCGCCGCTCGCGGTCCGGCAGCCCGTCCAGCCTGGGCCTGACCGCCTCGCGGTCGATGACGACGTCGAGCGCCGGGTCGGGGCCGCCCATCGCGTCGGCGAGCGAGTAGCCGTCCTCGCTGCCCTGCACCTGCGCGTCGAGGGAGAGGGCGCTGTAGCTGTCGAGGGCCTCCAGGCCCGCTGTGGCCTCCTCCTCCGTCAGGCCCGCGTGCCGCGCGATCTCGGCGGCGCTCGGCTCCCGGCCGCCGACGGACTGGGCGAGCTCCTGGCGGGCGGTGCGGACCCGGTTGCGCAGGTCCTGCACCCGGCGCGGCACGTGGACGGTCCACGTGTGGTCGCGGAAGTGGCGTTTGATCTCACCGTCGATCGTCGGCACGGCGAACGACTCGAAGGCCCCGCCGCAGTCCGGGTCGTACCGCTCCACGGCCTTCACCAGCCCCAGCGCGGCGACCTGGCGCAGATCCTCCAGCGCCTCGCCCCGATTGCGGTAGCGCCCCGCGAGCCGGTCGGCCATGGGCAGCCAGGCCCTCACCACCTGCTGCCGCAGAGCCGTCTTCTCCCGCCCGTCGGCGAGCCGGGCCAGTCGTGCGAAGGCGTCGGCCGTGTCCGGGGCGTCGTCGTGGGGATGCCTGCCGCGCTCATGCGTCTGCTTGCTCACTCTCAGCTCCTCGTACGGTGCTGACGGTGCCGATCGCCCGGAGCCTCATGCACTCCTGAGCATCGCACGGGGCACGCCCGGGCTCCGAAGCACGTGTGGGCGCCTGCCCGGCGGTCCTCCCGGCAAACGCACGCAGACGGTGCCGCGGCACGGGCGCACGGAAGGGGCAGGCGAACGGCCGTTCGGATGAGGAAGACTGGACGCCGTAGCCACCAGGGAAGCTCCGGTACCCATCACGGAAGAGGCAGCGGCTCAGTGACCGACGTGAACAAGGACGCAGCACCCGCCCACGACCCCACGGGGCTGCGTGCCGACTGCGGGGAATGCTTCGCACTGTGCTGCGTGGCGCTGCCCTTCTCGGCCTCGGCCGACTTCGCCGCCGACAAGCCCGCCGGCCGGCCCTGCGGCCACCTCCGTGACGATTTCCGCTGCGGCATCCACTCCCGGCTCCGGGGCAGCGGATTCTCCGGCTGCACCGTCTACGACTGCTTCGGCGCGGGACAGAAGGTCTCGCGGGTGACGTTCGGCGGACGGAGCTGGCAGCAGGCCCCGGACAGCGCCCGGCAGATGTTCGACGTCTTTCCGGTGATGCGGCAACTGCACGAACTGCTGTGGTACTTGACGGCCGCGCTGAGGCTGGAGGCCGCCAGTCCGGTGCACGCGGCGGCGCGCGCCCTCCGCGACGAGGTCGAAGCCGTGACACTGCGGGACGCGGAGGTGCTGCTCGCGACCGACATCGCCGCGTTGCGCGGGCGTACGGGTGAACTGCTGCTCAGGGCCGGCGCGCTGGCCAGGGCCGAGGCCAAACCGGGTCGCGGCAAGGACCGGAGGGGCGCGGATCTGCTGGGGGCCAGGCTCGGGGGCGCCGATCTTCACGGCGCCGATCTGCGCGGGGCATGTCTCATCGCCGCCGACCTCCACGGCGCCGATCTCCGCCTGGCCGACCTCCTCGGCGCCGACCTCAGGGACACCGACCTCTCGGGGGCCGACCTCACCGGCAGCATCTTCCTGACCCAGCCGCAGCTCCAGCAGGCGAGGGGAGACGCAGCGACGAAACTGCCGTCCGGACTCCGCCGCCCCGCTCACTGGACGGCCTGACCCCACGGGCCGTGATTCGCCGCGCCCGCCCGCGCCGTCCGCCGAGGGTGGACGCCGGCGGATGCCGACGAGGTGGCGCACGGCGGGGATGCGTCCGACGCCGAGGACGTCGGAGTGCGGGAAGGCCACGCGAGGGGACCGGTACGGGCCGGCGCGCGATGGCGACGGACGCCGGAGCGCGGGGCCGGGGCGAGGGACGTCGACGCGGGTCGCCCACCGCCACGACGCAGGTCCCCGCATACCGGTCACACACGTGGGTACGCGCACCGCCGGACAGGGCCGCGATCCGGCGAGCGGGCCGGACCGGCGACGCGAGCGGGGGAGAGAAGAGCAGAGCTCCATGAACATCGCTTTCCTCACGGCGCACGAAGGCGTCGAACAGGTCGAGCTGACCGAACCCTGGCAGGCCGTGACCGGCGCCGGGCACACCCCGCGGCTGGTCTCCGTCGAGCCCGGCCGGATCCAGGCCTTCGACCACCTCGACAAGGCGGACACCTTTCCCGTCGACGAGGTCGTGGCCGACGCCTCCGTGTCGGACTACGCGGGCCTCGTACTCCCCGGCGGAGTCGCCAACCCCGACTTCCTGCGCATGGACGAGCAGGCCGTCGCCTTCGTCCGAGGGTTCTTCGAGGCGGGCAAGCCCGTGGCGGCCATCTGCCACGCACCGTGGACGCTCGTGGAGGCCGATGTGGTGCGCGGCAGGACGCTGACGTCGTGGCCGAGCCTGCGCACCGACATCCGCAATGCGGGCGGCACATGGGTCGACGAGCAGGTGCGGATCTGCCGCGAGGGCCCGAACATCCTGATCACCAGCCGGAAGCCGGACGACCTGAAGGCCTTCTGCTCGGCCTTCCTCACGGAGTTCGCCCGCCGGACCGCCGGGGCGGGCACCGGGAGCTGACGGCCCGGGCGACGAGCACGAAGAGCCGCCGGCCCGCCCCTGGCCCCGGCCGGGCAGTGCCCGGTGCCGGGCTGCCTCCCTCCACGAGTCTCCGTGCCGCCGTCGGCCGGATGCGCCGGCGCGGTGGTCACCTGCCAGGGCCCACCGCGTCGAGGAGCACCCGAGCCAGCTCGCGCGGACGGGAGAACATCGGCCAGTGTCCGGTGTCCAGCTCGACCAGCCTCCAGTGCTCGCCGCGCAGCAGTTCGGCCACGTCGGGGCCGGGTTCCGCCCCGTCCAGCAGGCACTTGACGTACGTCGCCGGGAGTTCGCCTACTCCCCGCCCCAGCACCGCCGGCTCGGTCAGCGTCGCGCCGGGATGCGGGGTCGCACCGCCGACGAGCCGGCCTATCTGCCCGTCGCTGAGCCCCTGACCCGCGAAGTCGGCCTCGGTCAGCGGTGCCCAGAAGCCTCCGGTCGCCGCCATCGACGCCTCGATCATCGCCCGGCCGTCGGGCCACGCGGTCACGAACGACTCGCCGTGCGACGGGACGTTCGAGTCGACGAAGACCACGCGCCGGAGCCGGTCGCCGATGCGCTCGGCGGCCTGACCGACCGGGATGCCGGCGTAGCTGTGTCCCACGAGCACGACATCCCGGAGGTCGTGCCCCTCGATCTCGTGGACGATGTCCCGGACGTGGGTCTGCTGCCCGGCGGGTGCGCCGCTCTTCTCCGCCAGCCCGGACAGGGTCAGCGGACGCACACCGTGCCCGGCCGCACGCAGCTCCGGTACGACGTCGTCCCATGCCCATGCGCCGAGCCAAGCGCCCGCCACCAATACGAAGTTCGCCATGCACCGCACCGTAGCGAAGGGGTGTGACAATCGCGTCCGGTGCGCATTGGGCAGGCGGCTCGCCTGCCCGTCGCCCTCGCCCACGGACCGCCCGGAGGGGCGCGGTCCGGCTCGCCGGCCTCGGGACGTCCTCGACCGTCCCACGAGACCGGCACGGCGGGACGGGCTCGGCGGCGGTGGTCCGCCCGCGTCAGCGCCCGGGGTGCGGCAGCGCCTCGGTGATGTCGAGGAAGACCTGGTCCGCCTCCCGCCACCGGTCGCCGACCGCCTCCTTGATCCGCTCGCTCACCAGCGCGATCCCCTCGCTGTCCAGCCCCGGGACCAGGTCGACCCTCGCGGCGACCGGTACCGAGTCCACCCCCGGACGCATGGTCAGCAGGTCGGCCACACCGTCGATCTCCGGCCGCTCGTCCGGCATGGCGCGGATCGCCCGGCGCATGCCGGGATCGACGGCGACGCCGATGAGGAGGTCCCGCGCCTCGCGACCCAGCCGGTAGCGCGGGCACCCGGGCGCTCAACCGCCGGTCCCGTCGCGACGCAGCCCGTCCAGCCGCCGTCGCGCCGGCCCCAGCGCCCTGCCGCGCCGCAGCGCACCCTCCCACGGGCCCGCGGCCGCCTGCTCGGCCGCGTTCGTGATGTTCCACCGGCGCGCCGTGAGCCCGGGGTCGTCCAGCTGGTCCCAGCCGATCGGCGTGGCGACCGGCGCGCCCTCGCGGGCCCGCACCGAGTACGGCGCCACCGCCGTCTGCGCGTACCCGTTGCGCTGGACGTCCAGGTACAGCCGGTCGCCCCGCGCCGCCTTGCGCGCCTCGGTGGTCAGTTCCTCCGGGTGGGCGGCCGCGAGCAGGCCCGCCGCGTCCTTCGCGAACTCCCGGACCTCGTCGAACCCATGACGCCGGCTGAGCGGCACGACGACGTGCAGACCCCGTGAACCCGTCGTCATCAGCACCGACGGCAGGCGGAGCTCGCCGAGCAGGTCGCCAAGGAGCCGCGCGGCCCGCCGGACGGGCTCGAAGTCGTCCTGCGGTGGATCCAGGTCGAAGACCATCCGGTCGGGGTGCTCCGGGCGGTCCGCCTTCGACTGCCAGCGGTGGAGCGTGACGCACGCCTGGTCGGCCAGGTACACGAGGGTCGCGGTGTCGTCGCAGACCGTGTGGGTGACCGTGCCGCCCACCTTGTCGACCTCGGCGCGGCGCACCCAGTCCGGATGGCTCTCCGGCGTCTCCTTCTGCATGAACCGGGGCCCGTCGAGCCCGTCGGGGAGCCGTTCGAGCATCAGGGGCCGGCCGCGCAGATGCGGCAGCATGCGGGGTGCGATCTCGCGGTGGTACCCGACGAGGTCCGCCTTGGTGAAACCGTCGGCGGGAAACAGGACCTTCTCCGGTCGGTGGACCTCCACGGTACGGCGACCGGCACGCACGGTTGTGGTGCTCATGGCTCGCGGGTACCCCGCTCCGCCGGCCGGTAGACCCCGGCACGGCCGGACGGGGCACTCGCGGATCGGCCGGCCGGGCGTGGGGCTCCTCAGTGGGCGACGATCCTCTCCACGAGCAGTTTCACGGCCGCAGCGATGGACTCCGCGTCGATCCCGGCGGCGTGCAGCTGCTCCTTGGGCGTCGCGGAGCCGGGCATGCCGCGCACGGCGAGCCGCGCGAGCCTGGGCACGGGACGCCCGTCCGAGAACGCCTCCGCAACGGCATCGCCGATCCCGCCCTCCGGGCGGTGGTCCTCCACCGTGAGTACGCATCCCGTCGCCCCGGCGGCGTCGTTGAGCGTTTCCACGTCCACCGGCTTCACCGAGTACAGGTCGACGACCCGGACCGGGATGCCGTCCGCGGCGAGCGCGTCCGCGGCACGGAGCGCCTCGTGGACCGTCACCCCCGCGGCGACGATCGTCGCCTTGTCGCCGTCACCGCTGCGCAGCACCTTGCTGCCGCCGACCGGGAACTCCTCGTCGGGACCGTAGACGACGGGCGTCTCCCCGCGGGTGGTCCGCAGATAGCGGACACCGTCGAGATCCGCCATGGCCGCCACCAGCCGGGCGGTCTGGTTGGCGTCGCACGGGTAGAGCACCGTCGACCCTTGGACGGACCGGAGCATGGCCAGATCCTCGAGGCCCATCTGCGAGGGCCCGTCCTCGCCGATCGACACGCCCGCGTGCGATCCGACGAGATTGATGCCGGCCCGGCTCACCGCTGCCATGCGGACGAAGTCGTGGGCGCGGGTGAGGAACGCGGCGAACGTCGACGCGAACGGCACCCAGCCGCACGCCTGCAGGCCGACCGCTCCCGCCACGAGCTGCTGTTCGGCGATGTAGAACTCGAGGTACCGGTCCGGGTGCTCCTTCTCGAAGTACTCCGTGCGCGTGGAGTCGCCGACCTCGGCGTCGAGCGCGACCACGTCGCCCCGCGCCGAACCGAGCGCGGCCAGGGCCCGTCCGTACGCCGTGCGGGTGGCCTCCTCCGCGCCGAGCTCGAACCGGGGTAGCTCCAGCGGCTCCCGGTCCCGGACGCGTCGGGCGCTCGCCGCCGGGGGAGGCTCGACCTCCACCCGGACGAACCGCGGCCCGCCCAGTTCCTCGATCGCCGCCTCCGCGTCGGGCAGCGGTTTGCCGTGCTTGCCCTCCTGGTCCTCGACGGCGGCGACGCCGCGTCCCTTGCGGGTGGCCGCGATGACGGCCGTCGGCCGCTCGTCCACCTCGACCGCCTCGGTGAGGGCCTTGTCGACGGCCTCGACGTCATGGCCGTCGACCTCGATGGTGTGCCAGCCGAACGCCCGTAGGCGCCGGGCGTAGGCGCCGAGGTCGTGCTGGTGGCGGGTCGGTCCTCGCTGCCCGAGCCGGTTGACGTCGACGATCAGCTTCAGGTTGCCCAGTTTCTCGAACGCGGCGTGCTCGGCGGCCTCCCAGACGGAGCCCTCCGCCATCTCGCTGTCCCCGGACAGCACCCACACCCGGTAGGGGAGGCGGTCGAGGTACGTGCCGGCGAGTGCCATCCCCACCCCGACCGGGAGGCCCTGTCCGAGCGAGCCCGTGGCGACGTCCACCCAGGGCAGCCTCGGCGTCGGATGGCCCTCGAGACGGCCGTCCCGCTTGCGGAACGTCAGCAGTTCCTCGTCGTCGATCGCGCCCGCCGCCTTGTAGAGGGAGTACAGCAGGGGCGAGGCGTGGCCCTTGGAGAAGACGAGCCGGTCGTTGGCCGGGTTCTCCGGGTCGGAGAAGTCGTAGCGCAGATGGTGTGCGAGGAGCACCGCGGCGAGGTCGGCCGCCGACATCGAGGACGTCGGGTGCCCGGAACCCGCGGCGTCGGCCGCTCGGACGGAATCCACCCGCAACTGCTGGGCCAGTTCCGTCAGTTCTTCGTAGCGCATGTCACTCCGTTCGCGGGGTGGTCCTGTGACCGGTTCGCGTGGCCTCGTCGTGCCGTCATTGCCGGGACCGGCCCGGCAGCCGGGCCACCTCGGGCGACGAGGTGTCGAGCGGCACCGACCAGGAGCTGACGAGACCGAGCTGCACCGCCTGGCGCGGCAGCGCGGCCTCCAACAGCCAGTCGGCGGCCACCCGCACCCGGTTGCCCGGCATCGCCGCCAGGTGGTAGCCGCGGGTCACGGCTCCGGCGAGCAGTCCGGACAGCGGAACGCCGAGCGGATTGGCCGCCGCCCTGACACCGCCGAGGTCGACCGCGAAGCCCAGATCGTGGTGCCGGTAGGCGCGTGCCGTGCCGTATCCGAGCGACGCCGCGACGTTGTTGGCGGCCACGTCCCCCTGACGGGTGGCGTGCTGCGCGGTCATCGGGGTCAGTTCGTAGCCGCTTCCGTTCCCGTCGCCGTCGTCGCCCGGCAGCGGCCGGGTCAGATCCGGTACGGCGGCGGCGTCACCGCAGGCGAACACGTCCGGATGACCGGGCACGTTCAGTTCGGCCGTCACCCGCAGCCTGCCGCGGTCGACCGGCAGCCCGACGTCGGCCACGAGCGGATCGGGCCGTACCCCGACGCACCACACCAGGGTCCGGGTCGGGACGAACTCGCCGTCGTCCAGCAGCACCCCGTCCGGCGTCGCCTCCTTGATGGAGGTGCCGGTGCGGACCTCCACGCCCCGGGCGCGCAGCACCCGGTCCGCGGTCTCCGACAGCCGCCGGTCGAGTTCGGGCAGTACCCGGGGCGCGATGTCGAGCAGCAGCCAGCGCGGCCTGGTGTCGGGGGAGCGCCAGGCCGGGCCGAACGGCTCCTTCGGACGGGACATCTGTGCGTGCAGTTCGTCCGTGAAGATCTTGCCCTGGGCCGCCACCTCCGTGCCGGTGTAACCGGCGCCGACCACGACGAAGGTGCAGCGGGCCCCGCACTCGTCGGCGTGCGGCGCGGCGCCCGCCATCTCGACCTGCCGGACGATGTGGTCGCGCAGGTACAGCGCTTCGGGCAGTCCCCTGAAGCCGTGCGCGTACTCGCTCACACCGGGGATGGGAAGCAGCTTGTTGACGCTTCCGACGGCGAGCACGAGCCGGTCGTACGCGAGCTCTCCCCGCGTCCCCTCGGGGTCCGTGTAGTGCACACGGTGCCCTGCCAGATCGACCCGCGTGGCCTCGCCCAGCACGAGCCGCACCCGCGGCAGGGTGCGGACGAGGGAGACGGTCACCCTGCGCGGCTCCAGGATTCCGGCCGCCACCTGCGGCAGCAGCGGGAGATACAGAAAGTAGTCGGTGGGGTTCAGCAGGACGATCTCGACCCGCTCCTTGGCCAGGGTGCGGGACAGGGCCCTTGCCGTGCGGTGGCCGGCGAACCCCGCACCCACGATGACGATTCTGGTCACGCCGTCCCGGCGCGGCAGTGATCGGTCCTCCCGGGACGTGGTGTGCGGGGCTCGCACGTGGGGTGCCTGGGTGTCGTCGGCCTGCACGGCGAATCGCCTCCCATGGAATAGGGGCATGCGAGGGACGGGACGTTCCGAGTGCCCTGCCGGCGCAGTGGTAAACGCCGGCACCGGCTCGTCGGGACAGCCGTCGTAATAGCGTCCGTGTATCCAGCCTCCCTCCGTCGAACTGTCGCGGCCACACGAAATTCGAAGGGATCCGGACAGCTTTTCAGCCTGGAACAGTCACATGGCGCAAAAAGCGATCCAGGCGCCCCGCCTGTGGCTCCGGTTGCCATACTGCTCACGTTCACAGAACAGATGTGCTGGCGCCGGCCCTCCCGGCCGGCCTTCCCCGAGGCGGCCGGGACGGCCGTGACCTGGGGCTACTCCTGCCACTTGTCGGCGCACACCCACTGGGAGAAGTGATCGATGGCCCCCGAGCTCTCTGGCGGCATCGGCGGAGACACCGCCGCTCTCGCGCTGAAAATACTGGTCGCCGGCGGGTTCGGCGTCGGCAAGACGACCCTCGTCGGAGCGGTCAGCGAAATCCGGCCGCTGCGCACGGAGGAACAGCTCAGCGAGGCGGGCGAGAGCGTCGACGACACGGGGGGAGTCGACCAGAAGACGACGACCACCGTCGCCATGGACTTCGGGCGCATCACGATCCGCTCCGGGCTGTCCCTCTATCTGTTCGGGACGCCCGGACAGGACCGCTTCTGGTTCCTGTGGGACGAGCTTTCGCAGGGGGCACTCGGAGCGGTGGTCCTCGCCGACACCAGGCGTCTGGAGGACAGTTTTCCCGCCGTCGACTACTTCGAGCACCGGCGCATCCCGTTCGTCGTCGCCGTCAACTGCTTCCCGGGGGCGAGGACCTACGGGGCGCACGAGGTCTCCCGTGCGCTGGACCTGGACCGGGGCACCCCGGTCGTGCTCTGCGACGCGCGCGACCGCGATTCGGGGAAGGAGGTGCTGATCCGGCTGGTCGAGTACGCCGGGCGGATGCACACCGCCCGGCTGCTCGACTCGGTGGGGTGAGGAGTCGAAGGAGGCGGCCGCTGCCGGCGGCCGGGTGAGAGGCCGTCAGCCGGCCACGTCCGCCATGGCCTGGACCTTCTCGGCGCGCACCCGTACCAGCAGCTCACCGGGCACTCCGTTGCGCGCACCGAACTCCTCGGCGCGGTCCTCACCCATGTAGCGTGCGGCGATCCGGGTGGCCCACTGCCGCAACTGCTCCGGCTCCTCGCTCAGCTCCGCGCGGCCCTGGACGACCACGAACGAGAACGGGGGACGGTCGTCCTCGACGCAGAGGGCGACCCTGCCGTCGCGGGCCAGGTTCCGCCCCTTCACCGTCTCCTTCCCCGTGTTGAAGACCACGTCGTCGCCGTCGAGGAGGAACCAGACGGGGGCGATGTGCGGGCTGCCGTCCGCCCGGACCGTCGACAGTTTCGCGGTGCGCGTGCCCTGGCCCAGGAACGCCCGCCATTCGTCATGAGACATCTTTCTCGCCATGGGACACATCCTCGGACGCGACCCGTGGTGAGGGAAAGTCAACTCTCCGCTGCCGTGCGCCCGTGATGACTCCTTGCCGGGACGCGGACAGTGCGCAAGGCTTACCCGCGACACGGGGGAACACGAACACATGAACGGGGAGGAATGTACATGGCAGCGGACAAGGGGCTCGACTGGCTCCTGGACGACCTGACCAAGAGGGTCTCGTACATACGGCACGCACTCGTGCTGTCCAACGACGGCCTGGTGACCGGGGCGAGCACGGGACTCGCCCGGGAGGACGCGGAGCACCTCGCCGCCGTCTCGTCCGGACTGCACAGTCTGGCCCGGGGCTCGGGCAGGCACTTCAAGGCGGGCAGGGCGCGGCAGACCATGGTGGAGTTCGACGACGCGATGCTCTTCGTCACCGCCGCGGGCGACGGCAGCTGTCTGTGCGTGCTCAGTGCGGCGGAGGCCGATGTCGGCCAGGTCGCCTACGAGATGACGCTGCTGGTGAACCGGGTGGGGGAGCATCTGGCGGTGGCCGCGCGGCAGCCTGGCGCGGTGACGGTGTCCGACTTCTGAGACCGTCCGCCGCTCGTCCCTGCCCCCGGGACACGGCCCGGGCGCTCGCCGGGCTCGCGGGTTCAGGGGCCGCGTGCTCCGGGCCTGCTTGTTCCGGGGCGCACTGCGGGACGGCCTTGCGGGACCATGACCGCATGTCGTCGGCCCTCGGTCGGGAGTTGTCCACAGGGCAGAGCGGGAAGTCGTCGCTCGGGGTTACGGTCGTCACAGAGAGTATTCGATCTGTACGGGGGAGACCGCGATGAGCGACGACACGACCACGGGCATGCTCAGGGGCCGGCGGACGGCCGACCGCGCCACGGCGCCCGGCCCGGACCACGGCGCCCGCATCGGCGCGGGTGACGTTGCCTGCGCCGGCCCGGAGCCCGGTTCCGCGAGCACCGTGCCCTGGCGCCGAGCGGCGGCGGCGCTGGAGCTGAAGCGGGGGGAGTTCGAGCTCGCGGTGCAGCTCGGTCACGTCCGCACGACCCCGGCGGGCAGGACGTCCGGGCGGAGGAGCGTGACCGAGGCGGAGATCGCGAGGCTTCGGAGGGCCGACGGCTTCCCCCGGCTCCTGCGTGATCGCGTCCACACGGTCGGCACGGCGGAGGCGGCCGGGCTCATGTCGACCACCTCCGCCCGCTTCACCAAACTCGCCCGTACCGGGCACCTCACTCCCATCCGGTTCCGTCTGAACCGCTACCGGGCGGTGGTGTGGCTCTATCTGGCCTCCGAACTGCGGGAGTTCGCCGAGAGGAATCCCGATCTGCTGGCGGGAAAGCTCCCGCCGGGACTTCGCGCCAGAGTCGACGAGGGGGACGACTGGCGAGCCCGCAACTGGCGCGGGCGCCGCCTCGGCGTCCTGCTCCGGCTGGCGGACGACCCCTGGTGCCGCGCCGCCGCCATCGCGTCGCTCCTCGATACCGTCCTACTGGCGGAGATCGTGGGCGACCCCCATGAGCGGGCATGCCTGGAGCGGCTGCGCCCGGAACCGCCCTACGGCCGCACGGCGTCACCGATCGTGCGCGCGATCTCGGACCGCCTCCTGCTGGCGGAGGATGCCGACGAGGTCCGCTGGCATCGGATCAGTCTGGCGCTGTCGCTGGACGAGGCCCGTGCCTCGGGTCCGCCACCCCGTCCGGCCACCGACCGGCGAAGGCTCCCGGATCCCGACCGGCGGAAGCTCCCGGGCGCCCGCCGCTCCGCCCCCGGCCGTGCGGTCCCCCGGGCCGCCGATGTCGGCCCGGGCCCCGGAGCGGCTTCCGGTGAGCCCGGCCCAGGGACGGCCGGCGGTGCGCTGCCCAGGCCCCGCTCCCTGCCGGACGCCGGCACGCTGCCCCACGGAGGTTCCGTGCCCGAGCCCCGAATCGGGCCCGAGGCCGGTGCTTCACGACCGTCTCCCTCCGGGACCGAGTCCGGGATACGGATCCGGCTCGGCGCCGGAGCGGAGGCGGGAGCGAGGACCGGACGGGTGACTGCTCCGGCAAACGAAGCCCGTCCTGGGTGGCGGATCGGGCCCCGGCCCGACGCGAGCCTCCCGGCCGCCTGCCGTGGGGACGGGGAGGCCCGGCACCGAGCGCCGTCCGGGCCCGGGTCAAGGGCAGCCGGCCCGGTGGCGCCGGCGTGCAGGGCCTCCCCGTCGCGCACCGGCTGACGCGGGCGCCACGAACCGCTGCGACGCGTTCGGAACCCCCGGCGTTCGGGTCTACCGCCGGGCGCGGGCTGCCGTGCCGTCGGCGGTGCCACGGGCGACCACGGTCGACAGGACCGAGGGCAGCGTGTACCAGTCCGACGAGACCACGCTCGCGTGCCGCCCGGCGAGCAGAGCCAGGCGGTCGCGCGCCTGCGCCTCCGTCGGGCGCGTGCTGTCGATCGCGGGCGGCACGCCGTGGGCGCTCGTCATGAGGACGAGGTAGTGGTTCCGGTCGTACCAGGCGGTGTCGATCGAGCCGCCCGCATAGAGGGACGCGTCCCCGTCGAAGACGACGAACCACGGGCGGAGGGAGGCGTCCGCGTAGCGGCCGCGCGGATCGCCGCTCTGCGCACCGAGTACGGCGGGAAAGGCCGAAGCGTCCGGCAGCCTGCCGGCAGAGGCGAGACTCCGCAGATGGGTGGCGTACTCACGGTCCGTCCACAGTGTGTCGAACGGGTTCTCCTGCTCGACCGTGCCGGGGATGAGTTCGACGATGAACTTCCCCGCCAGTTCGGAGCGGGAGGGCCAGCCGCGCGCCCGGACGGCGGCGTCGAGGTCGGGGTGACCCGCCGCCAGTTCGGCGGGCCGGTACAGCGCGTCGCCGAGCCGCGCGGTGAGAAGTGCGTCCAGCGCGGCGGGGCCCCGGCCGTACTTGTTCTGGAAGCCGTCTTTCATCTCCACCTTGAGGAGGATGGGCCGGTGTCCGGGGTTCGCGTCGTGCCAGGCACGGATGTCGGAGAGGCAGCCGCCGAGATCCCGGTTGCGGGACTTGCTGCGCAGCTCGGCAGCGGTCGAGGCGTTCACACAGTTGTTGTCGTTGCCCACCGGATTGTCGTGGGCCACCCGGAAGGACTTGCCGAACACATTCGTCCACACGTCGATTTCGAGCATTCCCGCACCTGAGTCCAGGGCGTCCGCGAAGTAGGGGTACTTCGACTTCTCGTACGCGTTGTGGACGCCGACCGAGGTCGTCGACGAGTACGCCGGTGCCGCCGACTCGGAGCCTGTTGCCGCCGCTGCGGGCGCCTGTGCCGGTACGAGCGCGACACCCAGTGCGGCCGCGGCGACTGACGCCGCTGCCGTACGCGAGAGCTTCCTCATGGTCCCCTGCCTGTGTCGGGAGTGGAGCAAATCCTCGGCAGATTAGGGGAGTTGAGCAAAGGATGGGAGGTGTTCAGACGGCCAAGAGGAGATCTTCCGGAAACTCCGGCGGATGCCGTGGCGGTGAGGGCGCGTCCGGTACGGCGGCGGAAGTCCCGTACCCCCACCCCCCCAAGCCCCGGTGCGTCGGCTCCCTGTCGCCGCATCGCCGGACTGCCCGCCCGACGCACCGGCCTGCCCGCCCGAGGTGCCGGGCCTGCCGACCCGGCCCGCTGCCCGCGCTGCCCGCCCCGTATAGCGGCCCCGCCGACACCGGCCCGCCCGAAGCACCGAGCCGGCCGCTCTTCTCCGGACCCGCCCGAGCGCACCGGCGTGCAGAGCGGGGCTTCTGCGGGCACGATGGCCGCATGCTGCTGGCCCGCCTCGCCGACGTGTCCCGGCAGATCGCTGCCGAGCCGTCCCGCACCCGGAAGGTCGAAGCCCTGGCCTCCTTGTTCCGTGACGCCCGGCCGCAGGAGGCCGCGCTCGTCATCTCGTATCTGGCCGGACGGCTTCCTCAGGGACGGCTCGGCGTCGGCTGGAGCCTCCTCGGCCAACGGCCCGAGCCCGCCGGGGCACCCGTACTGACCGTGGAGGAGACGGACGCGGCGTTCACGGCGCTCGCCCGGGTCGCGGGCCCGGGCGCCCAGGCGGAGCGCAGAAGGCTCGTCGGCGCGCTCATGGCCGCCGCGACCGGGGCCGAGCAGGAGTTCCTGGTGCGGCTGCTGACCGGCGAAGTGCGCCAGGGCGCGCTCGACGCCGTGGCGCTCGAGGGCGTGGCCAAGGCGGCGGGTGCTCCGGCCGGGGAGGTCCGGCGGGCGGTGATGCTCGACGGTTCCCTTCCCCGCGTGGCCGAGGCGGTTCTGGCGGAAGGGCCGGCGGCGCTCTCGTCCTTCCGGCTGCAGGTGGGCCGGCCCGTACAGCCGATGCTGGCCCACACCTCGGCGTCGGTGGCGGACGCGGTCCGGGCCGTGGGCGCCTGCTCCGTGGAGGAGAAGCTGGACGGCGTCCGCATCCAGGTCCATCGCTCGGCCGAGGACGTCCGTATCCACACGCGGTCCCTCGACGACATCACCGCCCGGCTTCCCGACGTGGTCGAGACGGTGCGGGGGCTGCCGGGGGACCGCTTCATCCTCGACGGCGAGGTGATCGCGCTCGATCCGGCGGGCCGGCCCCTCCCCTTCCAGGACATCGCCTCCCGGGTGGGTTCCAGGACGGACGTGGCGGCCGCCACCGCCGCGGTCCCGCTGTCACCCGTCTTCTTCGACATCCTCGCGATCGAGGGCAGGGACGTGCTCGAACTGCCGGGCCGCGAGCGGCACTCCGAGCTGGCCGCGCTGGTTCCCGAGCCCATGCGGGTCCGGAGGTTCGTCGTCGAGGACCCCGCCTCCACCGCCCAGCGCGAAGCAGCGGAGGACTTCCTCGCCGCCACGCTCGACCGCGGCCACGAGGGTGTGATGGTCAAGGGTCTGGACGCGCCCTACGTCGCCGGGCGCCGCGGCCGCTCCTGGCTCAAGGTGAAGCCCGTCCACACCCTCGACCTGGTGGTACTGGCCGCGGAGTGGGGGCACGGCCGCCGTACGGGACTGCTGTCCAACCTCCATCTGGGAGCGCGGGCCGCCGACGGGGGGTTCGTCATGCTCGGCAAGACCTTCAAGGGCCTCACGGACGAGATGCTCCGCTGGCAGACGGAACGGCTGCGGGAGCTGGCGGTCGACGACAACGGCTTCCAGGTGCGGGTGCGTCCCGAACTCGTCGTCGAGATCGCCTACGACGGTCTGCAGCGCTCCACGCGCTATCCCGCCGGTGTCGCGTTGCGGTTCGCACGTGTCCTGCGGCACCGTCCCGACAAGCCGGCGGCGGAGGCCGACACGATCGACGACGTCCTGGCCGCCACGCCCGTGGTGGCTCCGCCGGGGGAATGAGGCCCGGGGAGGGGCCGCCGGCCGGCAACGACGGGCCGACGGGAGTAGCGGGGAGCGGTACGAATCGGGGAAGTGCGACGCGGCGGGGAGGAGAGATGGCCCCGGCCGGTCGGGGGAGGCCGGCCGGGGCCGTTCACGGGGTGGGCGCACCGGCACCGGTGGTGCGGTCTGCGACCCACGTCTAGATGAACGATAAACCATCTTCGAGCGTTCCTCGAACGCGCCCCCGTCGCCGCAGCGCGCTCGCCGGCGCGATGGGCGCCGGCCCGTGCCGGAGCCGCTGCCGCACACTTCTGGCCTCGTGGTTTCGGCGTCGGGCCCGCCCCGGTGAACGCGTGCGCCGAGGGGGCGGGATCCGGCGGCACGAGTGAGCTGCCGGACCGCGGCCCGCGGTGGCTGCGACTCTCGATGCGGTGTCCGGTCGGACCCGACCGCCCTGGGCCGACTTCCCGCACTGCGAGCCCCCCGGCTCACGCGCCCGCGATCACCGTGGCGGCCCGGCCTGGGCGACCGCCCGGCCGTCCTCGTCGATCGCGGCGGCCAGCAGCAGCCTCGCGGCCTCGCGGGCCGCGTGCGCGGGCAGTGGGGAGCCGGTGAGGGCCGCCGTCGTGATGGCCCCCTCGGCGAGCAGCGCCAGGGGAGTCGCGAGCCCGCCGGGCGCACCCGCGTCGTCGACGAGCCCGGCGAGGTACCGGCGGAACGCCTCCTTGTGCCGTCGTGCCGCCTCCGCCACCTCCGGAGCCGTCGCGCCGAGTTCCCCGAACGCGTTGACGAAGGCACAGCCGCGGAAGTCCGGTTCCGTGAACCAGTCGCGCAGCCAGTCGAAGACCACGAGAACGCGCTCGGCCGGTGGGGCGTCCGACTTCTCGACACAGGAGGCGAGACTCTTCCGCCAGCGTTCGTCACGCCGCAGCAGATACGCCTCCACCAGTGCGCCTTTCGACGGGAAGACCTGGTAGAGGCGCCGCAGGGTCACACCGGAAGCGGACCGCACGGCGTCCATGCCCACGGTCTGGATGCCCTGCCCGTAGAACAGCTCCTCCGCGGCGTCGAGGATCCGCTCCCGGGTCGCCTCGGTCTCCGTCATCCCGCCACTCCCTTGCGTGAGAACCATCGTTCTCGTAGCGTACCGGCCGAGTGAGAACGAGCGTTCTCGCTCCGTTCGCCGCCCGGAAGGAGACCGTAGCCATGTCCGACTCGCCGCGCCCGCCCCTGCCTCCCTTCACCGAGGAGACCGCCCGCCGGAAGGTCCAGCTCGCCGAGGACGCCTGGAACTCACGGGATCCGGAGAAGGTCTCCCTCGCGTACACGGAAGACTCCGAGTGGCGAAACCGTGACGTGTTCCTCAACGGTCGGAAGGAGATCGTCGACTTCCTCGCCGACAAGTGGCGCAAGGAGCTGGGATACCGGCTGCGCAAGGAGCTCTGGGCATACCAGGGCAACCGCATCGCCGTGCGTTTCGAGTACGAGTACCACGACGCGGACGGCCAGTGGTTCCGCGCCTACGGGAACGAGAACTGGGAGTTCGACGAGCACGGCCTGATGCGCAAGCGCTACGCCAGCATCAACGACCTTGCCATCGCGGCCGGCGAGCGGCGGATCGCCGGGGACTGACCGCCGGCACCTCGGGCGGAGCGGCTCGCCGGCCTCGCGGGCTGACGCCCGGGCGGCTCGGGGCAGTCGCGTCGCCGGACCGGAAGCGACCCCGCGGTCTCAGTGGAACCGGACGGCCAGGCGCACGTGCTCCGCGCCGTGGAGCCCGGCCGGCGTCCGCATCACGTCCCAGACCGGCGCCCAGTGGGTCCCCGGCCCCGCGACCGTCCGCCGCGTGAGGGTGCCGGAGCCGTCCGTCCCGTCCCAGTCGGCCGCGGTCGACTCGGGCCGGCTGATCCAGGTGGAGGTGGTTCCGAACGCGTACTCCGGCCGCCGGATTCGCCGAAGCTCTTCCTCGCTCCGTCCGAGGCGTACGCGGGCAGACCGCGGCCCTCGGCCAGGGGCCGGAAGCCGAAGCGGTTGCGGACGCCGGACGGGCAGGCCAGGGCGTCCTGGGCGTTGCCGAGGTTGAGGCGCCAGAGCCCGATCGAGGCGTGCCTCCGAAGGCCCTCGTCGTCATCCGCCCAGTTCCGCGCCCAGGTTCTGCATTCGATCATTCCATCGAAGTCGGTCGACATGTCCGCATTCTGCCGAGAGGGGGCGAGATCTGTCGTCCCGGTTCCCCGGGACCGCTTCCTGCGTCGTAAGCCGGCCAACGGCCCAGGTCCACACGCCACTTCCGCCGTCGTGCGCGTTTCGCGCCGGTCGTTCCGGCGGGTTGCCGCCGGGGTGCATCGCGGGTCGCCGGTCGCCGTCGATGTGGCGCGGTCCACGGCGGCCGGACTTGCGTTCGAGGGTGGTGATCGTGATGGGATGAGTCGATGCGACCCCCCACACGCATGACCGCGCATACCCGCAATCCGTACGAGGAGCTCGCTCAACTGGCCGACCCGGAACCGGAGTTCGACGACCACGGCGTTTCCGCGCCCCGTACGCCCGCGCTCGGCGTACCGTCGGACGAGGAACCCGACGAATGGACGCCGCCCAACCACCGGGGCAGAAGCCGGTTCGGAGCCCTGCCGCTCGCGCTCAAGCTCACCGTCGGCATCGTCGTGAGCGTCACCCTCCTCGGCGCCGGAGACCGGCTCGCGCTGGCCTACGCCGAGGACAAGGCCGAGGAGAAGATCCGCGATTCGCTCCGCCTCGGCGCCCGCC
The DNA here is from genome assembly GCF_900103455.1 of Streptomyces wuyuanensis. Classification (GTDB taxonomy): domain Bacteria; phylum Actinomycetota; class Actinomycetes; order Streptomycetales; family Streptomycetaceae; genus Streptomyces; species Streptomyces wuyuanensis. The sequence continues at coordinate 96,429 of NZ_FNHI01000020.1, read as the reverse complement.
CGGACGTCGACATCGCCGGCTTCCCCTTCCTGACGCAGGTGCTCAAAGGGCGGATCGACCGCGCCGACGTCACCCTTCCCGACGTGGCCGCCGACAAGGTCTCGCTGGCCGAAGTGCACGCCAGCGCCCGCGACATCCGGATCGTCGGCGATCTGCCCAGCTCCCTGCAGGGCGCCGTCGTCGACCGCATTGAGGGCGACGTACTCCTCTCCTTCGACGACCTGAACCGCGAACTGGGCGCCTCCCGGGTGAAGTTCACCAGCGCGGGGCCCGGCGGTGTGCACATAGCCGGCTCGCTGCCCATGGCCGGCCGGGAGATCACCGTGCGGGCGGAGGCGCGCATCGAACGGGACGGGCAGCGGGCCGTGTCGACCACCGTCCAGGGCATGCGGCTCGACGTCCCCGGCCTGTTCACCTACCGGCCGGGCGAGGACCCCGAGAGCTCGGGCCTGCGCCTGCACCGCGAGGCGGCGACGCGCATCAGCCGTGAGGCCGCCCGGATCAAGGCCCTGCTGGCCCTGCCGGCCGTGGTGAAGCGGCTCGGGCTGCCCGAGTCGCAGATCGAACGCGCGCTGCGCAGCGAGAAGGAACTGAGCAGGCTGACCGGGACGCCGCGCTTCCTCCAGCGGCTGATGAAGGTCAATCTCGTCGATGTCGTCGTCGACAACCCGTGGCTCCTGGAGAAGGTCGGCATCGATCCCGCTCTGATCGGTGCCCTGCTGAAACTGCGGCCGCCGCAGCTCTCCGACCGGCTGTCGCTCTCCTTCGAACTGCCGAAGACCACGGCGGGCGACATCCGCCTCGAGGACATCGTCGTGGAGCGCGACGGCATCCGCGCCGATCTGACGGGGACCGGCCTGACCTTCGGCAAGCCCTCCCCCGATCGCCCTGCCGCCGGCCGCCCTGCCGTCGGCGAGCCCCACACGGGCCGGCCCTCGGCCGCCCGCCCCGGCGAGGGCGACCGCGAGGCCGCGGCCCCGTCGGTCGCCGCCGGCCGTCCCTCAGCCGTCCAGACCGGACCGGGGCTGGATGCGGTAACGGAACGCGACGACGCCGGGATCGACGGCCGTCACCCCTCCGTCAACGGTCAGCGTGGCGCCGTTGACGAACGAAGCGGCGGGTGACAGAAGCCAGGCGACCGCCTCGGCGACCTCGGCCGGATCGCCGGGGCGGCCTGCGGGGACGAGCCGGGTGGCCTCCTCGTACGCCTCCTCGGTGCCGTCCGCGGAGCCCGCGCCCGGCAGTCCGGCCTCCTCGGCGAACCGTGCCATGCGACGGTCGGCCATGTCGGTCCGCACCCAGCTCGGGCAGACGGTGTTGGCCCGCACCCCCTGCGGCCCGTAGTCGACGGCGACGGAACGGCACAGCTGCAGCAGTGCGGCCTTGGACGTCGCGTAGGCCGCGTTCGCCTGGCCGTTGCGCAGTGCGGACACCGAGGCGACGGCCACGACAGACCCCCGCGAACGGAGCAGATGGGGGAGGGCCGCGCGGAGCAGCAGGAACGGCCCGGTCACGTTCGTGCGCATGACCGCTTCCCAGTCCTCGTCCGACAGGTCGCCGACGCCACCGCTGCGGGCGATGCCCGCGTTGAGCACCAGCCCGTCCAGGCGGCCGTAGGCGCTGACCGCCGCCTCCACCAGGCCCTCCACCGCGTCGCGGTCGGCCGTGTCGGCGGCGTGCGCCAGCGCCCCGGTCTCCCGCGCGATGTCCTCCAGTGGGCCGGGGCGCCGCCCGGAGACGACGACATCGTGGCCGGCCGCCCGCAGTCTGCGCGCGGTGGCGGCTCCGATGCCCGTGCCCCCGCCGGTGACGAGGTGGACGCCGCGGTCCGCAACTCCATGATCGGTCATGGCCGTTGACTCTACGGCGCTGCGACGTCTACGTCGCGGCACCGCCTCGGCGTACCTCGTCCAGAGAGTCGCGCATGATGTCGGCCGCCCGGGTGAACCAGTCCGAGAGTACGGCGATCTCCTCGGGCCCGTACTCGGCGAACAGTGCGGCCAGCCGCCGGTGGTTGGGCCCGTAGACCTCGAAGACGCGCGCGGCGGCGGCCTCGTCGGCGACCACGCGAACCCTTCTGCGGTCGGCCGGATCGCTCTGGCGGTGGGCGTAGCCTGCCCGTTCGAGCCGGGTGACGACGCCCGTGATCGCGCCGGTGGTGAGGTTCGCCCGCTGAGCGAGATCGCCGGCCGTGAGGGGATCTCCCGCGGCCTCCAGGATGAAGCCCAGGCAGGTCAGATCGGTGACGTTGAGGCCGAGCCGTTGGGCGACGTCGTGCTGGGCCACGATGCCCAGCGCGATCAGGCGATCCATCTGTGAGTGCACCTGTTCCGGGGTGGCACCGGGTAGCGACTTGCCGTTCACCGAAAATTACCTTAGCTTCTAAGTAGATTAGCTCGTGAGATAAAACGTCTCGCGTTCCAACCCTACTGCCTGCCTTCCTGGGGTGAAGATGAGTGCACACGGTCATGTCGATCTGGGCCACACCGTCGCGGGGTGGACCGGTACGGCGATCGCGCTGACCGGACTCGGTGTCCTGGGCGTCGCCGTCCCCGCGGTCTCGGTCACCCTGGCGGTCGTCGGCGGCGGGATCCTCGCGCTCGCCGGGCTGACCACGTGGGGGCTGCACCTCGCCGGCTGGGGGAAGCCCAGCGGCCCCCGCCCGGAAGAGGAATGGTCCTGGAGAGTGCGCGACCACGCCGCGCGGCAGGGGCACCCGGACTGTCTGGGCTGCCGGCTCGCAGGGCGCCGTCCCGCCGCCGTGCCCTCCGGGATCGCCGTCGGCCACGGGCCCGCCGGCACCTCCCCGCTGTCGCCCGTTCGGGCCGAGCCCGTCGCGAACCCGGCCACTCCGGCCTGACCGCGCCCGCCCAAGGTCGTCGGAGGCGCCGGGTACGCCCCACGCACCGACGCGCCGCCGGGGGACGTGCTGCGACCGCGCCGGGCCGTCCACGGTGAGCTGCGGATTCCGTTGGAGCGGTGCCGCCCCGCCGCGGGCGCTACCCCGCCGCCATCGCGATCAGTTCCTGCAGCCTGAGGCCGCGCCCCGCGTCGATGCCGTTGCCCCGGCCCGTGCGCACCGCCTGGGCGAACTCGCGGCGGAGCACGGGCCAGCACTCCTCGTGGTCCAGCTCCGCCGTGTCGTAGACGAGTTCCTCGCCCGGCCCGAACAGCTCGACACGGGTGCGGGCACGGCTCAGGTGCACCGCCCCCGACAGCGAGGCCTGGCTGATCGCTCCGTTGGCGTGCTCGCAGGTCAGCTCGATCCAGCGGCGGGAGTCGCCCGAGCTGCGGATCGTCGCGATCGGCCCGACCGCCGCGTCGAGCAGATCGATGAGGTGCGGGCCGAGGTCGAGGAGGGCACCCTGCTCGAGGCGCCAGGGCGTGGCGAAGTCCCCGCCGAGGAAGGCGCCGTGGAGATAGCAGGAGCGGGCGCCCACCACCGTGGCGTCCTGTGCGCGGCGCAGGAACTCCCGGGTCACCGGGTGGTAGCGCTTCGACAGTACGAGCTGGGTCATGACTCCGTGCTCGGCCACCGCCTCGGCCACCCGGCGCGCGGACGCCAGGTCCGCGCCGAGCGGTTTCTCCAGGAGCATCGGCCTGCCGGCCTTGGCCGCGTGCACGGCCAGCTCCGCCTGCACCGCGGGCGGCACGGCGAAGGCGACGGCGTCGCACAGGTCGAGCAGTTCCTCGAAGGACGCCGCCGCCCGGGCGCCGTACTGCTGTGCCACCTCCTCGGCCGCCTCGGGCCGACGTGCCCAGACGGCGGCCAGTTCCGTCTCCGGGCCGGCGGCGAGCATACGGGCGTGCATGGCGCGTGCCCAGGGGCCCGCGCCCACGAGCCCGACGCGGACCGGCCGTAGGGCGGGACCGGGGAGGGCCGAGGGGGACTGAGGTTGTGTCACGGGTGCTCCATGGCAGTGTCGGGGACGTGCTCGGACGTCATGGGCTGGGGGATGGCGGGGGCGAGGACCGGGTCGGCCGGAACCGTCAGGTCCCGCCCGCGGCGGCCAGCCTGGCGTCGGCGATCTCGGGCGAGTACAGGTGCTCCACGACCATCGCCGCCGCGCCCGCGAGCGCGGCCCGGTCGCCGAGTTCGCTGGTCGCCACCGTCAGATGGGCCGTGGTGCGGGGCATGGCCCGCTGGTAGAGGAGCTCACGGACCCCCGTGAGGAACGGGGTGCACGCCAGGTCGCCCGCGATCACCAGCACCCCGGGGTTGAGCAGCGTCACCACCGTGACCAGCACCTCTCCGACGCGCTGCCCCGCCTCCCGGGCGAGCCGCACCGCGTCCGGCTGCCCGGCCGCCAGATGCTCGCGCACCTCGGTCGCCGAGGGGGCGGGGATCCCCAGTGCCGTGAGCTGCTCGGCGATCGCACGGCCGCTGGCGACCGCGCCGAGGCAGCCGTACGAGCCGCACATGCACAGGGCGTCCTGCCGGTCGTGCAGCCGGATGTGGCCGATGTCGCCCGCGCCGCCGTCGATGCCCCGGTACGGCTCGCCGCCCACGACCACGCCGGCGCCGATGCCCGCCGACACCTTGATCAGCGCGAACGCGGAGCAGTCCGGGTAGTGGTGGCGCTGCTCGCCGTACGCCATGAGGTTGGCGTCGTTGTCGACCAGGACCGGGGGCGGAGCGACGGCCGCGCCGACGTGCCGGGCGAACGCCGCCTGCATGGCGGACTGGACGGGGTGGCCGTCCCAGCCGGGCATGACCGGCGGCTGGACGACCGTGCCGGTCTCCCAGTCCACCGGTCCCGGAACGGACAGCCCGATTCCGCACACCGCCCCGGCCTCCACCTCCGCGGCCCCGAGCAGAGCGGGGAGCCACGAGCCGACCGCGTCCAGCACCTTGTCGGGGCCGTCCGAGATCAGCAGCGGCCGGGTGTGCTCGGCCAGGACCGTCCCCGCGAGGTCGGTCACCGCGGCCCGCCCGTGCGTGGTGTCCAGGTCGACCGCCAGCACCACCGCGTGCCGGGCGTCGAACTCCAGGCGTACGGACGGCCGTCCGCCGGTGGAGGTACCGGCCGTGTTGCGCAGCCAGCCGGCGTGGAACAGCTGGTCGAGACGGTGGCCGACCGTGGAGCGCGACAGCCCGGTGGCGGCCTGGAGCTCGCCGCGGGTGGTGGCCTGCCCGCTGCGGATCAGCTTCAGCAGATGGCCTGCGCTCGCCTGGTTCGTCGGCATGGGTCGTTCGTGCTCCTAGCTCTTGTCGGCGCCGCTGGTGAGGCCCTCGGTCAACAGGCGTTCCGCGGCGAAGAACAGGAGTACCACGGGGATGGTCAGGACCACCGAGCCTGCCATGAGGACAGTCTTGGGCACCTCGATCCCGTTGGCGAGCTGCTGCAGACCGAGCGACACCGTCCATGCGTCGGGGTCGGCGGCGAGGAAGAGGAGCGCGAAGAGGAACTCGTTCCACGCGATCATGAACACGTACAGGCCCGTGGCCATCAGCGAGGGCAGTGCGAGCGGCAGGATGACCCTGCGCATCGCCTGGAGGCGGGTGCAGCCGTCGAGCGCGGCCGCCTCCTCGATGCTGTACGGGATGGTGACGAAGTAGTTCTTCATCATGTAGATCGACACGGGCACGGTCTGGGCGATGTAGACCACGGCGAGGCCCACCAGGCTGCCGGACAGGCCGATCCTGGCGAACATCACGAACAGCGGGACGGCGAGCAGCGTCGCCGGGAAGAGGTAGACCGCGAGGAAGAGGGCGCTGACGTGCCGTCCGCCGAAGAACCTCAGCCGGCTGACGGCGTACGCGCCCGGCACCGCGGCGGCCAGCGTCAGGACGACCGTTCCGAGCGCGACGAGGGCCGAGTTGACGAGCATCCGCAGGAAGCCCTGGCCGCCCTCGGAGGTGGGCCGGAGCACGCTGCGGTAGGTGTCGAGGGTGAAGTCCTTCGCCGACACCCACAGCGAGCCGGGATCCAGCAGCAGGGCGTCGATCGGCTTCACCGACAGCAGGAGCATGTAGTAGAAGGGCGCGATGGTGATGACGGCCAGGAAGGCGATCGTCACCCACCGCAGGATTCCGAAGAGGCGTTCCTCGAACTGGGTGCGGGTCATCACGCCTCCTCCTGAACCTTCTTGGCGAAGAACTTGAAGTAGATGCCGAGCAGCAGGGTCAGCACGGCGGCCAGCACCAGTGCCTGGGCCGCGGCCGCGCCGACGTCGTAGCGGGCGGTGAGGAAGTCGTAGACCCGCACCGCCACGACGTCGGTGCCGGAGCCGCCGCCGGTGAGCAGATAGACGTCGTCGAACTTGTTGAACGTCATGATGAAGCGCAGCACGCACAGCAGCGCCACGACGGGCATCAGCTGGGGGAGCAGGATGTGGCGGAACCGCTGGGTGGGGGTGGCGCCGTCGACCCGGGCCGCTTCCTCGAGACCGTCGGGCACCGCCTGCAGACGGGCGAGCAGGAAGAGGAAGGCGAAGGGGAAGTACCGCCATATCTCGAAGACGATGACGGTCAGCAGGGCGAGCGGTATGTCGAAGTGCAGGCCCAGCAGGTCCACTTCGTAGGAGCGGGTGGAGAGGAAGGCGATCGGGTCGTCCCAGCCGAGCAGCTTCGCGCCCCACTCGTTGACGATCCCGTACTGGGGGCTGAGGGCCACCTCCCAGGCGAACGCGACCGCGACCACGGGCGCGACGTACGGCAGCAGCATCGAGCCGCGCAGCAGACCGCGGCCGCGGAAGGGCCTGCGCAGGGCGAGGGCGGCGACCAGGCCGAGGAGGACCGAGCCGGCGGTGGAACCCACCGTGTAGACGAGGGTGGTGCCGAGGCTGGACCAGAATCCTGCGGATCCGAAGACCTTGCCGAAGTTGTCCAGGGACCAGTTGCCGAACAGGCCCATGCCCTGGATGTCCACCAGCCGGGCGTTCTGGAACGCGAGCAGGACGGTCCACAGGATCGGGACGATGACGACGACCAGCACCACCAGGAAGGTGGGGGAGACGAAGGCCAGGCCGGCGCGGTTCTCCCGCTGTCCGGTGGTGAGTGTGCGGCGCTTCCTCGCGCCGCCGGTTTCTGTGCTCATGAGACTTCCTCGCGGGGCGGCGCTACTGGAGCGACTTCTGGAGGGCGGTGACTTCTTCGTCGGCCTCGCGGGCGGCCTGGGCGGGCGAGATCTGGCCGCTGGTCATGGCGCCGATGGCCTTCGGTACGGGCAGTTCGCCGTTGGTGGCGCCGACGAGGGCGCCGTGGCCCTCGGTGATGCCCCAGCGCTTCATGTTGCTGACGCCGTGGGCCAGTTGGTCGAGCAGCGCGTCGGAGTACACCTGGTTCATGGGCTTGCGCGTGTCCACGCCGGCCTCGCTGGCCCGCCAGGCGCGCTGGTAGCGCTCCGGGTCGTCGGCGGTCCCGGACCGGACGGGGATCTTGCCCTCGGGCGCCATGCCGAACCAGTCCTCGTAGCCCTTGTCCATCATGTACTCGATGAACTTCCGGGAGGCGTCGGTCTCCGCCGTCCTGGTCACCGCCCAGGAGGTGATCTCGCCGAACTGGGCGGGCTCCGAACCGTCGGGGCCCGAGAGTGCCGTGACGATGCCGCTGCTGCGGGAGAGGAACTCCTTGTCCTTCTTGCACTCGTCGCAGCTGGGGAGGGCGTCGTCGCGCAGCCCGGCCAGCTCGTCGAGGAGGAACGAGGACCACACGATCATCGACGACTTGCCGGCGAAGTAGGTGGCGCGGGTCGAGTCGACGGACTGGGTGCCCGGGGCGCCGTAGGTGCGGCCGAGCCGGTCGTAGGTGGTGAAGGCGCGGCGGCACTCGGGTGAGTCGAGTCGCACGTCGCCCCCGGCGTCGACGAGCCGGCAGCCGTTGGCGAGGGCGAGGTTCTCGAAGCTCTGCTGGGTGAAGACGTCGCCCGGGTCGGTGGCCACGGAGATGCCGTCGCGGCCCTTGCCGTCGAGGGCGGCCGCGGCCTTCAGGAGCTTGTCGTAGGTGTCGGGGACCGGCAGGCCCGCCTGCCGCAGCTGGTCCTGGCGGTAGACGAGGAGCTGCAGCCAGGCGTCGGAGGGGACGGCCAGCTGGGTGCCCTCGTCGGCGGTCAGCCGCAGCGCGTTGGCGTCGAACGTCGAGCTGCCGAGACTCCGGACGATCTGCTTGCTCACGTCGGTGTCGAGCAGGCCGTTGCCGTACATCTGCCAGACCTGGCCCATGGGGACCGCGCCGATGACGTCGGGGAGCTTGCCCGCGGCGGCCGCGGACATGATCAGCTGCGGGAGCTGGCCCTCGTCGACGCCGACGAGCTCGACCTCGATCCCAGTCTCCTTCTCGAAACGGTCGATGATCCTGTTCGTGGCCGCCATGCGGGGCGGAAGGTTCTCCTGTGACCAGACCGTGATCTTGTTGTCCGGTGCGGCAGGGCCCTGACTGGTGGAGCAGCCGGCGAGCAATCCGATGCTCGCCATCGCCACCAGGCCCGCGGCGGTCGCCCTCGACCGCCGGATCCACTTGCGCATGGCTTGTCCTCACACTACTTACGTTGGGTTCTGAGGCATCTCAGCATCACTTTTGCGTCTTGACAAGACATAACCCTGAGATATCTTCGACCTAAGTAGTGAGATCAGTACTGGGAACAACCCTTCGGAGCCCCACGTGGAACGCGTCGTCCAGTTCACCGGCCCCCGGCAGGTCGAAGTCGCCGAGCACGAGAGAGCGCCACTGCCGCCCGGTCATCTGCGCGTGCGGACCCGCTACTCCGGCATCTCGGCCGGCACGGAACTCACCGCCTACCGCGGCACCAACCCGTATCTGACCCGCACCTGGGACCCCGAGGCCCGGCTCTTCCGCGACGGCGCCGCCGGCATCGAGTACCCGGTGGCCGGCTGGGGCTACTCCGAGGTCGGCGAGGTCACCGAGGTGTCGCCCGAGCTCGCCGGCACGCCCGGCCTCCCCGCCCCCGGCGACACGGTCTGGGGCATCTGGGGCCACCGCAGCGAAGGAATCGTCCCCGCCGAGCGCCTGATCGGCCACGTCCTGCCGGCCGGGCTCGAACCCCTCGCCGGCGCCTTCGCCCGTGTCGGGGCGATCGCCCACAACGCCGTCCTCGCCTCCGACATCCACGTCGGGGAGGACGTCGCCGTCTTCGGCCAGGGCGTCATCGGACTGCTCGCCACCCGGCTCGCCCGGCTCAACGGCGCGCGCGTGACCGCCGTCGACGCCCTCGACGGCAGGCTGGCCACCGCAACGGCGTACGGGGCCACGACCACGCTCAACGCCCGCACCGACGCCGTGGCCGAGCGCATCCGCGAAGCCACCGACGGCCGCGGCGCCGACGTCGCCATCGAGATCAGCGGTGCCTACCCCGCCCTCCACGAGGCCCTGCGCTCCGTCGCCGTCGGCGGCCGCGTCGTCGCCTCCGGCTTCTACCAGGGCGACGGGGCGGGCCTGCGGCTCGGCGACGAGTTCCACCACAACCGCGTCCAGCTGATCTGCTCCCAGATCGGCGGGGTGCCGCCGCAGCTCTCCGGCCGCTGGACCGTCGAGCGACTCCAGCAGACCTTCCTCTCGCTCGTCGCCGAAGGGCTCGTCGACGTGCAGTCCCTCGTCAGCCACGTCGTGCGCGCCGAGGACGCCGCCGACGCCTACACGCTGCTGGACGAACGCCCCGCCGACGCCCTCCAGGTCGTCCTGGAATTCTGAAAGGCCCCTGATGCTCAAGACCGCCTGCCAGGAGCAACTGCTGCCCGGGGACACCCTCCAGGAGAAGTGGGAGTTCGCGCAGAACGCCGGCTTCGACGCCATCGAACTGCGCGCCAAGGGAGACCACCACTTCCGGGGACGGCTCCCCGAACTGCGCGCCGCCCTCAAGGACGGCGTGGTCATGCCGACCGTCTGCGTCGACATGCTCCACTTCTTCGGCGCGTTCGACGCCGACCTGCGCCGGGACGCCGTCGAGCAGATGAAGTCCCAGCTGTCCGTGATCGCCGAGATCGGCGGCCGCGGCGCCCAGACCCCCGCCTCCTACGGGATGTTCTCCCGCCGGCTGCCCCCCTTCGAGCCGCCGCGCGGTGAGGAGGAGGAGCGCGCCGTCCTCCTCGAAGGGCTCACCGAACTCGGCGAGCACGCCCGCAAGGAAGGCGTCCACCTCTACCTCGAACCCCTCAACCGGTACGAGGACCACATGGTCAACCGGCTCGAGCAGGCCGTCGACCTCATCCGCGCGGTCGGCCTGGACTCGGTGCGCATCGGCATCGACAGCTACCACATGAACATCGAGGAGGCCGACCCCGCGGCCGCCATCCTCGAAGCGGCCCCCTACATCGGGCACGCCCAGGTCAGCGACTCCAACCGGTTCCAGCCCGGCGCCGGTCACCTCGACTGGCCCGCCTGGCTGGCCGCGCTCCACACCATCGGCTACGACGGCTACCTCGCCGCCGAGTGCCGCCTCACCGGCGACCCGGTCGGTGCCGTCCGCTCCATCCCCGGCTTCCTGCGCAGGTCCGGCGCATGACGACGACCCTCACCGACCGCCCGGCCCGCGCCCGGGAACGACTGCGGCGCGACGCCGCCCGCGTCCTGCTCACCAACTGGACGGGCACCTCGACCGTGCCCTCGCACACGCTCTATCCGCACCAGTGGAGCTGGGACTCGGCGTTCATCGCCATCGGGCTCCGGCACCTCTCGCCCCGGCGCGCGCAGCGCGAGCTGGAATCCCTCGTCGGCGCCCAGTGGGCCGACGGGCGCATCCCCCACATCGTGTTCAGCCCCCGGGTGCCGCTCGACGCGTACTTCCCCAGCCCCGACTTCTGGCGGTCCAGCACGGCCGGCCGCGCAGCGGGCGCCCCGGCGGGTACCGAGACCTCCGGAATCGTCCAGCCCCCGGTCCACGCGCTCGCCGCCGCGCTCGTGCACGAACGCGATCCGGCCACCTCGCGCCGCCGCGGCTTCCTCGAGCGGTTGTACCCGCGCCTGGCGGCCTGGCACGACTACCTGCTTCGCGACCGCGACTTCACCGGCCACGGGCTCGCCTCCGTCGTGCACCCCTGGGAGCCGGGCATGGACAACAGCCCGTGCTGGGACGGTCCGCTGCGCCGGATCACCCCGGCGCCGCCCGAGTCGTTCCGGCGGGTGGACCTGACCCACGGCGACGCGGCCGCCCGGCCCACCGACCTGGACTACGGACGGTACGTACGGCTGGCCGCCGACTACCGCGACCACGGCTACCGCGACGCGGGCACCCCGCACCCGTTCGCCGTCGAGGACCCCGGCTTCAACGCCCTGCTCATCGCCTCCGAGCACGCACTCGCCGGGATCGCCGAGCAGGTGGGCCGCGATCCGCGCCCGCACCGGGAGCGCGCCGAGGCGCTCACCGACGCGCTCGTACGCCACCTGTGGCAGCCGAAGGCCGGCATGTTCCTCTGCCGGGACGTACGGGGCGACTCCGTGATCGAGGACAGGAGCGTCACCGGGCTGCTGCCCCTCGTCGTGCCGTCGCTGCCCGGCCACGTGGTGGACGCCCTGCTGGGCACGGTCACCGGTGAGCACTTCGGCCTCGGGACGGGAACCCGGCTCGTCGCGAGCTACGACCTGCGGGGCCCCGCATTCGACCCGGCCCGCTACTGGCGCGGCCCGGCCTGGTTCAACATCAACTGGCTTCTGGAGCGCGGACTGCGCCTGCACGGTGCCGCGTCCGAGGCCGACGCGCTCCGGCGGGCCGTCCTGGACGCCGCCGGCGGCTCCCGCTTCGCCGAGTACGTCGACCCGTACACCGGCGAGGGCCACGGCGCGAACCGCTTCAGCTGGACCGCGGCGGTCGCCCTCGACCTGCTCGCCGGCACCGCCGAGGAGGACGGCCGATGAGCCCGCGCCGACTCCTCCTGCACGCCGGTGCCTTCGCGGCGACCGGGCCCGGCGGCGACATCGCCGGCACCCGCGGCGCGTCCCCCGACGGGCTGTTCACCAGGGACACCCGCCATCTGAGCACCTGGATCCTCACCGTCGACGGGCGGACCCCGACGGTCCTGGTGCCGGCCCGCGGACCGGGCGGCGGCGCCGCCGTGCTCACCGCGGTCGGCAGCCGTGACGAGCCCTCCGACTGGACGCTCTTCCGCCGGCAGGCCCTGCGCCACGGCCGGCTCGTCGAGCATCTGCGCATCACCGCTAACACCGGCCGGGACACCTCCGTCACCGTCCGGCTGGAAGCCGCCGCCGACTTCGCCGACCAGTTCGAACTCCGCGGCGACGACCGGCAGTACGACAAGGCCGGCGCCATACGCACCCTCGATCTGCTCCCCGGCGGAGCCGCATTCCACTACAGGCGCGGCGACTGGCACGCGAGCACCACCGTGACCGCCTCCCCGGCGCCTCGCGCGGAAGCCGCCGGGGAGCGCGTCGCCCTGGAGTGGACCGTAGAGCTGCCCGCCCACGGCAGCGCCGAGATCACCGTCCACGCCACGGCCGTCCCGCACGGCGCCCCCGCCGCACCCGCGCCGCCGGCCACCGTCGCGGAGGCCGAGGAGCAGGCGCGGCGGGAGCACGAGGCGTTCACCGAAGGGGCGCCGGCGGTCCCGTCGGGGCACGAGGAACTGGGCCGCGCCTGCCGGCAGGGGCTGGACGACCTCGCCGGACTGCGCGTCCCCGCCGCCGGCCCTGACGGCGGGACCGTCCACGTCCCGGCGGCCGGTGTGCCCTGGTTCCTCACCCTGTTCGGCAGGGACTCGCTGCTCACCTCGTACTTCGCGCTGCCGTACCGCCCCGGCCTGGCCGAGGCGACGCTGCCGGCGCTCGCGGCCACCCAGGCCGCGGAGCACGACCCGGCCCGCATCGCCGAACCCGGCAAGATCGTCCACGAGATCCGGCACGGCGAACTGGCCCACTTCCGCCAGGTCCCCTACGGCCGCTACTACGGCTCCGTCGACAGCACGCCCCTCTTCCTGGTCCTGCTGCACGCCCACGCCGAGCGGACCGGTGACCTCGCGCTCGCCCGGCGACTGGAACGCCAGGCCCGCGCCGCCGTCACCTGGATGTTCGACCACGGCGGGCTGAAGGAGCGCGGATACCTCACCTACCGCGCCGACGGCCACGGACTCCTCAACCAGAACTGGAAGGACTCCGAAGGCGCCGTCTGCTTCACCGACGGGACGCAGGCCACCGGCGACATCGCCGTCGCCGAGGCCCAGGGCTACGCCTACGACGCACTGCTGCGCACCGCCGCCCTGGCCCGCGACGCCTGGCACGACCCCGACTGGGCGGCCGAACTGGAGTCGGCGGCCGGGGACCTGCGCGCCCGCTTCGGCGCCGACTTCTGGATGGCCGACCGGGCGTTCCCGGCCCTCGCCCTGGACGGGGCGGGTCGCCGGGTGGACGCGCTGGCCTCCGACGCGGGCCATCTGCTCTGGTCGGGGATCCTCGACACCGAGCGGGGCCGCGCCACAGGACGGCGCCTGATGGAGGACGACTTCTTCTCCGGCTGGGGCATCCGGACCCTCGCGGCGGGACAGGCCCCGTACCACCCGCTGTCCTACCACCGGGGCAGCATCTGGCCCCACGACAACGCGGTCATCGCCCTGGGCCTCGCCCGCTACGGGCTGCACGGCGAGGCAGCCGTACTCGCCCGGGCGCTCGCCGGTGCCGCCGCGCACCACGACCACCGGCTTCCCGAGGTCATCGCCGGCTACTCCCGCGTCCCCGGCGAAGGGCCCGTCCCCTACCCCCATTCCTGCTCCCCCCAGGCGTGGGCGGCCGCGACCCCCCTCGCGCTGCTCACCGCGGTGGGAGCACGGGCGGAGACCTGACGATCCGCCCCGGGTGGCTTCCGGTGCGTCCCCCGGACCGGAAGCCACCCCCAGGTCACCGCGTGGACGTTCCGCGCCCGGGGTGCCGGTTCTGCGTGGCGCCGCCGGTTCGCGCGGAGTTCCGTGGCAGCGTGGGGCGGGTGCATGTGGATCTGAGCGGCAGGACCGCCATCGTCACGGGTTCCTCACAGGGCATCGGACTCGCCATCGCCGTCGGCCTCGCCGGAGCCGGCGCCGCGACCGTCCTCACGGGCCGCGGCGAGGAGCGGCTGCGCGAGGCGCGGGAGCAACTGCTGGACCGGGTACCGGACGCGCGGGTGACGTCCGTGGCCTGCGACCTCACCACCGAGGAGGGCGCCGCACGGCTGCGGGCCGAGGTGCCCGACGCGGACGTCCTCGTCAACAATCTCGGGATCTTCGGCCCCGCCGACCCGCTGGAGATCACCGACGAGCAGTGGCGCACGTACTTCGACGTCAATGTGCTCAGCGCCGTGCGGCTCATCCGCGCCTATCTGCCGGGCATGAAGGACCGGGGCTGGGGCCGGATCCAGAACATCGCCAGCGACTCCGCCATCGTCATCCCCGCCGAGATGATCCACTACGGGACGTCGAAGACCGCGCTGCTGGCGGTCTCCCGCGGTTTCGCCAAGGAGGCGGCCGGCAGCGGTGTGACCGTCAACTCGGTCATCGCCGGCCCCACCCACACCCCGGGCGTCGAGGAGTTCGTGTACGACCTGGTCGGCCGGGACCTCCCCTGGGAGGAGGCGCAGCGCGAGTTCATGCGCCTGCACCGCCCCCAGTCGTTGCTGGGCCGGCTGATCGAACCGTCGGAGATCGCCAACCTGGTCGTCTACCTCGGCTCGGATTACGCCTCGGCGACGACCGGAGGGGCGGTCAGGGTCGACGGCGGATACGTGGACTCGATCCTGCCCTGACGCCCGATCCGCGTGGCGGCTCCCGGCCCCGGGCGGTCAGTCCGAGACCGGGCGCGCCCGTACGTGCATCCGCTCGCCCTGCGGCCCGAACAGGGACAGGAACTCCACGGGCCGGTCCCCGGCGTTGGCGAAGCCGTGGGGGGTGCGGGTGTCGAACTCCGCGGCCTCGCCCGCGCCGAGGACCAGATCGTGCTCGCCGAGCGCCACCCACAGCCGCCCGGTGAGGACGTAGAGCCATTCGTAGCCCTCGTGCACCTTCTGCTCGGGACGCACGCCCTTGTCCTTCGTGCGGGGAGGCACGATGTGCTTGTAGGCGTGCAGGCCCCCGAGGTAGCGGGTGAGCGGCACGTACGTCTGCCCGTTCCGGGTGAAGGGGCGCTGCCGGATCCGGGCGTCACCCACGGCGGGCGCGCCGACCAGCTCGTCCAGCGGCACTCCGTACGCCCGGGCCAGCGGCAGGAGCAGTTCGAGCGTGGGCTTGCGCCCGCCGGACTCCAGCCGGGACAGCGTGCTCAGGGAGATCCCCGTCGTCTCGGCGATCTGGGCCAGCGTGCTGCCGCGCGACTGCCGAAGGGCCCGCAGCCTCGGCCCCACGGCCGTGAGCACCCCGTCGAAATCGTTCTCCGCCATGGATCCATTTGCCGGCACGGCAAATGGCTTTGTCAAGTGGAGACTGTCCGGAAAAGGCCGCCCGGCCCGGCCCGCCCACGTGCCCGCGCACGGTTGGATGGTCCCCATGACCGAAGCAGCCGAGCACGAAGCGCCACTCGCCCCCTCCCTTCGGCAGATGATGCGGACCAATGAGGCCAACTGGGACGCACGCACCCCCGTGCACCTGGCCAGCGCGTTCTACGGGCTCGGCGAGGACGGCCGGGCCGACCCCGACCGCTGGTTCGGCGACTTCGAATGGCAGGACCTCGGCGACCTGACCGGCCGCGACGTGCTCCACCTGCAGTGCCATCTCGGCACCGAGACGCTCGCCTTCGCCCGGCGCGGCGCCCGCACGACGGGGCTCGACATCTCCGGGGCGTCCATCGAAGCCGCCCGCGGGCTCGCCGCCGGGGCGGGCCTTGCGGTCGACTACGTCCGGGCCAACGTCTACGACGCGGCCGAAGCACTCGGCACCGAACGGCGGTTCGACGTCGTCTACACCGGCAAGGGCGCACTGTGCTACCTGCCGGACCTCGACCGCTGGGCCGCCACGGTCGCCGGGCTGCTGCGCCCCGGCGGCCGCCTCTACCTCGTCGAGTTCCACCCGCTGCTCAACGCCCTCGGGCCCAAGCCCGCGCCCGGCGAGGGCTCCGAACTGCTGCTGCGCCACGACTACCTGGGCGGACGCGGCGCGATCCGCCGGGACTCGACGTACACGTACACCGACGGCCCGGCCGTGCGCGGGACGACCGAGAGCTACGAGTGGATGCACGGGATCGACGAGGTGGTCAACGCGCTCACCGGGGCGGGCCTCGGGATCACAGTGATGCGCGAGAGCGACGAACTCCCCTGGCCCCGCTGGCCGGAGATGGTCCGTACCGCGGGCGGCTGGTGGCGGCTGCCCGACGGCTCGCCCCGGATCCCGCTGCTCCTCGCCCTTCTCGCGACCCGCGCGGACTGACGGTCAGTGTCGCCGGCGCCGGACGATCACGGCCACCGCGGCGGCGGCCGCCCCGGCAGCCAGTGCCGCCGGGACGATCCGCCTGGCGACCGGCAGGCCCGCGGTCCGTACGAGATCGATGGGCGCGGCGGCCCCGGCCGGTCCGGCCTCCGCCCGCGCCGCAGGCGCGGGGCCGCCGGGCTCCACCTCGGCACTGGTACCCCCGGGCGGCGCGGACGGGCCGCCGGGCTCCGCCGCCGCAGTGGCCCCCGCGGCCCTGCCCTCGCCGGCCGCCGTACCCGTCCCGGCCTCCGCGCCGGGCGTCCGGACGAGTTCCCCGGCCAGACAGTCGGCGAACCTGCCCACGAGCTTGTCACCCACCTCGGCCATCACGCCCCGCCCGATCTGAGCCGGCCGCCCCGTCACGGCGAAGTCGGTGTGCACGGACACGGCCGTCCCCTCGCCGGAGGCCGTGAGCCCGGCCGTGACGGTCGCCCGCGCCGTGCCCTGCCCCCGCACCTCCTTGCCGCTCGCCCTCAGCACCATCCGGTGCGCCGCCTCATCCCTCTCCTCGAAGACGGCGGTGCCCCGGTACGTCAGCGTGACCGGGCCCACCTTGACCTTCACGGTGCCGTTGACCTTCTCGCCGTCGAACTCCTGGACGGTCGTACCCGGCAGACAGGGCGCCACCCGCTCGATGTCGAGGAGCGCCCGCCAGGCCTCCTCGACCGGTACGGGGACGGTGAACTCGTGCCGCAGTTCCATGCTCCGCTCCGTTCCTCGTCACACGCCGGCAGATCCCGCCCGCGTCCCGGAGTCACCGGGAGCCGAACCGGGCGGATGGATCGCCCCCGCCGTCTCCGCCAGCGGCGCGCCGCTCCCGCCCCAGCGCAGCGCGACGATCTCCGCCGCCACGGACACGGCGACCTCCTCGGGAGTACGGGCCCCCAGGTCCAGACCCACCGGCGAGCGCAGCCGGGCCAGTTGCTCCTCGCCCAGCCCGGCCTCGCGCAGCCGCTTCGTCCGATCGTCGTGGGTGCGGCGGCTGCCCATGGCGCCGATGTACGCCGCCGGCCGGCGCAGCGCCTGCTCCAGCAGCGGCACGTCGAACTTCGGATCGTGCGTCAGTACGCAGACGACCGTGCGCGCGTCGGTCTCGGTGCGGTCCAGGTAGCGGTGCGGCCAGTCCACGACCACCTCGACGCCCTCCGGGAACCGCTTGGGCGTGGCGAACACCGGGCGCGCGTCGCACACCGTCACCCGGTAGCCGAGGAAGTCGCCGATCCGGGCGACGGCCGCCGCGTAGTCGATGGCCCCAAACACCAGCATCCTCGGCGGCGGCGCGAACGAGTGCAGGAAGACCGAGACGTCGTCCTCGCGCCGCTGCCCCCGCGGCCCGTAGTGCCGCATGCCGGTCGAGCCCTGTGCCAGCCCGCCGCGGGCGTCGGCCACGACGGCCGCGTCCAGCCCCTCGGAGCCGAGCGTCCCGGCCACCTCGTCCGCCCACACCGCCAGCGTGGCGCCGCGCGGCGCCGGGCCGTCGGTCACGGTCGCCACCGTCACCGGACGGTGCGCGGCGACCGATTCGGCCACCGCCCCGAACACCGCGTCGGTGCCGGGCGAGACGGCCCGGACCAGCAGCGTGATCTCACCGCCGCAGGTCAGACCGACCGCGAACGCGTCCTCGTCGCTGTACCCGAAGGTGTGCAGCCGCGCCGCGCCATCGGCCAGGACCTCCTGCGCCATCTCGAAGACCGCGCCCTCCACACAACCGCCGGACACGCTGCCCACGACCTCGTCGTCCGGGCCGACGGCCATCGCAGCGCCGGGCCCGCGCGGCGCGCTGCGGCTCACCGACACGACCGTGGCCAGCCCGAACGGCTCGCCCTCGGCGTACCAGCGGCCCAGGGCAGGCAGAATCTCACGCATCCTCGGCTCCTCTCACCACTGCGGCGAGGTGCTCCAGCGCCGCCAGACTGTGTCCCTCGACGAACGCGTCGACACTGGGCAAGGCTGCCGCCATTCCGGCCGCCAGCGGCGCATAACCGGGCCGCGCCTTGCGCGGATTGGCCCACACGACCCGGTGGGCCAGCCGGTGCAGCCGTCGCATCTGGGCCGCGAGGAGGGCCGGGTCGCCGCGCTCCCAGCCGTCGGACAGCACCACGACGACGGCGCCCCGTGCCATCCCGCGCTGCCCCCACCGGTCCAGGAAGGCCCGCAGCATCTCGCCGAGCCGGGTGCCTCCGCGCCAGTCGGGAACGGCGGCGGCGACCGCCGCCAGCGCGGCGTCCGGGTCGCGGTGCTCCAGCGCGGCCGTCACCCGCGTCAGCCGGGTGCCGACGGTGAACACCTCCGTGGCCGACCTCGACCCGGCAGGTCCGCGGTGCGCCGCCGCGTGCGCGAACCGCAGCAACGCGTCCGCGTACGCGGCCATCGACCCGCTGACGTCCACCAGCAGCACCACGCGGCGCGGACGTTCGGCACGCGCCCGCCGCCGCAGTCGCGCCGGTTCACCGCCGCGGCGCAGCCAGTCCCGGACCGTCCGCCGGGGATCCACGACGCCCCGGCGGGCCGGCCGCAGCCGCGCGGAGCGCCGCGGCTCGCCCCGCAGCGAGAACGCGGCCAGCAGTCGCCGCACCTGGTCGCGCTCGGCCGCCGTCAGCGCGGCGACGTCACGATGCCGCAGCACCTCCGCCGGACTGGCGAGGGCGGCCGCCGCGCCCGGCCGCCGGTCCTCCTCGCGGGCGCCGCCGGGGACGCGGTCCGTCGGGCGTACGACGAGCCGCGGCGGCGGGGGAGCGGGCGGCAGCGGCCGGGCGCGCGGTCCCTCGGGCCATGCGCGCGGCCCGAAGTAGCCGGCGAACACGCGGTCGTAGCGGTCCAGGTCGTCCTGGCCGCCGCACAACGTGAGCCGCCCGGCCCAGTACACGTCGGTCCGCCGCCGCGGCCCCAGCACGTCGAGCGCCCGCAGGAACGTCTGCACCCGGTCCGGCCCGGCGTCCAGTCCCGCCGCGCGCAGCGCACGCGCGAACCCGACCAGCACCGCGGCGCCGCCGTCGACCGCCGTCATCGGCCTCACGCCCCCGCCGCCCGCAGGGCGAGGACCGCGGAGAGGTCCATGGACCGGGCCCGCTCCGTGTCCTCCCGGTACTTCAGCACGGACCCGAGCGTCGAAACGGCCAGCTCCGCGTCCAGCTCCGTGGCGCCCAGCGCGTCCAGCGCCTCGGCCCAGTCGATCGTCTCGGCCACTCCCGGCGGCTTCACCAGCTCCTCCGACCGCAGCGCCTGGACGAGGGCGGTGACCTGCTCGGCGAGCCGGGCCGACACCGCGGGCAGCCGGCTGCGGACGATCGCCAGCTCCCGGGCGAAGCCGGGATGGTCGAACCAGTGGTACAGACAGCGCCGCTTGAGCGCGTCGTGCACCTCGCGCGTCCGGTTCGACGTCAGCACCACCACGGGAGGCGTGGTGGCCCGCAGGGTGCCGAGTTCGGGCACGGTGACCGAGTACTCCGACAGCAGCTCCAGGAGGAACGCCTCGAACTCGTCGTCCGCCCGGTCCACCTCGTCGACGAGCAGCACCGAGGGCTGGATCCGCAGCGCCTGCAACAGCGGCCGTTCGACGAGGAAGCGCCGGTCGTACAGCTCCGCCTCCAGCCCCTCCACGTCGGTGACCCCGGCCGCCTCGGCCGCGCGCAGGTGCAGCAGCTGCCGGGGGAAGTCCCAGTCGTACAGGGCCTGCGAGGCGTCGATCCCCTCGTAGCACTGCAACCGGATCAGCGGTGCGCCCAGCATCCCGGCGAGCGCGCCCGCGAGCGAGGTCTTCCCCACGCCGGCGTCGCCCTCGCAGAACACCGGGCGGTGCAGCCGGAGCGCCAGGAAGCAGGCCGTGGCCAGGCCCTCGTCCACGAGATAGCCGACGTTCTCCAGCCGCCGCCGCACCTCGTCCGGGCTGTCCGGAGGGCCGGCGGCCCGTCGCGCGCCGTCGCCGGCTTCCCCCGTGGGCCCGGTCGCCGTCCCGCTCATCGGCGCGGCACCCGTCAGGCCGGCCCGGCCGCGGCGAGCACCGCCCGCCGGGTGAGCACCCGGGCCATGTGCTCGCGGTACTCCGCCGAGCCCCACAGGTCCGAGGAGGGTCGGGTGCCCTCGGCCGCTGCCTGGGCGGCGCGCGCCACGTCCTCGGGACCTTCCGCGCCCGCGAGCGCCGCCTCGGCCGCGGCGGCCCGTACCGGGGTCGGCCCCATGTTGGTGAGTCCGATCCTCGCCTCGGCGATCCGCCCGCCGTCCGTGCGGACGAGGACCGCCACGCCGACCGCCGCCCACGCCTGTGCGGCGCGGTGGAACTTCTCGTAGCGGAACCCCCAGTTCCCGGCCTTCGGGATCCGCACCTCGACCAGCACTTCGTCGGGGTTCAGCGCGGACTGCAGGTAGTCGGTGAAGAAGTCCCGCGCCGGGATCGTCCGGCGGCCCCGCGGTCCGGTGGCGACGAGTTCGCCGTCGAGCGCGAGGACGACCGCGGGCAGGTCCGCGGCGGGATCCGCGTGGGCGAGCGACCCGCCGAGCGTTCCCCGGTTGCGTACGGCCGGGTCGGCGACCGTCTCCGTCGCCGCCGCGAGCAGCCCCGCGTGCGTCCGCACCAGTGGGTCTGCCATCACGTCGTGATGCGTGGTCATGGCGCCGATGACGAGTGCGTCCTCCTCCTCGCGTACGCCGCGCATTTCGTCGATCCTGCCCACGTCCACCAGCAGTTCGGGGAAGGCGAGCCGGAGCCGCAGCATCGGGAGCAGGCTCTGGCCGCCGGCGAGGACCTTGGCGTCCTCACCGGCCTCGGCCAGCGCGGCCACGGCCTCGTCCACCGACTCCGGGCGCCTGTAGTCGAAAGCCGCGGGGATCATGCCAGTCCCTCCTCGCTCGGGGCGGGTGCCTGGCCCGTCGTCGGCACCGTGCCCTCCGGACGCCGGTCTGTCGGGGCTGCGTCTTCCTCGCCACGGGCCTGCCGGATGGCCCGCCACACCCGTTCCGGGGTGCACGGCATGGGTACGTCCGTCACCCCGAGGGGGCGCAGCGCGTCCACGATGGCGTTGACGACCGCCGGGGTCGAGGCGATCGTCCCCGCCTCACCGACGCCCTTCACGCCCAGCGGGTTGGTGGTGGCGGGCGTCTCGGTGCGCTCGGTGGTGAACTCCGGCAGGTCCACCGCCGACGGCACCAGGTAGTCGGCCATCGTCCCGGACGTCAGATTCCCGTCGGCGTCGTAGACGGCCTCCTCGTAGAGCGCCTGGCCGATGCCCTGGGCGAGCCCGCCGTGCACCTGGCCCTCGACGATCACCGGGTTGACCACCCGGCCCACGTCGTCGACGCACACATAGGAGCGGATGCGGGTGTGGCCCGTCTCCGTGTCGACGTCCACGGCGCACAGATGCGTTCCGTGCGGGTACGAGAAGTTGTCCGGATCCACGACGTGGTCGGCGTGGATCGTCGGTTCCATGCCGTCGGGCAGGTCGTGCGAGGAGAACGCCTCGAACGCGATCTCCTGGATCGTCCGCCGCGCGTCGGGAGAGCCCTTGACCGAGAACACGCCCTCCGCGAAGTCGAGGTCGTCCTCGCCGGCCTCCAGCAGATGGGCCGCGATCCTCCTGGCCTTCTCCACGACCTTCTGCGCCGCCTCGTGGACCGCCGTACCGCCGACCACCAGGGAGCGAGAACCGTAGGTGTCCATCCCCTGCGGCGCCGCCCGGGTGTCGCCGTGCACGACCTCGACGTCCTCGAACGGCACGCCCAGCACGTCGGCCGCGATCTGGCTCCAGCACGTCACATGGCCCTGGCCGTGCGGACTCGTTCCCGTGACCACCTCGACCTTGCCCGTCGGCAGCATGCGGACGTTCGCGGTCTCCCAGCCGCCGGCCGCGTAGCGCAGGTCCCTCAGCACCCGGCTCGGCGCGACCCCGCACATCTCCGTGTACGTCGAGATGCCGATGCCGAGGCGCACCGGATCGCCGCGCCGCACCCTCTCCTGCTGCTCGGCCCGCATCCCCTCGTAGCCGAACAGGGCCAGCGCCTTCTCCGTCGCGGCCTCGTAGTCGCCGCTGTCGTAGGTGAGTCCGGCGATCGAGGTGTACGGGAACTCGTCGTGGCGGATCCAGTTGCGCCGGCGCAGCTCCAGCGGGTCCATGCCCAGCTCGGCGGCGAGTTCGTCCATCATGCGCTCGATCGCGAACGTCGCCTCCGGACGGCCGGCGCCCCGGTAGGCGTCCGTGGGCGTCCGGGTCGTGAAGACCCCGGTGCAGGTGAAGGCGTAGGCGTCCATCTTGTAGATCGCCGGGTACATGAACGCGCCGAGCAGCGGGGTCCCGGGCGTGATCAGCATCAGGTACGCGCCCATGTCGGCGAGCAGGTCGACCTTCAGTCCGAGCAGCTTTCCGTCGCGGGTCGCCGCGACCTGGACGTCCTGGATCTGGCCGCGGCCGTGGTGGGTGGCGAGGTAGCCCTCGGAGCGGGACTCGGTCCACTTCACCGGCCGGCCGAGCGTGCGCGCCACGGCGAGCGCGACGGCCTCCTCCCCGTACACCTGGAGCTTGGAGCCGAAGCCGCCGCCCACGTCCGGGGCGATCACCCGCAGTTTCTGCTCGGGGATGCCGGTGACCATCGCCATCAGCACCCGCACGATGTGGGGGATCTGGGTCGCGGAGTACATCGTGTACTCGCCGGAAGCGGCGATGGGCATCACGACGACGGCACGCGGTTCCATCGCGTTGGGGATGAGGCGCTGCTGGAGGAACCGCCGGGAGACGACCACGTCGGCCCGGGCCCGCACGGCGTCCCAGTCCTCACCGGTCGTCAGCGGCCAGACGTAGCAGCGGTTCGTGCCCTTGTCCGCGTGCACGAGCGGTGCGCCCTCCGCGAGCGCCGCCTCCAGGTCGAGCACGGGCTCGAGCGGCGTGTAGTCGACGTCGACCGCCTCCAGGGCGTCGGCCGCCGCGTACCGGTCACGGGCGATCACCACGGCGACCGGATCCCCGGCGTAGCGCACCTCGTCGACGGCGACCGGCGGATGGTCGGGCATCACGATGTCCTCGGTCACCGGCCACACGCACGGCATCGAGGCCAGCCCGTCGGCGAGGTCGCGTCCGCTGAACGCGGCGACGACACCGGGCCGCTCCAGCGCGGGGGGGACGTCGACCCGGTCGATCCGGGCGTGCGCCATGGGGCTGCGCAGCACCGCCATGTGCAGCATGCCGGGCACGCTGATGTTGTCGGTCCAGGTGGTCTGCCCCGTGACCAGGTGCGCGTCCTCCTTGCGGGCCCGGGCGCGTCCCACTTCCCGCTCGTGCGTCCGGTCCGCCGGCCCGGCGGTCATGTCCTGGCCTCCTGCCCCTCGCGGGCTGCCGCCAGCACCGCCTGGACGATGTTCTGGTAGCCCGTGCACCGGCAGAGGTTGCCCTCGAGGCCGTGGCGCACCTCGTCGGGAGTGGGGTCCGGATTCTCCCTGAGGAGGTCCCGGGCAGCCATGATCATTCCGGGTGTGCAGTAGCCGCACTGGAGTGCGTGCTTCTCGTGGAAGGCCCTCTGGAGGGAGTCGAGCCCACCGGTGGGGGCGCCGAGCCCCTGCACGGTGGTGACCTCGCCGCCGTCGGCCTGGACGGCGAGCACCGAGCAGCTCTTGACGCTGCGGCCGTCCAGTTCGACGGTGCACGCGCCGCAGCTGCCGGTGTCGCAGCCGATGGGGGTGCCGGTCAGTCCCAGGCGGTCCCGCAGATAGTGGACCAGCAGCAGCCGCGGCTCCACATCGTCCTGGTAGGCAACGCCGTCCACGGTCACCGAGATACGGTTCATCGGCCCTCCCAGGGGGCCCGGGCAGGGAATACCAGCCGGTTTTGTCTGATATGACCAACTCTAGATCGGCGCAACACGCCCCGCGACCGTGCCGCTTGGCCGCGGCACGGAGCCCGCTCCGGCCGGTCAGCCCGCGGCGTCGCGCACGTCCGTGAGCACGCCCACCCGGTCGATCCGGTGCTCCGGGTTGTTCCGGTCGTCGCGCCAGAAGTTCCCCGCGGCGTTGTCCTCCGGTGTGGCGCAGGTGGAGATCGTGATCATCGCCTGTGTGGCGGTCCTGCCCGGGAAGCCCGGCACCGCGGCCCGCTGCTCGGCCAGTGACCGGGCGGACCGGAAGGACGTCGTCCGGTGCTCGGTGATCCGGTACTCGTAGATCTTGCCGCCCGAGGTCAGGAGGACCGGATCGCCGACGCCCAGCGACGTCAGGTCGCGCAGCGGCCCGCCGGCGGACAGCCGGTGCGCGGTGACGAGGTAGTTGCCGACCTCGCCCGGTCCGACCCCGCCCCGCTCGCCGTAGGGGCTGGCGGCCACGCCGCGGTCCTGGATGCGCGTCCCGGGCCAGTCGTCGGTGGTCCCCTCGTACGGGACGACGCGCAGGTCCGCGACGCCGATCGACGGGATGCCCAGCTCGGCCGGCTGCGTGCGTGCGCCGCCGGGCGGCCTCGGGGTGGCGCCGGCGGACGGGACGGAAGCCGGGTCGAGGGCGGTCGACGGCGGCGGCGGGGTGGAGGGGCGGGACTCCGGTGCCGGGGCGGCCGCCGACGAGGTGCCGGCGGTTGCCGCGGGCTTGTCGGACGCCCGGGCGCCGCCGGACGCGGTGGTGCAGCCGGCGGCCAGCACGACGACGAGGGCTGCGGCGAGAGCGGTGGGAACGGTGCGGGAAGAAGCGTGCATGGGCGGCACTCGGATCGATCCATTGCGGGGACGCATCGGGCCACGGTCCTGCGGGCCGTGGCCATCCCCACGACGGTAACCGATCGTTTGTTCCTGTGCCGCCGCTCGTGATGCGCCTCTCGGCCGCGGCCGCCCCGCCGTGCCGGGGCCCGCTGCGGGCTCGAGCCGGGCCGCTCAGTCGACGGGCCAGGTGTGCGCGGGCGCGTTGAGGTGCATGTAGTCGATGTACTGCTGGGTCATCCGCCGCAGCGCTTCGTGGTGGGACACATGGGCGGTGCTGTTGATGTGGTGGAACATCTCCGCCTGCCACACGGCCCCGTTACGGCCCGTGACGCAACGCTGCTCGATGATCCCCAGCAGCGGCTCCCGCCACTGCGCGTCCATCCCGGACAGCTCCAGACCCCGGTGCGCCAGCGGCAGCAGACGCCGCAGCACCAGTTCGGCGACCGGCACCTCGCCCATGCCGGGCCAGTACAGACGGGCGTCGATCCCGTGCCGCGCGGCCGTGTGCAGATTCTCCTCGGCGGCCGAGAACGACATCCGCGACCACACCGGGCGCTCCTCCTCGACCAGGGCACGGGTGAGGCCGTAGTAGAACGCGCCGTTGGCCAGGACGTCGGCGACCGTCGGCCCGGCGGGCAGCACCCGGTTCTCCACGCGGAGATGGGGCCGGTCGTTCGTCACCGCGTACACCGGGCGGTTCCAGCGGTAGATGGTCCCGTTGTGCAAAGTGAGTTCGGACAGTTCCGGGATGTCGCCGCCCTCCAGCGTCTCCTTCGGATCCTGGTCGTCGCACAGCGGCAGCAGGGCGGGGAAGTAGCGCAGGTTCTCCTCGAAGAGGTCGAAGACGCTGTTGATCCACCGCTCGCCGAACCACACCCGCGGCCGCACGCCCTGCACCTTGATCTCCTCGGGCCGGGTGTCGGTCGCCTGCTCGAACAGGGGGATCCGGGTCTCCCGCCACAGCTCCTTGCCGAAGAGGAAAGGTGAGTTCGCGGCCAAGGCGATCTGCACGCCCGCGATGGCCTGTGCCGCGTTCCAGTACCCGGCGAACTCGTCGGGCGAGACCTGCAGATGGAACTGGGTGCTCGTGCAGGCGGCCTCGGGCGTGATCGTGTCCGCGTACGTCCGCAGCCGGTCCACGCCGTCCACGGAGATCCGCAGGTCCTCGCCGCGGGCGGCGAACACCTGCTCGTTGAGCAGCCGGTAGCGCGGGTTCTCCGACAGCGCCGCCTCGCCCACGTCCTTCTGCTGCAGGGTCGGCAGGATCCCCACCATCGCCAGGTGCGCGCCCACCTGCGCGGCCCGGTCCTCGGCGTGGTTGAGCGCGTCCCTGATCTCCTGCTCCCAGGCGTCGGGGCCGCCGGCCGTCAGCCGGCGAGGTGGAATGTTGATCTCCAGATTGAACCGGCCCAGCTCGCTCGACCAGGCGGGGTCGGCGATCGCCTCGAGCACGTCGGTGCTCCGCATCGCCGGTTCGGCCGCGCTGTCGACGAGGTTCAGTTCGATCTCCAGGCCGACCTGCGGCCTCTCCGACTCGAACCGTGACTCGCGCAGCATCAGCGCGAAGGTGTCGAGACAGTCCTGCATCTTGTTCCGGTACCGACGGCGGTCGTCACGGGTGAACACCAGCGCCGGGACGTCTCGTCCCATCGGCCCTCCCGTATCTCCTCGGGCCCGACCCCCTCTCAGGGTGCCACTGCCCGCCGGACTCGACCAGCGAGACGAGACGGCGGCGGAGCGGGGCCGGCCGGAGCGCCGCGCCACCGGCGCGGCTGTTACACACCGCCGCGTCCGAGCCGTTCGGCGGGTGGGGTGGCGCACGGGGTGGCGGGTGCGCACCGCAACCGCTTGTTGTTGATGCTTGTACGGGTCGCTGTACGGTGCAGAAGTTTTGTCAGGTCATGTCGCTATTGTCCGTGCTGTATACAGGTGAGCGTTACGGAAATATCCGCATTTCGTAACACGGGGTGGTTTGAGGGCTTATGGGGGGTGTTGCCCGGCCAATGTGTGCGGCCTCGGCACAGGGCCGAGTGCATGGTCCGCCCGCCGGCCCCACAGGCCGGGCGGGCACTGAAGTGAAGGGCATCCTCATGTCTGCTTCCCGTAACGTCCGTCGTCTCGTGGCGGCGGTCCTGGCGTCCGGCGCGATCGTCGGCGCGATGGCCGTGCCGGCTTCCGCGGACAACGGGCACGACCGCCGTGACGGGCGCGACCGTCACGCCGGCCACAGCCGCCACCACGACGACCGGAACCGGTTCGACCGCGACAGATTCGACGGTGACCGATTCGGCCGTGACCGGCGTTCCTCGGTCGTCATCGGCCAGGTCCAGCACCAGAACCCGCGTCGTGACTTCCGGTCCAACCGCAGCCTGAACGCGGAGTGGGTCGAGGTGACGAACAACGGTCGCCGCGCCGTCGACCTCGACGGATGGACCCTCTCGGACAGCGACGGCAACCGCTACCGCTTCGACGACCTGCGCCTGCCCGCCCGCTCCAGCGTCCGCGTCCACACCGGCCGGGGCTTCGACACCCGGCACGACGTCTACCAGGGACGCCGGAACTACGTCTGGGACAGCCGCGACTCGGCCACGCTGCGCGACAGCCGCGGCCGTGTCGTCGACTTCGATTCCTGGGGCCGCGGCGGCTTCCCGCGCCGGTAGCCCACCGGTGCGGCCGCACCGCGACACGGTGACGCGGCCGCACCGCAGTCCACCCGCGGCGGGCCGGGCCGGGGCCCGGCCCGCCGCATTCGCGTCCCGAGGCCGGCCCTCCCGGTCCGTCCGGATCCGAACTGACGGACCGGGAGGCCCCCCGCCCCCGCCCGATACGCTCCCGCCCGAGACGGCCCCGTCCGGACGGCACGCCCACGGCCGGCCGAGGGGCCGGTGGTCCCCGAGGACCTCATGGACGACGTGGCGGGCGACGGCCGCCATCCTCGGGTTCGTCCCCGGTCGTGCTGAAGCTCCATCAGGGCGGTCGACAGCGCCCACCCCCGCCCCCTCGCCCAGGTAGCCTCGTCGGCGCCCAGGGCCGCTCGGAACAGGGGCCGCGCTTCGGCGGTCAGGACGACCAGGCCACGATCAGGTCGACCGCGGGCTCTCCCAGGCCCAGACGCCGAAGTCGACGACGGCGCCGAGCCGTCCCTCCGCGAGCAGCAGATTCCCCGGCTGGAGATCCGCGTGGACCCAGACGCGCGGCCCGTCCCACCCGGGGGTTCGCAGCGCCGCCTCCCACGCTGCGACCGCCGCACCCGCGTCGACGATTCCGCCCAGTGCCCCGATCGCGGCGCGGGTGTCGGCGTCCCGTGCGGAGAGAGGTTCGGCGCGGTAGGAGGCGGGGCCGCCCGAGGGGCCGATCCGGTGCAGCGCGGCGACGAACCGCGCCAGGTCCCGGGCGAGCGCCCGGGATTCGGCGAACCGGCCCGGGACCGGGTTCTCGCCGTCCAGTCGGCCGTAGACCGACCACGGCCACGGGAATCCGCCGGCCCGCAGGCCCTTGCCGAGGGGTGCGGCCACGGCCGCGGGGAGACTCGGGGCGAGCTGCGGAAGCCACCGGTGCTCCTTGTCCACGTCCTCGGCCGAGCCCGGGGTGCACGGCGGCCGTACGACCATGTCCCGGCTGAGACGGAACATGGGCGGGCGCCGACGACCGGGCCGGAGCACGCAGATGGAAGCTCTCCCACTCACCTCCCGTCGACTCGATTCCCCGCGCTCACCTCCCGCCGTGCCCGGCCTCATCCGCCTCCGCACCGCCCGCCGTTCCGCCGCCGCCGGTGCCGACGCCGCCCCGGGGCCGCGACTCGCTGAACGGTCGCACGTCCTGCCGGCAGGTGGTTCCCTCCGGTGGCAGGACGCCGTCGACCAGATAGCGGCGTTCGTGGTCGTCCACGCAGAGACTCGGGTTGACGACGGACGAGTGCCCGTATCCCTCGACGGTCAGCAGACGGGCGTTCGCGAGCTGCCGGGTCATCGCGAGCGCGCCCTGGTACGGAGTCGCCGGGTCGTACGTGGTGTTGACCACGAGCACGGGGTTCGCCGTGGGCCGGTTCCACGGGCCCGTGTACGGGGAGGAGGCCGTCGCCGGCCAGGTGGCGCAGGGCTCGCTGGCCCAGGCGACGGCCCGCCCGAGGTCGCCGGCCCGCCCGTAGCTGAACTCCGCCAGCTCCGGGTAGCGCCGGGGATCGCGCGGATTGGGGCTCTCCGAGCAGCGGATCGCCTCGATCTGCTCGAACGCCGGGTATGGCAACGGTCCCTTTGGTGCGGGGGTTTCCTGCGGAGGCCGCCACTCCCACAGATCCTCCAGCGCCCAGGCCAGGTCGTACCAGCCCGGATCCACGGCGTACAGGCTGCTGAGCGCCGTGGTGACGGTCCTGGCGTACGTCCACGATCCCTGCGCCCGCTCCTGGAGGCGCAGCATCAGCCGTTCGAACTTCTTTCGGGTCGCCTCCGGGCTTCCGGCGGAGAAGGCGCAGCGGTCCGCGGGAGCGCGCCCGCAGTGGTCGAGGAACTGCCGCAGGGTCGCGGCCGACCCCAGGTCGACGTCCTCCCGCAGGAACGTCGTCAGCCGTGGTTCCGCGGTGGGGCCGCGGTCCACCCAGACTTGCGGGTCGATGTTGCTGTCCAGGACCATCGCCCGGACCTTGTCGGGGAAGAGGTTGGCGTACGTGGCGCCCAGGAACGTCCCGTACGACACGCCGAGGAAGCTGAGCTTCTCGTCGCCCACGGCCTGCCGGAGCCGGTCCAGGTCGCGTGCCGTGTCCGTGGTGGAGACGTGCCGCAGCAACTGCGCGTCGCGCTGCTCGCAGAGCCGGCCGAGGTCGGAATAGGCGTCGACCCAGGCCTCGGCCTCGCTCTCGCCGACGGGGAAGCCGAAGGGTATTCGCTCCAGCCACTCGTACGCCTCGTCGGTGGTGGCGAAGCAGCGGACGGCGGTGCTCTCGCCGACCCCGCGCGGGTCCCAGCTGGCGATGTCGAACCGCTGCCGGAGTTCCTCGGGGAAGAGTTCGTACCACTGGGGCAGTGCCTGCGTTCCGGCCCCTCCGGGTCCGCCGGGGTTGAAGAAGAGGGTGCCGAGGCGAGGCGCCGGCCCCGTGGCCCGGTGTCTGATGACGGCGAGGTCCACCGCGCGCCCGGCGGGCCGGCTGTGGTCCAGCGGGGCCTTCGCGGTCGCGCACTCGAAGCCGGGGGCCTGTGCGCAGGAGCTCCAGTCGAGGGCCGGAACGGCGCCCGGCGGGGCCGGGCCGTCGGCCGGTCCGGAGGCGGGGGAGCGGGCGGGCGCCGGGGCCCGGACCGGGGCGGGAGCGGGGGCGCTGATGACGGAGGCGCAGATCGTGGCGGCGACGGCGATCGCGGCGAAGCGCCCGCGGGCGGCTGGGGATCGGGGTATGTGCATGCTCATCCTTTGCCGCCGCGACACCCGGCGTCGTCTGCGTCGGAAGCGTTCGTCCCGATACCACTTCGCCCCCACCGGTCCGGCAACCCGCGCGGGGCCGAATGGCCGTCACCCGTCGGGCCGAGCGGCCGCCCTGAAGGACCGCCACCAGCCACCCCGGCCACCACGGCTGGACGGGCACCCGGGTCCGCACCCGCTGGTCACACATCGACGGCCACGCGGGCTACGTCCTCCCCGGCGGCGCGACCCTCAGCGCCCTCCGGGAGGAACGCACCGGCGCCTGGAAGGACATCAATGCCGGCAACTCGCCGCAGCCCTTCACCCGCCGCCATCTGACGCTCTGGCACGACCACGGCACCGACCCGCGGGACGCCTCGTACGCGTACGTCCTGATGCCCGGCGCGAGCGCGTCGCGCACCGGCGCCCGGGCCCTGGACCGCGACTGGCTGAGGATCCTCGCCAAGGCGTCCGCGTCCCCTCGCGGGCCTTCACCGGCGTCAACTTCTGGAGCGCCGGAACGGTGGGCACGCTCACCGCGAGCGCACCGGTGAACGTGCAGATCCGGCAGCGCGGCGACGGCACGGCGGTCGTCTCCGCGGCCTCACCCTCATCTGGCGGCACCGGGTCACCGCCGTGCTCTCCAAGGCGCCCTCGGTGATCCCGGCGCAGACGGGTGCCGTCTTCACCGCGACGTTCGGCGACCTCGGCGGCGGCTACGGCGCCACCCACACGCTGAAGGTCCGCACGGCCCGAACGGACTACCCCGAGGTGCCGGCGTTCCACCGCTGGTCGGCGTCGCCGTCGAGCCGGTCGAACCCCAGGGAACCGCCCAGCGGTTCGAGGGCGAAGTCCGGGTCGATCCGCGGACTGACCACTCCCGCGCCGTCGACGGAGAACTGCAGATTGAGGCCGTTGCGGCCGTCGACGGAGGAGCACGACCAGATCCCCGCGCCGCGGTCGGTGTCCCCGCGCGAGTCGAGGCAGAACTCGGGGTCCGCGCTGTTGCGCAGCAGACCGTTCGGTTCGAGCCGCCACCGCTGGGTGGTGGCGCCGTTGCAGGCGGTCGTGATGACGTCGGTGCGGTTGGCCATCACCCCGTCCTCCACGTCGAGGCACAATCCCGTCCCGGCGTTGACCACGGGGTGGTAGCCCGCCCCGGGGACGATGGGCGCCGGAATCGGCACGACGCTCCTCGTCGGCGCGGCCTCCGGCGGCCGGGACGCGGCCGGGGGCGGGGTGCGCGTCGGCGAGGGCGTGGGCCGCGCCGAGTGCGTGCCGCCGGGGCTCGTCGACAGCGTCGGGACCGGCGGCGGAGCCTCGAAGGTGGGGATGGCCCCGTCCGGCGTGGGCGCCGACGCCACGGGCTCGCGCGACGCGCCGGAGTCCCCGGAAGCCGCCACCAGCGCGGTCCCCGTCGCGGCGGAGGCCGCGACCACCACGGCGGCGGCGATCAGCAGGACGGACCGGGAGGGCAGGCGCAGGCCCCACCACAGCGCTGCCCCGGCAGTCGGCTGCCCGGGCCGCTCGGGGGCCGCGGTCGTCTCGGCCGCCATCTCGCCGGCCGAGACCACCGGCCCGCTCACCGGCCCGGCCACGGGCGCGTTCCCGGGGGCCGGGCCCCGGGCGGGTACGGCCGCGGGCATCCGGGACACCGGCAGCCGAGCCGTGTACTCCGCGCCGCCCCAGCCCAGCAGGTGCTCGGCGAAGACCATCCGGGGGTTGTCCGTCATCCGGCTCAGCTCCGCGACCACCCGGGTGCAGCGCGGACACTCGGCCAGATGCAGCGTCAGATCGCCGCTGCGCCGCCTGTCCACGGGCCGCGCCGCCGCCTCGATGATCCTGCGGTAGCCCAGGCACCGCTTGTCGCCCCGTTCGAGGTACGCCTGGAGGAAGGCCTGGCGCATCGACTCCGGCGCCCGGAGCCGCAGATCGGGGACGAGGTCGGCGCGGACGCCCAGATAGCCGGCCACCGTGGAGTCGGGTTCCTGGTCCACCACGGCGTACCAGAGGACACCCCGGGTCAGGGCCGGCAGCCGGTGGAAGGCGGCGAGCACGGCCGCGGAGACATCCGGCGCCGGGCCGGGCGCGCCGGCCGGCACCTCACCCCCGTCGGGGACCGTACCGGTCCCGGCGTCGGCGGTCGCGTCGGTCCATGCGGCGAAGTCGGCGGAGAGCCTGGCCCGGCGGCCGCCGCGTGCCCACTCGGTGCCGACGCGCCGCACGAGTATCAGCAGATGGTGGCGCCACTGCCCGCGGGGCTCGATGCCCCGGCCGGCCTCGTCCGACGCCAGCCGGAGCGCCTGGACGGCCAGTTGGTTGCCGGCGGTCTGGTTGCGGCCGCAGAGCCTGGCGTAGGCGAGGACCGCCGGCAGATGGCGGCGCTTGAGCTCCTGGATCGCCGGATCGGCGCGCGGGGCACCGGAGCGTATCCGTTCCCCCAGCTCCGCGTCCGACAGCGCGGAGTCGTCCGGTTGCCCGTGCGTGTGCAGCGGACCGGCGTTGTGGAGCTCTGGCACCCTTGCGTCTCCTCGTCCCCCGAGGCATGGCCGGCCCGCCCCGCCCGGGGCGCTCCGGTTCACTTGCCCGTAACAAAGGCCCATGGTGGATCAGCGGGACCGGCGGGGAAAGGTGTTTCCGCGGGTAAGTCGGCGTGGTCAGGACGCCGGTGGACCGCCGGATCGGTCCGGCCGTCTCACGCGCGCGAGGACCAGCACCGTGTCGTCGTGCGGCGGCCCCGGCAGGAGACGGGCGAGTATCCGGTCCGCCGCCTCCTCCAGCGGGCCCGAGGCGCGGCCCAGTTCGGCGCGCAGCCGCGCCGTGCCCTCGTCGATGTCCCTGCCCCGTGCCTCGATGAGACCGTCGGTGTACAGGGCCACGGTGGCGCCCGCCGACAGGTCGATCTCGGTCGTCGCGAACGGATGGCCACCGACGCCGAGCGGCACGCCCAGCACCTCGTCCACCGCTTCCACCGTGCCGTCCGGCCGGCGCACCAGCGGCGGCGGATGGCCCGCGTTGCCGATACGGGCCCGGCCGCTCCCCGGGTCGTACAGCAGGTACAGACAGGTGGCCAGTTCGATGCCCGCCTCCTGGGCGCAGGCGTCCAGTTCGGCGAGGAGCACGTCCGGCTCCTCGATGTGCCGGGCCAGCGTCTTCGCGGTGATCCGCAGCCGTCCCATGTCCGCGGCGGCGCGCACCCCGTGCCCCATCACATCGCCGACGACGAGGGCGACACGGTCGCCGGACAGATTGATCACGTCGTACCAGTCGCCGCCCACCTCGGCGGCATGGCTGCCCGGCACGTAGCGGTGGGCCACGCGTACATGGGGACTGGCCGCCAGGCTGGTGGGGAGCAGCGCACGCTGCAGTGTGAGGGCGATGGCCTGCACCCGGCTGTAGAGGCGGGCGTTGTCCAGGCACAGCGCGGCGCGGGAGGACAGCTCCGAGGCCAGGCTCAGATCCTGATCGTCGAAGGCCGGACGGGCGGGGGAGCGGCCGAACACGGTCAGTCCCTGGACGGTTCCCCGGGCGATGAGCGGGGTGATGACGATGCAGGCCAGGCCGCTCTCGAGGAGGATGCGTGCGCGGGCCGGCTCGAGGACGGTCGTCGTCGCGAACTGCTCGTCGACGGGAAAGCAGACCGGCCGGCCCGTCCGCAGCACCTGGTGGATCCTGGACCCCGGGGGATAGCTGACCGTCTCGAGGCCGCCCACCAGCTCGGGTGCCGGCGGCGGCAGCACGGTGCCGGACGCGATCCGGTGGGTGACCAGGGGCAGCTGGGGGTCGAACACCTCGGGCTCGTCCATCCAGTCCACGAGTTCCACCACGGCGGCGTCGGCGAAGTCCGGTACCGCCGCGTCGACCAGCTCCTGCGCGGTGACGTCGACGTCCAGCGACGTGCCGATCCGGGCCGTCGCCCGGTCGAGCAGGGCCAGGCGCTGCCGGGCCGCCGTCGCCGCGAGGATGGCCTGCTCCCGCTCCGTCACGTCCACCATCAGGCCGCCCAGGCCGGGCCGGGTGTCGCCGGCCTGGCTGAGCGCGAACAGACTCACCGACCGCACCTGGTCGCGGTCGGGCCGGCCCGGTGTGCGCAGGCCCACGAGCGTGCCGACCACAGGCCGCCCCTCCGCCGCGACGGCGCGGACCATCCGCTCGTACTCCCCGCCGTCGGAGGTGATCATGATCTCCTCCATGGGGCGTCCGAGGTGGGCCTCGACGGGCATGCCGTCCATGTCGGCGAGGGCCTGGTTGAGATGGACGTAGCGCAGGTCCTCGTCGAGCATCAGCAGCCCGATGGGGCAGGTCTCGAAGAGGGCGTCCAGGAAGGCCAGATTGGTCTTCACCCGGTCGAGTTCGTCGCCTCGGGCGGCCAGCCCCAGGACGACCGAGGAGCCAGTCGGCCCGGTGACGGGGAAGACCCGGAAGCCGCACCCGAAGACGGTGCCGTCGCGGTGCCGGGCGGACAGCCTGCCGCGCCAGTACCCGAGCGTCCGGGCCCGCCGTGTGAGGCCCTCGGCGGCGCCGGGCGTGCCCGGCGGGGGCTCGGGGAACAGGAGGCCGGCCGGTTCGGACAGCGCACCCTCCGGGTCGTGCCCGAAGAGGTCCTCCGCCCCCGGACCCCAGAAGCAGATCCGCTCGTCCGCGTCGACACCGAAGACCGCGACGGACACGTGCTCCAGCAGCGCTCCGGGTTCCGACCGGAGCGGACCGGGATCGGTGTCGGCCCGCGGCCGACCAGCTGGCACCGCACGTTCCTTTCCGCCTGGGGCCGCCGGAGACCGGCCCACCGCGAAGAGTGGACGGTACCGGGTGCCTCCTGGCACCCATTGTGCGGACGCGGGAGCGGCACTGCCCACGTCACGCACCCGCCCGTCCCTCCCGGCGGACCTCGCCGGACGGCGGTACGCCCTCCGACCGGCGGTGATCGCCGGCGGTCATCAGTCCGTCGCCGGGCGTGACGCGCGGCCGGGCGTGACGAGCGACCGGCGTCAGCGGCCGGTCGGAAGCTCCGCGAGTTCGGCGGCCCGGCGCAGCACGCCGACGAGCATCGGGAAGGTGAGCCGGCCGGTGAAGGTGTTGCGCTGGCTCGGGTGGTAGCTGCCGAGCAGGTGCAGGGGATGCGGAAGGCCCTCGCCGGCCGGCAGGACGACGTGCACGCCGTGGCCGAAGACGGGACGCGGCCGGGGCAGCGGCCGCCCGGTGTCCCGGATCGCCGGGAGGAGGGCCTGCCAGCCGAAGCCGCCCAGCGCGACCACGGCGCGGAGGCGGGGAGCCAGCAGTCGCAGCTCCGCCGACAGCCAGGAACGGCAGGCGTCGCGCTCGTTCGCCGTCGGCCGGTTCTCGGGAGGGGCGCAGCGTACGGGCGCGGTCAGCCGGACGCCGCGCAGCGTCAGCCCGTCCCCGGCGTGCAGGGACGTGGGCTGCGAGGCGAGGCCGATCTCGTGCAGTGCGGCGAAGAGGAAGTCGCCGGTCGCGTCGCCGGTGAACATCCGGCCGGTCCGGTTCGCGCCGTGCGCCGCCGGGGCGAGACCGACGACGGCGAGGGACGCGTCCGCGTCGCCGAAGCCGGGGACCGGGCGCCCCCAGTAGTCCCAGTCGCGGAACGCGGCGCGTCTGACCCGGGCCACCTCCTCGCGCCAGGCGACGAGCCGGGGGCACGCCCGGCACCGCGTGACGATGTCGTCCAGCTCGTCCAGGCGGGTGCAGCGAGGCGCCTGACGGGCCGGGAACGACGGGTCGTCGGTGCCGGAGACGGCTCCGCGGCCGTGCGATCGCTCCACTCCTCCACGCTACCGGGGGCGCCGCGGGCGGGCCGGGCGCGCCGGGTCCGCGGGGGCGACCGGGCCCGAGCGGTGGGCAGGGCGCGGTGCGCGTGGTGTCCGGAAGCCGCCCTGCGGGCCCCGGGCGACTCGGCGGTGCCGGGCCCGCCGTCGCCCGCATCCCGGGCCGCCGGCTGCTTCCCGCAGTCCGGGCGGGCCGGGCACGGCCGGGTGCCCGCATCCGCGGCCCGGTCTCCGCGCCTCGCAGTCCGCGCGGGCCGGTGTCCGCGCAGCAGTCCGCGCGGGCCGGTGTCCGCGCCTCGGAGTCCGGCCGGAGCCGGGCACGCCCCACACCGTCTCCGTCGCCGGGACATCCCCCCGGAGTGCGGCGCGGGAAAATCCCGCGCGCCGCGCGCCGCCCGCTCCCTACACTCGGCTCACGCGCCGCCGACGTGATGCGGCGCGCATCGCCGGGAGTTGGACCGAGTGAGGGGGGACGGGACGTGCGCTGCCGCATCGCCATTCTCGTTCCCCGGTCGCGGTACGACGTGATCCTGGTGTCTCCGGCCCGCCGGTGACGGCTGCGCGGCCGCCACCGGAGCCCGCGACGACCCCTCACCGACCGCGGCCCGCCCCGCCGAGCCCCGCTCGCCGCGGTGAACCGGGGCGCGGTCGAGCCCCCGAAGACGCCCCGCCCGCTGACGCCGTGTCGGCGAATGCGTCGGCCATGGTGCCGGGGACTGCGTCAGGGATGTCTCCTCGGCCTTCGACAGGCCGCCTCGTCCGGGAATCGCGCTGCCCCGATCCACCCACCTCTCGAACACCGAAAGGCCC
The DNA here is from genome assembly GCF_900103455.1 of Streptomyces wuyuanensis. Classification (GTDB taxonomy): domain Bacteria; phylum Actinomycetota; class Actinomycetes; order Streptomycetales; family Streptomycetaceae; genus Streptomyces; species Streptomyces wuyuanensis. The sequence goes on along the minus strand of NZ_FNHI01000020.1, from coordinate 59,452 downwards.
CGGGCCGTGCGCAACAACCTTCGACGCCCCGCCGTCGACCCTCTGACCACCGTCCGCAACCTGGGCATCCTCGCCCACGTCGACGCCGGCAAGACGACCGTCACCGAGCGGATCCTGTACCTCACCGGCGCCACCCACAAGCGCGGCGAGGTCCACGAGGGCACGACCGTCACCGACTTCGACTCCCAGGAGCGCGACCGCGGCATCACCATCTTCGCCGCGGCGGTCAGCTGCGACTGGGACGGGCACCGGATCAACCTGATCGACACCCCCGGCCACGTGGACTTCTCCGACGAGGTGGAGCGCTCGCTGCGGGTCCTCGACGGTGCCGTCGCGGTGTTCGACGCCGTCGCGGGAGTGGAGCCGCAGAGCGAGTCGGTGTGGCGGCAGGCGGACCGGCACGGCGTTCCGCGGATCGCCTTCGTCAACAAGATGGACCGCGCGGGCGCCGATCTCGACACCGCGGTCGCGTCGATCCGCGAGCGACTGCACACGGTGCCGCTCGTCGTACACCTGCCGATCGGCCGGGAGGACGAGTTCACCGGAGTGGTGGACCTGGTGCGGATGCGCGCGCTGGTCTGGCACACCGGACGGGACGCGTTCGAGGAGGGCCCGGTGCCCGAACCCCTGGCCGACGAGGCACGGCGGCGGCGCAGACTGCTCGAGGAATCGGCCGCGGAACTCCACCCGGCCGCCCTGGAGGAGTTCTGCGAGCACTCGCGGGTCTCCGACCGGACCCTGGCCGGCGCACTGCGCGAGGTGACCCGCAACGGTGAGGGCCTGGTGGTCCTGTGCGGCTCCGCCTACCGGAACCGCGGCATCGAGCCACTGCTCCAGGCCGTGGTGGACCTGCTGCCCGCGCCGCCGGACGTGCCCGCCGTGCGGGGCACTCTGGACGGCACACCGCAGGAGCGGCCCGCCGACCCCGCAGCACCCCTCGCCGCGCTGGTCTTCAAGGTGCATTCGACGCCCACGGGGCGGCTGACGTTCGTACGCGTGTACTCGGGCACGATCCGGAAGGGGGACACGGTTCTGGACGCGGGCGCGCACCGCACCGAGCGCGTCGCGCGCATCCTGCGCGTGCAGGCGGACCGGCACGCCGAGGTGGACAGCGCGGTCGCCGGGGACATCGTCGCCCTCGTCGGCGTCAAGTCCTCCCGCACCGGCGCCACGCTGTGCGAACCCGCTGCTCCGCTCGTCCTCGAACCGCCCACCGTGGCCGCGCCGGTCGTCTCGGTGGCGGTCGGGGCACGCAGGAGCACGGACACCGACCGGCTGGCATCGGCGCTCGCGAGGCTGGTCGAGGAGGACCCCTCGCTGGCGGTCGGAACCGATCCGGAGACGGGCCAGACGGTGCTGTCCGGCATGGGGGAACTGCACCTGGAGGTGGCGGTGGAGAAGGTCCGGCGCGCCCACGCGATCGACGTCGGTGTCGGCCGGCCGCGCGTGGCGTACCGGGAGACGGTCGTGCGAGGGGTGACCGGACTGCTGTACCGGCACGTCAAACAGGACGGCGGTGCCGGGCAGTTCGCCCACGTCGTCCTCGACGTCGAGGCACTGGAGTCCGCCGACGACGCCCGCACGGGCGGCACCGGCGGCAACGACGGCTTCGCGTTCGGCTCGACCGTCACCGGCGGGCGGGTGCCGCAGGAGTACATCCGCGCGGTGGAGGCCGGCTGCCGGGATGCCCTCGCCGAGGGTCCGCTCGGCGGCCATCCGGTGACGGGGCTGCGCGTCACGCTGACCGACGGTGCCACCCACGCGAAGGACTCGTCGGAGATGGCGTTCCGTGCGGCGGGCAGGTTCGCCCTCCGCGAGGCCCTGCGCGCGGCGGAGATGGTGCTCCTGGAACCGGTCGTCGAGGTCACGGTCACCGTGCCCGGCGAGGCCGTCGGAGGCGTGCTCGGCGACCTCGCGGCACGGCGTGGCCGGGTGACGGGTTCGACGACGCGGGCCGGCGGCGCGGTGGTCACCGCGACCGTGCCGCTGGCCGAACTGTTCGGCTACGCCTCGCGGTTGCGCAGCCGTACCCAGGGCCGCGGCACCTTCACCACCCGGGCCGCGGGCCATGCGCCCGTCCCGGCCGCGGTGGCCGCGGGGATCCTGCCGCGGTAGGCGACGACCGCCGGCGGCCCCGCCCCAGTGAGGGCGGGGCCGCCGGCTCCGCGCGGCAGGGCACTGTCGGTGGTGCCGGTTAGCTTCCCTTCATGGGCATGTATCTGGTGAGCGTCGGGGCGCGGGAATGGTTCGCCCGTGGTGCGGAGGACGACGAGGCGGCGGGGCCGGGCCGCGTCGCCGCGGCGCTGGACGAGGAGCTCGTACGGCGGCGGCTGCCGCCGTTCACGCCCGCACCGGGCGAACCCGCTGGACGCGCACCGGCCTTCGAGGAGAAGTTCGTGGCCTCCATGGACGGCTACGCGGCACTGTGCCGTGCGCTGCTGTCCCCTGAAGAGGAGGAGACCGTCCACGGCTGGACCGTGCTGGTCCCGTTCTCCCTCGACGAGCCGATACGGCTGCCCGTGGTGAGCGGCTTCGCGGACGAGACCCTGGTGGCCGGCGCGCCGCAGGTCCTCGCGGCCCTGGAGCGACTCGAGGCGGTCGTCGGCATGCCGGACGGGATGCCCTCCGCGGGCCGCAACCTCGAACTGACCTCCTGGTACCTCGACGCCGGTGCCGCGGCGTCCGCGGCAGCCCGGCCGGGGTCCTGGGGCGCCGATCCGGACACGGTCTTCCACGTCGCGCTGTACCTCCGCGCCGCCCGGTTCTCCCTGCGGCACGGCTGTCCGCTCGTCTACACCTGACAGCGCGGCCCCACCGGGCCTCGGCGGCGACTCGGCCGGGTGGTCCACACCCGTGCTGCGGCGTCGCCCGCGCCGACGCACCCTGGAGCGAGGACCGCGGAGTTCGGAGCAGGGAGCACGGATGGTCAACGACGCCACGACGCCGACCGGGCCGGTGCTGGCCGGCGTCGACCAGGGCGGTCAGGAGTACGTGGTGCGCTGCGCGGCCGAGCAGGCCGCACTGCACGACGTGCCGCTCCACCTGCTCCATGTCGCCGAGCATCACGGCACCCCGGCCCAGGGCGCCGAGGTGGTGGCGCCTCTGGAGGGAATCGTCCGCACCGAGTTCCCCGGTGTGTCCGTGACGACGGAGGCGGTCTCCGGGCGCGCCTCCGCCGTGCTGGTGGAGCGGTCCGCGCTGGCGTCCTGGACGGTCGTCGGCCACCGGGGCAGCGGAGGCTTCTCCCGTCTTCCGCTCGGCTCGGTGAGCTGGCAGGTGGCCACCCACGCCGCGGGCCCCGTCATCGTGGTCCGGCCCGGCGACACCCCGCCGGACCCGGAGAAGCGGGTCGTGGCCGGGGTGGACGTCGCCGACTCCTCCGGCATCTCGTCGCACGCCCTCGACGTCGCCTTCGCCGAGGCCGCGCTGCGCGGGGCGAGCCTCGAACTCGTCCACGGCAGCTTCCACCTCGGCGAGACGCCGACCGGACCGGGGATGGCCGCGCCCGACTTCGACGTGCTCGACGAGGCGGTCCGGGCTGCCCTGCGGGAGGAGGCGGACAAGCGCCGCGACCGCTACCCCGGTGTACCGGTGAGGCTGCACGCGGAGCGGCTCCGCGCGGCGACCCTGCTGGCGGAGGCCTCGCGCGGGGCGGTCCTCCTGGTCGTCGGCTCGCACGGCCGCTCCGGACTGCGCAGGCTGCTGCTGGGCTCGGTGAGTTCCGAAGTCCTCCACACCGCCGCCTGCCCGGTGGCCGTCGTGCACACCACGCACCCCGGCTGAGCGCCACGCGCACTTCCCGGCCCCCGGCCCGGCCGGCGGACCGCACCCGTGTCAGGCGAGGAGGTTGACGCCCCGCCGGAACACGCCCGGCAGCCCTGCCGCGATCGGCACGACCCGAGGACCGAGGAAGGGATTCTCGCGGGCCCGCAGCAGACACCCGGTGAGCAGCCGGTACGAGCGGGACAGCCGCCGCCACGCGCGCTCGTACTCCGCGGGCCGCCCGGCCCGTACGCAGCGGACCAGTTCGCCGGCCGCGGTCAGCGCGAGGGTCAGCCCCTCGCCGGTGAGCGCGTCGACGTATCCCGCGGCGTCCCCCACGAGCAGCACCCGGCCGTCGACCCGTGTGCGCACGTCCTGGCGCAGCGGCCCGGCACCGCGCACCGGGGTCGCCGCGGCGCGGTGCAGCCGCGCGCTCAGTGCCGGGAAGCGCGCCAGCTGGACGTCGTACGGAGCCCGGTCCGAGGTGAGCACGGCGACGCCCACGAGGCCGGAGGCGAGCGGAGTCACGTAGGCCTCGGAGCGTTCCGCCCAGTGGACCTCGACCAGGTCGCTCCACGGGGCGAGGGCGTAGTGGCGGCGCAGCCCGTAGCGCGCCGCGCGGCGCGGAGCCGGCGGCCCGCCCAGTCCGAGGGAGCGGCGGACCGGTGAGTGCAGCCCGTCGGCGGCGACGAGGTACCGGGCCGTCAGCCCGCCCGCGGTCACCTGCCGCTCGTCCTGGCGCACCTCTTCCAGACGCCGCGCCACGAACCGCACACCCAGTTCGGCGGCGCGCGCCGCCATCGCCGGCTGCAGCTCCGTGCGGCGCACCCCGAGGCCGTGCCCGGCCCGGAAGCGGGCTTCCGCCGCCAGGGCGCCGGACCCGTCGGTGTACCGGATGCCGGTGAAACGCGCCCCGGCGACGGCGACACCGAGCCCCGCGAGCGCCCGTACGGCACCCGGCATCAGCCCCTCACCGCACGCCTTGTCGACCGGGGCGGGACGCGGCTCGGCGACGACGACCTCGAAGCCGGCCAGTGCACCGTGGATCGCCGTGGCCAGCCCCGCCGGGCCGCCGCCGGCGATCAGCAGATCGATCACCGGACCGCGTTCGCGGGCCGGCCGGCGGTCCGCGCCCCGATGGTCAGGGCCGCCTCCTCGCAGCGGATGCGTACCCCAAGCAACGCCAGATTGAGCGCGGTGAAGGCCAGCGCCGTCACCCACGCCGAGTGCACCAGCGGCAGGGCGAACCCCTCCACCACGACCGCGGCGTAGTTGGGGTGACGGAGCCACCGGTACGGGCCGGCGGCTACCAGCGGCAGGCCGGGTACCACGACGACGCGCGTGTTCCAGCGCGGGCCGAGGGTGACGATGCACCACCAGCGCAGCGCCTGGGCGGCGGCGGTCAGCGCCAGCATGGTCCAGCCGAGCGCGGGGACGAAGGGACGGTCCGCGGCCCAGGGCTCGAGGGCGCAGCCGGCCAGCAGCGCGGTGTGCAGGACGACCATGACGGGGTAGTGGCCGCGGCCGTGCTCCACGCCGCCGTGCGCCCGGCTCCAGGCCGTGTTGCGACGGGCCACCGCGAGTTCGGCGAGCCGTTCCACCGCGACGAGCAGGACGAGGGCGAGGAACGCGGTGGAGGTGTGGGTGTTCATCGGGGCATCACCAGCGCAGCAGGACGAGTTCGGAGGAGAATCCGGGACCGAAGGCCAGCATCAGCCCGGGGGAGCCCGGCTCGGGCGGCCCGTCGCCGAGGGTGTCCCGCAGCACGTGCAGGACGGACGCGGAGGACAGGTTCCCGGCGCGGGCGAGGGAGCGGCGGCTCTGCGACAGCGCCTCGTCGGGCAGCCCGAGCGCGTCCCCGAGGACGTCCAGGACCTTCGGCCCGCCCGGGTGGCAGACCCAGGCCGTCAGGTCCTGCGGCTTGAGGTCGTGCCCGGCGAGGAACGAGGCGATCTCCTCGCCCACGTGCAGCCTGACCACCTCGGGCAGTTCACTGCCGAGGACCGGCCGCAGACCCCACTCGCCGACGTCCCAGCCGAGGAGGTGCTCCGTGCCCGGGTAGAGGCGGCTGCGGCAGTCGACGACGACCGGGCCCGCGCCGCCGCCGTGCGGCCGCCGGCCGGGGCCCTCGCCGTGCCGTGGATGCCCGGCGCCGACCGCCACCAGCGCCGCGGCCCCGTCGCCGAACAGCGCCCCGGAGACCAGGTTGGCCATGGAGGTGTCCGCGGACTGCAGGGTGAGCGAGCACAGTTCCACGGACAGCAGCAGCCCCACGTCCCCCGGCCGGCCGGCGAGCTGGTCGTGGAGGCGCGCCGTGCCCGCCGCGCCCCCCGCGCAGCCGAGACCGAAGAGCGGTACGCGCCGTACGTCGGGGCGCAGCCCGGTCGCCGAGGCCAGGCGGGCGTCCAGAGATGGCGTCGCGATGCCCGTGACGGAGGTCGACACGACCACGTCGACCTCCTCGGGCGCCACCCCTGCCTCGTCGAGGGCCGCCCGCACGGCCTGAGCCCCGAGGTCGCGGGCCACCTCCAGATAGGTGTCGTTGCACTGGCCGAAGCCGCCGAGGCGGCCGTAGCGGTCCAGCGGCAGCGCGAGATGCCTGGCCTCGACCCCGACGGAGGAGTGCACACGCCGCAGCAGTCCGGGATCGGTCCCCGGCGGCAGCCTGCGGGCCAGCTCCTCCGCGATCTCCGCCTGCGTGTGTCGATGGGGCGGGAACACGGCGCTCACGGCCAGGACGCGGGTCATCGCCCCAACATAGAAGTCCGCTGACACAACGTCATGAAACGCCCGCACCGGGCGCGTCGTGGCCCAAGGGCTTCCCGTGGGCCCCTGCGGGCGCACGACGACGGCTGTGGCACCTCGCCGCGTTGTCGGATCGGCTGAATGCGAACGGTATGCGGACGACGCTCCGCCTTGCGGTGCACCGCATGCGACGCCGCGCGCTGATCCGCCGGTGATGACGGGACAGCCCTTAGCGTGGGCACGTGAAGCTCAGCGCCACCACCGCCTCCGACGGGGCCCACGCCGCGCCGTTCGACTCCTCCCGCCCCACGGCCGCCGGCCTGCTGAGGGCGTGCCACCCGCTGCCCGCGGCGGTCGTCACCGGGCTCACGGCGGCACTCGCCGCGGCGGTGGGCGGTCGCGGCCTGACGGGCGGAGCGCTCGTGGTGGGCGCGGTCGCCGCCGGCCAGTTGTCGATCGGGTGGTGCAACGACCGGGCGGACATGGGTCGGGACCGTGCGGCCGGCCGACGGGACAAGCCGCTCGTGACGGGAGAGGCCCTGCCGGCTGCCGTGGCGGCCGCGGCGATCGTGGCCCTGGCCGTCTGCGTCGTCCTCTCGGCGGCGTGCGGGCCCGTGGCGGGCTGCGTCCATGTCGCGGCAGTGGCCGCCGCCTGGTGGTACAACCTCCACCTCAAGCGCACCGCACTCTCCTGGCTGCCGTACGGGCTGGCGTTCGCGCTGCTCCCGGCGTTCGTCACGCTCGCACTGCCCGGCGGGCCCTGGCCACCACTGTGGCTCATGGCCGCCGCCGGACTGCTCGGCACGGGCGCGCACTTCGCCAACGTCCTGCCGGACATCGACCACGACCTGCGAACCGGCGTCCACGGGCTGCCGCAACGCCTCGGCCGGCGGCGGTCGGTGTGCGTCGCGGCCCTCCTGGTCCTCGCCTCGTCGCTGGTCCTGCTCATCGGGCCCGACGGTCCGGTCACCCGGCAGGGCTGGGCCGTTCTCACGGTGACGGTGCTGCTCTGCGCCCTGGCGCTGCTGCGGCCGGTCCGCGACGCCGACGTCCGCCTCCCGTTCCTCGCCACCATGGGCATCGCCGCGGCCGACGCGGCGCACCTGGTACTGCTGACCGCCGCCGCCGTCTGAGACCCCGCCCCACTCAGGCGCGGCCGGCCGGGCGGGCCGCCCCCAGGCGTAGGCCGTCCATCGGTTCCACCGTGTGCACCAGCGCGGGCGCCCCCGGTGCGGGGAGCCCGGCATGCGCGGTCAGTGTCTCCCGCAGCTCGAGGACCTCCGCCGTGCGCAGCCGCCACGGGGGGTGCTCGATGCGCGCCTCCCACAGCATCCCGGCCCACCGTGAGAAGGACGACCACCGGGAGGTGAGCCAGCGGTCCAGTTCCGACGGGGCGTCGACCGGTGCCCCTTCACGGACCGTCAGCCGGTAGCCGGGGGGTCCGTACGCGGGGTTCCGCCGGTGTCCGCCCCGGCGCTGGCCGTCGTAGGCGAGCGTGCGCCCGTCGGCGCTCCGCCGGACGGACAGCTCCGCCCAGTGATACGGCACCCCGAAAGCCCGCCCCACCCGCATGAGGGGGTGGCCGGCGTCCAGCGAGAGGAACCACACCCCGCTCCGCCCGTCCCTTGTCCTGACGTACGTCCGCAGGTTCGTCTGCGCGAAGGTCCCGCGGGGCAGCGGTACCAGGCCCAGCGGGTGCACCGACCTCATCACGAGGGCGACGAGGCTCACCCATGCGCGACCGCCGAACTCGTCCGGCCGGAGTCCGGGCGGCAGCAGGGGCCGTAGCGCGTCGGGCGGGTAGGGCCAGTGGACGTAGGTCTGATGGGACAACCCGGCGGTCAGCGCGGGAAGTTGCCGGGGGAAGAGCAACCTGAAGGGTGCGTGCATCGTCTCCTCCTGTGCGGGGGAACGGCGCGGTTCGCGAGCCGTGGTGTCCCGATCATCCGGTACGGCCCGCCGGGGCCGCCGCAATGCGGTCGAGGCTCGCCCCGAAATTGTCCGTGGAGCCGCAGGTGCGATGGAATCCGGCCAGGGGCTGCCGCCGGGCGAACGGGGGCGAGTCATGCACAAAGGGACGGTGAGCTCAAGTGCCGGGCTGAAGTGCAGGCCCTTTGTGCATGGCTGAATTCAGGCCATGATCCACTTGTCTGCTGTCCAGGGACCCCAGGGGTGCGGTGCCCCGCGTTGCGTAAGCCACGGTGTCCGGCGCGTGACGTGACGGCCCCGGTGTGGATTCCGGAACCTTCGCCGGTGCCCGGCGGCGCCTTCCGCCGGCCGCCCTGTTGAACCCTGAACTGCCTCAATGGCACCCGGGGTCCCGGCCGTTGCCGGTGAGCGGGCGCGCGCCGGTCCGTGCGTGCGGCGGCGTCGTGGTGCTCTCTGTTGCCGGAGAGCAAATGAACGGGTGATTCCGCTCGGGGCGGGGCGGTGCGCGAGAACCGGCCGTTTCCGCGAGCGGAACCCCGTCGAGGTCAAGTCCGGCAAACATCTTTGTCTGTGACCGGCCCGATGGACGCGCGTAGAGCGGCCGAAAGGCGATCTTGTCCAGGGTGAAACCGGAAGCCAGGATCCGTAGCCACGGCATTGACAGGGGCATGGCGGAGATCCCGGTCCGTCCCTCCTGCGCAGTGCCGGGGCCCGTCCACCCAACGGGCCCTCGGTAACCCCCACTGGAGGATGTAGTGAACATCAAGCGCTTCACCCCCCACGGCCGCTTCGCAAGAGGTGCGCGGCTGACCGCCGTTGCCTCCGCCCTGCTGGCGGCAGTCGCGCTTGCGACCCCGAGCGCGGCAGCAGACACCCCCGCCCCGCGGGCCACCGCCGCCACCCTCGCCCAGGTCGGCGACGCCGTGCTGCACGCCGACGTCCCCGGCACCGCCTGGTACACCGACGCCAAGTCCGGCAAGCTCGTCGTGACCGCCGACTCCACGGTCTCCGCCGCCGAACTGGCCGAGATCAAGGAGGCCGCCGGCAGCCGCGCCTCGGCCCTCGAGATCAAGCGCACCCCTGGCACCTTCAACAAGCTGATCGCGGGCGGACAGGCCATCTACGCCGGCGGCGGCCGCTGCTCCCTCGGATTCAACGTCCGCAGCGGCAGCACCTACTACGCCCTGACGGCAGGCCACTGCACCGACATCGGCAGCACCTGGTACACCAACTCCGCCCAGACCGCCCTGCTCGGCACCCGCGCCGGATCGAGCTTCCCGGGCAACGACTACGGCATCATCCGCCACTCCAACGCCTCGGCGGCGGACGGCCGTGTGTACCTGTACAACGGCTCCTACCGTGACATCACGGGCGCCGGCAACGCGTCGGTCGGCCAGTCCGTCCAGCGCAGCGGCAGCACCACCGGCCTGCACGGCGGCTCCGTCACCGGACTCAACGCCACCGTGAACTACGGCGGCGGCGACATCGTCTACGGTCTGATCCAGACCAACGTCTGCGCCGAGCCCGGCGACAGCGGCGGCCCGCTGTTCTCCGGCACGACGGCCCTCGGGCTGACGTCCGGCGGCAGCGGCAACTGCTCCTCCGGTGGCACCACGTTCTTCCAGCCGGTCACCGAGGCGCTGAGCGCGTACGGCGTGAGCGTCTTCTAGGTCCGGCGCCAGGCACCACCCGTCCCGGAGCCGCTCCGGGTCACACCGGGCCGGCGGTCCGCCTCGTGGCGGGCCGCCGGCCCTCGTGTCGTCCCGTCCCTTCCACCGGACCCGTGCCGCTGTCCCTTCCACCGGACCCGTGCCGCTGTCCCGGCCCGCGACCCCTTCCGTTGTCCCGGCCCTTCCGCCCGATCTTCGGAACGCACCCGGCCCGGCGGCGCGGTCCGACTCGCGCGCACGCGGTCAGCGCGCACGCGGTCAGAACGCGTTGCGCCGCCGCAGCCGCATCGGACGCCCGTCCGGGTCGACGACCACCCGGTACAGCGGCATCGCGAGCACCCGCTCCCATCGCGACAGCCGCGGCGGCCGGTAGGCGCGCAGCCGCCCGGGCGGTCTGGGGCCCGTCCGGCCGTCCTCATGCCACAGATCCAGTGCGGCGGCCGCCGAGGCGAACGCCTCGAACGCGGCCCCGGGATCGCACAGTTCGTCGGGCGCCTGCGGATCGCCCGGAGCCTCCCGGTCCAGGTGCTCCCGCGCCAGAACCAGCCGGAGTTCCCTGGCGAAGCGGCGGGCGCCGTCACCGAGACCGCCCGGGTCGCGGGGCTCCCTGGGGTCCGCCGTCGCGTCCAGGACGGCACAGCTCAGCTCCGAGTCGTGCGTCCAGGACCGCAGGTTGACGTTGTCCGAACCGGCCGCTGCCCAGACGTCGTCGATCACGCACACCTTGGCGTGCACGTACACCGGTGTCCCGGCACGGTTCTCCACCCCGTACACAGCCACCCGGTCGCCCGCCGCCTTCCGCAGGGTCTCGAGGGCGGTGATGCGCCCGATCAGGTTCATCGGCAGTGTGAGCCGGCCGTCCTGCTCTGGGACCGAGGGGATGACCGCGATCAGCCGCAGCCCGGGGTTGGCGCGCAGCGCCCGGGCGAAGTGCTCCACGACGTGTGGGGACCACAGGTACTGGTCCTCCAGGTAGATCAAGGCCCGTGCCCGCCGCAGGGCCTTGAGGTAGGCACGCGCGATGCTCCGCTCGCCGTCGGGCGCGAAGTCGTAGCCCCGCAGCAGCCTGTTGGGGTACGTGCGCAGCACCTGCACCGTGTGCCGGCCGCAGGGCTGCGGGTCGGGCAGCTGACGCGGCAGCGGGTCCGCGTGCGTGTCCTCCTTGTGCACCCACTCCCGCAGGCGGCTCAGCGGACTCCTGGTCAGCGGCGCCGGATCCTGCCAGCGCTCGCGGAAGACGGTCTCCAGGTCACCCACCGCCGGACCCCGGATCGCGAGCTGGACGTCGTGCCAGGGCGGGTGGGGACCGTACGCGGCTGCGATGGGCTGGGAGCGTGCGTCGCCGCCGTGGCCGATGTCGTCGTTGCGGTTGTGGGAGAGGTCGATGCCACCGATGAAGGCCACGTCCAGCCCCGGCCGCCCGCGGTGGCGCAGCACCACCAGCTTCTGGTGGTGCGAGCCGCCGGGACGCACCCGCATGTCCAGCAGGTACTCGCCGCCGCCCGCCCGCACTTCCCGGCCGAGGTGGCGGTTCTCCTCCTCGCTGAACTGGAGGCTGTCCAGATGGGAGTGCCACACCAACCCCTTGACGACCACGCCGCGCTCGGCCGCCTCGCGCAGCACCGTGCCGACCTCGGTCCCGGGGCCGGCGAGCCGTTCGTCGCGGTCGCCGCGCCAGTCGGTGAACAGCAGCAGGTCTCCCGCTTCCAGGGCGCGAACGGCGTCGAGCAGTTCGCCGAAGTACGTCGCGCCGTGGATCAGGGGGCGTACCTCGTTGCCCTCCGACCAGCCCTTGCCTTCGGGCCGCCGGCGGTCCAGCCGGGTGGCGGGATTGCCGCGTTCACCGGCGGTCAGCAGCCAGTCGGCGGGTTCCACGGAACGGCACCTCCCACCTCCGCCCGCCGGGGCCGGTCCGGCGGCGCCGGCGGTCCGCTGCGCATTTCTCCCGGGCCGGCGGTCTCCTTCGTACCACTCCCGGGCCGGTCCCGCAGCGGGGACCGGCCCGGACGGCGCCCCCCGGCCCTGCGCGCGCGGGGGCCGTCGGCCGCCCCGCCGGTCAGCGCACCGTGAACGACCGCGAGGTCCCGGTGAACGGGGTGCCCCGGCCCAGGAGGCTCCTGGCGTCACCGACGTGCACCACGCGGTACGTCCCCGGCGGGGTGCCCGCGTCGATGTCCCGGGTGACCGTGGCCTTCGACGTGCCGGTGAAGCTGTTGGTCGCACCGTTGTCGACGGGTCGATCCCGCCGGGGAAGGCCGCGCGGTCGGGCGCCGGTTTGCGGTCGAAGGCGGTACGCGAACGGTTCACGCTGGCCGGGCAGCACCTCCCTCGGGACGGGGACCCTCACCGACGCGACATGCCGGTCTTGGCCGCCTCGCCCGTGGCGCCGGATATCCCGCGCCCCCGAGGTGGTCGTCGCCGCCGTAGCCGGCCGGACCGGCACGGACGGGCGAGGGCACGCCTGCGGACGTCAGCCCGACGACGGCGGCGACGGCAACGACGAGGAGCCGTCGGGAGGACCGGGAGCGGGTGGGGGCATGGAACCTCCTGGGCGGGGGTGGATCCATACGGTAGGCGCTCTCAACGTTCTACGGGCCGGGCTGGTCCGTCGCGACGCCAACCCGGCATAGCGAGAAGCCCCGTCCTTCACGACGGGGTGGATCCACGAACGCCCGGAACCGGTCGGCGGGTCGCCGGCCGGGCGGCGCACCCGGGCGGCAGTGCCCCGAAACCAGGGAGGTGATCATCAGTCGCAAGAGTCCGTACCGGGGACCAGTGGAGGGTTTCCGCCCCGGGCCCGCGACCCCCGCGCCCCGCCGGGCCGCGGCGAGACGGTGGGCCGATCGATACAATTCGGGCATGGTGCTCTGGCCCGCCGACCGGCAGCCCCGGGGCGGCAGGACGTACGGCGGTGGTTCCCCATGACCCCGCCCTCCGACGACATGAGCCTGTACTCGGGCCGGCCGTCCGGACTGATCGGCGCCCAGATCGCGGGCTACCGGGTGGAACGGGAGATCGGCCGGGGCGGTATGGCCGTCGTCTACTGCGCCAAGGACCTGCGGCTGGACCGCACGGTGGCGCTCAAGCTGCTCGCGCCGGAACTCGCCCGCAACGACACCTTCCGCCGCCGTTTCACCCACGAGTCACGGGTTGCGGCGGCCATCGACCACCCGCATATCGTGCCGATCTTCGAGGCCGGCGAGACCGACGGCGTCCTGTACATCGCCATGCGCTTCGTCGCGGGACTGGACCTGCGGGCCCTGCTGGACCGCGACGGGCCGCTGCCCGTCGCGACCGCCGTCCGGATCGCCGCCCAGGTGGCCTCGGCGCTCGACGCGGCCCACGAGCACGATCTGGTCCACCGGGACGTCAAGCCGGGCAACGTCCTCGTCGCCAAGGGCACCGACATCGACCATCCCGAGCACGTCTACCTCACGGACTTCGGGCTGACGAAGAAGTCCCTCTCGCTCACCGGGTTCACCACCGTGGGCGAGTTCGTCGGCACCCTCGACTACGTGGCGCCGGAGCAGATCTCCGGGCGGCCGGTCGACGGCAGGTGCGATCTCTACAGCCTCGCCTGCGTCGTCTACGAGACCCTCGCCGGCGGTCCGCCCTTCCAGCGGGACGAGGACGTGGCACTGCTCTGGGCGCACCAGTACGACCAGCCTCCTCCGCTCACCGAGCGCCGGCCGGACATCCCCCCGGGCGCGGACGAGGTTCTGGCGAAGGCCCTGGCCAAGGTGCCGGACGACCGCTACGACTCGTGCCTCGAGTTCGTCGCGGCCCTGCGCGACGCGGCGACGGCCCCGGCTTCCGCGCCCGCCGTGGCCCGGGCCGCCCCCACGCCGACGCAGGTGGTCCCCGGCCTCGCCGGCGTCCCGGAGGACCAGGGACCGCCACCGGACCCTCCCGCGTGGGCCCGCCCGGTGTTCGCCCCGCCCGGCGGATAGCGGTGCGGGCCTGGGCGCCCCGGCCGCAGGGTGCCGGCGTGCGTCAGTCGCCGCCTCCTCCTCCGCAGCCGAACCCGCCGCCCGAACCGGAGTCGCCGTCGCGGCCCTGCTCGTAGCCTCTGCCCCAGTGCAGATGGGAGTCCGCGAACCCGGTGGGTACGGGGCGCGCGTCCACGACGCCGCGCCGGACCGGTCCGGCGGGCAGAGCGGCGGGCCCCTCGAAGACGTACCTCGGCAGGCTCCCGTCCTGCCGGGCGGCCCTCAGCCGCCGCCGGCCCGCCCGGGTCGGCCGGTGCCGGACGCTCGTCACCAGCCCCAGTGCCGCGAGCCGCTGCCCGATCGCCTCGACCTCCGGCGAACGCACCACGGCGATGCGCACGTACGCCGTGCTCCTGCTGCGATCGCACAGGCCGAGGACGGTCCGCTCCAGCGGATGCCCTGTCACGTCCTGCCGCCGGGCGGCGTCGGCGGCGCGCACGCGGGAGGCGCGCAACAGCAGCGTCCGCCGCTCGCACAGCGCGATCACCACCGTGTCGGCGACCCTGCCGGGCCCGCCCGCGAGGAACGCGGCCTCGTACAGGCCCAGTGACCCGGACGTCCCCGTGGCCGCCCGCGCGGCCTCCCTGAACCTCCACACGCCGATCCCCCTTCCGGCACCTCCTGAGGGAGTTGTCGCCGGGGGAGCGGGCGGACAATCCCCATCTCTCCTCTTCAGAGGAACATTTGAGCTTTCGTCGGGCATTGCGCCCATGCCGCAAACGGGGGCGGCGCGATGGTCGCCGGCCCGCCCGCCGATCGTGCGCGGTGCGTCCGTGCGCGAATAGGGCGGATGCCGTCACGGCAGGGACGGCCCAGCGGATCCGGCAGGCGGGCCGTCAGGGGAGGCGGATGCCGGCGAGGAGCTGCCGGTGCAGCGCTTCGAGGTCCTTCCGGTTGTCCTCCGGCCCGAACGTCACCGCCTGGACGACGTGTCCGCCCTCGCCGATGAAGCGGGTGGCCCCCCGCCATGTCGTCGCTGGACGACAGACGGGCGTCCAGGGCCGGTCTGCCGTCGACCGTCGTGCTGCGGACGTCGGTGCTCCGCAGGGTCTCGCCGGACTCCCGTTCGTAGGCGTCGAGGAAGCCCTTGAGACTGGCCCGGAGGTCCCGCGCGGTTCCCGGCGTGTCGAAGACGGCGAACCCCACGAACGCCTCGCCGGTCTCCACCCCGTACACCCGCCCGCTGACGGGTTCCCCGCCGACGGGCACGGACGTCCTCTCCCCCTCGGCCCTCCCCGGCAGTTCGGCGGTGACCCCGCTGGGGGCGTCGGTGGTGGGCGTCCACTCCTCCCCGGTGCCGGCGACCTGCGGCACCACGACGGGCACCGCGGCCGGGCGGGGCACCGCCGAAGCGGCCGGGACCGGCAGCAGCACGATCGCGGCCGAGAGGGACACCGACACGACGGCCGCGCCCGGCAGGCCCGGCCCCGGTACGGCCGCCGGCCCGGAACGGGCGGACGTCGGACGCGGCCGCATCCGGGTTCTGTACGTCATCGAGGTCACTCCCAAGGCATCGCCCGCCACGCGGGCGGCGCGCCGGCCGGGCGACCCGGCGCGCTCACGGAGGCGACTCGGCCCACGACTGCGGACCCCCGCCCCTCCACTCGATCAGCTCCGGATCGTCGACCGCCGTGTCGGTTTCCGGGAGGTTCGCGCGGCGGAGGAACTCCAGCACGTCGAACAGGTCATGCGCGGTGCCGACCGGCTCTCCTCGGATCGTCACCGGTCTGCCACCGCTCGGCTCGATCGGATGAACGATCACAGGCGGGTTCGTCCCCATGATCCCAGGGTCCATCCGGACCCGTCGGGACGCATCCGGACGCACCCGTACGGGTACTCGACGCGGCCCGCGAGCGTCCGGCGACCTGGCACGGGGCACGCCTCGCCCCGACCATGGAGGAGGAGGTGCCGCTGATGGGCGAACACGTCGAGGCCAACGGGACGCGGTTCTGGGTGGAGCGCCGGGGCGAGGGCCCCGACGTCCTGCTGGTCGCGGGCCTGAGCGATCCCGCCGAGGCCTGGCAGGCACAGCTCGACGGACTCTCCGACCGCTACCGGATCACCGCCTTCGACAACCGGGGCGCCGGACGGACACCGCTGCCCGACGGTCCGCTGACGGTTCCGCTCATGGCCGACGACGCCGCGGCGCTGATGTCGGCCCTCGGTGTGGAGCGCGCCCACGTCGCGGGCTTCTCGGGCGGCAGCCTCATCGCCCAGGAACTGGCACTTCGCCACCCGGACCGGGTACGGAGCCTCGTCCTCGTGTCAGCCTGGGCGAGGCCGGACGCCTATTTCCGGACGATGACCCGGTTCTGGCACTGGCTCGCCGAGGATGCGCCCGGAGAACGCGCCATGCTCGAGGCGTTCCTGCTGTGGGTCTATACCCCGCGCGCCCACGCGGACGGCACGGTTGACCGGATCATCGACGAGACGCTGGCCTTTCCGCACCCGCAGTCCGCCGGGGCGTTCCAGCGCCAGCTCGAAGCCTTCGCCGCGCACGAGACCCTCGACCGTCTGCCGGGGATCACCGCGCCGGCGCTCGTGCTGTCGGGGGAGTGCGACATCGCCGCGCCGCCGCGGTTCGGGCGGGCCGTGGCCGACGCCATCCCGGGTGCGGACTTCGAGATGCTGTTCGGGGAGGCCCACCAGCCGTTCCAGGAGGCGCCCGAGAAGTTCAACGCCAGGGTCGACGCGTTCTGGAGGGAGGTCGCCGGCCAGAGCCCGGTGACCGACGGCGGTCCGTGACACCGTGGCCGTGGCCTTCCCGGTTCCCCGGGCCGCGGGACGACGAGCGCGCCGGGCCGAGGTGGTCCGCGAGCGCACCGAAGGACGGCCCGGGCCCACTCGAACGTCCGCACCCACCAGAGGACTGCGCCGCCACGCGTACCGGACCGCCCTGCCGGACAGCGGGAGTCCCCGCCGCCCTGCCGGACAGCGGGAGTCCCCCTCGAAGCCGTGTCCCGCCCCCGCCGGATGTGCTTCAGCGGGTCCGTGACAACACCCGGCGTTGGTGGAAGGTACAGCAGATGGACGAGTACGACGTGGACGCGGCGCTCCAGCAGGCGCTGGACCGGCTCACCCTGCTGGCCGACGTCAACTCGGCGCTGGCCGCCACCGTCGACGCCCGGGAGGGGCTGCGGCGCGTATGCCGGATGCTGGCGCAGCGCATGGGTGACTGGTGCGCGATCGACGTGCTGACCGAGCGGGACGAGATCGGCAGGGTGTGCGCGACGCACAGGGGGCCGGTCCTCCTGCAGGGCGAGGAGACGGAGGCTCCGCTTCCCAAGCCGCCACCGGACGCCACCGGTCCGCTGGCCAGGGTGCTGCAGGGCGCGGGGCCGTTCGTCCTCGCCGCGGCGGAGATCCGTCCCCGCGAGCGGATGCACGGCTGGGACCTCGGTCAGGCGCGGATCTTCGAGCAGCTGGACGTCCGCAGCGCGGTCATCGCTCCGCTGCGGGCCCGCCGAGAGGTTCTCGGGGCGCTCACGATCGCCCGCTGGGGTTCCCGGCCCGCGCTGAGCGACGACGACCTGATGCTCGTGGAGGACCTCTCGCACCGGGTGGGACTCGCCATCGACAACGCCCGGCTGCACCGCCAGACCGAGCACATCGCCGAGCGGCTCCAGCGTTCCCTCCTGCCGGCGCTCCCCGGCGCGGGGCCCCTGCGGATGGCCGCGCGCTACGCCCCCTCGCAGGCGACCGCACAGGTCGGCGGGGACTGGTACGACAGCTTCGTGCTGCCCGACGGCGACACCGCGGTGATCATCGGCGACGTGGCCGGGCACGACCTGCAGTCCACGGTCGAGATGAGTCAACTGCGCAACATGCTGCGGGGCATCGCCTGCGACCGCCAGGAACCGCCGGGCGCGATCCTGCGGCGACTCGACCTCGCCTTGCACACCCTGTACCCGGAGTTCACCGCCACCTGCCTCTACGCACTCATCCAGGGGCCCGAAGGCGGCCCGTGGCAGCTGAACCACTCCTCGGCCGGTCATCTCCCGCCCCTGCTCGTGACCCGTGACGGCGACACCCGCTATCTCCAGGACGCACGGGGCATGCTGCTCGGAGTGGACCCGGAACAGCCTCGCACGAGTGCCTCCGAACCCCTTCCCGCGCATTCCACCCTCCTGCTGTACACCGATGGACTCGTCGAGCGACGAAGAGAGTCCATCGACCACGGCCTCACCCGCCTGCGGCAGCACGCCGCGGCCCTGGCACGTCACACCCCGGACAGCTTCTGCGACGAACTCCTCACCGGCCTCGCCCCCACCCCCACGGACGACGTGGCGCTCCTCGCCGTGCGCATTCCCGAGCCCACGGCGACTCCCGCCGGCGCCACGGGGACCGAGGACGGCGGAGCGTGAGCCCCCCGTGTGCATGTCGGTGGCGCCGGCCCGCCCGGTGCGGCTGCTGGAGTCCGCCCCGGGGACGCCGACCACCTGGTTCTACGTCAGGCGTCACCGAGCCCTGCTGTGATCGGCACCGCCGCGACGAACGCCGGTCACGGGGAGGCGGGCACGGGAGACAGCGCCTGCCGAAGAGCCGGCGGTGCAGCGGCCGTTCGCGCGGAATCCGCTCGTCTACCCCCGACGGCCGAGGACACGCGCGCACCGCAGGAGAAAGCGACGTTCGTTCGCAACCTGGCTTGACCGGCCCACAAAGGGTTCGCTGTGCAGGCTGACGCCTCCGTGCCCCGCGGGACACGATGATCGGGGCCAGGAGGTTCGCGTGGCCGATGACGCGTATCGGCCCGGTCAGTCAGGGGAGGAGCACTTTCTCATGCCCGAGCACACCACCCACCGTCACCGAGGACCTGTCCGAACCGGCCGCGTTCCCGCTGACCGGAGCGCCGGTATCGCCGGCCTTCCTGCCGTTGGCCGCGCCACGCAGGTGTCCCCCGGCGACGCCCGGGAGCTCACCGCCGTCTTCTTCGACCGGCTGGTCGAACTGGAAGAGGGCACGCGGGAGCACCAGTACGTCCGCAACACCCTCATCGAGATGAACCTCTCCCTGGTCAGGTTCGTGGCCAACCGGTTCCGCAACCGCGGCGGCGGGGAGATGGAGGACATCGTCCAGGTCGGGACCGTCGGGCTGATCAAGGCCATCGACCGGTTCGACCTCAGCCGCGAGGTCGCCTTCACCTCCTTCGCCATCCCGTACGTCCAGGGCGAGATCATGAGGCACTTCCGCGACACCTCCTGGGCCGTGCACGTGCCGCGCCGCCTCCAGGAGCTGCGCGTCGAACTCGCCAGGGCACGGGAGCACCTCGTCTCGGTACTCGACCGCGACCCCAGCGTCGAGGACCTCGCCGAACACCTCGGGCGCACGAAGGACGAGGTCGTCGAAGGCATGGTGGCAGCGGCCGGGTACACGGCGGGCTCGCTGGACACCCCGGGCACCGAGGGCGACGACGAGCCCGCGGCCCTTGCCGGCGGCCGCTCCCACCCGGACCGGATCGGCGTCGACGACCCCGGGATGCAGCTCGTCGAGGACATCCGTGCCCTGGTGCCCCACATGGCCGAGCTCGACGACCGCGAACGGACCATCCTGGAACTCCGGTTCGGCGGCGAGATGACACAGGCCCGGATAGGTGCCGAGCTCGGGATCTCCCAGATGCACGTCTCCCGGCTGCTGGCCGGCACCCTCGCCAAGCTGCGCACCCGGATGCTCGCCGACGAGTGACCGCCCAAAGGACGGCACTCGCGTCGGCGTCCCCGGCCGCACTCGCCGCGTCGAACCCGGCGGCCGACCACCGAGAGGCCCGTTCGGCCGGTCAGACCGGTCCTCCGGGCCCCTGCTCGAAGTGGCTCGGTCTGCCGTCGCGGGTGACCAGCCGTCCGAGCCCGGCGGCCTCCGCCCGTGGCAGGAGTCTCCAGGTGCCGTCCGCTCTTCGCAGGGCCGTCGAATGCCACGGGGTGGTCCACGCGTCGGGGGCGTCGAGGAGGCGGATGCCGAACTTCGGCGCGCCGGCGGGCTGGGGGTGGATGGAGAGGCGCACCGACCGCGGGTGGTGCTCGGCGACGAGAGCGCCCCAGGCGCGGCTGCGCTGGATGACGTCGTAGGCGCGGCGCCGGCACTCGCGCTGGAGGGCGGAGCGGGTGCCGGTGAAGTCGGCGGTGTCGTCGAGGAGGAAGCGGGTGATGCCGCGGTAGAGCGCGAGGGTGCGCTCGTCGGTACGGACCTCGCTGTGCAGTGTGTCGAGGCCGGGGGCGTAACGGTCCTGGACCCAGGCGCGTTTCGCCGGGTGCGGCAGGTCGCCGAGGACGTCCCTGAGGTCGAAGACGGACAGGTGGTCCAGGCGGAGTTCGGAGATCAGCCGGCTCAGTGCGTCCGAGTAGGCGTCCACGTGCTCGTCGGGAACCCGGACGAGGTCGCCGAAGACATGTCCGTCGGAGCAGATGACGACACGGGCTCCAGGGGCGTGGATCTCCCCGATGCCGGCGCACAGCGAGTCGAGGAAGGCGAGGGAGAGACGTTCGCCCTGGTCGGGGAGATGGCCGAGGACCTTGGCCGGGTTCGGGGACTTGCAGGGGAAGCCGGGCAGGGTGAAGACGACGGGTTGGTTCCGGCGCACGTACCCCCCGATCTGGCGGAGCTGGTGGGGGAAGGCCCCGGCCGGCGCGGACCGGTCGCCGGTGGTGCGGTGGTGGGGCAGGAGCAGGTTCAGGACCGCGGTGCTGACGGCTTCGGTGGTACGGGCGTCGGTTGCTGTCGTCAGCGGCATGGGGGGCCTCCGTGGGGGTGTGTGCGGGCATGACGGCATGGCGCCTCGGCACCTCGGCGGGCTGGGCGGCGCCTCGGTGCGCGCCTCGGACCTCGGCGGGCAGCCGTGGCAGGCGGGCGGCGCGGCCGTTCGGCCGGAACGGATCGGTTCCGTGGCGAACCGGGCCGGCCGGCCCGCATGCCCGGCCGGGCCCTGCCGGTGTCGTCGGGAGTCAGACGCGCCGGTCGTAGCCGGCGGGCAGATGGTTGGTACCGCGGCCGAGAACGGCCGGGATCCACTGGATGTCATGGTCGGGGACGGCGAGGTGCAGGCCGGGCAGCCGGGCCAGGAGGGTGCCGAGCGCGATGCGCAGTTCGGCGCGGGCGAGTGCGGCGCCGGGGCAGAAGTGGATGCCGTGCCCGAAGGCGAGGTGCGGGTTCGGGCTGCGTTCCAGGTCGAGTTCGTCGGGCCTCTCGAAGCGACGGGGGTCGCGGTTGGCGGCGCACAGGGAGACGATCACGGAGTCCCCGGCCGGGATCTCGGTGCCGTGCAGATCGCTGTCCTCGGCGAAGAAGCGCCAGGTGGTCAGTTCGAAGGCGCTGTCGTAGCGCAGGAGTTCCTCCACCGCTCGGGGCAGCAGACCGGGGTCGTCACGCAGCCGCTCGAGCTCGTCCGGGTGGCGGAGGAGGGCGATGAGCGCGGTGGTGATCTGGTTGGTCACGGGCTCCTGGCCGGCGACGAGGAGCTGGAAGATCATGGAGTCCAGTTCTTCCCGGGACAGCTCTCCTCGGTCACGGGCGACGACGAGCCGGCTGAGCAGGTCGTCGTCCGAGTGCTCGCGCTTGTGGGCGACCACCTCGGCGATATAGCTCTGGAGGCCGTGCAGGCGGGCCTCGTAGGCGGGCCGGCCCGGGTCGGTGGGGCCGACGGGCTGGACGACCTTGCCCCAGTCGCGGTCGAAGCGGGCGGCGAGTTCGGCGGGCAGGCCGACGACCTCAGCGAGCACCTGGAAGGGGAAGCGGGCGGCGAAGCCGGACACCAGGTCGGCGGGGCCGGTTTCGGGCAGTGCGTCGACGAGGGCGTCGGCGAGTTCCCGGAAGCGCGGCAGCAGGCCGTCGATGCGGCGCGGGGTGAAGGCGTCGGTCACGAAGCGGCGCATGCGGGTGTGCTTGGGCGGGTCCTGGTGGAGCAGGTGCACCTGGAGCTGGGAGTGCTGGGGCTCGGGCATGATCGAAGCGCGGGCCCGCCAGCGGTCGTTGCCCCGGTCGTGGTCCTTGCCGAGGCGGTCGTCGTTCAGGGCGCCGTGGGCGGCCTCGTAACCGGTGACGAGCCAGGCGTTCACCCCGCTGGGGAAGACCACCCGGTGGACCGGTCCGGCCTCGCGCATCCGCTCGTAGAGCGGGTACGGATCGCTCTTGTACGGGCAGCCCGTCAGCGGCACCGGGTCGGGGAGGACTCCGGCGTCGTCCACGGCGGGAGGCGTGTCGTGCAGGGTCATGATGCGCTCCTCAGAGGGCGAGTTCGGGCCGGTGGTGGTCCAGCCACAGGGCGAGGTCGACGACGCGTTCGAGGCGGAGGCGGTGGCCCCACTCCAGCCGTTCGGGCGGGGTGCCGAGGGAGGCCTTGATGACGGATTCGTCCGCCAGAGAGCGGACCTGCGGGACGGAAAGCGCGTCCCGGGCCATCTCCTGCAACCCGCGGTTGTAGTCGGGGTGGTGGGTGGCCGGGTAGTGGTTCTTGGGCCGGTACAGCACCGAGTCCGGGGCGAGGCCGGCTCCCGTGGCGCGCAGCAGGCTCTTCTCCCGGCCGTCGAAACTCTTCAGTCCCCACGTCGTGTTGAAGGCGTACTCGACGAGGCGGTGGTCGCAGTAGGGGACGCGGACCTCGAGGCCCTGCGCCATGCTGAGGCGGTCCTTGCGGTGGAGGAGCTGGCGCAGCCAGCGGGTCAGGGACACGTGCTGCATCTCGCGCTGCCGGTGCTCGGTCGCGGTCTCGCCGTCGGCGTGCGGCACGGCGGCCAGGGCGTCGGCGTACGTGTCGTCACGGAACTCGCCGATGCGCAGGTCGAGTTCGGGGTTGAGCGGCATCGCGGCCTCGTCTCCGGTGACGAGCAGCCAGGGGAAGGTCGAGGCGGCCAGGGCTTCGGGGTTGTGGAACCAGGGATAGCCGCCGAACACCTCGTCCGCCGCCTCGCCGGACAGCGCGACGGTCGAGTGCTGCCGGATCCGCCCGAACAGCAGGTGGAGCGAGGTGTCCATGTCGCCGACGCCGATCGGCGAGTCCCGTGCCACGACGACGGCCCTGCGGTGCCCGGGGTCGAGCAGGGAGCGCGGGTCGAGGACGACGGTGCTGTGGTCCGTGCCGATGTACGCCCCGGCCTCGGCGGCGAACGGGGTGTCGTGTCCCGTTCGCAGGACGTCGCCGGTGAACTCCTCGGCCTGGTCGCTGTAGTCCACCGCGTAGGAGCGGATGCGGGCGTCCGGGCCTTCCCGCAGGCGCAGTTCACCGGCGAGCAGCGCGGTCAGCACGGTGGAGTCGAGGCCGCCGGACAGCAGGCTGCACACCGGGACGTCCGCCTCCAGCTGACTGTGCGCCGCGGTGGCGACGAGCTCGCGGACACGGTCGACGGTGGTGTCCCGGTCGTCGTCGTGGGGCCGGGCCTCCAGCTGCCAGTAGCGGCGTTCGCGGATGCCGCCGCGGTCCAGGACGAGGACGCCGCCGGGCTCGACCTCACGCACACCGGACCACACCGTGGGCCCGGTGTTGAAGAGCAGGCCGTACGCCTCCCGCAGTCCGTCAGCGTCGACGCGGGGGTGGATCTCGGGGTGGGCGAACAGGGCCTTGGGCTCCGAGGCGAAGGCCAGCCCGCCCTCGACGGCGGCCCAGAACAGCGGCTTCACACCGAGGCGGTCGCGGACGAGGAGCAGGCGCTGCGCCCGCTCGTCCCAGACCGCGAAGGCGAACATCCCCTCCAGGTGCTCCGCGACGTCCTCGCCCCACTGCCGGTAGGCCCGCAGCACCACCTCGGTGTCGCTGCGGGTGCGGAAGGCGTGGCCGAGGTTCCTCAGTTCGGCGCGCAGCGCGTGGTGGTTGTAGACCTCCCCGCTGTACGTGAGGACGACGGCCGGCTCGTCGGGACGGTCCGTCATCGGCTGGACTCCGCCGGCCGGGTCGACGACGGCGAGGCGGCGGTGTCCGACGGCCGCGTGCTCGCCCAGCCAGACGCCACCCGCGTCGGGCCCGCGCGGGATGAGGGTGGCCGTCATGGCCTCGATCACGGGTGCTTGGCCGCGGGCGTCTCTGTGGAAGGACACCCAGCCGGTGATTCCGCACACGGGCGGTCTCCTCGGTCAGTTCGGGGCGGCGGTGGCCGCGTTCGTCGTCGCCGTCGCGTCGGCGCTGCTGCGTGCGGGCAGAAGGAGCAGTGGTACGGAGAGGCAGGCGGCCGCGGCGGCCAGTCCCAGGCCGGCCCGGGCGCCCTGGACCGATCCGGCGAGGCCCCAGGCGGCGGTGGCGAGGGCGGGCCCGAGGGTGAAGCCGAGGCTTCGGGCGAGCTGCACCGTCGAGCCGACGGTGGCGGCGCGGTCCGGTGGCACCGCCCCCATCACCAGGGCCTGTGTGGGGCCGCCGCCCAGTCCCATGCCGAGCCCGGCGAGCGCCAGTCGCCAGGCCACGTCGCCCGGTGACCACCCTCCGTCGACCGGGACCGCGAGGAGCAGGCCGCAGGAGGTGACGACGGCTCCGGCGACCGCGACCGGTCTTGCGCCGTACCGGTCGGCGAGGCGTCCGCCGAGCGGCCCGGCCAGCCCCATGCCGAGGGGAAAGGCGAGCACGGTCAGGCCGGTGGCGGTGGCGCTGAACCCGTTGTCGCTCTGCAGGTGGAGGGCGATGACGTAGTGCATGGCGGCGAAGCCGGTCGCCAGCGCCAGCACCGCCCCGTGCGCACCCGGCAGTCCGGGCACCCGCAGCACCCCGGTCACGGGCCGGCCGCCCGCTCCGCGCAGCCACAGCCACAGCGGGGGTACGGCGGCGAGGGCGAGGGCCAGCCACGCGGAGTGGCCCGCAGCCAGGGTCAGCGCCACGAGCAGCACCGATACGCCCGTGGCGACGAGCGACGCGTCCAGGAGCGCTCTCGCACGGGGCAGGCGCAGTCCGCGGTCGCGGGGCATCGCCCGCCGTGCGACGGCCAGCGCCAGGAGGCAGAAGGGGATCTTGACGAGGAAGACGGCACGCCAGCCCGGGCCGTCCAGCAGCAGTCCGCCGACCGCGGGGCCGGTCACCGCGCCGAGCGGACCGAGGGTCGCCGGCACGCTCATCGCCCGGCCGCGCATCTGCGGCCGTACCGCACCCAGGACGAGGACGGGCATCAGCACGAACAGCACCGCCCCGAAGGCGCCCTGGGCCAGCCGGGCCGTGACGAGCAGACCGGCCCACGGCGCCGCCGCGGCCAGGGCGCTGCACAGGGCGAAGCCGGTGGTCGCGGCCAGCACCGCGGAGCGCGGCCCCGCGCCGTCGAGCCACCTGCCGGCGGGGAGCAGCAGCGCCACGACCGGCAGCTGGTAGCCCAGCACGACCCACTGGGCCGTGGCGGCCGACACGTCCAGCTCCCGGGAGATCTCCGCCAGCGCCACGTTGACGATGTTCATGTCGAGCATGGCCACGAAGGACAGCAGCCCCGCCACCCCCACCAGGAGCCAGTGGTCGCCGCCGTCGGCTATGTGTCCGGGCTCGGCCGAGCCCCCGCCGTGGTGCGTCACCTTTCCGCCCTTCCGCTGTGCAACGGCCGCCGGACGGCGGCCTCGTCCCACATGTCGGCGCCACCGCGGGATGAGTTCCCGGCCGATCGCGGGAACCGTGCGCGGACGCGCGGTGTCGCGCCGAGGCACCCGAACGGCCCATGTCCCACCCGGCAGCGGGAACTCACGGGCACCCTGGGCCGACGACTGGTGTGACCCCTGAACACGGGTGGTGGGCTTGAGCCGCACGAGGGCCTCTCTCGTCGCGGCGCCGAACGTCCTCCCCCGTGCATCCGTACGCCGGTGAGAGCGTTCACCCCGGCACCGAGGAGTGGCCCCATGACCCAGAAGCACTACAACGTCACCGGCATGAGCTGCGGGCACTGCGTGGCGAGCATCACGGACGAGATCCGGGAAGTGGCCGGTGTGAGCGAGGTCGTGGTCGACCTCGCGGCGAACACCGTCACCGTGCGCGGCACGGACCTCGACGACCAGCGGCTCCGCGCCGCGATCGTCGAGGCCGGCTACGGGGTCGGCGACCCGGTGCCGGCGTGACCCCCTGACCTGGCGGCACGGGAGGGGCAGGACGGCGGACGTCCTGCCCCTCCTCCGCCTTCATCCGGCGGTGCCTGCCTCCAGCGCGGGTGCCGCGGGGCGGCCGGCGGGAGCCCTGTGGTCGAAGGCGATGAGGGGGTCACCGGTGAGTGGGTGGTCGACCACGGCCGCCCGGACTCCGAACACGTCCGCCATCAGCTCCGGGGTGATCACCTCACGAGGCGGTCCCGAGGCGACGACGGTCCCGGAGTGCAGGACGTGCAGCCGGTCGCACACGGAAGTGGCGGCATTGAGGTCGTGCAGTGACACCAGGGTGGTGCGGCGCTGTGCCCGGAGGAGGGCGAGCAGTTCCACCTGGTGCCGGACGTCCAGGTGGTTGGTCGGCTCGTCCAGCACGAGCACGTCGGGCTCCTGGGCGAACGCCCTTGCCAACAGGACCCGTTGGCGTTCGCCGCCGGACAGTGCCGTGAAGTGCCTTCCGGCCGCCTCCGCCATGCCGACGTCCGTCAGTGCGCGGGCGACGACGTCCCGGTCGGTGGCGTTGTCCCCGGCGAACGCCCGCTTGTACGGGGTCCGCCCCATGGCCACCACCTCCCGTACCGTCAGCTCGAAGTCGCCGCCCCGCTCCTGCGGCAGCGCCGCCACGTGGCGGGCCGAGCGGGCCGGAGACAGCTCGCGGATGTCGCCGCCGGCCAGCAGGACACGGCCCGCGACGGGGCGCAGATGCCGGTAGACGGTGCGCAGGAGGGTGGACTTGCCGCTGCCGTTGGGGCCGACGAGTCCGGTGATCTCCCCCTCGGCCGCGATCAGACGGGCCCCCGACACGACCGTACGGCCCGCGTACGCGACATGCAGATCCTCGATGTCGATCCTCAACTGCCGCTCCCCAGGCGTCGGTCCAGCAGGTACAGCAGGGCCGGAGCCCCGATCAGCGAGGTGACCACGCCCACGGGCAGCTCCTGCGTGTCCATCGCCGTCCGGCACACGATGTCCACGACCACCATCAGCAGCGCGCCGAACAGCGCCGAGACCGGGAGCAGCCGGCGGTGGTCCCCGCCGACGACCAGCCGGCAGGCGTGCGGAACCATCAGGGCCACGAACGCGATCGCGCCGGAGACGGCGACGAGCACTCCGGTCAGCACACTGGTCACCGTGAACAGTTCGCGCCGGAGCCGGGTGACGTCGACGCCGAGTCCGGCCGCGGTCTCGTCGCCCATCAGCAGGGCGTTGAGCCCGCGGGCGCGCGCATGCAGCCACAGCAGCGCCGCGGGCACGGCGGCGGCGGGCACGGCCAGCATCGGCCAGCTCGCCCCGCTCAGACTCCCCATGAGCCAGAACAGCACGCTGTGCGTCTGCTGTTCGTCCCCGGTCTGCAGCACCAGGTAGCTGGTGAATCCGGAGAGGAACTGCCCGATGGCCACACCGGCCAGGACCAGCCGCAGCGGGGCGAACCCGCCGCCGCGCCGGGCGACCGTCCACACCAGGGCGAAGGTGGCCAGGGCACCGACGAAGGCGGCTGCGGACAGCCCCAGTCCCAGCGCACCGCCCGCTCCGAGGCCGAGCACGATCGCGGCGACGGCGCCCAGCGAGGCCCCGTTGGAGATCCCCAGCAGGTACGGGTCGGCCAGCGGGTTGCGTACCAGCGCCTGCACCGCCGTGCCGACCAGGCCGAGTCCGGCGCCGACGAGCGCGGCGAGCAGGGCCCGGGGTACCCGCAGCTGCCAGACGATCAGGTCGTCCGTGCCGGGCCGCGGCGCCTCACCGGCCAGCCGTCGGCCCACGACACCCCACACCTCGCCGGGCGGGATGGACGTGGAGCCCCAGGAGACCGCAGCGGTCAGGGCGGCGAGCAGGGCCGCGCCGAGGACCACCGCGAGCAACCCGGCGGGCACGGTCCGCGTCTCGCCCGCGGACTCCTTCACTCCGCGGCGGGTCGCGGTCGGCGTGACCGGCACGGTCACTTGACCTTGTCCGGGTGGATCGTCCTGGCGATCTCCGCGACCACGGTGGCGTTCTCCACCCCCGCGATCGTGGTGCGCTCGGAGCCGATGCGCAGGAACCTGCCCTCCTTCACGGCCTTCAGGCCCTTGGTGGCGGCGTTCCCCTCGAGCCACTTCCGCGCCTCGTCGAACGCCTTGTCGTTCGCCGCCTCGCTGCCCCGGTTGCGCACCCCGAGCTGGATCCAGTCCGGGTTCTCGGACACCACCTCCTCCCAGCTCACCTGCTTGAAGTCGCCGTCGCAGTCCGCGAACACGTTGCGGGCGCCCGCGAGGGTGATCACCGCGTTGGCGACCTGGCGGTTGCACACGGCGACCGGCTGCCTGGTGCCCGCGTCGTAGTCGAAGAAGAAGTAGGTGGGCCGCGCGTTCTCGGCGGTCCCTCCGATCGCCTTCCGGACTCCGTCCACCTTCGCCTTCATACCCGCGACGAGTTCCTTCGCCTTCGCGCTCGTGCCCGTGACGGCTCCGAGGGAGGTGATGTCGTTCTCGACCGCGGTCAGGTCCGTCGCCGGGCTCTCGGCCATCGCCGCACACGCGGTGGACTTGAGGTGGACGTGATCGATCCCGGCGGCCTTGAACTCCTCCTCGGTGGGAGCGTCACCCATGCCGCCGCCCATGCCGGCCATGGAGCCGAAGGTGTCGACGTACAGGTCCGCCCCGGAGCCGAGGAGCTTCTCCTTCGGGATGACCGTCCGGGCGAGGACCTCGACCTTCTGCGCCTGGGCGTCCAGTTCGCCGGGGAGCGTGCCCCTTCCGGGCGGGAACCCGGTGCCGATCACCTTGTCGCCCGCTCCCAGGCGCAGCAGCAGCTCCAGGCCGGAGGCGTTGCTGGTGACTATCTTCTCCGGAGCGGCGGCGAAGGTCGTCTCGGCGCCCGTGCAGTCGGTGACGGTCACGGGGTGGCCGCCCCGGGTCGCGGACTTCTCCGACCCCTTGTCCCCGGTGCCCTTCCCGCCACCGCAACCCGTCGCGAGGAGGCCGAGCACCGCGACCGCCGTACCGCACCACACACGAGAACGCATGAAAGTCTCCAGAATCCACTTGGCACAGGGGGTGAAACTCCGTCACCCGGTCCACTAGTCGGGGCGGGTGCGGGCTGAGTTCCCGGCGCCCGTGGTCCGGTGCGGTCGACGGTCCCCGCGCCGGCGGGGCCGGCGGGAGTCGTGCCGCGGACGGGTGCCGCGGACGGGTGCCGGCTCGGCGCCCTGGGCGTCGAGCCGGCACCTGCCGCGTCAGGCGGCCACCGCCCGCGCCACCGGCGCCTCCGCTTCGGCGAGCAGGTCCATCAGCGTCGCGCGGGCGCGGGCGACCCGGGAGCGCACCGTGCCGACCGGGCAGTCGCTCAGCTTCGCCGCCTCGGCGTAGGGCAGTCCCAGCATCTGGGTGAGGACGAACGCCTCCCGGCGTTCCTCGGGCAGGGCCGCAAGCAGTTCGAGCAGCGCGACGCCCTCGTCGAAGCCCGGCAGGTCGCACGGCTGCGCGAGTTCGACCGTCAGCTGCCAGTCCGGCACGTCGTGCAGCCTGGGCCGCGCGGCCGCGTACCGATAGCTGTCGATCACCGCGCGGCGGGCGATGGACAGGAGCCAGGCACGGGCCGAGGACCGTCCTTCGAAGCGGTGCAGGCTGCTGAGCGCGCGCAGGAACGTGTCCTGGGCCAGGTCGTCGGCCGACTGGGGGTCGCCGCACAGATGGGCGACGTAGCGCAGGACGTCGCGGTGCAGGGCGCTCACGAAGCGCTCCACCGCGTCGGCGTCACCACCCCGGGCGGCGAGCGCCCAGGAGGTGATCGACTCGTCGGCCGACATCGCCGTCTCCGTCGTGTCGCCTGAAGCGGGCAGGGCGGAAGAGATCACGTGGTGTCCTTCTCGGGTCGTCCGGAACCGGGACCGGGCCCGAGGCCGGGCGGTCCGTCATCCGGTGTGGGGGTCCGGCCGCACGGCGCCCGCAGTGGTGGTTCCGTTTCCACCCGTGCCGGCGTACGGCCGTGGCCCGAGGGGCACTTGGGCCGCCTCGGGATTCCGGCTGTCGTCAGGCGACAGCGGACCCCACGGGCGGCCCTCGGGAGACGATCGCGTAGACCAGGGGAAGCAGCCGTGACGCACGGGACGGGCGGCGGCGGCCGCGCAGACGCGGACGGTGGGGCGGTGCCGGCAGGGCGAGCAGAAGCCTCATCGGCGCGGTCAGCCACCCCGCGACCGCCCGGAGAATCCGGAATGCGGCTCGCTCGCCGTAGGCGAGCCAGAGGCCGGTGAGCAGTGCCGCCGCCAGGTGGGCGGCGAGCATGCCCAGTGACGCCGGGTCAACGGCACCGGCCTGTGCCGGGTCCACATGGCCTGCGCCCATGTGCCCGACGTACGTATGCCCCATCGACATGCCGTCCACGGCGTCCGTGTGTGCGGGCCCCATGGCGGCGGAGGTCATGTGGTGGTGTACGTGGTCGGCGGGCCCCGTCGTGTGCGGGACGCGGCCGGCGGTCGGCGCCGCGGACTGCGCGAGCGAGAACGCCGAGTGGAGTGCCGTCTGGGCGGCGACCACCAGGTTCAGGACGGCGAGCCGTCCTCGCTCACGCCCCGCGAGGCACCAGCCCAGCACACCGGTCGCTCCGAACCCGCCGGAGAGCGTCCACCACGGCACGGGCTGCCCGGACATCATCACGTGACCGAGGGCGGCGAGTAGCACGCATACGGCCGCGAACACCGCGGCCCGTACCGTACGAGAACACCACCCGGCAGTCATGGCGCCTCATCCTCGCATCCTGACGGGCCGTCGTCGTGCATGGGTACGTGAGCGGGCCCGGTCACTCACTCAAGACCGCGCGTGTGAACAAGACCACGGTCCGCGACGGGAACTGACGCAGCGTCCACCGCGACAAATACCACGGGAGGTCCCTGCCGGAGCAGACCGCCGTGCGAGCCGCGACGCCGCGCCCACCGTCCGGCGCACCGCCGGGCTCGCGGGCCCGCGGGCACGACGCATGGGCGGAACGCGGCTCTCGCCCGGGCGGACAGCCGCCCGCGTCGGCCCCGATGGCGCCCCCACCCGGACCCGGCGCCATGACGCCCGCAGTCCCTACGCCCCGCGCACACGATGCCGTGGCCGCACGCCGAAGCGACCGGTTCCCAGGCGGAGTGTTCCGGCGGAGGGGCATCGCACATGGGCCCCACGGCGGCCGCGGACTCCCGACGAACGCCGCAACCCCCGGCGCGCGCCGGGCCGTGGCCTCGCACCGAGGGCCAGACTCCGGGGACCGCCCCGGCGGGGAACCTGGCCCGAGCGCGGGGCGCCGAGGACGCCTGCCGCAACAGCCGTCGACCGCCTCCGGGCACGAGCAGGCGGGCACCGCCCCGAACCGGCTCGGCGCCCCGCACACCCCGCGCGCGCCCCGTCGTCGGATGGACGCGCACGCGTCGCACGCAGGGCGCATGCTGCCCGGTGAA
Organism: Streptomyces wuyuanensis; assembly: GCF_900103455.1. Classification (GTDB taxonomy): domain Bacteria; phylum Actinomycetota; class Actinomycetes; order Streptomycetales; family Streptomycetaceae; genus Streptomyces; species Streptomyces wuyuanensis. The sequence continues at coordinate 27,926 of NZ_FNHI01000020.1, read as the reverse complement.
CGACACGCCCCGTCACGGGTGGAGGGCGCGTGCTGCCGGGGTGAGGGCGGCCGGGCACGCGTAGGGACGCGTCCCCGGTCGCCGTAGGAGAGGTGTCGCGTCACCGCCCGTGGTGTGGACCGGGGTCCGTGCGGCCCAGCCGCGGCCGGAGACGTGGGGCCGTCACCCGGCGGCCGAGCCCGGACCGACCACCACGGCGACCGTCCTGATCCCCCCTGCGCGCTCGAAGTGCAGCGTCATCGGCACGATGTCCCCGGCCCGCCACCGTGTCCTCGGTCTGAGGGTGAGGCTCACGCCATGGGGCGACATGGTCATCGCGTCCCCGGCGGGAACGGCTGCCGAGGGGATCTCCTCGCGGTACGCCGCACCGGCGTCGGTGCCGCGGTGGCGGGTCAGTGTGATCTCCCCGCGCGCGGACGGCGAGGTGGCGCCCGTCAAACGGTCCGCGGAACCGCCCGAGTTGGCGACCTCGAAGTACGCCGCGGTGTCCCTGTCGTCGCCGAGCGGCAGGTACACCCGGCCGGGGACGACGTCGATCCGGGCAGGGGAGCCCGCGTTGCCCGTGCCGACCCAGGTGGTCAGGCCGCCCAGGGCGATGCTGCACGCGGCGAGGGGCACCAGCACGGCCGGCAGCGTGCCGGCGAGACGACGGCTCACCTTCGTCATCGCCGGCGGCTCCGCCCGGGAGACGGCTGCCAGGCGCGCAGCCGCAGGCTGTTGCCGACCACGAGGAGCGAGCTCGCCGACATCGCCGCCGCGGCGAGCATCGGGTTGAGCAGCCCCACCAGGGCGAGCGGCACGGTCACGACGTTGTACCCGAACGCCCATACGAGATTGACCCGGATCGTGCCCAGAGTGCGGCGGGCCAGCCGGACCGCGTCCGCCAGGGCCTCGATGTCACCGCGCACGAGGGTCACGTCAGCCGCCCCGATCGCCACGTCCGTGCCGCTCCCCATCGCGATCCCCAGGTCCGCCCCGGCCAGCGCAGCGGCGTCGTTGATCCCGTCGCCGACCATCGCGACCCGTCTGCCGTCCTCCCTCAGCCGCCGTACGAGTGCGGCCTTGCCCTCGGGGGTGCACCGGGCGTGCACGTGCCTGATGCCCAGGTTCGACGCGACGCTGCGCGCGGCTGCCTCCCGGTCGCCGGTGGCCAGTACCGGCTCCACCCCGAGACGCCGCAGCGTCTCCACGGTCCGGTAGCTTCCGGGCCGTACGGCGTCACCCACTTCGATCAGGGCCTCTGCCACTCCGTCCACCCGGACCAGGACCGGGGTGTGCGCGGCGTTCTCCGCCGTACGCAGCGCTTCGGCCAGCGGCTCGGGCAGTTCGCCGTCCGGCGCGACCACGTCGACCAGGTGGCCGTCGGCCCTGCCCCGCACGCCCCGGCCTGCCGCGGCGGTGAAGTCGCCCGCCTCCGGCAGCGGCAGGTCGGGGGCCGTCCTGCGGGCATACGAGACGACCGCCCGGCCCAGCGGATGCTCCGAGCCCTGCTCGACCGCGCCGGCCAGCCGGAGTACCGCCTCCCGCCCCAGCCCGTCCGGGACGGCCGTGAAGCGGGCGACGGTCATGTGTCCGGTGGTGAGCGTGCCGGTCTTGTCCAGCACGACCGTGTCGACGTGCCGCAGGCCCTCGAGCGCCCGCGGCCCGCCGACGAGAACGCCCAGCCGGGCACCGCGTCCGGTCGCCGCCATCATGGCCGTCGGGGTCGCGAGGCCCAGCGCGCAGGGGCAGGCCACGACGAGGACCGCCACGCTCGCGGTGACGGCGGCCTGCGGATCGGCGCCCGCGCCGAGCCAGAAGCCGAGGGCTGTGACGGCGAGGGAGAGCACCACCGGCACGAACACGCCCGACACCGAGTCGGCCAGTCGCTGCGCCCCGGCCTTGCCGGCCTGGGCGTCGGTGACCATACGGGTGATCCTGGCGAGCCGGGTGTCGGCGCCGACCGCGGTCGCACGGACCAGCAGCAGGCCGCCCGCGTTGACCGCGCCGCCGACCACGGGCGATCCCGGTCCGACCTCGATCGGCTCGCTCTCCCCCGTGACGAGGGACAGGTCCACCGCGGAGCTGCCCTCGGCCACCTCGCCGTCGGTGGCGACACGCTCCCCGGGTCGCACCACGAAGACCTGACCCACTCTCAACTGCTCCACGGGGACCAGACGTTCGTGCCCTTCCTCGCGTACCGACACCTCCTTCACGGCGAGCCGGGCCAGCGACCGCAGCGCTTCGCCCGTTCCGCGCCTGGCACGTGCCTCGAGGAACCGCCCCGCCATGACGAAGAGCGGCACACCGACGGCCGCCTCGAGATACAGGTGTGCAGCACCCTCCGAATCCGCGGGGAGCAGACTGAACGGCATGGTCATGCCGGTCTCCCCCGCGCCCCCCAGGAAGAGCGCGTACACCGACCACGAGAAGGACGCCGCCACTCCCAGCGACACCAGGGTGTCCATGGTGGCGGCCGAGTGCCGCAGTCCGCGCGCCGCCCGTGCGTGGAACGGCCATGCGCCCCACAGGGCGACGGGCGTGGCGAGAGCGAAGGAGAGCCACTGCCAGTTGCGGAACTGCCAGGCCGGGACCATCGACAGCACGAGCACCGGTGTCGCGAGGAGAGCGGTGATCACGAGCCGGTCGCGGTCCTGCCGGTCGTCCGCCGGTTCGTGTCCGTGCGCCCGCCGCTCGGGCGGCTCGGGGAGCGCGGCGGTGTAGCCGGCGGCCTCCACCGCTGCGACGAGAGCGGAGGGTTCGGTCCCCGGCGGGTGGCTCACCCGTGCCGTCCCCGTCGCCAGGTTCACGGTGGCCGTCACGCCGTCGAGTCCGCCGAGCCGCTTCTCGACGCGCCGCACGCACGCCGCGCAGGTCATTCCCCCCACGGTCAGGTCCGTGGTGACGAGCGTCTCCGCCCCGGCGCCCATCAGTCGCGCCCGCCGTGGCCGTGGCCCGTGCCACCGGAGCCGTCGTCCTCCGCCGCACCGTCGGACGGCGCGGAGTGCATGCCCGGCGCCACGGGCCCGACGAGGGACCCGACGGCGTAGGAGCCCGCGAAGACCACGGCGAGCAGCAGGAGGAAGCCGCACAGCGCGGGTGGCGGCAGCGCTCCGCGGAGCGCGGGGAGCGCCGGGGGGCCCGGCGCCGCTCGTCGGGAATCGTCCATGACCGAGGTCTCCCTGTTCCACGTGCGTACGTCCTGGCGGACTGCGTACGGCGCCCGCCGGTTCCGCCCTGCTCGGGAGTCGGTTCCGTTCGGCGGCCGTACGGTCCAGATGTCGTACCCGTGGCGGGTGGGGTTCCCGGACCTGCCACATGACGCACATCACGCGTCCGGCCGGGCGGGGCGACGGTCAGCCCACCGGCGTGCCCACCCGCAGCCGGTTGCCGTCGGGGTCGCGGAGTTCCACCTCACGCGCCCATGGAGCGGTGGCCACCGGCACGCCGAACTCGCCCGCGACGGCGTCGACGTCACGCACCCGCAGATAGAGCAGCGTGTCGGGGCGGGCATCGCCGGCGTGCTCGGACAGGAACAGCTTCACGGGACCCCTCGCGATCTCGACGAAGGCGGGCGATCCCGGTTCGAACCGGTGCCCCCACTGCTTCACGAACCCGAGCCGCCGGTACCAGGAGACCGCCGTCGCGGCGTCGGCCACCCGCAGGACGGGGATCGCCGCTTCGTCCGTCTCCCCCGCCCGCCGGGCCGGTTCGGGCGCGGACCGCTGCCCCGCCGAGGGCCGGGCCGAGGATGCGGGGCAGGGCACCTGCGTACCGTCGTCCGCCGGTCCGCCGGCGACGCGCAGGAGGTATGTGTCCATGATCCAGCCGTGGCGGGCGCGCGCTTCGGCGCGGACCTGCCTGATGCGCCCCGCGACGTCCGACAGCAGGCCGGAGACGAGGAGTTCGTCGGGTGTTCCGAGGTAGGCGCCCCAGTAGATCCACACGTCGTCGCCCTCCACCCCGGTGAACGACTCCTGGGCGTCGAGCATCACGACGATGTCGCCGTCGTCGTCGCGACCCACCTCCGGGAGCCTGCGCGCGGGGGTGATGTGGACGGGCCGGCCCACCTGGTTGAGCGTGATGCGGTGCCGTGCCGCCAGTGCGGACACGCTGCTGATACCCGGCACGACCTCGGTGTCGAAGGCAACGGTGCCCCGTGCCGCGACCTCGGCCAGGATGCCCAGCGTGCTGTCGTACAGGGCGGGGTCGCCCCAGACCAGGAAGGCCCCGGTCAGCCCCGGGGCCAACTCGTCCCGGATCAGGCGCTCGTAGACGTCGGCGCGTCTGCTGCGCCAGTCGTGGACCGCGGCGGTGTACTCGCTCCGGCCCTCCGTCGTCCGGTCGCGCCAGGGGTCGTCCGCTTCGACGACGCGGTACGGCGCGCGGGCGTGCTCATCGAGCATGCGCCGCCGCAGATCGGTGAGCGAGGACTTCTCCGGCCCCTTGCCCAGGACGAAGAAGACGTCGGCGCGGCGCATCGCCTTCACCGCCGCGAGCGTCAGATGGTCCGGGTCACCGGCACCGATGCCGATGACGAGGAGGTGGCGGTGGTCCGTGCTCATGCGGGATGCCTTCTGGGCGAGAGGTGGTGGGAGGGCCCGCCCCGCCGCCGTGAAGAGGGCCTGCGGGCCGGCCGAACGGCGCGCCGGTGAGCGGTGGGTGTACCCCGGTGGCCGCTTCTCCGTGGACGCGGTCGTGCCTTCCCTTCCGGCCGGCGGTGGCGAACACGGCGCGGATCGGTCGACGTTGGAAGCGTACGCCTTCGGCGCCGACGGTTCTGCCGTTCTCGGCGTGCCCCGCCGTCACCGCCGGCGCGGCTCGGCCGTCCGCCCCCTCACGGTCGCGGACCGGAGGTGCCGCCATCGGTCTGGACCGCGTCGGCGACGGCTGCCGCCGCGGCCTCCGCCGCCTTCGCCGCGTCGTCGGCGGCCTTCCGGTCGGCCCTTGCTCCGGAGGATTCCTCCCGGGTCGCGGGCGATTGGGGCAGCGCCTCGCTGAAGGCGCGCGACACGCCTTGGAGAGCCGAGGTGACCTCGCCGGGGATGACCCAGAACGTGTTGCCCGGCCCCTGCGCCAGCTGGGGCAGCACCTGGAGGTACTGGTACGCGAGCAGCTTGGGGTCCGGGTCGTTGCGGTGCACTGCCTGGAACACCTCGTCGATGGCCCGGGACTGGCCCTCGGCCTTCAGGATCTCGGCGGTCCGGTTTCCCTCCGCCCGGAGGACGGCGGACTGCTTCTCGCCCTCAGCGGTGAGGATCTGGGCCTGGCGCTGGCCCTCGGCCCCGAGGATCGCGGCCCGCTTGTCCCTCTCGGCCCGCATCTGCTTCTCCATCGCGTCCTTGATGGACTGCGGGGGGTCGATGGCCTTGATCTCCACGTGGTTGACCCTCAGCCCCCACTTTCCGGTGGCCTCGTCCAGAACGCCGCGCAGCTGGTCGTTGATCATGTCCCGGGACGTGAGGGTCTTCTCCAGATCCATCGAGCCGACGACGTTGCGCAGGGTGGTGACGGTGAGTTGCTCGACGGCCTGCAGATAGTTCGCGATCTCGTAGGAGGCGGCCCGCGGGTCGGTCACCTGGAAGTACACGACGGTGTCGATCTCGACGACCAGGTTGTCCTCCGTGATGACGGGCTGCGGCTGGAAGGAGACGACCTGCTCGCGGAGGTCGATGACCGGATAGACCCGGTCGACGTAGGGGATGACCACATTGAGCCCGGGCTGCAGCGTGCGGTGGTACCGGCCGAGCCGCTCCACGTTGCGGGCACGCGCCTGGGGAACCACACGCACCGCCTGGACCACGGTGAAGACCGCCAGGAGTGCGACGACCACACCGACGAGGAGGAGCGCCGTAGCTTCCATGATTCACTCCCGGGGGTAGACGACTGCTGTGGCGCCGCTGATCTCCATGACGTCCACCGCCGTTCCCGGAGGGATCACCAGCGTCTCGTCGTACGCGCGGGCCGTCCACTCCTCACCGCCGATACGGACCCTGCCGCCCGTCCCCGTCACCTCCGCGACGACGTGGGCGGTGCGGCCGACCAGGGCGTCCACGCCGAACCGCTCCCCCTGCGGCCTGAGCGCGCGCCGCACCCGGGGGCGCACGAACACCACACTGACCACGGCGACGACGGTGAAGACCAGGAGCTGGAAGGGCAGCGGTACACCCGCCGCGGCGACGGCCGCCGTGACCAGTGCGGCTCCGCCCAGCATGCCCAGGGCGACGGTCAGGGTGACGGTCTCCGCCGCGATCAGCACCGCAGCGGCGATCAACCAGATCGCCCAGCGGTCCATCGCGCCCCTCCTGACTGACGCAGGTGCACGGAAATGCCGGGCGATGTCCCGCCCTCCCTCCTGTGAGGGCTCGGGGGGCGGCAGAGCCGGTGGCGAACCGGCTCCCACCCAGCCCTTACTTTTCGTATCTACTCACCTCAAAATCGTGGAAATCCCATGTTTTCCACCTTTCCCGATGATCCGCTCGGTGCCGGGCCCCGGCTCGTGACCCGGCTTCCGGCGCGCGGCATGGCGCCGGGTGGTGACGTACACCCGACGGCTATACGTTCGGAGAGGTGCGGCCACGGACGTCGCGAGGTGGTCGACCGCCGGTCCCCGGCCCCTCCACCCCACGCCGGCAAGCCCACGCCGGGAAGGACTCCCCCATGAAGCTCCACGGGTCCGTCGCTTTCGTCACCGGGGCCAACCGCGGGCTCGGGGAGCAGTTCGTGCGGGCGCTCCTCGACGCCGGGGCGGCCAAGGTCTACGCGGGCGCCCGCGACCCCGCGAAGGTCACGGTGCCCGGAACCGTCCCGGTCGCGGTGGACATCACCGACCACGACTCCGTGCGGGCCGCTGCCGACCTGGCGCCGGACGTGACGCTCCTCGTCAACAACGCCGGCTCCACGACCCGGGCGGACATCCTCACCTCCGACCTGGACTCGTTCCGTATGGAGTTCGAGACGCACGCGGTCGGCACCCTCGCCATGAGCAGGGCCTTCGCCCCCGTCCTCGGGCGCAACGCCGGAGGCGCGATCGTCAACGTGCTCTCCGTGCTGTCCTGGGTGTCGATCACGGCCAGTGCCGGGTACTCCGCCGCCAAGGCCGCCGAATGGTCGGTGACCAACGCCCTGCGGGTGGCCCTCGCGGACCAGGGCACCCAGGTCACCGCCCTGCACGTCAGCTATCTCGCCACGGAGCTGGCCGCGAGCATCCCTGGCCCGAAGTCCGATCCCGCCGAGGTGGCCCGCGCGGCCCTCGCCGGAGTCGAGGCCGGACTGCACGAGGTGCTGGCCGACGACGTCAGCAGGCAGGTCCGGACGGCGCTGGCGGACGGGCCCGAGACCCTGTATCCGCAACTGAGCGGAGGCCGGCCCTTGGTCTGACGGCACGAGCGGGACGGCCCGGCGGGCCGGAGCCTTCGCCGTGTCGCCGCCCACGACAACGGAGGCGCGGATGACGCAGAGCAATCCGGATCACGGCCGACTCGCCGACCAGACGGTCGTGGTGATCGGCGCGAGTGCGGGCATCGGACTGGAGACGGCACGCGGCGTACGCGCCGCCGGCGGCCAGGTCGTCATGGTCGGGCGCAACCCCGAACGCCTCCGGCAGGCCGCGGCCGAACTCCGGCCGCTGAGCACCGCCGCCTTCGACGCGACCGACACCGACCGCGTCGAGCGGTTCTTCCGGGATCTGCCCGGCACGGTCGACCACGTCATCTCCACCGCCGGCGGCCCCTCGTACATGCCTCTGGCCGACATGGACCTGACCGAGGCCCGCAACCACTTCGGCAGGCGCCTCGCCATGACCCTCGCCATCGCGCTGTACAGCCGCGACAAGGTCCGCGCCCGAGGCACGCTGCTGTTCATCGGCGGCACCGGCGGCCGGCGCCCCGCCGTCGGCATGACCGTCACGTCCGCCCTCACCGCCGCCCTCCCCGCCGTAACGGCCAATCTCGCGCTCGAACTCGCCCCGGTCCGGGTGAACCTCATCGCCGCCGGATTCGTCGACACGCCCCTGTCCGCCTCGCTGCTGGGCGACCGCCTCGAGGCCAGGCGCGAGGAACTGCGCACGACGCTCCCCATCGGGCGGGTCGTCGGTCCGGAGGACGTCGCCGCTCTCGCCGTGCACATCATGTGCAACGAGGCGCTCACCGGAGCCACGTACGACATCGACGGCGGACAGCAACTCCTCTCCCACTGACGGCCCAAGAGCGAGGAACGCCCGCCGGGAGCCCTCCGCACCCGGGCGGGGCCGGGGTCGTTCACCGCACCGGTGCAGCGCGGCGGCCGCAGGTCGTCACGGTCCGGTGGTGCGTACCGTCCCGTGGCCGTGCGGGCCGTCCTCGTGGGTGCGCGGGCCGGCGTGGTGTACGGGGCCGTGCGGGTCCGCGCAGTGTGCCGCCGCGCCGGGCACGACGTCCCGGGCGCCCACGTGGAGCAGGATGTCCGGCCGGTGGTCCACCTGGAGGGTGGTGTGGGTGATGCCGAAGTCACGGCGTACCAGGTCCTCCAGGCCACGGCGTACGGCATGGCAGTCGCCACCGGTGCCGACGAGCACGTGCGCGGACAGGGCGACCTCTTCCGACGTGATCTGCCAGACGTGCAGATCGTGGATCTCCCGGACCCCCGGCTCGGCCGCCAGCCGCCCGCCGAGCAGGTCCGGATCCACATGGGCGGGCGCCGCCTCGAGGAAGATCCTCCCCGAATCGCGGAGCAGGCCGTAACCGGCCTTGAACATCAGGGCGACGACGACGAGCGTCGCGATGCCGTCGGCCCGCGCGAAGCCGGTGGTGAGGACGACGAAGGCCGCGACCGCGGTGCCGATGAAGGCGAACAGGTCGTTGAGGATGTGCTGGTAGGCGCCCTCGACATTGAGCGAGGAGCGGTTGGCGCGGGAGATGCACCAGGTGGCGGCCACGTTGACCGCGATTCCGGCGAGGGCGGTGGCGAGCATCAACCCGCCCTCGACCTCGTGAGGTTCGACGAGCCGCTCGATCGCCTCGACCGTCAGCCAGGCGCCCAGCAGGATCAGGGACAGGCCGTTCACCTGGGCGGAGAGGATCTCCACCCGCTTGAGGCCGTACGTGTAGCTGCCCCCGGCCGGCCGCTTGGCCATCCGCATCGCCACGAGCGCGAGAACGATGGCGACCGCGTCGGTGAGCATGTGCGCGGCATCGGAGATCAGGGCCAGGGACCCGGCCATCACACCGACGACGACCTCGACCGACATGAAGCCGACGATCAGGGCGAGGGCGATCGAGAGCCACCGCTTGTCCGAGTCCCCCGTCACCCCGTGGGTGTGATCGTGGCCGTGCGAGCCGCCATGGCCGTGTCCCGCGCCCATCGTTTCCCCCTGGCATACGAATCGAATGCTTTCCGCCGTGCAGTGAAACGCACCGGACGAATTCATGCAAAGGCTGCAACGATGTTGGTAATCGCTACCGATAACACGCCCTTGACCTGGGGTTTCACATTCAGAAACAGGCATTCCTCAATGAATTGACAGTCGTTGTCGAATTCATCGCGCGGAGTGTCGCCCCCCGGGTCGGCGGGATTGTCGCGCGCCCGGCCCCCTGCGGCCGCGGAGAGCCGGGACCCTACGGCCGCGGAAGGCCGGGACATGCGTCGGCCGACTGCGTCATCGTCCATCCGTCCCCGAGCACATGGACGCTCGTGTGTGCGGGAGGGCGTTGGGCCGCGACGGGGGGAGCCGTGGAGGCACCGCCCGGGCCCGGGTCCGCGGGGAGCGCGGCGAACGACGAGTTCACACGAGCGACCGTGCACGCCAGCTGCAGCATCGCCGGATGGCTCAGGGGACCGACGCCGTTAGGGAGCTGGACGGAGACCGCGTCGCCGCCGGCCGTCACGTCCGGGGCGCGCTTCAGACGGGGCAGCGCCGTGGTGGCCGTCTGGGCCTCGCTCGCCGTCGGTCCGCCGAAGAGCCGGCCCACGACGGCGCCGAGGTCCGCTGGCTCGCCCAACTCGCGCGGGTACGCGGTCAGATCACCGTCCCGCAGGAAGTAGAGGGAGACGACGACCGGTGCCGAGGGCTTCGGGTCGGGGGAGAACATGCCGCTCGCCGGTTCGCCGGCCTCGATGACGCCGGACGGGGGGACTCCGCACGCCGTCAGCGTGAGCGCGGCCGCGAGCCCGACCAGCGGCGCCGTCACGCGCGAGCGCTTCACCCGGCACCCGCGCCGGATTCGCGGTGGGGGGCTGCGGGGCCGTGCAGGGGGAGTTCGACCGTGAACGACGCTCCGCCGCCCGCGAGGTTGGCGGCCCTGATGCGTCCCCCGTGCAGATGCACGTTCTCCGCCGTGATGGCCAGGCCCAGTCCGCTGCTCTCACTTCTGGCCCGCGCGGTGCTCGCCTTGTAGAAGCGTTCGAAGATGTGCGGCATGGCTTCCTCCGCGAGGCCCGGTCCGTTGTCGGTCACTTCGATGACGGCCCACGTCAGGTCCGCCCGCTCCTCTCGCACGCCCACGGCCAGCCGCACCGGCGGCTCCCCGTGCCGCAGTGCGTTGCCGACCAGATTGGCGATCACCACATCGAGCCGCCGCGGGTCCACCCTCGCCCGGAGCGCGCCCGGTCGGGGCAGACGGGTCTCCACTCGGCCCCGCCACCCCCGGCCGGCGAGGGTGTGCTCCACGAACTCGGCCAGATCGATCTCGTCCAGGCCGAGTTCGGCCGCGCCGGCGTCGAAGCGGGAGATCTCCATCAGATCGTCCACCAACCCGCTCAACCGGCCGGTTCCCTCACTGATCAGCCGCAACGCCTCGCCGGTGTCCCGGTTCACGTGCGGCGCGTTCGCATCGAGCACGTCGGTGACCGCCGCCATCGCCGCCAGCGGCGTCCGCAGTTCGTGGGAGACGTCCGCGACGAAGCGGCGCGCCTGGGCCTCCAGGCGGCGCAGCTCCGCGACCGAGGCCTCCAGCGCTGCCGCCGTGTGGTTGAAGGACCGTGAGAGGTCGGCCAGTTCGTCGGAGCCGTCGACGACCAGCCGGACGTCGAGGTGCCCTTCGGCCATCCGGCGTGTCGCCCGCCGCAACGCCCGTACGGGACGGAGCACGCCGCTCGCGGCGAGCAGCGCCAGGACGACGGCGAGGCCCAGCGCCCACAGCGTGGCGTGCTCGATTGCGCCGACCATCGCGTCGACATAGGCCTGTTCGGTGTTCTGCGGTACGACCAGGTACATCACGACGCCCGAAAGCCTGGACTCGGTGCCCTCGCCGCTGTTGTACGTGATCGGCATCCCGACGACGAGGTAGGGGTGCCCGTCCGCGTTCACCCGCTGGAACACCGCGGCGCGTCTGGTCTCCACCGACCGTCGCAGTCCCGGGCTGATCTTGTCGAAGTCGGCGCTCGGCGCGGCGGCGCGAACGCCGCCGTACGTGGCCATCACCCGCCGTCCCGGCGCCTGGTTGGCCTGGAACACCTGGACGGCCGCCTTTTGCAGGTACGCATGGCTCGGCGCCGGGGGAATGTACGCGGCCGCGGCGTCGACGCTGGTCCGGAACTGCCGGATGACGGAGTCCTGGCTCTGTTGCAGCACCCCGGTGCGCGCCTCCCGGAAGGCGACGGCTCCGGTGCTCAGGGCACTGGCCATCGCCACCAGGACGAAGGCCACCACCAGGCGGGCGCGAAGGCCCCGCAGCGGAAGCGGGATCCTCGCCAGGACCGCCTGCCGGAACCCCGCCGGCCGGGAACCCCGCCCGGCCGCTTCGGCCTCGCGTTCACGCACGGGCTTGCGTGCCCGTACGGATCTCCCGCCCCTCACGCGGAACCGAAGCGGTAACCGAAGCCGCGCACGGTCTGGATGTGCCGGGGCGACCCGCCCAGCTCGTCCAGCTTGCCGCGCAGACGCTTCACGCAGGCGTCCACGAGCCGTATGTCGCCGTAGTAGCTGTGTTCCCAGACCGCTTCCAGCAGTTGCTGGCGGCTGAAGACCTGGCCGGGCGAGGCGGAGAGGGTCAGCAGCAGCCGAAGCTCCGAGGGGGCGAGCGCGACGGGTTCCCCGCGGTTCGTCACCGCGAGCCCGGCCCGGTCGATGACCAGGTCGCCGTGCGACTCCGCCCTGGGCCGGACGGCGTCGGAGACCGACGCGTCCTGCCTGCGCAGCACGGCCCGTATTCGCGCGTCGAGCACCCGGGCCCGCACGGGCTTGACCACGTAGTCGTCCGCGCCGGCCTCCAGCCCCACGACCACGTCGATGTCGTCGCCCTTGGCGGTGACCATGATGATCGGCACCTGGTCGCGGTCCCGGATCCGCCGGCACACGTCGAGGCCGGAGACACCGGGCAGCATGAGGTCGAGTACGACGACGTCCGGGTGGAAGGGGTGGAGCTGCTCCAGGCCCTCTTCACCCGTACCGACGGCGAGGACTTCATGTCCCTGGTGTCGCAGCCCCAACTGGACGGCCTTACGGACATCCGGGTCGTCTTCGACAATAAGGACTCGTGGCATTTCGACAGTGTAAGCAGATCGCCTTCGGCCGCCGACCTGCGGAAGTGCCCCACCGGGAGCCGTTACAGAAGGGTCACATCGGCGCGCCGCCGGAGGCGGTATCCCCCGCGAGCGAAGAGCGGACCGCTCGTTATCGGTTCGTGATTGTTCGAACTCATGGCGATCATCTGGGATGACCAGTTTGGGCTGCCATGCACTCGGCACGACAGCGGGAACACGCATCGACCACCGGCAGAGCCGTGGCCTCCCATCGCGGTGGCCGTCCGCCCCGGACGTCCCGCCGCGGCGGCGGCGGTCACCGGTCCTCGCACCGCCGGCGCCGTCCTCGCCGCCGGGGCCGGGGACATCTCGTCGGCATGCTGGTCGGGGCGGGTCTGCTGGGCTCCGTTGCGTTCCTCCTGGACGGCGGGCGGGGCGACGCGTCGAGCGGTGAGCCGGAAGCCCGAGGCGCGGCGCCCGTCACCCCCGTGCCCAGGCCGACCCCGACACCGACGCCGACACCCACCGGCATCGACGTCCCCTCGAAGGGCGCCGGCACATTCGTCACGGCGCAGGCCGGCGGCGCGAAGGTCGGCGACGGTCCACGTCCGCTCCGGTACGTGGTGAGGGTCGAGACCGGCCTCGACATCTCGCCGGCCCGAGCGGCGGACGAGATCGCCGACATACTGGCCGCCCCGAGGGGCTGGATCCGCAACCCGGCCTACTCGTTCCGGTTGGTGGGTGCGGGACAGCCCCACGACCTCACGGTGACGATCGCGACACCGGGGACGGCGGACGACCTCTGCTGGGCGGGCATCCGCCAGGACACCCAGGGCGAATACAACTGCGAGGTCCCGGGTGGGGTGGTGGTGAACCTCAGGCGATGGGTCGAGGGCTCGCCCACCTTCGACGGCCCGATCCACGACTACCGGGCGCTGATCATCAACCATGAGATGGGGCACTTCCTGGGCTACACGCACACGACCTGCGCGGGCCCCGGCCGACCGGCCCCCGTGATGATGCAGCAGATCAAGGGGCTGCACGGATGTGTCGCCAACGCCTGGCCCCACGACGAGAACGGCCGCTTCGTCACGGGGCCCCGCGTGCGGTGACCCGGCGACGGCCGGCGGTTGCGGAAGAGGACGTCGAACAGGCCGCCACCACCAGGCGGTTCACGCCGGTCCCGAGACCGGGCGCGGCACCGGTCCACCCACCGGCAACCGGCAACCGGCAACCGGATGGTTCGTGCGGCCGGCCGCACGATGGTTCATGATGAGCGGGCCATGCACTCGCCGCACAGGGACGCGCGTCCACCACTGCCCGTCGTGCGGGCGGCCGTGTTCGCCCTCGTGGGCGGCGTGCTCGGGCTCACCGCCCACCATCTCGCGGCCCGGGAGCCGGCCGACTGGGCGGCGAGCGGTCCGGCGGCGGCCGTGCTCTTCGCCGTGGGGCTGGCGCAGGCACGGCGGCCACGACGCCTGTCGCACGCCATAGCGGTCAACGCCGCGGCCCAGGCCGCCCTGCACGAGTGGTTCATGCGCACCGGCTCCGGCACGACCGGGCCATCGCTCCACGGCCATCCGGGCGGAACCGCCGGCGCCCACGGCCCAGGGCAGGAAGTCCTCCTCGGCCCCTCGGCGACGACGGTGGCGCACGCCCTCGCGGCGGTGCTCGTCGCCGTCCTCCTCCACGGGGCGGACGCGGCCTGCTGGTCGCCTCCGCATGCCATGGCTGCGGTGCTCGCCCGGGTGCGGAAGCCGATCCACGCGGTGTGGTCACTGCTGTCGGCCCCTCCCGCGCCCGTGCGCCCGCGTGCCGCGCCGTACCCGCCGAGGCGGACGGAACGACGGGCTCAGGCCGGAAGTCTGCTCACCGAAGTGGTGGTGCGGCGGGGTCCGCCGGCGGGGGTGCGGACCCCGCTCCCCGCCCGAGAGCCGGCCCTCGAGCCGGCCGGGCCCACCCACCACGATCCGGAGACGCCATGACCCGTACCCCCGCGAGCATCCGCCGCACGTGCCTCTGCCTCGCCGCCGCGGCCGGAGCCGTGCTGCTGAGCGCCGGCCCCGCGGCCGCGCACGTCGAAGTCGAAGCCGACAAGGCACAGGCACTCGCCGAGAACGTCACGCTCACCTTCAACGCCGAGTCGGAGTCCGACAAGGCCGGGATCACCTCCCTGCGCGTCGTCCTCCCCGAGGGAATCGTCCCGGCCGACGTGACGTACGCGGACGGCCCCAAGGGCTGGACCTTCGGCGCCACGGCCGACGGTTACACCGTCAAGGGGCCCGCCGTCGCCGTCGGGGAGGACGCCGAGTACTCCGTGCGCGTCAGGCAGTTGCCCGACGCCAAGGAACTCGTGTTCAAGACGCTGCAGGGCTACGGCGACGGGCGCGTCGACCGCTGGATCGAACTCGGCGCCTCGGACGGACACGGTCACGGCAACTCCGCCCCCGTGCTGAAGCTCGAGAAGGCCGCGCCCGGCGCCACCGTGAAGAGCCCCACCCCCACCGCCTCGCCGACGCCGAGCGCGCCGGCGCGCCCCGCACCCGCGCCGTCCCCGTCGAACTCGACCGCGACGGGTGCGGCGGTGGAGAGCGGCGGCCTCTCCGCCGGGGGCTGGACCGCTCTCGGCGCGACCGCCCTGGTCGTGGTCGCCGCGGCGGCGTATCTGCTCCGGCGCCGCTCCCGCGCCAGCTGACGGGCCGAGATCGCGGGTGGGGCCGAGGCATCGCACCCGGTCGGGTCGGCGGGGCGGCAGCGTCCGCCCCGCCCCGTGACCGGCTCGGCGCCCCGGCCCCCACCACGGCGGCCGCGCCCGGAGGAGCCGCGTAGCGGGTCCGGGCGACCTCGTGCCGCGGCGGGCGGTCACCGGGCCCGCGGCACCGCCCGCCCCGAAGCCGTACCGGCCGAAGGTCCCTTGACAACGGGCGGCGCCGCGCGTGAGCCTTGCCGGCGGGTGGGAACGTTCCCACCCGCCGCCACAGGAGGAACGCACGTGCACGACCGCTCCATACGCTGGGGAATCCTCGCGACCGGCCCGATGGCCGCGGCCTTCACCGAGGACCTCCGCACGATTCCCGGAGCGGACGTCGTCGCCGTCGGCTCCCGTTCCCGGCAGGCCGCGCAGGTCTTCACCGACCGGTTCTCGATCCCCCGCGCGTACGGCGACTGGCAGGACCTCGCGGACGATCCGGACGTCGACGTCGTCTACGTCGCCACACCGCACGCCCACCATCTCGCCGCCGCCACCGTCTGCCTCGAAGGCGGCAAGGCCGTGCTGTGCGAGAAGCCGTTCGCGCTCAACCGCTCCCAGACCGCGTCGATGATCGCCACCGCGGAGGACCGCTCGCTCTTCCTGATGGAGGGCATGTGGACCTTCGTCAACCCGCTGGTCCGGCGCGCCCGGGAGCTGATCGGCGACGGACTGATCGGCGACGTCACCTCCGTGCACGCCGACTTCTCCGCGCGGGTCCCGGAAGTCCCCGGAAGCAGGCTGCGCGACCCCGCCGCCGGCGGCGGCGCACTGCTCGACCTCGGCACGTATCCGGTCTCGTTCGCCCATCACTTCCTCGGCGCTCCGGACCACGTCTCGGCCTGGGCGCACCTGAACGACAGCGGTGTGGACGAGACCACCGCGATGGTGCTGGGGTACGACAGCGGGGCCGTCGCCGTACTGTCCTGCTCTCTCGCGTTCGGCAGCGCGACCGGGGCCGTCGTGTACGGCACCGCGGGCCGCGTCGAGTTCCCGGCGGACTTCTACAACCCCCGGAGGTTCGTGCTCCACCGCGACGGGCGCGAGCCGCAGGTCGTCGAGGCGGAGCCGCAGCAGGGCAACGGCTACGCCCACCAGGCCCTGGAAGTCATGAGGTGCCTGCGGGAGAAGCGGACCGAGTCCGCGCTGGTTCCGCTCCGGGGCAGCCTGGACATCATGAGCACGCTCGACAAGGTCCGCGCACTCGTCGGAGTCCGCTACCCCGGCGAGTGAACGCACGGGAGCACGGCCGGCGTTGGGCCGGCCGTGCTCTGGCGTCCCCGGACCCGGGGACGGTGCGGCCGGCACGGAGGGAACGGCCGATGGGCCGGCGAGCGCGGTGCCACACCGCTCGCCGGCCCATCGGCCGTCGTTCAGCCCTGGTCGGAGTCCGGCGCGGGCAGCAGGCCCGTGCGTGCGACGCCGCCGTACCAGCGGGCGCTGGCCTTGGGGATGCGCTTGCCGGTGGGGTAGTCGACGTAGACCGCGCCGAAGCGCTTGCTGTACCCGTAGCCCCATTCGAAGTTGTCGAGCAGGGACCACAGGAAGTAGCCGCGGACGTCGGCGCCCGCCTCGATCGCACGGTGCACGGCCGCGAGGTGGCCCTGGAGGTAGGCGATCCGGTCGGGATCGTTCACCTCGCCCTCCGGGTTCACGTAGTCGTCGAAGGCGGCGCCGTTCTCGGTGATCATGAGGGGCAGCCTGGGGAAGTCGTCCTTGAGCCGCACGAGCAGGTCGTACAGGCCGGTGGGGTCGACGGCCCAGCCCATCGCCGTGGTCGAGCCCGGAGGCAGGTGGAAGGACACGCCGTCCGCGCCCGGCCAGGGGCTGTGTGCGCTGTTGCCGTGGCCGTCCGACCCGTGGCTCGTCTCGGCGGCACCCCCCGAAACGAGGGTCGGGGTGTAGTAGTTGACGCCCAGGAAGTCGAGCGGCTGCGCGATCTCCTCGAGGTCGCCGTCCTTGACGAAGGACCAGTCCGTCAGGGACGCGGTGTCCCGCAGCAGGTCCTCCGGGTACGCGCCCTGGAGCATCGGTCCGGTGAAGACGCGATTGGCGAGGGCGTCGATCCGGCGCGCGGCGTCGACGTCCTCCTCCGCACCGGAACGCGGCCTCACATGGTGGATGTTGAGGGTGACGGAGACCTGCGCGTCGGCCGGGAGGTTCGCGCGGAGCGCCTGGACCGCCTTGCCGTGGCCGAGGTTGAGGTGGTGCGCCGCGCGCAGAGCGGCCACGGGGTCGGTGCGCCCGGGCGCGTGCACCCCGGAGGCGTAGCCCAGGAAGGCGCTGCACCAGGGCTCGTTGAGCGTGATCCAGGTCCGCACCCGGTCGCCGAGCGCCTCGGCCGCCAGACCCGCGTACTCGGCGAAGCGCTCCGCGGTCGCGCGCTCGGGCCAGCCGCCCGCGTCCTCGAGCTCCTGCGGCAGGTCCCAGTGGTAGAGGGTCGCCACGGGCTGGATGTTCTTCTCCAGCAGTTCGTCCGTGAGCCTGCGGTAGAAGTCCAGTCCCTTCTGCACGCTCGGGCCGCGGCCGGTCGGCTGGATGCGGGGCCAGGCGAGGGAGAAGCGGTACGCGCCCACGCCGAGGTCCGCCATGATCGCGACGTCCTCGCGCCAGCGGTGGTAGTGGTCGGTCGCGACGTCGCCGGTGTCGCCGTTGCGGACCCTGCCCGGAGTGCGGGAGTAGGTGTCCCAGATGGAGGGGGTGCGCCCGTCCAGGGTGGCGGCGCCCTCGATCTGGTAGGCGGCGGTGGCGGTGCCCCAGGTGAACGACGAGGGGAACGTGAGTGCGGCGGGGGCCTCGGCTTGGGGCACGACGTGCCCTGCTGCGATTACCACGAGGGTCCTTCCGGAAGTGCGGTCGACGGGTGACGCGTAGTTGGGGAGAGGAGTGGCACAGGGTGCTGCGGTGCGCTATCCCTTGACCGCTCCCTGCATGATGCCGCCGACGATCTGACGGCCGAAGACGACGAACATCGCCAGCAGGGGGAGGGTGCCGAGCAGGGCGCCGGCCATGATCAGCGACTGGTCGCGGACATAGCCTGCGCTGAGTTGGGTGAGGGCGACGGGGACCGTCGGGTTGCTCATGTCGAGCACGATGAACGGCCAGAAGAAGTCGTTCCAGGCGTGCACGAACGTGATCATGAACAGGACCGCCATCGCGGGCCGGGCGACCGGCAGGACGATGCTCCAGAAGATGCGGAGCGAGTGCGCGCCGTCCACACGGCCGGCCTCGACGAGTTCGTCGGGCAGCGCGTCGGCCAGGTACTGGCGCATGAAGAAGACGCCGACCGCGCTCACCAGTGTCGGGAAGATGACGGCGGGGAGCTTCTGGCCCCAGCCCAGTTCGGTCATCATCATGAACAGGGGCACGACCGCGAGCTGCGGCGGCACCATCATCGTCCCGATGACCAGCGTGAGCAGGATGTTGCGGCCCTTGAAGCGCAGCTTGGCGAAGGCGAAGCCGGCGAGCGTGGCGAACAGGACGGTGGACACGGCGATGGTGCCGGCCACGATCAGGCTGTTCACCATGGCCTTGCCCAGCGCCGCGTCCTGCCAGGCCTTTCCGAGGTTCTCGAAGAGATGCGGACCGGGCAGGAACGGCGGCGGGGTCTGGGTGACGCGCGTGTTGTCGGTCGAGGCCGCCACCATCGTCCAGTACAGCGGGAAGAGCGAGAGCACCGCCGCGACGGTGAGCAGCACGTACGTGGCGGGGCCTGCGTGGTGCTGGCGGCCGGCGCGGACCGCCGCGGGCAGCCGGAGACGGCGGCGTCCCTTGGGCGAGTCCTGCGGCACGTCCGGGCGGGCCTGGAGAGTGTCGGTGGTCATGGTGTCCATCTCCTGGTCAGGACGAGCGCGACGAGCGCCGCTTGAGCAGACGCTGGAGGGCGAAGACGAGGATGAGCAGCAGGAACATCGCCCAGGCCACCGTGGCCGCCCGGCCCATCTGGTAGTTCTTCCAGCCCTCCTCGTACAGCAGCAGTCCGAGGGTCTGGTACTGGTTGTCCGCTCCGCCGGTGATGCCGTTCGGTCCCTGGCCGAAGATCAGGGGCTCGCCGAAGAGCTGCGTGGAGCCGATCGTCGAGAGCACGATCGTGAAGATGATCGTGGGCCGGATGCCCGGGATGGTGACCTTCAGGAACTGCTGCCAGCGCGAGGCCCCGTCGATCGCGGCCGCTTCGTAGCGGTCGCGCGGGATCGCCTGCATCGCGGCGAGGTACAGCAGGGCGTTGTAGCCGGTCCAGCGCCAGATGACGATCGTGGAGATCGCGATCTGGGCCGCCCACTTGTTGCCCTCCCAGTCGACGTTGTCGACGCCGACCAGGCTCAGCGTCCAGTTGATCATGCCGAAGTCGCGCTCGAAGAGCATCGTGAAGACCAGCGCCGCGGCACCTACCGACGTCGCGTACGGCGTCAGTGCGGCCACCCGGAAGAACGTCGATCCGCGAAGCCGGTAGTTCAGGAGGTGCGCCAGTCCGAGCGCCATGAGCAGCTGCGGCACGGTGGAGAGCACACCGATCGTGATGGTGTTGGACAGGGCGTTCCAGAAGCGCTCGTCCTGCAACAGGGCGGCGTAGTTGTCGAAGGCCACCCACTCCATGAGGTCCAAGGAGGAAAGCTCGACGCGGTGCAGCGAGATCCAGGCCGTGTAGATGAGCGGGTAGAAGCTGAAGGCGGCGAAGACGGCGAAGAAGGGGACGATGAAGGCGTAGGGCGCCCCGCGCACGTCCAGGCGGTGGAGCAGTGTGCTCCGCCGGCCGTCCGGTCGTCGCTGCCGGCGCCCGCGGGCGGGTCGGACAGGGCCGGCCGGCTCTTCGGCGGGCTGTCCACCGGCCGCCGCAGTCGAGGTCTGAGTGGCCACCAGGGATCCTTACGTGGAACGTGGGCGGGCTGGGCGTGCCCCGGCGGCCGTGGCGCACGCGGTCGTGCGCGGTGTGGCCGCCGGGGCGTCGGGGGACGTCAGCCGACGGCCTTCTCGATGCGCTCGTCGGTGGTCTTCCAGGCCTTCTCGGGGCTCTGGTTCTGGGACTCGATGAGGCTCAGACCCTGCGAGAAGATGTCCTTGATCGTTCCGTCCTTGCGGCCCAGCACCTGCTCGTCGGGGATCTCCTGCGCGGCGGCGCCGAAGATCTGGCCGATGGGGGCACCGCTGAAGTAGTCGGACTTCGCGTTCGCCACCTGGGGCGCCTCGAGCGCCTTCTGCGAGGACGGGAAGTTGCCGAGCTTCTCGAAGAGGCGGGCCTGCTGCTCGGGGGCCGTCAGCCAGGCGACGAGCTTCTTGGCCTCTTCCTTGACGGGGCTCTTCTCCATGACGCCGAGGAACGAACCGCCCCAGTTGGCGCCCTTGGGGGCCTTGGCGACGTCCCACTTGCCCTTGTTCTGCGGGCCCGCCTTCTCACTGATGTGCGCGAGCATCCACGCCGGGCACACCGTGGTGGCGAAGGTGCTGTTCGCGAGGCCCGGGTCCCAGCCGGGCTGGAACTGCCGCAGCTTCGCGGTCAGGCCCGTGGTGGCGGCCTGGGAGGCCAGGTTCCAGGCCTCCTTGACGACGGGGCTGTCCTTGTAGATCAGCTTCCCGCCCTTGTCGTAGAACTGCTCGGAGTTCCCGTAGATCATGGCGTTGAACAGACCGCTGGCGCTGTCCATGAAGGCGACCTTGCCGTCCTTGGACCCGGCCTTGAAGTCCTTGCCGGCGGCGACGAACTTCGCCCAGTCGCCGTCCCACAGCTTGGCGACCTGCTCGCGGTCGGTCGGCAGACCGGCCTGCTCGAAGAGGTCCTTGCGGTAGCAGACGGCCATGGGGCCGATGTCCGTGCCGAGGCCGATGACCTTGCCGTCCTTGCCGGTGACCTGGCTCAGCTTCCACGGCAGGAAGTGGTCGGTGCCGGACACCTTGGACAGGTCGACGAACTTGTCGGCCTGCTTGTCGACGAGTTCCTTGGCGCGTCCGATCTCGATGCCCTGGATGTCCTTCAGGCCGCTTCCGGCCGCCAGGTGATTCTGCAGGGCCGTGTAGTAGGTCTGCTCGTCGCCCGCGATCTCGGCTTCGATCCGCACGTTCGGGTTCTGCTTCATGTACTCATCAAGGAGACCCGTCTCCTTGAATCCCATGACACCGAACAGCCCCATGGTGATCGTGGTCTTGCCGTCCTTGACACCTCCGCCCGTCCCGCCGGTGTCACCGCCGCCGCATGCGGAGAGGAGACCGAGAGCCGCCACTGCCGATATGACGGCGGTGCCTCTCGTACGGAACAGCTTCCGGGTGCTCTTCATGTGTTGTGTCCTCCCAGGCGGCGGCGCCGACGCACCGAGTACGGGCCAGCCGTCCTGCCGACTGACCCGAGCAGAGAATGGGAACGTTCCCAAGCGAGGTGGGAACGTTCCCACCAGATGCCGGAAGATTGACCGTTGAACGAGGCTTGTGTCAAGAACTTGAATCCAATTCGTTGCCGGAAGATGTCGCGGGGCCACTCGCGCACACCGGTCCACGGGTCCGGGGGTCTGGCACAATGCGCTGGCGAACGGCGCGCAGCCGCCGGTCGGACGAGGAGAGGGACATGGGGGCACAGCAGCGGCCGACCATCAAGACCGTGGCCGCACGGGCCGGCGTGGGCCGGACGACGGTTTCAAGGGTCATCAACGGTTCGACGCTCGTCAGCGACGAGGCGAGGGCCGCCGTGCTCGCGGCCATAGCCGAGCTGAACTACGTGCCGAACTCCGTCGCCCGGGGGCTGGTCACGCGGCGTACCAATTCCGTCGCGCTGGTGATCCCGGAGTCCGAGAGCCGGCTCGGCTCGGAGCCGTACTTCTCGGCCGTGATCCGGGGCGTGAGCACCGTGCTCACGGCGACGAGGACGCAGCTCCAGCTGGTGCTCGTCCGCGACAGGGGCGAGCGCGACCAGCTCACCGACTCCGTCGCGGAGCGCAGGGTGGACGGCGTGCTCCTGGTCTCGGTCCACGAGGACGACCCCCTGCCCGGCATCCTGGAGAACCTGGGCCTGCCGACGGTCCTGGCGGGCCGCCGCTCCCCCTCGGAGTCACTGAGCCATGCGTGCTCGGACAATCTGGGGGGCGGGAAGGAAGCGGGGCGCCATCTCATCTCCCGCGGCCGGAGGCGGATCGCCACCATCACGGGGCCGCTCGACATGGACGTGTCCCGCAGCCGGCTGCAGGGATGGCGGGACGCCCTCGGCGAGGCGGACATCGCGCCGGACGGGCGTCTGATCGCGACGGCCGACTTCACGGAGGAGGGCGGGATGCTCGCAATGCGTTCGCTTCTCGAACGCGCCCCCGACCTCGACGCCGTGTTCGCGGCATCGGACGTCATGGCGGCCGGAGCCATGCTGGAGCTGCGGCGGCAGGGCAGGCGCGTGCCGGAGGACGTCGCGGTCGTCGGTTTCGACGACTCGTACATCGCCCGCTACGCCCATCCCTCGATGACGAGTGTGCGCCAGCCGGTGGAGGAGATCGGCTCCACCATCGCCCGGCTCCTGCTCGGAGAGATCGCCGATCCGGGCGCGGCGCGGCAGCACGTGATGCTGCCCACCGAACTGGTCGTGCGCGACTCGTCCTGACCCGGAGGCGCTCTTCCGGGGCCGGGGTCCTCGGCCTCCACGGCGGCTTCCGGATCCGGGAGCGCGCCCCGGCCGGAGGCGGCTTCCGGGGGCGGTTCCGGGGCGGTTCCGGCCGGAGCCGCTCAGGACCGGAGCGCTCCGGTCCTGAGCGCTCCGGTTCGGGTCGTCCGGTCCCGAGCCCTACGGTTCTGCTCGTCCGGTCCGAGGCGGGACCGGCGATGTCCAGGTGGTCCCGGGCGATGCCCTCGCCGACGAAGTCGGGGTCGGGCGCCGCGGCCGTGTCCCGCCCCGCTCGGTCGCTCACGTCACTCGGTGGTGCCCACGCCCGGCCGCAATTCGGGGTGCTCCTCCGCCAGCCGGTCCGGCGCCGCCTGTCTCCAGGAGTCGACGAGGATGTCGCGCAGTTCGACCAGGTCCTCCAGCGCACCGAGCCGTACCCGGACCCAGGCCGAACTCGCCTCGTGCGGTGGCACCCAGAACTTCTCCGGCTCGGCGGCGATCAGTTCGGCCCGCTCGTGCTTCGGGCAGCGCACGGCGAACGACGTCTGATCGTCGGGCATCGTGATGTACATCTTCCCGGCCACACGGAACGTGGGCATGCTCCATGCTTCCTTCTCCACCGTCCCGGGAAGCGACAGAGCGATACGGCGGATGTCCTCGGCCTCGATCATGTGCCCCACCGTAGCCAGCGCCGCTGACACACCACCGCACGCACATGCCGTGGGCGGATGGCGGTCACCGCACTCCGGCGGGCCGGGCGGCGAGAAGCCGGTGCCGCGGCGAACGCCCCGGTCGTACGCTCGCGGCGTGAACCCGATCGCCCTCGCCGCCGTGGCGCTGCCCGTCACCGTGCTCTTGTGCGGGCATCTCGCGCTGCTCGCATGGCGATCACGTCGGCGCCGGCAGGCGGACACCGAGCGCCACCGGGCGGACCGGGCGCACTGCGACGCGCTGGTCCTCGACCCGTACGACGCCGCCGTGTTCCGGGCGGACGAGACCGGGGCGGCAGCTGCCCGGCTCCTGCTCGACGGACTGGTACGCATCGACCGGCGCGGCTTCGTCCGGCTGAACGACGCGGGACTCGATCCGCACCGCCGGGCGGGACACCCCGCACCCGATGCCCTGCTGGACGCCGTGCGCAGGGAAGGCGCTCCCGTGACGCTCGGCTGGATCCTGAGACAGGACATGGTCTACGAAGAGGCCAGGCAGGCGCTCTGGGGCGACTGCCACGCCCGGTTGCCGCACCCGCCGGAGGCGCCGAAGCACTGGGGCGACGGTGCGGGAGCTGCCGTGCTCGGCTGCACCGGTGTCGCGGTGATGGTGGCACAGTGGGCGTTCTGCGGCATCGCACTGACGACGACGGCCCCGACCGGCGCCGGACAGGTCGTGGCCGCGACGGCGGTCTTCCTCGCTCTCATCGCCCAGTTGGGGTGGATGTGCCGGGTCTCGGCGCTCCGCGAGCGTGAGCAGGAATGGGCGAGAACGCGGCCCGGCCGGTGGGGGCCGTGCGCCGGTGCTGTGCCACGGAGGCTCCGCATCCGGCGCTCGCCGCGCTGGACCCCGAGAGCGAGCGCCGGGTGGGTGTGAGCCACGAACACCGCGAGGCATGGGACGGACTCCCGGAGGACCACGAGGACGACGGGGTGGGCGCGGAGGACGAGGACGACCGGGAGGATGGCATCGACCGGGACGACGAGGACGGCCACGACTCCCCTTGGCCCGGTCCCAGTTCCGAGCGGAGCGGCGCGGGCGGATAGGCCGGCCCCGGGACAGTGCCCGACTCCGCGACGCTGCTCGCTCCCGTACCCCAACGCCCTTTCGCCGTCAGGCGTCAGACGTCAGACGGGCCGTCGCCTCATGGGGGTGTCGGCCGACACCCTGATCGCCCACGGCACACCGTGCGCTCCCCCGGCGCACCCCGGCCCTCGCGTACCGCCTCGGCGGACGGTGCGGCCTACGTCTTCGGCCCGGACCTCGTACGGGACCTCTCGCGGCTCGACGGCGACGGCCGGGTGCGCCGCTACCAGCCGGAGGAGTTGACGGAGCAGCTCACCCACGAGCCGACCCGGCGGCTGCTCACCGAGGCCGGACTGCCCCTCGGTGGCACGCTGTTCGGCGTCGGTCACGAGCCGCTGCGCACCATGGGGCAGGCCCACCCCGACACCTTCGCGAGCACCGGCTCCGGCACGCTCACGGGCCGGGGCCACCAGCACGACCTTCTTGCCGTCGGATGGTGGCCGCACGACCTCGTGGTCGCCCTCGACGGTGCCACCGGACGCCTGGAGTTGCCGGACTGGTACGGGAAGGACCGGCCCTCCGCGTATCTGAACCGGGATCTGTCGGCTGCCGTACCTGGTGGATCCTCCGCGGGCATCCGCCACGAGTGGGCCGGAGGCCGCCTGCCCCATCGCTGGCCACCGCCGGCCGCGTTGCGTGCGGCGAGCGGCAGCCGGTGCAGCCGGTCGAAGACCCGGCCCGCGTGAGCGTTCCGGGCGGCGCCGGCGGGTCCGGCCGGAGCCGAACCCCGGCTTTCCCGCCGGAAGTTGCCAGGACATGTCGTGGCGGAGAGTATTTCCGACAGTGGGGAGAATTCCAGGGGCGGGCATCGGGGGCGGCGGCTGCCACCCCCGATGCGGGTATTCCGTGACCCTTCTCCGGGAATCCCCTCAGAATTCGAACACGGCTGCACCCTCGGCGTTCTTGATGCATTCGTTGGCGAAGGTGTGCTCATAATTCACCCTCTTGCCCTGCCACACGCCCTGCGCGGTGACGGTGACGGGGTTGTACTCACGGGTGCAGAAGCGCGGCTGACCGCGGCTGATCTCGGATAGGCCGCCGAACTCGCCCTTCACCTGGGAAAGGGCGGCGCAGGCGCCGTCCGAGGACGGATGGGTGCCCGTGGTGCCGGGTGCGCAGGTGAGGGTGACCGCGCGCTCCGGACTCGTTGCCGAGCTCTCCCCATGTGCCGTGGTCAGGACCAGGGCTGAGGGGGCGTACAGCGAGGCGGGCTCGCCGTGCGCGATGCCGGCCGTCGACCCGAGCAACGCAAAGGCGAGGGTGGCGCCGCCTGCTGTCCATCGAGCGGTCTTCCGTCGCATGGTTCTCTTCCTTTCCTGAGTGAAGCGGATGAGTGCTGCAGCACCGGATTGGCGATTTCGAGTTTGCCTGTCCCCCGCATCAACGGCACAACCACCCCGTCCGTTTCGGAAACTTCCCCTCTTCAACCACTGGCCGGTACCCCGCGGAGGAATTGGGAAAGTGCCCAGGCGAAGCGACGCCCCGTCCGACGGCACCGCCCGCCGGGGCCGAATGGGCACGGTCGGCAAACGGCCGGATAGCTTCGCCGTCGGGCACAGGACCGGCGACGCCCGGTTCCACCGTTGCGCGATGCCGCTCGCGCCCGAGGGGTGCCGGTGAGCCGCGGCGTGGGCCGAGGACGCCGGCCGCCTCCGACCGCGGCCCGCCGGAGAGTAGCGACGCGACATCACCTGGTCACCGCGCCGGCGGCGAGCGTGAGGGCGCGGCAGCGCTGTCACAGAACAGAGCCCGGTCCGGTCTTTCACCAAGAAGGAGTAAAAACACCCTTCGCTACTTACCGTCCGCCCCCAGTCATCCGAGGACAGCACATCGATGACGACAGTCAGCAGCAGCATCACATTCGGTAGCCGCACGAGCACATCCGAGTTGTCGGACGCGGCGTTCGCTCTGTTCGACGAGCGGGGGGCGACGGTGGCGTGGACGCAGGCTGCCGAGCGGCTCGTGGGGTATTCCGCCGGGGAGGTGGTGGGACGGTCCGCGGCTCTCGTGCTGCCTCCGTTCGCCGAGGCCGGGGCGATGTCGGCGTTCGTCGAGGAGTGCCGGGCGCGGAACGGCTGGTCGGGTGTGACGGCGGTGCGGCACCGGGACGGCCATATGGTCGACGTGAGCATGCGGATCTCGATGCTTCGCGGGCGGGGTGGAACGGTGCAGTGGCTCGCGTCCGTCAGCGACATGGGGGCGCCTCCCGGGGGCGCGGTGAACGGTGCCGTGCGGGGTGCACTCCTCACCAGCGCGCCGGTCGGAATCTCCGTGCGCGACCTGCAGCTGCGGTCCGTCGCGGTGAACGACGCGTTGGAGACGCATGACGGCATTCACCACGACGCGCGACTGGGACGCCGGATCTCCGATGTGCTGCCCGGCGCCGAGGCCGAGGCGGTCGAGGCCGTGATGCGGCAGGTGCTGCAGAGCGGCACCGCCAAGGTCCACGAATACCGCATGCGGCTGGCCGCGGGTCTGCTCCGGGAGCAGACGTTCGAGGTGTCGTTCCACTGTCTCCAGGGCGCCGACGGCCTGCCGCTGGGGACGTGCATGATCAGTGTCAACGTGGCCGACCGCCGGCAGGAACGCGAGCGCCTCGGCCTCCTCGGCCAGGCCGGCACCCGCCTCGGCAGGACCCTTGACGTGACGCAGACCGGACAGGAACTGGCCGACCTCGCCGTGCCCCTGTTCGCCGACTTCGCCGCCGTGGATCTGGAGCAGTCCGTACTGTTCGGCGAGGGGTCCTCGATCCAGAGCGACGTGGCGGGCCGGCGCCTCCCTGTGCTCCGGCGAGCGGGCCTGGCCTCGATCCGCCACGGGGCGGAATCCCCGTGGGGGCGCGGCGAACCGGTCCCCCAGCCGGTCGACGGACCCACCGCCGAGGTACTGGGCACAGGGAAGTCGCGACTGGAGCCGGTCCTCGACACCGCCGCCACCTGGCTCGACAAGAACCCCGCCCTGGCACAGAGCCTCCGCATGCACGGCGTGCACTCGCTCATCGTCGTCCCCATCCTCGCGCGGCGCGTTCTGGTGCCCGGGCGGCGTGCCCTGCTGGGCGTGGTGGTGTTCACCCGTGGTGAGAATCCGGTCCCGTTCCAGGAGATCGATTTGTTGTTGGCTGAGGAGCTTGTGGGTCGTGCTGCGCAGTCGTTGGACAATGCGCGCCGGTTCGCGCGTGAGCAGACCACGGCGCTGGCTCTGCAACGCAGTCTGCTTCCGCGGCGGTTGAGGGGTGGTGCGGCGGTCGAGACGGCTTCGCGCTATCTGCCCGCGGACATCGACAACGGCGTCGGGGGCGACTGGTTCGATGTGATCCCGTTGTCCGGTGCCCGGGTGGCCCTGGTCGTCGGGGATGTGGTCGGCCACGGCATCAACGCCGCGGCGGCCATGGGA
>NZ_FNHI01000009.1:146453-271954 GCF_900103455.1 Streptomyces wuyuanensis | reverse complement strand
TACGGCAAGAAGATCGAGGTCGACGACCCGTGGGGCTACGGCCGTTCGCTCGAATGGGCGACGTCCTGCCCGCCGCCGCGGCACAACTTCCTCACACTCCCCCGAATCCGGTCCGAATCACCGGCGTTCGACCTGCACCACCCGGAAGTCGCGTCGCGCGACGAGGCGAGCGTCACCGGCTACCGAGACGTCATCGAGCCGGGCAAGGGCGCGGCACCCCCGCTGGGGGACGACAAGGACGGCCGGTGAACGGTGTGGAGGACGGAGCCCGCGACAGCGCCGACATGGCGGCGGGCTTCGCCCGGCTCGAGGGTTATCTGATGGCCAACGCCCATGTCAGCGCGGCCCGTACGGCCGCCGAAGGGCTCGCCGACCGGATGCCCTGGCTCACGGCCGCCGAACGCGCCGAGCTCGTACGCCTCAGCACGGCCGACCGCATTCAGGCGTCACGGGAGCACTTCGAGGCGGTGGCGCGAAGGGCGCGTGAACTGGAGGCGCAGTACGCGGCCCGCTACCGGGACCTGCGGCGCCGGGTGCTGTGCCGAGGAATCGCCTGCCTGGCCGCCTGCGTCGCCCTCTGCACGACCACCGTCATCCTCGCCGCCTGCCGCTGACACGACACGGCATCGGCGCGAGACGCCTCTCCCGCCGCGACGGCCGGGCCCACCGATGGCCCGGCCGTCGCGGCTCGAACCGGCCTCGGGCCGGGCGTCGGAGGCGTCCTCGTCCCTTACGTTCCTCGTCCCTTACGTTCCTCGGCCCGCCGTCCGACGGGGCGGCCGCCGAGCCGGCGCACCGCCCGCGCCTCTCCTCGCCCCGACGGGGACCGGTGGCCGGGGGAGCAGCTCCGCCGCGGTCGGGGCCGGGCCGCCCGAATAATCGGTGTCACCGACGGAGCCCGCCTCGGTAGCGTCGCCGCCGTGACTCCAGCAGACCTCGCCGCCGTCATCTCCGACGGCGTACACAAGGCCATCCAGTCCGGACGCATCTCGGGAGAGGCGCCGCGGGAGATCCGCGTGGACCGCCCCCGCCACCGCGGTCACGGCGACTACTCGACCAATGTCGCCATGCGGCTCGCCCGGTCCGCGGGTCTGCCCGCCCGAGCCGTCGCCGAGGTGCTCGCCCCGCTGGTGAGCGCGGCCGACGGAGTCGCGAAGGCCGAAGTCGCGGGCCCCGGCTTCCTCAACATCACGCTGGAGAGCGCGGCGATCGGCGCCCTGGCACGCGACATCGTCCTGGCCGGGGCCGCCTACGGCCGTACGGAACGGCTCGGCGGCCTGCGGCTCAACCTGGAGTTCGTCTCGGCGAACCCCACCGGTCCGGTGCACATCGGCGGTGCCCGTTGGGCGGTCGTGGGCGACGTGCTCGCCCGGCTGCTGGAGGCGACGGGCGCGGACGTGTCGCGGGAGTACTACTTCAACGACGCCGGAGTCCAGATCGACAGGTTCGCCCGCTCGCTGCTCGCCGCGGCGCACGGGGCACCGGCGCCCGAGGACGGCTACAGCGGCGCGTACATCGAGGAGATCGCCGCCGCGGTGCTGCGCCGGGAACCCCGTGCGGCGGAACTGCCGGAGTCCGAGGCGCTCACCGTTTTCCGGACGGAGGGCACTGCGCTGATGTTCGACGAGATCAAGACCTCGCTCGTCGCCTTCGGCACCCGCTTCGACGTCTACTTCAACGAGAAGGACCTGCACGACCGGGGGGACCTGGATGCCGCCCTCGCCCGGCTGCGGGAGGGCGGTCACGTCTTCGAGGACGACGGCGCGGTATGGCTGCGCACCACGGACTTCGGTGACGACAAGGACCGTGTGCTGGTGAAGGGCGACGGCTCGTGGACGTACTTCACCGCGGACTGCGCGTACTACCTGAACAAGCGGTCCCGGGGGTTCGAGCGGGTCGTCATCATGCTCGGCGCCGACCACGCCGGCTACGTCGGCCGGATGCGGGCCATGGCGGCCTGCTTCGGCGACGCCCCGGACACGCACCTGGAGATCCTGATCGGCCAGCTCGTCAACCTGGTGAGGGACGGGGAGCCGGTGCGGATGAGCAAGCGGGCCGGCACGGTTCTGACCCTGGACGACCTGGTCGAAGCGGTCGGCGTCGACGCCGCCCGTTACGCGCTCGCGCGGGCCGGCGTGGACGCGACGATCGACCTCGACATCGACGTGCTCACACGGCAGTCCAACGACAACCCCGTCTACTACGTCCAGTACGCGCACACGCGGCTGTGCGCCGTGCAGCGCAGGGCGGAGGCGGCCGGGATCGGGAAGGGCGCGCCGCAGGACTTCGACCCCTCGCTGCTCAGCCACGCGCGGGAGGTCGACCTGCTGGGCGTGCTGGCCGAGTTTCCGCAGGTCGTGGCTGCGGCCGCGACCCTGCGCGAGCCGCACAGGGTGGCGCACTACCTGGAGCAGCTGGCCGGCACGTACCACCGCTTCTACGACGCCTGCCGCGTCCTGCCGCGGGACGGCGAGGACCCGGACGACCGCACCAGGGCCCGGCTGTGGCTGACCGACGCGTGCAGGGTCGTGCTGGGCAACGGGCTGCGGCTGCTGGGGGTTTCGGCACCGGACCGGATGTGAGCACGCGACCCCGTTCGTGAGCGTGCGGCCGCCCGATCGACGGCCGATCGCAGAGCGCCCCTTCGCCGATGTGAGCGTGCCATCGCCGGTGTGTCGGCCAGGTGGTGGCGGCCCGCCCGAGGCGCCGGGTGCTCCCAGCCGGTGGTCGCGGTCTTCCGGCGGCGCAAGGGCGCCGCGGCGCCACTACGCCCGTCGGCTGAACTTGTGGCCGGTCCTCGCAACTCGCGCGGACCGGCCCCGCCGCCGGCGCGACGATGGAGGAGCAACGGAGTGCCGCCGTCCGAGAAGGAGCTCACCGTGGCAGCCGAACACACCACCCCGCCGGCCGAACCGGCCATCTTCGTGTCGGTGGACGACAGTCATCGGGCGGAGCTGGTCCTCACCGGGGACATCGGGGCAGCGACCCTGCGTGAACTGGAAGAGACCCTCGACGCGCCCCCGCTGGCCGAGGCCGCCGAGTGGGTCGTGGACATGAGCGGGGTCACCCATCTCGACCTCGCGTGCGCGTACGCGCTCCTGCGTGCGGCCACCCTGCGTGCGAAGCCCGCGGAGCTGACCATCCGCGGGGCGCGGCGCGCGGTCCGCCGGACGCTGCGGCACGCGGGGCTCGACGCGGTCGCCACGATCGTGGAGTGACGAGGAGCAACGGGTGACGGCCGTCGCGTTCGCGGTTGCGCTGAACCGGCAGCGCCTCGACCGGCCCTGCCGTGGGGCTGTCTGACGACGCGCGTCCGGTCCGGTCCTCACAACGTCCGAGAACAGTACTATGCGCCGTCGCCACCGGGTTGCAGCGTGTTGCGGACTCCTGCGGGCGGTCGGCGCCGGGCCCGGAACCCGTCCCGGACGCCGGTGACCGGGCAGGCGGCGCGAGCCAGCGAAGGAGCAGCCGCCCGGGGCCGTACGGGGACCCCGGCGGCGCCCGGTGCACCTGCGGCATCGCGGATATGGGTTCATCATGACTTGTGTGGCCTGTACCGGCACACCGACGGCCGGCCGCTTCACGTTACGGGCCCGCGGAGCGGGACGCCCGTCCGCGTTCCTCGCGGCGATGCCCGCCCGCCCGCCGCCGCGCGCGGGCCGTGTGTGCAGCACCAGTTCCCAGCTTCCCGGCGCGAACAAGGAGTGCCGTTCCATGGACATGAAGCTCGAGGTCGTGGTGATCCCGGTCGCCGACGTCGACCGGGCCAAGGCCTTCTACAAGGCGCTGGGTTGGCGCGAGGACGCGGACTTCCCCACCGAGGACGGCTTCCGTGTGATCCAGATGACCCCGCCCGGCTCCCTCTGCTCGGTGATCTTCGGAAACGGAGTCAGCGATGCCGCGCCCGGATCGGCTCAGGGACTCCACCTGGCGGTGTCGGACATCGAGGCGGCGCGCGCGGAACTCGTCGAGCGGGGAGTGGACGCCGGCGAGGTCTTCCACGACGCCGCGGGCGTGTTCCACCGCGCCGGCACCGCGAACCGGGTCTCCGGGCCCGACCCCGAACGCCGCAGCTACTGCTCCTTCGCCTCCTTCAGCGATCCCGACGGCAACGGCTGGATCCTGCAGGAGATCACCGAACGCCTTCCCGGCCGCTGACCCGGGAGCGAATGGACCGAGGTGACCGCCGATGGCGGACGAGAGTGTGCTGCACCCGAGCCTGATCGCCCCGGTCGGCCACGTCGAGCCCGTACCGCGCCGCATCCGGGGCCCGGTCGGCGGCCACGTCGCCTTCGACACCCGTCGTGCCCTGTACGTGTGGGAGTGGCTCGCCTACCCCCAGTTCGCGATATCCACCTGACGCGATGACGGAACACCGCGCGCGCCACGCCCCGGGGTCGTCGAACGGGATGCGGTCAGCCTCCCACGGCCTTCGCCCAGCCCAGGTCGACCGTCACCCTCGCCTTCTCCAGTTGCGCGTCCGTGGGGAAGCGCGGCTCACCCTCGACCGTCGGCAGCATGGCCGCGGCGGCCTCGTCGAGGGTGCCGTCCTCGCGCATGGCCTCCATCAGGACCGGGCGGGCGTAGCCCTTGAGCCGGAGGTTCTGGCCCGCCGGGCTGAAGAGGTACTCCTGCCACAGGCGGGCCGCCGCCGGGTGGGGGGCGTTCCTGTTGACCGCCAGGGCGTAGTACTGGGCGAAGCTGCCGTCGAAGGGGATCGCGACCTGCCAGTCCACGCCCTTGCTGCGGAACCGGTCCGCGTAGTCGAGGTTGACGTAGTCCCAGTCGATGCTGATCGGGGTCCTGCCCGTCTCGACCGCGGCCGATGTGGACTCGACCGGGTTGAAGTTGCCGCGGTCGTCGAGTTCGGCGAAGAAGTCGAGGCCGGGGCGGATGTCGTCGAACGACCCCCCGTTGGCGAGGGCGGCCGCCCAGACCCCGGCGAAGGCGGTGTTGGAACGGGTGGGGTTGCCGTCGAGCGAGACCATCCCCTTGTACCGGGGGTTCAGCAGGTCGGCGAAGGTCCTGGGGCAGGGTTCGACGCGGTTGGCGTCGCAGCCGATGGAGATGTAGCCGCCGTAGTTGTTGGACCAGCGGGCCTCACCGTCCTTCTGGGTGTCCGGGATCGAGTCGAACGCGACGACCCGGTACGGCGCGAGCAGATTCTGCCGGGCCGCGGTTCGGGCGAACGTGTCCCCCAGGTCGATGACGTCGGGGGCGCCGGCGCGCTTGCCGCTCCGCTTGATGGCGTCGATCTCGTCCTGGCTGGAGGCCTGCGGATCGTCGACCGTGACCTTGATCCCGTACTTCCTCTCGAAGTCGTCGATCAGGCCGCCGTAGTTGGCCCAGTCGCGCGGGAGCGCGATCGCGTTGAGCGCGCCTTCCTTCCTCGCCGCGGCGATCAGCCTGCTCATGCCCCCCGCCTCCTGCGCGGAGGTGGCGACCGACGGCTTCACGGGCGTGGGCTTCCTCGGCGTCTCGGTGCAGCCGCTCAGCAGAGCGAGGGCGAGACAGCCAGCGGCGGCCGCCGTTCGGGCACGAGATGAGGTCACGATTGCTCCAGGACGCGGGGGTCGGGAACGGGTGGTGGGTCGGGAACGAGCGGTCGTACGGGGCTGCGCGGCGGCCCTCACCCTGCCGTGCCGTCCTGCTCCCGGCCCTCGCCGGAAAGCGGCTCCTCCTCCGCGAGCAGGAGTTCGGCGAGTCCTTCCACCGACGGGCCGGCGCCGCCGTGGAGGGAGAGTTCGGCCCAGATGACCTTGCCCGTGGCCGTGTAGCGGGTGCCCCAGCGTTCGGCGAACCGGGCCACCAGGAAGAGCCCCCGGCCGCCCTCGTCGGTGACCTTGGCCCGCCGCAGTCTTGGCGAGGTGCTGCTGCCGTCGGAGACCTCGCAGATCAGGGCCCGGTCGCGGACGAGACGGACGGTGATGGGCTCGGTGCCGTAGTGGATCGCGTTGGTGATGAGCTCGCTGAGTACGAGTTCGGCGGCGAAGTCGATGTGGCCGAGCCCCCATTCACGGAGCCGGCGGACACAGGCGGCGCGGACGGGGGCGACCGCCGCCGGGTCACGGGGCACCTGCCAGTCGGCGACCAGGGTGGGGTCGAGCCGTCGCGTGCGGGCCACCAGCAGCGCGATGTCGTCCCGGGGCCGCTCGGGAATCATGGCGTCGACGACGGCCGCGCAGGTCGCCTCGGGAGTGAGGCCGGGTCCGGACAGCGCGGTGCGCAGGGCCGCCAGGCCGACGTCGAGATCGCGGTCCCGGTCCTCGATCAGCCCGTCGCTGTAGAGCACCAGCCGGGACCCCTCGGGCACGGTCAGCTCTGCGCTCTCACCGGGCACTCCGGCCCCGAGGCCCAGCGGCGGGGAGATAGGCAACTGGGGGAAGTCCACGGCCCCGCCGGGGTGGACCACCGCCGGCCCGGGATGGCCGGCGGTGGCGACCGCCAGCTGACCGGAGGCGGGGTCGTAGACGGCGTAGAGGCAGGTCGCGCCCGTGATGCCCTGGCCTTCACCGTTGCCGGCGTCCTCGTCGTTGTCGATCTGGGCCACCAGTTCGTCCACACGGCCCAGCAGTTCCTCCGGCGGGATGTCCAGGACCGAGAAGTTGTGCACGGCGGTGCGCAGCCGGCCCATGGTGGCCGCCGCGTGCAGACCGTGCCCCACGACGTCGCCGAGGACCAGCGCGACCCGGGCACCGGACAGCGGGATGACGTCGAACCAGTCGCCGCCCACCCCCGCCCGGGCGGGCAGATAGCGGTAGGCCACTTCCAGTGCCGTCTGCTCGGGCACCCGACTGGGGAGCAGGCTGCGCTGCAGGGTGACGGCCATGGTGTGTTCCCGGGTGTAGCGGCGCGCGTTGTCGATGCACACCGCCGCCCGGGCAGCCAGTTCCTCGGCGAAGGACACGTCCTCCTCCTCGAACGGCGGGGAGGCCTCGGTCCGCCAGTAGTGGGCAGCCCCGAGCACCACCCCCCGGGCGCGCAGCGGGACCACGATCAGGGAGTGGATGCCGTGCTCCAGTACCCGGCGGGCGCGGTCCGGGTCCTGGGCCTGCCAGCCTTCGGAGGCGCTCAGGTCCTCCACCAGTACCGCCCGGCCGTCGGCCGCGCCGGCGGCCGCTGGGTGGGCGGGGACGAAGCGGATCAGTTCGCCGGCCGGGTAGAGGAGGTGGTCCCCTTCCAGGCCGACGAGCGCGGTGCGGCGCATCTCGGTGCTCGCGCCTGAGGGTTCCTCGCCGTGCAGGACCGGCTCCAGGAGTTCGACGGTGACGACGTCGGCGAAGCGGGGGACCGCGACCTCCGCGAGTTCCTCGGCGGTCCGCCGGACGTCCAGGGTGGTCCCGATCCGCACTCCGGCGTCGTAGAGCAACTGCAGCCGCCGGCGGGCGGTCTCGGCCCTGCCGGAGAGGGCCTGCAGCTCGGTGGTGTCCCGAAGCGTCACGACCCTGCTCGGCGGTCCCTGGGCGTCGGTGAACCGCTTGTTGACGGCGAGGAGGCGGTCGGCCGCCAGGTGCACCTCGTCGGTGGCCGGGCGATCGGACGTCAGCATCTCGGTGAGGTCGGCGTTCAGCCCCAACGCTCCCACGCGGCGGTGTTCCGCGTCCTCCGGCAGGTCCAGCAGGCGGCGGGCCTCGTCGTTGGCGAGCAGCAGCCGGCCGTCACCCCCGACGATCAGCACGCCTTCGCGCACGGCGTGCAGCACCGCGTCGTGGTGCTCGTACATCCGGGTCATCTCGGCCGGCCCCAGGCCGTGGGTCTGTCTCTGGAGGCGGCGGCTCACGAGCGCCGACCCGCCCGCGGCGAGCACCAGGGACCCGGCCGCCACCCCGAACAGGACAGGCAGTTGCTGGTTCACCTTGTCCTGCACGTTGCCCACCGTGACCACGGACGACACGATGGCGACCACCGAGCCACCGGTGTCCTCGACGGGGACGGCGGAGATCACCGAGAGTCCCAGGGCTCCCTGGAAGGTCCTCGTGAACGTCTTACCCGCCGCCGCTTCCGCGTACGGGCCGATGACGTGCTTTCCGATCTGCTTGGGGTCGCTGTGGGTGAGCGTGATCCCGTCCGGCCGGTAGACGATGATGGCGTCGACGCCGGCCGCCCTGCGGACCGCCTCGGCGCTCGGTTGCAGCGCCGCCGTGGGGTCGGGGCTCTCCAGTGCCGCGAGCAGCCCGGGCGAGTTCGCGAACGTCTGGGCCGCGGTGAGCGTCCGGTGCCGGGCGTCCTGCATGCTGTCGCGGCGCGCCTGGACGACGAGAGCCACGAGCGCGGCGGCGACGACCAGCACCACGACCCCCAGTTGCAGGAGGAACACCTGGCCGGCGAGGCTGCGCACGCTCAGCAGGGAACGCAGCCGACGCAGCAACCGGGCGCTCCACCGGCCGGATGGATGATCGCTCCCGGACGGCGTCGGTGTGCTGCGCCTGTTCCGCCCCAAAAAATCACGCATGGAGCATTTCTATCGTTTTCGGCCGCCCGTGATGGGGTGATCGGAGGGCGGGCCGCGGGCGGTCCCCGCCCGCCGCCGTGCAGACCTCTGCGGTCGCGGCGCCAGCGGCGCCGGGGCAGTGGACCGGCTCAGGTCATTCCGCGCGCCGGTCGGTCGCGGCGCGGAACTCACGGGTGATCTGCGCCGCCTCCTCCAGGTCCCGGGTGTCGGTGAGCAGGACGTGGCCCGAGGTGTAGGCGTCCGACCATGCGCAGACCGCGGCCTCGCCGGTCGGCGTGTCGACGTGACCGCAGCCGAGTCGCCCGCGCAGCGGACCGGCGTCGAAGAAGGCGGTGTCCCGGGCGCGGGCTCCGGCGAAGAAGTTCCGGAACTCCTGGGTGAAGGAGTCGCGCTGCTTCTCGGCGGCCAGTTCGGGGTCGTCCTCGACGGTGTGGACGGACAGGAGTGCCGACACTCCCGTCGCTTCCGAGCCGTAGTACCAGCGCTTGGCATCCGACTGCCGCTCGGGGCCACGCTGCGCCAAGGCCGCGTCGACGACGGCGGTTTCCTCGCGCGCCATGAGGCGGTGGTGCCGCAGCCGGTTCGGCGGTGCGACGGTCCGCTCCGGCACCGCGCTCGCGCCGACGGAGTCGTCGGCACCGGCCTCGGCGGCGCGCGGCTCGGGGTTGTGGACGGACACGGCCTTGAAGCACCCGGCGGCGGCGACGAGCGCCAGCACGCCGAGCACGATCCGCCGGCGCTTCGCCCGTGCTGCCGCAGTCGCCGCCTCCGACGTGGGCGGGTGCGCCGGGCCGGCCTGCCGCCAGGATCGCGTCACCCGCCAGATCAGAGCCATGACGGCCCCGGTGACGAGCAGGGCTCCCAGAGATTGGCCGGCGGCGTAACTCGAGGAGGTGGAGTCCACGGAAAGAGTGATCACCGCAGGATCCTAAACGCTCATGCGTTCGATGCCGGAGTGGATTTCGCCGTCTGACCGGCCGCGGAGCGGTGGCGACGCCCCGTGCGCAGGATGCGGCCGCGGCGCCTTGCCCGCTGGGTCCCGTCGAGGTCCTCCCAGCCCGACCCGGTCACGGCCGTTACGACGAGTCGCGTCGCCGAACGGGAACCCGGGGTCCGGCACCGGCGGGGAACGCCGCGTGGATCGCGGGTGACGAGCACGCGCGATCTGCGGTCCGTTGTCGTCAGCGCGCGGCACCGCCGCTCGGCCGGCCGCTGAGCATCGACCAGAACTCCAGTACCTTCGTGCCGTACCCCGTCGGTCCCTCCGCGCCGTGAACCGACGCCCGGTGTGCCGCCGCGGAACGCCCATGCCTGCCAGGGCAGTTCGGCGGGATCGGGAGGTCAGCCCGCATCCGGTACCTCGACGATGTTGCCGTCCTCGTCGACCGCGTGCGTACGCCAGTAGACGTCCCACTTGTCGTCGACCTTCTGCGGCACCTTGCCCTCGGGGTACCGCACGTAGCCCTTCGGAGGCTCTTCCCCGTCCTTCGCGCACGCGGAACCGGTGTTCCCCACCGTCATGACGGGGTACTCGCCCTCGCTGCAGATGTCGTCCTGGAAGGAACACCCGGTCAGAGCCACCGCCGCGGCGACCGCGCTGAGAGCGGTGGCCGCGGCGACGCGTACCCCACGGCGTCCGGTGGCTCCGGAGGCGGGGCGGCTGATCGTGCGGGTCCTGGGCATGGCGGTCTCCTGTCGCTCGGTCTGCGCACCACTGTCGTCGACGTCGATCGTGGTGCCCTGAGTACGCCTACTCAGGAATGCGCTCGCGCATGCTCAGCGGACCGAGCCGACGGACGCGCGTGCCCGTCAGGGCGTGCCGTGCCGACGGGACGGCGGGGGCCCGCCGGTGTGTCCCGAACCCAGCAGGGCCCGCGCCGAACGCACTTGACGGCCGGAGCAAGCCCTGGGTACCGGAGCCGGCGGCGCCGGGCGGCTCACCTGCCGGGAGCCAGGTCGCGCTTGGTCGCGGACACCAGGCGACGGCGCGTCACACGGGCGCACTCGTGCCAGAACGGCACGGCGGTCAGGTACGCGCCGAGCGCGGAGAGGATGCCGAGCGAGACGTCCACGCTGAGCCGCCCCTGCTTGGTCCAGTACACGTCCTGCAGATCGAGGAGCAGGGCGAACTCGTCGGCGATCAGGGCGGTTCCCGAGCCGTACGCGGCGGCGACGGCCGGGTGGCCGACGGCGCGTTCGTCGCCGCGCACGGCGATGAGGCCGATGCCCGCCAGCGTCCCGATGCCGAAGTTGTAGTGGTGGAAGTGCCGGCCGGCGGCGGTGATGTTCCCCCACGGCAGCCATCCGCCGCGGATGCCGTGGGTGATGACCCGGACGCTGCCCCAGGTGACACCGAAGGAGATCCACGTCACGATCAACGATCTCTTGGTGGGTGTCAGGTGCTGGTCCGCCGATTGGCGCCAGCGCGCCATCAGCCCCGGCCGCGGCCGGCGGCGCTGCCGGGATGCGTCACCGCCCATGGGGCCGGCGTTCCGGATCGGCCGGAGCGTGCCGCTCCACGGTTCCTCCTCCGACGGCGGCACGGCCACCGGCGGTACGGGCCTCGGCGGTACGGGCCTCGGCACCGTGTGCACCGTTGGCACGGGGAGCGGGACGGAAGGCCAAGGCGACGGCGGCCATGCAGTCGTCGCAGTACTCGTCGCGGTCGTTCACGGCGTCGCGCGTCCACTCCGCCGTGCCGCCGACCGTCCGTGTGCACAGGACTTCGCCGTTGCGGTCGAGGGCGTGCCAGAGGAGAGCGGTGCCGTCCTCCGCGGTTATCCGTTCGGCGCGCATGCTGTACATCGGCCACCTCCGACCCGGACGCCGTTGAGGTCCGGCTTCCATCAGAGTCCCGGAACGTACGGGCTGCCACTCAAACGCCACCGAACGAGTGAAGCGCGAGGCGCGGCTGGTACGGGCCTCCGGCACGAGGCGGAACTCACCCGGCCGGAGTCCGGTTCTGCGTGTGGGGCGGCGGGGCGCACGCTGAGCAGGCCCGATCCGCATGGGACGGCGAGTCCGCGGACGTCCGTACGGGACGTTCCGCGATCCTCGGCCCCGCCCGATCGGAGGATGTTCGTGCGGCGGGTGTTTCAGTCGTCGATCGTCGGCGACCCGAGTGGGGACGGACAATCATCCGCGAACGGAGGAGGCGCTCCAAGTGGAGCACGAGAACTGGCGTCACGACGCGGCCTGCCGTGACGAGGACCCCGATCTGTTCTTTCCCATCGGCCACACCGGACCGGCCCTGTTGCAGGTGGCCGAGGCCAAGGCCGTCTGTGCCCGCTGTCCCGTCCGCGAGCAGTGCCTCGAGTGGGCCATGGCCCACGGCCAGGACTCCGGGGTCTGGGGCGGCCTCGGTGAGGACGAACGCCGCGCGCTCAAGCGCCGGACGGCGCGACAGCGTCAGCGGGCGCAGCACGGTTCCGCCTCGTAGCCGAGCGCACGGCACCGTCCCCGCACGGGACGGACGCGACGGCACCGGGTCGTGCGCCGCCCGGCCGGACGGACCGCTCGTCGGCTGGTCACGGCCTAGTGGTCCCGTCGGCCGGGCGCGCCGAGCCGGCCTGCCGACAGGACGAGTACGACCGCCAGCAGGACGACGGGCAGCAGCGGCGCCGCCGTTCGCGCCGTGCCGACGGCGAGGGCGCCGAGCGCGGCCCCGACCGGGATCGCCGCGAGCAGGGCGACCCTGCTCCAGTCCGGTCGGCGGCGCGCCAGGACGTCGGTGAGCAGAGTCGTGAGCAGCCCCGTCATGTACGTGGTGGAGATGCCCGGCGGCCCGGCGGCCCGGATCGTCGCGCTCTGGCAGCCCATCGCCAGGGCGGCGGCCCCCAGGAGAACGGTCCGGAGGGGTGCGGGGGGACTGCCGTCCACCGTGAGCCAGCCCACCAGGACCCCGCACAGCAGCAGCAACTCGCCGACGAGCAGAGTTCGCACCCCCGACCGGTTCGCGCGTTCACAACGCTCGCAGTACCGGGCGCCCGCCAGCACACCGGCGATGTAACCGGCGAGCGCGACGACGGAGTTCCCCGCCAGGTCGGGGTCGGACCCCCCGATCGCGATCCCGACCAGGGCGAGGTTGGCCGTCATCACACTGACGAAGACCCCGCCCAGGGCGAGGAAGCTGATCGCGTTCAGCGCCCCCGTCACCAGCGTCAGCATCAGGAACAGAGCCCGGGACCGCGGACTTTCCGGCCTCGCCGGTGATGACGCGGACGTCTCCATCCGGGTACCTCCCTGGAATTCGCACGTGCCGCGCGGGCGCGGGATCCGGCTGCCGGCCCGAGCCGCTCCGGCGCGTATCGACGGTCAGCCTAGGGAGGATCCACGCGGAGCCGGGGGAGGGCGCATGGGCTGCCCGGAGGATTCCGGGCGGGCGAACAGCGGGACGGGCCGTCACGGAGTGCCGTTGCGTTCGGCGCCAGTCCGGCATCGAGCACCGTGCCCGCCGCTCCTGTCCCGGCGCGGTACCGTTGCCGGATTCACCGGGATACCTGGCCCGGCTGGAGGCGGAAAGCGAGTTGGCCGACACCCCCGGCACCGGATGGCCGGGAAGCAGTGCCGGGAACCTGCCGACCACGGCGGGTGCCACGGTGAGAACCGGAAGGCGCGGGACTTACGGAGACCGCCTCGTGGACGACTTCGGACGAGCAAGGGACGCACGGCGCTGATGCACGGGAACCGGAACGAGACCCAGACCCCCGACGCGGCCGGGGACGACAAGGGCTGCCTCCGGTGGGTGATCGGCGTACCGCTGGTGCTGCTGCATCTGCTCGCCGGCTTCCTGTGCTTCTTTGCTCTTCGCGATCAAGGCCTTCGCCGTCCTGACGATCGCGACCGGAGCCCTGGCTCTGCTGATCACCCTGGCCCCCTCGCACCGGGCCGCCCTCAACCGCTGGTGGCTGGTGCCACCGATGGCCCTGATGCTCGCCGCCGGGGTGCGCCTGGCCCTCCCGGTGTAGCCCGCCGGTTGGCCCGTGAGCGTTCGTCGGCCACGCTGAGCGGCGCCGGCGGTCCGTTGCCGTGCGGCCCGGCGAGTGGGGCTGTCAGCGGTCCCGCGTACGGTCTCCGCATGGTTGATCAGAGGCCCGCCGTGGCATCGATACTCGACTTCGCGACCTGGGAGCCCGTACTGCGGCTCCTGCTGGCCGACGCGCCGCGGAGGCATGCCGCCCGGTCCGTTCGCGTGACGGGACGCATCGGCCGCAGTAGTTGGAGTCTGGCCCTGAACCGACGGATGCCGCCGCCCGGCCGAGCCGCGCAGGTCGAGGACGAGCAAGAGGAGTTCGACGCGGTGGGGTTGGTGCGGAGCGCGCTCGCGGACGCAGGCGTCGACGACGTCTCCTTCACGGCGGAGATCCAGTCGACCGGGGAGACCGTGCTCCGCCTGCTCGGGCCCAGTCCGGCGGTGGAACCCGGCATCGGCAACCCCCACCCGGGGGCGCTCGTGCTGGTGGACGGCTCCCGTCCCGAGCCCTGGCGCCGTATGCCCGAACCGGTACCCGGGGCGGTGCCGGCCCCTTCGGCGGACTTGGAGCTGCTGGAGCGGACGCTGCGCCGGCGGTTGCCGGACGCCATCGGCGCGACGGAGGAGGAGTTGGCCGCCGCCGAAGCGCGCCTCGGTATCGCGCTGCCCGACGAACTCAAGGTGCTCTACCGGGTGACACGAGCCCGGTGGGAGGACCTGGGCGACGACCACGAGGCAGCGGAACGCGCATGCGCGGCGGTGGGGGGTGAGCTCTTCGACCTCGACAGCGTGTACGTCGCCGACGCGTCGTCCCGGCACTGCCATTGGAAGTTCGGGGCGATGGAGGCGGTCGTCACTCCGCCCGACGCCAGGGTGCAGGGCCTCGTCGGCTCACCCGGCTGGATCGCCTTCGGCGACAACGGCGGTGGAGACCGGTTGGCCGTCGATCTGACGCCCGGCCCCCTCGGTCACAAGGGACAGGTCATCATGCTCTCCCACGAGGAGAGCTCCGGCGCCGCGCTCGTGGCCGACTCCCTCACCGACCTGGTGCTGGACCGACGCAGCACGGAGCGCAGAAGGCCGCGCGGGCGTCGGCCGCCCGTCGTGGCCCGGGTCAACATCGCCAGCCTGAAGAGCATCGAGGCCGCCGCCCACCCCGGCCTGGAAGTCCTGTCCATCGGTGTGTGGGACGGCGAGCCGTTCGGTCTCGCCCCCGTCATCGGCCTGCCCCGCCTGCGCACCCTCACCGCCTACCCCGGCACGCTGGCCGACCCGCTGGAGATCCGCAGGCTCGCCGGGCTGGAGTTCCTGGAGCTCGGCCCGGACGAGTGGCGCGTCCTGCTCGACGCAGGAGCCGTACCGCGCAGCCTGTCGGCGGCAGCCATCGTGGTGCACGGCGAAAAGGATCCCCTGCCCGTCGTGGCGGTCGCGAACGAAATCCTGGCCCTGTGGGACCGGCCCCAGATCGTCCAGACCGTTCTCCAAGGAGACCTCGGCCCCCTGGCGTAGCCGGCGAGGCAAGCGGCCTGCCGCACAGGACGGAGCCCGACGCGGCCGCTTGCCACGGAATTCGCAACCCCTGACGACCGGTTGTCCGGATGAGCCCTGCCGCCGGTACCCGGCCGCGCCCCCACCCTCACCCGCCCAGGAACTCCGACAGCCCCGCCACCAGCCGGTCCGCGTCCTCGCCGTTGCTGTACGGCGCGAGGCCGACGCGGAGGCCGCCCGTGTCACCGAGGCCCAGCCGGCGGGACGCCTCCACGGCGTAGAAGGAGCCGGAGGGCGCGTGAACGCCGCGTTCGGCCAGGAAGCGGTACGCGTCCGTCGTGCTCCGGCCGGGGAACGTCAGCAGGAGCGTGGGGGTGCGGTCCGCCGCGCGGGAGTGGACCCTGATCCCGTTCAGGGAGGACAGTCCCTTGTCGAGCCGGGTGCGCAGAGTCTCCTCGTGCTCCTCGAGGGCCGCGAACGAGGCCGTCAGGCGCCGGCGCCGGGTCCCCGAGGCTCCCGCGTCGAGGCCGGCGAGGAAGTCGACCGCGGCTCGCGTGCCCGCGAGCAGTTCGTAGGGCAGGGTGCCCAACTCGAAGCGCTCCGGGACGGCGTCCGAGGAGGGGAGGAGCTTGTCCGGGCGCAGGGTCTCCAGCAGTTCCGGCCGTGCGGTGAGGACGCCGTGGTGGGGGCCGAGGAACTTGTACGGGGAGCAGACGAAGAAGTCCGCTCCGAGCTCTTCCACGTCGACCGCGGAGTGGGCGGTGTGGTGCACGCCGTCGACGTGGAGCAGCGCCCCGGCGTCGTGCACGAGACGGGAGATCTCCGCGATCGGCGGGCGCGTGCCGATCAGGTTGGAGGCCGCGGTGACCGCGACCAGACGGGTGCGGTCGGAGAGCACGGCCCGGATGTGGTCGCTCGTGAGCTCGCCCGTCTCCGGATCGAAGTCCGCCCGGCGGACGGTGGCGCCGACGCGTTCGGCGGCCTGGATCCAGGGGCGGATGTTGGAGTCGTGGTCGAGGCGTGTCACGACGACTTCGTCCCCGGGCGACCACGTCGTGGCGAGGATGCGGGACAGGTCGTACACGAGCTGGGTGGCGCTGCGGCCGAAGACGATGCCGGAGGGCTCCGCGCCCAGCAGGTCCGCCATGGCCCGTCGGGCCTCGACGACGAGGGAGTCCGCGTTGCGTTCGCCGGCCAGGAGGTGTCCGCGGTTCGACAGCGGTCGCGACAGCGCGTTCGCGACGGCATCGATGACGGGCTGCGGCGTCTGGGTGCCGCCGGGCCCGTCGAAGTGCGCGGTCCCGGCGGCGAGGGCGGGGAACTGCGCGCGGACCGCGCTGACGTCGTACGTCACGAAAGGCTCCTGGAGGTGGGCGTCGGGACTCCTCGGGGCAAGCTAACGCCGCATCCCCGGGAGTGCCAGTAGTGTTTCGGCATTCGGTCATGACCTGGTGGTTCGAGAGGTCCGGCCGAGTACGGAACGCGCCCTGTGTCCCTGTCGACATTGCGCCATGTCCCATCCCTGCCACGGCAACTCGGTGACAGGCATTCCCCGATCACCGGATTCTGTCCAGCGCGTGAACACCCTTTCGCGCTGAGAGGAAGGCTTGAGCCGGATGAGACGAATCCGCCTGCTGGCGGCGACGGCACTGGGGCTCGCGCTGAGCGCCGCTGCCGTGCCGCCGGTATCGGCACGGACGGGCGCCGCCGACGCGGCCGTGTCCGGGACCGCCGCCATGGGGAAGACCGCGACAGTGCGCCTGATCACCGGTGACCGGGTGACGGTCACCACGGACGCCGCGGGCAGACGCAGCGCCTCCGTGGAACCCGGCGCCGGGCGGCGCGGCGTGCTGTTCCGCACCTTCGAGCAGGAAGGCCGTCTGTCGGTGATCCCGTCGGACGCCGCCGACCTCGTCACCACCGGACGGCTGGACCGTGAGCTGTTCGACGTGACCGCGCTCGTCGCCCAGCAGTACGACGAGGCGCACATCGACGCCCTGCCGCTGATCGTGGAGCAGGGCAAGGGCGCGGCGGAGGCCACCGCGCGCCGGCTCACCGGCCTCGCCGAGGACGGCTCGGCCGCCCGGCCGCTCAAGAGCATCGG
Source organism: Streptomyces wuyuanensis (assembly GCF_900103455.1). Lineage (GTDB taxonomy): Bacteria > Actinomycetota > Actinomycetes > Streptomycetales > Streptomycetaceae > Streptomyces > Streptomyces wuyuanensis. Next base: position 254,938 of record NZ_FNHI01000009.1, on the reverse strand, counting down.
AGCGCACTCGCTGCGCGTCGACGGGGACGACCTCGGCACGTTCTGGAAGCAGTTGACGTCCGGTGCCTCGCGGGAGGGCGCCCGTGGCACGGGCACGCCGAAGGTGTGGCTGGACAGCCGCGTCCGGCCCTCCCTGGACCGGAGCAACGCCCAGATCGGTACGCCCGCCGCCTGGGAGGCCGGGCTGCGGGGCGAGTCCGTCAAGGTCGCCGTCCTGGACACCGGCGCCGACGCGTCCCACCCGGACCTCGAGGGCCGTATCGCCAAGGCCGAGGACTTCTCCGGTAGCTCCGGCACCGGTGACGCCTTCGGTCACGGCACCCACGTCGCCTCGATCGTCGCCGGCAGCGGCGCCGCGTCCGGCGGCACCCGCAAGGGCGTGGCGCCGGACGCCGACCTGCTGATCGGCAAGGTGCTCGGCGACGACGGCTACGGCACCGAGTCGCAGGTGATCGCCGGCATGGAGTGGGCGGCGGCGCAGGGCGCCAAGGTCGTCAACATGAGCCTGGGCGCCGAGGGTTCGAGCGACGGCCGGGACGCGATGAGCCTGGCCCTGAACGAGCTGACCGAGCGCACCGGAGCCCTGTTCGTGGTGGCGGCGGGCAACGCGGGTGAGCAGGGGCAGAGCACAGTGGGCTCGCCCGGTGCCGCCGACGCGGCCCTCACCGTCGGCGCAGTGGACCGGGACGACTCCCTCGCCCCCTTCTCCAGCCGCGGCCCGCGCGCCGGGGACAAGGCGGTCAAGCCCGATCTGACGGCGCCCGGTGTCGGCATCGTGGCGGCCCGCGCGACCGGCACGACGATGGGCAACCCGGTCGACGCCCACTACGTCGCGGCGTCCGGTACGTCGATGGCCACCCCGCACGTCGCGGGTGTCGCCGCCCTCCTCGCCCAGCGGCACCCCGGCTGGGGACCGCAGCAGCTGAAGGACGCGCTGGTCAGCACCTCTCGCACCATCGCCGGCCAGAAGGTCACCGAGCAGGGCGGAGGGCGCGTCGACGTCGCCGCGGCCGTGCTCGGACCGCTGAGCGCCACGGGCACCGTCGCCCTCGGCACGTACGAGACCGGTGCCGGCAGCGCCGCCGCGGCGACGCTGCGCTACACCAACAACTCGACCCAGGACCTCACGCTCGCGCTCGACGTCCGGCTGGCCACCACCGGGGGCCGCGAGGCCGCCGAGGGCGCGGTGCGCCCCGGGACGGACTCGGTGCGGGTCGCCGCGGGCCGGACCGTCGAGGTTCCCGTGACGGTCGACCCCTCGCGTCTCGAGCGGGGTGCCTACTACGGCTACGCCACCGCCACTTCGGCCGACGGCGGCGCGAAGGTGCACACCACGCTGAGCCTGCTGGTCAAGGGCCCCGTCCACCGGCTGACCGTCACCTCGATCGACCGCGACGGCAAGCGCTCCGGCGCGCTGCCCTCGATCTGGGGGACCGACGGGTTCGTCCGGTACACCGACCCCGACAACGGCATCGCCGAGGTCGAGGAGGGCACCTACCAGCTCGACCTGCCCTCCATCCCGTCGGACGGCTCGGAGCTGCGCCATGTGATCCTGCCCGAGGTGAAGGTGACCAAGGACAGGGCGGTCACCGTGGACGAACGCAAGACCACGAAGGTGGAGATCCGCACGCCGCGCCCTGCGGAGCAGCGCGGCATCATGCACTACCAGGTGCACCGGGTCATCGACGGTGTCGGCATCCTCCAGGGCGTGATGTACTTCGACAGCGTCCAGAGCGTCCACGTCAGCCCCACCGCCGAAGTCACGGACGGCACGTTCGAGTTCGCCTCCCGCTGGCAGCTCGTCGCACCGCTCCTGCGGGCCGAGGTACCCGGCTCGGGCATCGATCTGCCGGCCTACTACATGCCCCAGTCCCCGCTCCTGCCCGAGCGCGGACAGCGCCTGAGCGCCGCGGACGCCGGTGACGTCTCCGCACCCCGCTTCGACCGCGCCCGCGGCAAGCTGGCCGTGCTCACGAACCGCGACAACGTTCCCGAGGCGTCCGTTCTGGCGAAGGCCGCCAAGGCCGGCGTCGCGGCCGTCGCGCTCGTCCACTTCAGCGACCAGCCGTGGACCCGCTGGGAGCCCGACGGTGAGCGCTGGGCGCTGCCCACGGTCCGGATCGGCGCCGAGGCCGGCGCGAGGCTGCTGGACCGCATCGGGGACCGCAGGACCGAGGTGCACCTCACGGGCACGGCGCGCAGCCCCTACCTCTACGACGTCATGCAGATCTCCAAGCAGCGCGTCCCCGCCAGGGTGGTGCACACCGTCTCGGAGGCCAACAGCGCCGTCATCCGCACGACGTACGCCGACAACGGCGGACTTCCGTGGGCCTCGGAGCAGCGGTTCGCCCGCCGCCCCTACCAGGACTTCACGTGGCTGCAGTACTCGCGGTTCGTGCCGACCGGCTTCGTGCGCACCGAGTACGTCTCGGCCGGCGACACGGCCTGGGAGCACAAGGTCCACCACGAGACCTTCAGTCAGGACCGCGAACTGAACGTCGGCATGCGCAACGCACCGCGCACCTACCGCGCCGGTGAGCAGCTGAAGGAGACCTGGCAGGGAGCGGTCGTCCGGCCGTCGATCCCGCGCGGTGCCGGGCTCGCCTCCGTCCGTGACGGCAACGTCCTCGCCCTGCGCATCCCGGAGTTCACCGACTCGGGGTCCGGCCACTGGTCGCCGAAGGTCGAAGGCGCTTCCGAGGGCGGTCCCGGCGTCAGGAAGCCGGGCGCCGGCGCCGCCCAGTCCGGAGACACGGTCAAGGCGGCCCTCTTCCGCGACGGCAAGCAGATCGCCGGGGCGGGCAGTTCGTGGACGAACTTCGAGGTGCCGTCCGAGGCGGCCGGCTACCGGCTGGACGTCTCGACCGCCCGGGCGTCGGGCGAGTGGGCGTTCGGCACCGCGACCGACACGTCGTGGTCCTTCCGGTCCGGCGCGGCCGGCGAGGCGAAGCTGCTCCCGCTGCTCCAGCTCGACTACACCGTCCCGGTGGACGAGCACAACCAGGTCGGGTCCGGCCGCACCCACGCCGTCCGCCTGGCGGTCCGCGCGCAGGACGGGCTCGCCGCGCCGAAGGGCGTGACGATGCAGGTCGAGGCGTCGTACGACGACGGCCGCACCTGGAGCAAGGCCCCGCTTCGCGACCGGGGGGCCAACGTCTACGAGGCCGAGGTCGGGCGGCCCTCCGGCGTGCGCGGCGACGCGTACGTCACGCTGCGGGTCAGCGCCCGGGACGCCGCGGGCAACAGCGTGCGGCAGACCGTGACGCGGGCCTACCTGCACCGGGGCTGACCGCGGCGCCCGGACTCGGCCGGTGACCGCCTGCCCGCCCTGGTGCGGTGCGGGCAGGCGGCCGGCCGGTCCGGCCCGTGACGGTCCCGGGAACCGGGCGGTGTGGGTGACGTGATCGCCTTCCGTGGGGGTGGGCATCACGGCACCGCCCGGAGGTGGTGCGGCCGGCCAGGTCAGCCGGCCGCACCACTGCCGTCCCCGGACGCCCCGCTCAGATCCAGTTGCGACGCGCGGCCTGCCAGCCGAGCTGCATCCGGGTCGCCACCCCGGCGATGTTCATCATGTGCTGGATGCGGCGCTGCACGGTGCGTCTGCTGATGCCGAGCTGCCCGGCGATCGACTCGTCGGTGATGCCGGCGACCATCAGGGACAGCAGGTGCTGGTCGTCGGCCGTCAGTGCGTCGGCGTCGGCCTCCAGACCCGGCCCGCCGATCTGCCCCTCCGCGGTCACCCGCAGCGGCGCCCCGATCTCCCAGTAGCGCTCGAACAGCGCCACGAGCGCCTCCACCAGACTGCTGCCGCGGACGACGGCCGCAGTCACCTCGCGCGGGTCGCCCGCCGGACCTGCCGGCGCCAGCGGGCATATCGCCACACTCCGGTCGGCGATCGCCATCCGCAGCGGCAACGCCGGTACGGCGCGCGCCGCTTCGCCCTCCCGCACCGCCCTGACTACGTTGTCAACGGAGCCGGAGTCGTCGAAGAACGCCTGCTCGTACAGGACCCGGTAGCCGACACCGCGCGAGAGTGCGTCGAACTCGGCCCGGTTCGTACCGGACGGCATGGCGACGTACTGGGCCCTGCAGAACCACAGCATCTCCTCGCGGGCGCTGTCCTGGACCTGCTGCAGCCGCTGGCGCAGCGCCCCGGCACCGGTGAGGAGCTCGATCACCTCGCTCGCATCGCGGATCCAGGCGTTGCGCCGGTAGGTCTCCATCAGCTCGGAGACGGCGGCACGGGCCTTGTCCAACTCGTCGGCGTGGCGCTCGATCCTGGGGCGCAGGGCGAGGTCCGGCGGGTTCGCGGCGAACCGCCCCGGAACGCCCTCCACCCCGCGGGCCAGGCCCTTGCCCTCCAGGGCGACGAGCAACCGCCCGGCGGTCCCTGCGTCGAGGCCCGTCGTCGTGGACACCTCGCCGGCCGACGCCGTGACCGCGGCGACGAGCGCGCGGTACACGTCGGTCTCGGCGGCCGACAGTCCCACCGCCTCCAGCATGTTGTTCCTCCCCAGCCCTTGCCGGCCGTGCCGGCGTCACACTGCCACTGCCCCCGCAGACACATACACCATGGATCGGCGTCCCATTCCCCTCGCAACGTCACACTGCCGGATTGCCCTGCGCGGTGCCTTCGCGGAAGGTGTGCGGGTCGAGCATGGCATGGCGGCCGGGATTCCGGATCACGAGGCCCGGTCCGCGGGCGGGATCGGGAAGTTGTTGCGGAAGGCGTTCCCGGGGTCGTACACCGCCTTGACGTCCCGCAGGCGCCGGAGCGTGGCGGGCGGGAAGGCCCTGCTCAGGACGTGGGGCCCGGTGCGGGTGTCGAAGCTGAGGTACAGGCCCTCGCCGAGGCCGTCCCAGAGTCCGTCGGCCTGTTCCTCGCGCCCTTCGCGGACGACGGCGTTCAGGGAGAAGTTCTGGAACCGGTGGGCGTAGGCCGTGGCCGCGGCCGGTGTGTCGCCCACGGCACCGCCGACCGAGCGGATCTGGAGATGCGCGATGGCGCGGTCGTCGAACAGCCGCGCCACCACGGACGTGGTGGGGCCGTCGAGGTGCCGCACGAGCACGGAGCGGCTGTGTATGGGGCCCCGGCCGTGGTGGTCGTTGTGCGCCGGGGCGACGACGGCCGCGTACGGCACGAGCTCGGCGCGCTGGTGCAGCACCGGCGCGAGACCGAGGAAGGGTTGCAGGGCCGCGGACGCGCCGTCCACGTCCGTCCCCGCCCACACGGCGGAGGTCTGCGCCACGTACCGGCCCTGACGGCGCGCCACCGAGAGGAAGGAGGTGAGCTCCCGGGGTGCGTCCTCGGCCGTCCGGCCCCAGCGGCGGAGGAACCCGTCGAGATCGGCGGGGGCGTGCAGGAACGTGCCGAAGACGACGTCCCCGACCTCGGCCGCCTCGATGTCCAGCGAGGTGACGACCGCCATGTTCCCGCCCGCGCCCCGTAGCGCCCAGAACAGGTCCGGATGGTGCTCGGCGTCGGCGCGGACGATCCGGCCGTCGGCGAGCACGGCGTCGGCGCCCTTCACACGGTCGATGGTGAGCCCGTACGAACGGGCCAGCAGTCCCACGCCCGCCGTTGTCGCCAGCCCTCCCACGCCGACGTCGCCGTAGTCGCCGGAGCTGATCGCGAGGCCGTGCGGTGCCAGGGCCGCGGCGACGTCGCCCCAGCGTGCCCCCGCGCCGACGCGCACCAGGCGCCGTTGACGGTCGATCACCTCGACCCGGTCGAGGGCCCCGAGGGAGATGACGATCCCGCCGTCGTTGGTAGCCCGGCCGCTGAGTCCGTGCCCGCCGCTCCGCACGGCGATCGGTACGCCCTGCCCGCGGGCGAAGACCAGGGCCTCGGAGACCTCCCGGGGCGTGCCCGGGCGCAGCACCAGGCCGGGGGAGCCGGGCCACAGATAGGTCGAGCGCACCTTCTCGTACGCGCTGTCGCCGGGGCGGACGGCCCGGGCGCGCAGGGAGACGGGCAACGGGTCGGCGCCCGCCCCGGCGGAGGGGCCGACGGCCGGGCGGGAGGCGTCCGCCGAGGTGCCGCGGCGCTCCTCGATGACGGCTTCGCGCAGCGCGGGAGCGACCACTTCGCCGAAGGCGGCGATGGCGCGCGGGTCGTCCGTACCGAGGACGAACGTGCCGACACCGTGTTCCAGGGCGAAGGGGAGCAGCCGCTCGGCCCACCGCTCCGGCGGTCCCTGCAGGGGGCCCTGGTCCTGCCCGGGGCCGTGCATGATGTTCAGCAGTCGCCGGATCGCACGCGGGTCGCGGCCGGTGCGCTGCGCCTCCTCGTCGATGATCGCGTTGCCCCGGCGCAGGTCCGGGTCCTTCAGGAAGTTCAGGGTGGGCAGCCAGCCGTCCGCCTTCCGTCCGGTCAGCCGGAGCATGCGCGGCTTGTAGGCACCGACCCAGATCGGCACCGGGTGTGCGGGGGCGGGCCCGCGCTTGGCGCCGTCGACACGGTGGAAGTCGCCGCGGACGCGCAGCGGCGCGCGCTCGCCCGCGTCCCAGACGCCGCGTATGACGTCGATGGCCTCGTCGAGGGCGCCGACCGCCTCGGAGGCCGTGAGCCGCCGGCCTCCCATGGCCTCGATGGCGTCCCAGAAGGCCCCGGCTCCCAGGCCGAGTTCCACCCGGCCTCCGGAGAGCAGATCGAGACTCGCCGCGGCACGCGCGAGGACGGCCGGCGGCCGCAGCGGCAGGTTGATCACGTTGCCGGAGAGCCGCACGCGTTCCGTCCGCGCGGCCACCCAGCTCAGCAGCGTCCAGGTGTCCAGGAAGCCGCTCTGGTACGGGTGGTCCTGGAACGTCACCAGGTCCAGCCCCGACCGCTCGGACAGCACCGCGAGGTCGACCACGGCGGCGGGGTCGCGGTTCTGGGGGGTGAGGAACGTTCCGAACAGCAGCTCGTGACCGTAGTCGGCCATGTCCGTCTCCAGTGATCAGTCGGTCCGGGCGAGTCGCCCAATATTCATTGAATGGAAGTCAATGAATGCTGTTCAATGTACTTGAACGCGGCGCCGACGTGCGACGGAGCCACCGGAGGGTTCGGCTACGCTGGCGCGGATCGGTCGGTGCGGCCGGCCGGGAGGGAGTACAGGTGACGCGACCCGGGGCGGACAGGCCTCCGACGCGGCGGCAGTTGGCCGCCGAACAGACCCGGCGCAAGTTGCTCGCGGCCGCGCTGGACGCCTTCTCCCGGCGCCCCTACGCGGAAGTCACCATCGGCGGCATCGCCCGCTCCGCCGGAGTCGCCCACGGACTGCTGTCGCACCACTTCAACGGCAAGGAAGGGCTCTACGCCGAAGCCGTGCGCGAGGCGGGCCGCCTGCTGCGGGCCGCCCAGGACACCGGTTCCGATGCGCCGCCGGCCGAACGGATCCGTGAGCGGTTCCGTGCCCACCTCGAATTCCTGGCCGGGCACGAGGCCCTCGCGCTGAACCTGATCCTCCGCCCCGCCGAGGTCACGGAAGTGGCCTGGCAGGCCTTCGAGTCGGCGCGCCGCGACGGTGTGCGCGCCATCTGCGGGCTGCTCGGTCTGGATCCGGACGATGCCGCCGTCCGGCCCGCCATGTGCGCCTTCACGGCGGCCGCCGACGAGATGACGCTCCAGTGGCTGAAGGACGGCCGTGCCGTCGGGACGGACGCTGTGGTCGAAGCGCTCGTGGAACTCCTGGAGGGCGCGATCCGCAGCGCGCGCTCCCTCGCGCCGGAGCTCGACCTGGACGAGGTGCTGGTTCGGCTCCGGTCCTGAAGGGTGCGCGGGCTCCGGGTCCGGACGGTACGTGAAGCGGCTGGTGTCAGTGCCTCGTTCCGCGCGGCGCCGAGCGCAGTGCGCTCCACCGTGCCAGTGGCTGCAGGGCCGCGATGAGGGCGTGGCCGTCCGGGGCGAGGCGGTAGCGGATCTGCACGGGCGTGGAGGGGATCACGGTCCGCTCGATCAGCCCTTCCGCCTCGAGTTCCTTCAGGCGCTGGGAGAGCAGCCGGTCGGAGATGCCGTCGACCAGGGTGCGGTACTCGCCGAAGCGCTCGGCGCCGTGCGTCGCGGCCGTCAGAACGGCGCCGGTCCACCGGCGCCCGACGAGTTCGAGGGCGCCCTGGAGGTCGGGGCACGCGCTGTCGTCGATCGCCCGGCCCTCTCGGGCGGGTCGCACGGGAGTGTTCGTCACCGAATCCACTTACTAAATGTTAGTAGCTAATCTTCGCTTTGGTCAATGGTACCGGTGCCGCCACCGTGGACGGCATGACCGACTACGGACACCCGATCACCTTCGGGCTGAGCCTCGATCCGGACGCCGCGGCGATCGACGCGACCCGCCGCCTCGCCCGCCTCGCCGACACGGCCGGACTCGACCACCTCGCCGTCCAGGACCACCCGTACCAGCCCGGGCACCTCGACACCTGGACGCTCATCAGTCATCTCGCCACCACCACCAGCCGCATCGGCCTCCTCACCGACGTCGCCGACCTCCAGCTGCGCCCGCCGGCGATGCTCGCCAAGGCCGCCGCCTCCCTGAGCGTCCTCACCGGCGGCCGGATGCGGCTGGGCGTGGGCGGAGGGGCCTTCGCCGACGCCATCGCCTCGATGGGCGGCGTCCCGCGCCGCGGCGCCGCCATGGTCGCCTTCACCGAGGAGTCCCTCGGGCTGATGCGCGGGGCGCTGGCCGGCGGACCGGTCCGGCTGCGCAGCGACCACCACACCGTCGAGGGCTACCGGGCCGGACCCGTGCCCCCGGCACCGGTCCCGCTCTGGCTCGGTGCCCAGAAGCCGAAGATGCTGGGCGTCGCCGGGCGTGCCGCCGACGGCTGGATCTCCCCGCTGAACATCTACGTGCCCCCGGACGAGGTGCCCTCCCGGCAGCTGATCGTCGACGAGGCCGCAGCGGCCGCGGGCCGCGCCCCGAAGGAGATCCGGCGCATCTACAACGTGCTCGGGGCGATCGGGGAACCCGCGGGCCGCGGCCGGCCCGCCGGAGGGCTGTACGGCGACGTCCCCACGTGGGTGGACACCCTCACCGGGTGGGCGGTGGACCTCGGCTTCGACACGTTCGTCTTCTGGCCGGCCGCGTCCGCGGAACGGCAGCTCGCCCTCTTCGCCGAGGAAGTCGTCCCCGCCGTGCGCGAACGGGTCGAGGCCGTACGGAGCGGGCGATGACCCTGCTGCCCGACGCCGTGCCGTCCCCGCTCACCGGCAAGGTGGTGACGCCGGGCGACAACCGCTACCCCCTGCTGCGTTCGACCTACACGACCGTCGGCGGTCCGGCCGCGGTGGTGCTGCCCGAGTCCGCCGCGGACATCGCCGAGGCCCTGCGGCTCGCCCGGGAGCGGGGCCTGCCGGTCGCCGTCCGCAGCGGCGGCCACGGGCTCACGGGGCGTGCCACGAACAACGACGGCCTCGTCATCGACCTCGGCGCGATGCGCCGCGTCGACGTCCTCGACCGCGCCACCGGCCTCGTCCGCGTGGAAGCCGGCGCCCGCTGGGCCGCGGTCGCCCGTGCCCTCGCCCCCCACGGGCTCGCCATCAGCTCCGGCGACCACGGCAACGTCGGCGTCGGAGGACTCGCCACCGGCGGCGGCGTGGGCTGGTTCGTCCGGCACTACGGGCTCACGGTCGACCGGATCCGGGCTGTCGAGGTGGTCCTGGCGGACGGCTCGGCGGTACGCGCCGATCCTTCGCACGAGCCGGACCTGTTCTGGGCGATGCGCGGGGCCGGCGCCGGCACGGGCATCGCCGTGGCGTTCGAGATCGAGGCGATCGAGCTCGGCGCCGTCGGACTGGCCCAGCTCGCGGTCGACGTGGACCCGCGTGGTTCCGCACTGCGCCGCTGGGCCGCCGCCATGGCCGAGGCCCCGAGAGAGCTGACGACCGCGGTGGTACTCGCCTCGCAGGGCGCTTCCACGAGCGCCTTCGTCACGGCCGTGGTGGCCTCCGACAGCCCGCGGGTCATCCGCGCGGGCCTCGAACCACTGCTGGGTCTGGGCGAGTTGCTGGGCGGGCAGGCCCATGTCGTCCCCTACACGGCGCTGGTGCCGACGAACCATCTGCACCCCAACACCGGGCAGATGCCGGCCACCACGACCAACGGCCTGCTCACCGACATGACCCCGGACGCGGCACGCGCGCTCGTCACGGCGGCATCGGGTCCCGGGGCGGCCATGGTCCAGCTGCGGTCCGTCGGCGGCGCCGTCAACGACACCGACCCGTCGGCCACCGCGTACGCCCACCGCCACCAGCGGACCCTGGTGATCGCGACGGCGTTCCCGCCCGGCGGCCGCCGGGCCCTGGAGGCCGCCTGGAAGGGCGTCGCCCCGCACACCGACGGCGCCTACGTGAACTTCGAGAGCAACCCCGACGAGGCGGCCTTCCGCCGCGCCTACCCGGGCGCTACGGGGGACCGCGTCACCGCTCTCCGGGAACGCTACGACCCGGACCGGGCGCTGCGGCCGTGGGCCGTCTGAGGCACCGGAACCCGCACCACCCGCACCGCGCCCGAGCGCCGGACCGTTCCCCGCAACGGTCCGGCGCCCACACCGTCGTCCGCCGCTCAGGCCCGCGCCGGCTGGGCGTACAGGCTCTTGCCGCCGCAGACGTACAGGACCTGGCCCGTGACCGACCGGCTCGCGGGGGAGGCGAACCAGCGCGCGGCCCAGGCGACGTCCGCCGGGTCGCCGAGGGTGCCCATGGGCTGGGCCAGCATCAGCCGGTCCATGACCTCGTGGGGCTCACGGCGCAGGAGCGGGGTGTCGATCAGGCCGGGGGCCAGGCAGTTGACGGTGATGCCGTGCTTCGCCAGTTCGATGGCGAGTGACCGGGTGGCCGAGACGACGCCGCCCTTGGAGGAGGCGTAGGTGAGCTGCCCGTACCAGCCGAGCCAGGCGCGGGACGCCACATTGACGATCCGTCCCTTCCGCCGGGGGATCATCGAGGCCGCGGCCGCCTGGCTGCAGAGGAAGACACCGGTCTGGTTCACGGCGTGGGTCCGCCGCCACTCCTCGTCGGTGATCCGGCGGATGCCGTGGTCGATGCTGATGCCCGCGTTGTTCACCAGCACGTCCACCGGGCCGAGCCGCTCCTCGACGCCGGAGAAGAGGGCCGCCACCGCCTCGCGCGAGGAGACGTCGACGCGCAGTCCCACCGCCTCGGCTCCCGTCGCGGCCAGCCGCTGCGCCGCGTCCTCCGCGCGGCCGGCGTCGATGTCGGCGATCGCCACCTTCGCCCCGGCGGCGGCGAACTCGCGGGCCACGGCCAGTCCGATCCCGCTGGCGGCCCCGGTGACGACGGCGACCTGCCCGGCGAGGTCCCTCCCGGCGATGCCCTGTCCGTCGCGTTCCATCGTGTGTCCTTCGTTGTGTTCCATGGTGGTTCCCGCTCAGACGGACAGGCTCGACAGCAGGCTCGCGCCGCCGCAGCAGTACAGGACCTGGCCGGTGACGTAGCCGCTGCGCCCGTCCAGGAGGGACGCGGCCGTCTCGGCGATGTCCTGTGCCGTCACCGGCTGCGGTGCGAGGGCCTCGGGCTCGTACAGGTGGGTGTTCTCGGGACGGCCGGCGCCGCGCAGCGGGCTGCCCTCGGGCGGCAGCGCGGCGACCACGTTCACCGTGGTCCCCGTGCGGCCGAGTTTCAGCGCCAGGCTGCGCGCCACGGAGACCAGCGCCCCGCTCTCCGCGGCCAGGGCCGGGCGGCTCGGCCAGCCGAGCCCGTCGCGGCTGGTCACGACGACGATGCGGGAGCCGCCGTCGTCGCGTGGACGCAGGTACGGGCCCCCGCTCCGTCGTGCTGGCCCTGTCCATCGTCGACAGCGTCGACATCCGCCACGTCAGCCGGCCTTACCTGGCCGAACTGTGCGAGGAGATCAACGAGAACACCTACCTGGCGGTGCGCAGCGGCAGCAGTGTCGTCTACGCGGACCGGCAGGAGGCGGGCCAGACCCTCTCGGTTGTCATGAAGCTCGGCGGGCAGCGGCCGCTGCACGGCTCGGCCGTCGGCAAGCTGGTGGCGGCGTACAGTCCCGATCTTGAGCAGCGGGTCCTCCAGGCGCCGCGGCTGGAGCAGTTCACTCCGTACACCCTCGTGAACCGCGACCGGCTGCGTGAGGAGTTCGAGACCATCCGGGAGCGCGGCTACAGCGTCAGCGACGGGGAGAGCGTCGAGGGGATCCTGGGCCTCGCCACCCCCGTGGTCGACGCGACGGGGAGCGTGACCGCCGCGGTTCATGTGTCCGCACCGAGGGGGCGTCTGTCCCCCGACCGTCTGCCGTTCGTCGTCGCGGCGATGTCCCGGACGTCGCTGCAGATCTCCCGGCAGCTCGGGGCCGAGCAGGACGCGGTCCCGGTGCGGGCGGTCGAGGAGGTGCGCGCCTTCGAGGAACGGCGCCCGGGGCGCGGGCCGCAGCGGGCGGAGTGAACACGCGGGCGGCCGCCTGCGGGCAACCGCCGCCGGGCGGCCCGGGCGCGGCGGTGCCCCGCAGGGCCGAGGCCCCGCCCGGGCGGTGTCCGGCTGGTCCGCTGCCCAGGGGCCGGGCGGTGCCGGCGGCTCTGCGCCCCGGGGGGCGGCGGCTCTGCGCCCGGGTGGCGGTGGCTCTTCGCTCCGGGTGGCGGGGCGGCGCCGGGGCACCGCTTCTCAGCCGGCCGCCGACGCGTTGCGGTAGTCGCGCGGCGAGACTCCGACGACGCGTTTGAAGGCCGTGCTGAGCGCGCTCTCGGAGCCGTACCCGACGTCACGCGCGATGGCCGCGACCGTGCCGCTGCCCTCCCGCAGGCGCTTGGACGCGAGTTCGAGACGCCAGCCGGTGAGGTACTCCAGCGGCCCCCGGCCGACCGTGCTCTTGAAGCGCGCCGCGAGGGTCGAACGGGACACGGCGCCGCGGCGTGCCAGTTCCGCCACCGTCCAGGGGTGCGCCGGCTCCTCGTGCATGGACGCCAGGGCGGCCGCCACCACGGGGTCGCCGAGACCGGCCAGCCAGCCCGAGACCGTGCGCGGCTCGCGGGCCAGGTGCAGCCGCAGGACGTGGACGAGCATCACGACCGCCAGTTGCTCCGCCACGAGCGTCGAGCCCATCCGTCCGTCCCTCAGCTCGTCGTCGATCGTGGCGAGCGCCCATCGCACGGTCTCCGCCTGGCTCGACGCGGCCGGTACGTGCACGACCGGGGGGAGCGCGTCCAGCAGGAGTTCCTGGGCCCGCGCGCCGAACGAGAAACGGCCGCCGATCAGCAGTGCGTCGTCGCCGTCGCCGGTCCGCGCGACCCCGTCCTCGGCCTTCGCGAACACCGGACCGGCCTCGACGGGAACCACTCCGGGCCCGCTGCGGAGGGTGAAGCCCCTTGCGCGGGTGAGGAGATAGCAGTCGCCCTCCGACAACCACAGGGGCTCCTCGACGCCGTCGACCTCCAGCAGGCAGCGGCCGCGGCGGACGGCGTTGAACTTCACCCCGGAGGGGGCGGCGAACCTGACGGCCCATTCCCCGCCCGCCAGCAGATTCGTCGACAGATGGCTCCGCGTCTCCAGCAGGGCCAGTACGTCCTCCAGCGGGTCCACGGATGCTCCTCTCGAGCGGCGGGCGGCGGGCGGCGGGCGGCGGCGGGGGCGTCACGCGGCGGGCGGTGCCGGCCTTGGTGCCGATTTCTGGACGTTCAGTAAAGAATGGCAGACTATCGATTATAGAACGTACGAGTTGGGCCCTCTACGGTCGAACCCATGACTACACCCCCTCGACCGGAATCCCGTCCGGAGCAGCCCGCCGCCCGTCTGACCACCCCCTTCCCGCCCCACGCCACCGCCGCCGAGGTGATCGACGGTGTGGACCTCTCCGGCCGCCGCGCCGTCGTCACCGGCGGGGCTTCCGGCATCGGAGCCGAGACCGTGCGGGCCCTCGCCGCCGCCGGTGCCGAGGTCGTCGTCGCCACCCGCCGTCCGGCGAGCGCCGAGCCGCTGCTGTCGGAACTCGCCGAGGTGCCCGGCGCGGGCCCCGTGCGGGCCGCGCCGCTCGACCTTGCCGACCTGTCGTCCGTGGACGCGTTCGCCCGCGACTGGCAGGGCCCGCTCGACATCCTCGTCGCCAACGCCGGGATCATGGCGCTCCCCGAGCGAACCCTCACCGACGCGGGCTGGGAGATGCAGCTCGCCACCAACTTCCTGGGGCACTTCGCCCTGGCCGGCTCACTGCACGACGCGCTGCGCGCATCGGGCGCGGCCCGCATCGTCGCCGTCGGCTCCGGCGCACACCTCTGGGCGCCCTTCGACTTCGACGACCCCCACTTCGAACGGCGCCCCTACGACCCCTGGGCGGCGTACGGCCAGTCGAAGACCGCCGACGCGCTGCTCACGGTCGGCGCCCGCCGCTGGGCGGCCGACGGCGTGACGGCCAACGCGCTCAGCCCGGGGTACATCCTCACCAACCTCCAGCGGCACCTCGACGACGACACCATGCGTGCGTTCGGCGTGATGGACGACGAGGGGAACCTCACCCCGCTGCCGCACTACAAGACCCCGGCGCAGGGCGCGGCGACATCGGTGCTGCTTGCCGCCTCGCCGCTGCTCGCCGGAGTGACGGGCCGTTACTTCGAGGACAACCAGGAGGCGCCCGTCGTGGAGACGGCGGAGGGAGCCCAGGGCGGCGTCGCGCCCCACGCCCTGGATCCCGAGGCGGCCGACCGCCTCTGGGAGTACGCCGAAGCCGCCGTCCGGGGCCGGTCGGGGGCGAAGTGGGGCAGCGCCGCCTGACCCGGCACGGCGGTGCGGTCAGCCGGCCGCCGGCCCGGCGGGGCGGCGGTACACGCCGTACCAGTAGCCGGTCGCCAGCTCGCGGGCGACGGCCTCGTCGTCGGTGCCGTCACTGCCGGACACCTGCTGGGCGATGACCTGGGCGCCGCCGTGGACGATGACTCTGGCGGCTAGTCCGGCGTCGATGTCCTCGGGCGTCCGGCCCGCCCGCTGCTCCTCCTCCAGCACCGTCACCAGGTGCTCGACGAAGCGGTCCTGGTCGGCCGTCCAGGTCTCCCGTACGGCCGGGTCGTACGCGGCCACTTCGTTGATGGCCGACAGCAGGGCTGCGTGTTCGCGGTAGTGCCGCATGATCAGCGCGTAGGTGCGGGCCAGCCCGTCGAGCCCGCCGTCCGGAGCGCCCGGCCGCCAGGAGGAGGCGATCGCATGGCTCTCCGACTTGAGCGAGCCGCTCAGCCGGAGCAGGACGTCCACCTTGTCGCGGAAGTACAGGTAGAACGTGGAACGGGAGATGCCCGCGGCCTGGGCGATCTGTTCCACGCTCAGCTCGGTGTACGTCACACCGTCGCGCAGCAGTTCCTCGATCACGGAGAGGATCCGCTTCTCGAGCGCGGCCCGCCGGTCGGCCGCGCCGGAGCGTCGTCGGGTGGTGGAGGCCATGGGGTCATCCTAGTGCCGCGTCAGGCAGGGTTTGCCCGTCGAGGAGCGGCGTCCGGTGCGTGGGGTCTTCCCCGGCCCTCCGGGCCGAGGGGAAGGATCGCACGGCGCCGGATCGGCCTCGTAGCGGGCCTACTTGGTTGATTCGGCAACACCGCGAGTCGCCGTGCCGGGCGTCGTGACGGGGCGGACGTCGCCTGACGCGGCACGGGGGAACCGGCCCCGGGCCCGGACCGCTGACGCGCGCTTCCACGGACCCGCGCGCGCCTCCACGGACGTCGGCGGAGGCGCGCGCCCGAGGACGCGGGGCGCGGGCTCCTCAGACCATGAGGCTCATCCGCTCCCCGACGCCCAGGAGGGACTTGCCGTACACCTCCAGGCCGACCGCCGGGACGAGGCCGGCGTGGCGGGCCGCCGTGTTCGCGTCGCGCCAGATGCGCTGCAGGGGGCTGGCGTCCGCGAACCCGGCCGAACCGTGCGCGTCCAGCAGGGTGCCGATCGCCGCCACCACCTGCTGTGCCGCGAAACCGGCACGGGCCCTGATCCGGGCACGTGCGTCGTAGTCCAGCGGCCGGCCCGCGGCCGCCGCCCGGTCCACCTCGTCCACCGCGTGACGGATGTGCAGCTCGGCCGTCTCCAGTTTCAGCGCGGCCTCGGCGACCAGCATCTGGATGCCGACCGAGTCCGCCTGGCGGACGTGGACGGTGAACGACAGCGGCTTGGACGCCGCCGCCTCGACCACCACGTCCAGTGCCGCCCTGCCGAGACCCAGCAGCGGCCCGGCCAGGCACAGCAGCAGCATCGGCCCGAAGGTCGCGCCGTACAGCGTCTCGTCCGGGTTCGAACGCGGGTAGAGCCCCTCCGAAGCCGCGGGCACCGACAGCACGCGGTGTTCCGGGACGAAGACGTTGTGCCCGATCAGGGTGTTGCCGGCGGTCGCCCGCATTCCGCCGGTGAACCAGGTGTCCTGAATGGTGAGTTCCGAGGCGGGGATCAGGACGAGCGCCTGGTCCTCGACCGCCCCGTCCGCGTTCTGCAGCAACGCTCCGACGGCGGCCCACGTCGCGTAGGGGGCGCCGGAGTTGTACGACCAGCGACCGGTGACACGCCAGCCGCCCGGTACCCGCTCGCCCATGCCCGTCGGTGCCGCGACCCCCGTCACCCGTGCGTCGGGGTCGGCGCCGAAGACCTCCTCCTGGGCCTTCTCGGGGAAGAGGCAGGCCAGCCAGTTGGTCACCGCGATGATCATTCCCACCCAGGCGGCCGAGCCGTCGCCCTTTCCGAGCGCCGCCGAGACCTCGGTCAGCGTCCGCAGGTCGGTCTCGTGGCCGCCGTACCGCTTCGGCGTCAGCAGCCGGAAGACCCCCGCTCCGGACAGGGCGTCGACGACCTCGGGCGGCACGGCGCGGTCCGCCTCTCCCCGCGCCGCCTCGTCGCGCAGTAGTGGTTGCAGGGAGGCGGCCCGTGAGACGAGCCGCTCCCTGATCTCCTCGCGGGACGGTGCGGCCGGGTCGTGCTCTCGGTGAGTGGTGTTCACGGCGTTCTCTTTCTGCATGGTTCGCTGCGGGCGCCGCTTCGGAGCGGGCGTGACCGCGGTGGAAGGGGACGGGCAGAGGGAAGGGGACGAAGGGGGGGGAGGGAGGCAGGCGGTTCGGGACGGGGGCCGGGTCAGCCGTCCGAGCCGAGGCCGATCTTCCCCAGAAGCGAGGCGAGTTCCGCCGGCCTCGACAGGAACGGCGAGTGGCCGCTCGCGATGCGGTGGACCGTGCCGGACCTGGCGGCCATCGCCTCCTGGGCCGGTGCCGGCAGCGCCCGGTCGTCCTCGCAGACGACGTACGTCGACGGCACGGTGCGCCAGGCCGCCCGGGTCAGCCGGTCACTGAAGGACCTGCGGTTCTGCTGCGCCAGCCGCCCGGCTGCCGCACGGGCCTCGGGTACGGGGAGGTCGCCGTAGAACAGCGTGACCGGGTCGCCCGGTACGGGCTCGAACCCGCGCGGTTCGGCCGGATCGGGGGCGCCGTAGTGGCCGAGGAGGTTCTCCCCGACGTCGAGCTGGAACGCCGCCAGGTACACGATCCGCTCGACGTTCCCGGAGTCCGGGACGGCCTGGGTCACGGGGATTCCGCCGTACGAATGCGCGACGACGACCACCGGGCCGTCGATGCGCGCCAGCGCCTCCAGGACCACTCCGGCGTCCTCGTGCATCCCGGCCTCGGTGCCGGCGCTCGGCAGGTCGACGGTCTCCGTGCGCAGACCCTCGCCCCGCAGCGCCGACCTCAGCGGCTCCCAGCACCAGGCGCCGTGCCACGCCCCGTGCACCAGGAGCAGAGCCGGACGGGAATTCCCCTCACCAGTCACGATGTGTCCACTTTCAGGATCGGTGTGCGGGGCGCCCGAGCGGCGCCCCGCACGAGCCTAGAACGTCTTCGGACACAGTGTCCAACGTGATGTCCAACGACATGTCCGACGCGGCATGTCCACCGCGACGTCCGGTCGTGGCGTGCTCAGTGCTCGACGTCGATGAACAGGGCGACGTCCCGCCAGGCCGCGAGGATGTCCGCGGTGCCGGCGAGCTTGGCCTCGATGTCCTGCACGGTGACGGCGCCGAGCGGCAGCCGGACCGGCAGGGAGGGCCCGCCGACCGCGGTGACCACGGCCTCGGCGGCCTTGACCGGGTCCCCGGGCTGTGCGTGGTTGGACGAGTCGGCCCAGGCGCGGGAGGCGCCGGCCGTCTCCGCGTAGTCGTCGATGACGGCCGCGGCCCGGTGCAGGGATGAACCGTCGAGGAAGTCGGTGCGCAGCGGACCGGGCTCGAGGGCGCTGACCCGGATGCCCAGCGGGGCCAGTTCCAGTGCCATGGCCTCGGTGAGTCCCTCGACCGCGAACTTGGTGGCGCAGTAGACGCCCCACCCGGCCCAGCCCACATAGCCGCCGACGGAGCTGACGTTCAGCACGGTGCCCGCGCGGGCGGCGCGCATGGCCGGGAGCACGGCCCGGGTGACGGTCAGCAGACCGAAGACATTGGTGTCGAAGACAGTGCGCGCCTCGCGGTCGGAGGTCTCCTCGACCGCTCCGACGAGCCCCCGTCCGGCGTTGTTGACCAGTACGTCGATCCCGCCGAAGCGGGCGAGGGCCGCGTCGACCGCCGCCTCGGCCTGCGCGGCGGACGTCACGTCCAGTGCGACGGCCAGCAGTGCGTCGGCGTGACCGGGAAGGGCCTTCTCGACCGCCTCGGGATCGCGGGCGGTGGCGACGACTCGGTCGCCGTTCTCCAGGGCCTGCCGGGCGATTTCCAGGCCGAAGCCACGGGAGGCGCCGGTGATGAACCAGGTACGCATGGGAAGAACTCCAGGAACTCAGGGGGTTCCGGCCGTCTGTCACGGCCGGGGGACGCACTCCATTCGACCGGCGGGAAGCGGGCCGTCCCAGGCTTTGTCCGGCCCTGCCGTTCCTGGTTCCGGCAGACCCCCCTTCGGCCTGGCACCCCCGGGGGGTGCGGGCGAATACTCGGGGTATGGCCGACCACACCGAACTACGGGACTTCCTCACGTCGAGGCGGGCACGACTGACTCCGCCGGAGGTGGGTCTGCCGTGGCACACGGACGGGCGGCGGGTCGCCGGGCTGCGCCGCGAGGAGATCGCCGTCCTCGCCGGGGTGAGCGTGGACTACTACACGCGCCTCGAACAGGGGCGCGCCCGCAATGTCTCGGACCAGGTGCTCGACGCCGTCGCGGCGGCCCTGAGGCTCGACGTCCTGGAACGGCGGCATCTGTTCGACCTGGTCAGGACAACGGGCCGGCCGTCCGGGTCCGCGCCACCGCCGCCCGCGGCGACGGCGGGGCCGCGGCTCAGGGCGCGGCCCGCACTCCACGCGCTGTTGCGGTCGCTGGACCCGACGCCGGCCGTGCTGCACGGTCCCCGTCTGGAGGTCGTGGCGATCAACCGGATGGGCAGGATCCTCATCGACGACTTCGACGCCATGCCGGTCGCCGAGCGCAACATGGCCCGGTGGATGTTCCTCGACCCCAAGGCCCGCGAGGTCTACCCGGACTGGGAGGAGATCGCGGAGCAGACCGTGGCGATCCTGCGGGTGACGGCGGGGCGCGACACGCGTGACCCGGCACTCTCGGCTCTCGTCGGCGAACTGAGCACCCGATCCGACGAGTTCGCCCGCCACTGGGCCAACTACCGCGTCTTCCAGCACACATACGGAACCAAGCGCTTCCGGCACCCGGCCGTCGGCGAGATGGTGCTCTCCTACGAGACGCTGCACCCGGCCGCCGACTCCGAGTTCCATCTGACCGTCTACTCCGCGGCCGAGGGCTCCCCGTCGGAGGAGAGGATGCGCATCCTCTCCAGCTGGAGCGCCACACCTCCGGACACGGCCGGGTCGGCCGACGGTGACGGCGGCGCAGTGGACACGTCCTTCCCCGGCGTTCGGGACCGCTCGCGCACGGGGAGCCCGGACGACCGGCGCTGACGGACGTGGGCAGTGGATCGTCGAGGACCTGGAGCCGGACTCCCGGCCGCGGAAGCTGGCCGTCCGGCTCGGCGGTCCGCGTGCCGGACGACGGCGAGGGCCGGGGCCGAGCGTGGCTGCCCTGTCGGTCCGAGCGGGCGGCGGCGCCCGACCGCCGGGCCGGGACGACGCCCCGCCGCCCGCTGATGCCACCGTCGGGCCCGGCGGTTGGGCCCGCCGGGCCGACGCGTGCCCGTCCGCCGGCGGGTGGGCCGGCGCGCGGGCGCTCAGAGCAACTGGTCGATGGTGATCGGCAGGGAGCGGATACGCCGTCCCGTCGCGTGGTGGACGGCGTTGGCGACGGCCGCCGCGACGCCGACCAGTCCGACCTCGCCGACCCCCTTGGTGCCGATGGGCGTCGCCCGGTCGGGACCGCCGACGAAGATCACCTCCATGTCGGGGACATCGGCGTTGACGGCCACGAGGTAGTCGCCGAAGGTGGCGTTGGCGATCCGCCCGGTCCCCGGGTCGGTTGCGGTCTCCTCGAACATCGCCTGGCCGATACCGCCGACCGTGCCGCCGACGATCTGGCTCGTGGCGGTCTTCTCGTTGAGGATGCGCCCGCCGTCGATGGCCGAGACCACCCGGGCCACCCGCAGCAGTCCCAGGTCGGGGTCGACGCGGACCTCGACGAACTTCGCCCCGAACGCGCCGGCGGTGGCCATGCCACCCCCGTCGGGCTGGGGAGGCGTGCTCCGGCCGTCGGCGCTCAGCTCCTCCAGGCCGTGGCGGGTCAGGATGTCGGTGTACGACTCGCCCTGGTCCGGGGCCCCGGTCCGGTGGATGCGCCCGCCGGAGACCGACACCTCGTCCGGCGCCGCACCGCGCAGCGGTGAGTCGGCGTCGTCCTTCACCACGTCGAGGAACTCCCGGATGAGGTTGCGGCAGGCGGCGCCGACGGCGTTGCCCAGGGCGCTGGTGAGTCCGGACCCGCCCGCCTGCGGGGCGTAGGGCATGTCGGAGTCGCCCAGGTCGAAGTGCACCCGGGAGACGTCCAGGCCCAGCTGCTCGGCGGAGAGCTGCGTCATGATCGTGTACGTACCGGTACCGATGTCCGTGGCGGCGCTGCGCACGTCGGCGGACCCGTCGCGGTGGAGGGAGGCCCGGGCCTGGCACGGGACCTGGTAGTGCGGGTAGGACACGCCGGCCATTCCGTAGCCGACCAGCCAGCGGCCGTCCCGCATCGAGCCCGGCCGCGGGTCGCGGCGCGACCAGCCGAACCGCTCGGCCCCCTGCAGATAGCAGTCCCGCAGGGCCTTGCTGGACCAGGGCAGTCCGAGCAGCGGGTGCTCCTCGCAGTAGTTGCGCAGACGCAGCTCCACCGGGTCCATGCCGAGTTCGTGGGCGAGCTCGTCCAGGGCCGACTCGAGTGCGAAGTTGCCCTGCCCCTCGGCAGGACCCCGCATGGAGCCGGGGCACGGGATGTTCAGCCGTACCTGCCGGTCCTGCGTCCTGACGTTCGGGCAGGCGTAGGAGACGGCCGAGCACAGGGAAACGGGTTCGTAGTCGTCGTCCTCCATCGCGACCGAGGAGAGGCCCTCGTGCGTGATGGCCGTCAGGTCTCCGGCACGGGTCGCGCCGATCCGGATCTGCTGGACGCTGTCGGGCCGGTGGCCGACGGAGGTGAACATCTCGGGCCGGGTGAGCACGAGCTTCACCGGCTTGCCGACCTGGCGCGCGGCGAGCACGGTGAGGATCACATGGGGCCACACCCGGAGTCCGGCGCCGAAACCGCCTCCCACATAGGGGGCGAGCACCCGGATCCCGCTCTCGGGGACCTTGAAGACCGCGGCGAGCGTGGCCCGGACGTTGTGGGGCCACTGGGTGGAGTCGTGGACGGTGAGCGAGTCGCCGTTCCACGAGGCGACGGTGGACATCAGGCCCAGCGGGTTGTTGGTGTTGTCCGGGGTGGTGAAGGTGCCGCCGACGACGACGTCCGCGGCGGCGAACCCGGCGTCGACGTCGCCCCGGTCGGAGTCCAGCCCCCAGGGGTTCTCGACGACGGTCGCCCGCGGGTCGTGGACGTCGAGCAGCGGCTCGCTCCGCTCGTAGTCGACGCGCACCAGCGACGCGGCGTGCCGGGCTTGCTCCGGGCTGGAGGCGACCACGATCGCGATGTGCTGTCCGTGGTGGAGGATGCGGTCGTCCTGGAACGGGGTGGGCGGGGACGCGCCGAGGAGCGTCATCGGCCCCGGCTCCAGGCGGGGCGCTGTCAGATGGGTGATGACAGCCTGGACACCGGGTGCGGTCTCCGCCGCGGAGGTGTCGATCCCGCGGATGCGTCCGGCGGCGACGGTGCTGTGCACCAGAGCGGCGTGGACGAGACCCGGGTAGCCGAAGTCGTTGGGGTAGTGGGCCTTGCCGGTGACCTTCATGGGCGCGTCGACCCGGTCCAGGCCCGGGCCCACGGCCCTGGCGGCTTCGAGGGTGGTCATGACTCGGCTCCTGCCACTGTCTCGAGGGTGCGGATGAGCGTGCGCTGGGCCAGTTCGACCTTGAACGCGGTGCCGGGCAGCGGGCGGGCGCCGCCGAGGGCCGCCCGCGCGGCGGCCAGGAAGGTGTCGGCGCCGGCCGGCGCGTCGCGCAGCACGTCCTCGGCGTCCCACGCCCGCCAGGGAACGGTGCCGACGCCGCCGAGTGCCACGCGCGCCTCGCGGATGACGCCGTCCTCCTGGACCAGGGCCACCCCGGCCGAGGTGAGTGCGAACTCGTACGACACCCTGTCCCGGACCTTGATGTAGTGCGACCGCGCCGCGGCGGGGAGCAACGGGATCTCGACCGCGGTGATCAGCTCGCCGTGCCGGAGTACGTTCTCGATGTGCGGGGTGTCACCGGGCGGCAGATAGAACTGCGTCAGGGGGACGGTACGGGTGCCGTCCGCACCCTGGACGTGGAGGAGGGCGTCGAGCGCCGTCAGCGGAACGGCCACGTCCGAGGCGTGCAGGGCGATGCAGTGGTCGCTGGTGCCGAGGATGGCGTGCATCCGCTGGATGCCGGCGATCGCGGCGCACCCTGAGCCCGGACTGCGCTTGTTGCAGGCGGCGACGGTCGGGTCCCTGAAGTACCGGCACCTGGCGCGTTGCAGCAGATTGCCGCCGATGGTGGCCATGTTGCGCAGTTGCGTCGAGGCGCCGAGCAGGAGGGCCTCCCAGACGAAGGGCAGTCGTTCGCGCACCACGGGATCGGCGGCGAGCTCCTCCATGGTCGTCAGAGCCCCCACGCGGATCGAGGAGTCGGTGTGGGAAATGCCGCCGAGCGGCAGCCGGGTGATGTCGACGAGCCGGTCCGGGTCCAGCACACCGTCCTTCATCAGGTCCAACTGGGTCGTTCCGCCCGCCAGATAGGAGGCGCTCGGGTCCTCGGTGACCACGGCCACGGCCTGGTCCGAGTCGGTCGCCCGCACGTATTCGAAGGGATGCATCGTCACCCCTCCGCCAGCGCGTCGCGGATCGCGGCGCGGATGTTGGGGTACGCGCCGCACCGGCAGAGGTTGCCGCTCATGAACTCGCGGATGTCCTCTTCGGAACCTGCCCGGCCCTCGGCGACGAGGGAGACCGCCGACATGATCTGGCCCGGGGTGCAGTACCCGCACTGGAAGGCGTCGTGCCGGGCGAACGCGGCCTGCATCGGGTGCAGTTCACCGTTCGGGGCCAGGCCCTCGATGGTGGTGATCCGGCGTCCTTCGTACTGGGCGGCCAGCGCCAGACACGCCACCACCCGCTTGCCGTCGGCCATCACCGTGCAGGCCCCGCAGGCACCCTGGTCGCACCCCTTCTTCGC
Organism: Streptomyces wuyuanensis; assembly: GCF_900103455.1. Taxonomy (GTDB): domain Bacteria; phylum Actinomycetota; class Actinomycetes; order Streptomycetales; family Streptomycetaceae; genus Streptomyces; species Streptomyces wuyuanensis. Next base: position 231,263 of record NZ_FNHI01000009.1, on the reverse strand, counting down.
GCCCGTCAGCCCGAGGTGGTCGCGCAGTGCGTCGAGCAGGGTGACACGGCTGTCCAACCGCAGGTGGTGTTCCGTGTCATTGACGGTGAGGGTGACCTCCACCTGGGGAACCTCGGGAGCCGCACCGGTGGAAGTGGCTCCCGCAGCATCGACCTGGGTCATGGCACCTCGATTCCGGGGCATGAAATCGGCCCCCTGGTCTGGAGAACGAGGAGCCCCTGACATTGCCGTATGGGCCGATGCTATTCCCGGAACATTCTCTATGCCACATAAGTTGCTTTTTCTCCCTTTTGTCGCCTATCGGGGGTCCGGGACGATCACTTGCCGGCGATGTGGAGGATCACGACGGCTGCCGCCGCAACGGCCGACGCGAGAGCCGGAACGGCGGCGGCGAAGGGGTCCTTGACGCGCAGGTGGGCCAGGACTCCGCCGGTCATCAGGACGACGAGGCAACCGGCCGCGGCGATGCCGAGCCCGTTCGCGGCGAGGCCGGCGATCAGCCCGATCGCTGCGGCGACCTCCGCGAGGCCGATGAGGCGGAGCATCCCCGCCGGCACGCGCAGGTGCCCGGCCATGAGCCGCGTCTTGGGTCCGCCGGCGAGCTTGGGGGCGCCGGCGAAGGTCATGAACGCGGCGAGTGCGCAGGACAGGAGGGCGGTGGTGAGCGTCATCGGTTCTCCAGGAATCCGCGCTGAGGGCGCGGTGGTGTGCTGTGCGCCCGTGCGGCGCCGTCGAATGGTCGTTGAATCGCACAAATGGTGCGAGGGGCTGAATCATCAGCCATATGTGATGGTTATCTCCTTGATAGGGTGGGGGTATGGCAGTGGACGAGCCCATGGCTGAAGTGACCGAGAGCGACCCGCTGGACCGGCTGGGATTCCTGCTGGCCCGGAACGGCGCGATCGCGAACAGCCGTGTGCACCACGCCTTCGAGACCTGCGGGCTCGCGGCACGCCAGGGCACGACGCTGATGCTGCTGGGCAAGTCGGGATTCATGAGCCAGCAGGCCCTTGCGGCGGCGCTCTCCGTGGACCCGAGCGTCATGGTCGCGATCCTGAACGACCTGGAGTCCGCCCGGCTCGTGGAGCGCCGGCGCGATCCTTCCGACCGCCGCCGGCACATCGTGGCGATCACCGAGGCCGGCCGCCGCCAACTGGCCAAGGCCCAGGAGGCCGTGGCCGAGGTCGAGCAGGGGCTCTTCGCCGACCTCACGCCCGACGAGGTGGCGGCGCTCCGGGGTCTGCTGGCCCGGGTGCGTACGTCGCCGAGTGACGAGGTCTGCGCCGAGTAGCCGTCCACCGCCGTTCGTGCGGACCCCGTTGTCCGCCGAACCCCGCGGTCCCGGTAATTCGGGAGGGCGTCACGTCGGGCGAGGCGGCGGTGCCCACGCTCCCCGGAGCTTTCGTGGGCACCGCCCCCGCGCCGGGCCGCGGCGACCACCGCTGCCCGATGGCCGCTCTCGCCCTGTCCCATGGGCGCGGCCCCCTGCACCGTCACACCCCTGAGCCCGGTGCAGGCGTCTGTGGATCCGGGGTCGTAGCGCCTCGCGGCGTAGTGCCCGGGGCGGATGTCAGCGGCCGAGCTCCTGCGCGAGGAGCCGCGCCCGCTTCTCCGCGTCGCTGTGCGCGTTGGCCCGGTTCGTGTCCGCCAGGTCCCTGAGGTCGGCCATCGCGGGGGAGTGGTGCGCCATGGTCAGCTCGACCTGGATGGTGTGGACGTCCAGCCCCAGCCCCTCGCCGAGCACCTGCCGCAGATAGGGCGTCGCGAAGTCCCAGCCCTCGCGTGGCGTGCCCGCCCCGTAGCCGCCTCCCGCGCTGACGATCACGGTGGCCGGGCGTCCCTTCACCGACTCGGGTTCGTCCCCGAAGGCGGTGGTGCGGCCGGCGATGAGGATCTGGTCCAGCCACGCCTTGAACGGCGAGGGGACGCTCCAGTTGTACATCGGCACGCTGAAGAGGTACGCGTCGGCGGCGCGGAGCTCGGACACCAGCCGGTTTTGCAGCGCCGCGGCCACCGACTCTTCGGGGGTCATCCGGTCGACCGTCTTCGAGCGGGCGGAGATGCCGGCGGGCGTCAGATGGGGTATGGGGCTCTTCGCCAGGTCGAGGTGGGTCACGGTGCCCGAGGCGTGCTCCTGCTCCCAGGCGCTGCGGAAGCTCGTGGCCACTTCCCGGGACACGGAGCCGGCGGGAGCCGCGGAGGAGTCGATGTGCAGCAGGTGAGCCATGGTGGTGCGGTTTCCGTTCGGTCGGAGTATGTGGCCGCTGTTCCGGTTCGGGGAGGTGATCGAGCCCCGACCGGGCGGCCGCTGCGAGATTGAACCTATCCGATGGTTGAAGTGATTCAATGATTTTGAGAATGTGACTATCGTCTCTCGCTCATGGAGTGGATGGACTCACATGGGCCTGCCGTCACGCTCGGGGGTGTGCGGTGCGAGGGCATGACCCGGTGTGAGGGCAGGGCTCGGGGGTTGCGGTGGGAGGCGCGGCTCGGGGGACGAGCAGCCGTCCAGGGGCGTGTGCGAGGCGGCCGGGGCCGGTCTCACCGGGGCGATCGATCAGCCGGATCCGGCCACACGGCCCCTCCGCCCCGCCGGGCCGCCCGCCGATCGGCGAACACCGGGCCCCCGAAAGCGAGTTGGTCGAGTCCTGCCGCAACTACGCGCGTCCTGCTGCGTTGACACAAAGCTGTCGTGCCTCCTGCATCAAGCTGACAGACTTCGGCCCGTCGTAGGTGCCCCCGCCCTGGCAAGGTCGCACGTGGCGAACATCCCCCACCCGTAAGCCACAACAGGGAGCACACGTGTACCTGATGTCACTTGCGAAGAGACCCCTCCGAGTCACGCGGGCCGGCCTCGTCGCCGGACTCGCGGCCGTCGCACTCGTCACCACCGCCGGGACCGCCGCAGCCGCCTCCGCCACGTCGAGCGTCCGCGCCGCCACCACGTCCACCGACGCCACCACCGTCCGGAACGGGACCGGGCTCCGGCATCTGCCGGAAGAGCTCACCCCCGCGGAACGGGCGGCCGAGATCTTCTGCCGCCACCTCGAGCACGCAGCCCGCCACGGTGCGGTCCCCGAGGAAGCCCTCGCCTTCTGCAAACACGTCAACGGCTGGGACTAGGCGGGCGCGCCCCCATGCGGTTTCAGCTGCTCGGACCGCTGAGCATCACCGACGGCTCCGACACCGTCGTCCTCCCGCCCTCCAAACCGACGATCCTCCTCGCCTCGCTGCTCCTGCACGCCAACACCGTCGTCTCCGTCGAGTACCTCCAGCGCACCATGTGGGGCGAGGAGCAGCCCGCCACCGCCAGGGCGGCACTCCAGACGTGTGTGCTGCGGCTGCGGCGGCTGTTCGTGAAGCACGGGGTGACCGGTGCGCCGATCGAGGCCGTACCCGGCGGCTACCGCATCTCCGCGGGACCGGACTCCCTCGACCTGATCGGCTTCCGGGAGCGGGTGCGCCTGGCCGCCGCGTACGCCCACGACCCGGGGAGGGAGCTGCACACACTGGAGGACGCGCTGTCGCTGTGGCAGGGGCCGCTGCTCGCGAACGTGCGCTCGGACGTGCTGCGGCGCGACGAGGTGCCACGGCTCGCCGAGGAACGACTGCGCACCGTGGAGAAGGTCTGCGACCTGCAACTCGCCCTGGGTCGCTGCGGCGAGGCGCTGGTCGCCCTGTGGGGTGCCACTCGTGCCCATCCGGGCCACGAGCGCTTCCGCGAGCAGCTGATCGAGGCGCTGTACCGGAGCGGGCGGCAGACCGAGGCACTGGCCGAGTACCGCAGGGTGAAGGCATACCTCCGTGCCGAGCTGGGCGTCGATCCCTCGCCGGCGCTGCGGGAGCTCGAACTGGCCATCCTGCGCGGTGAGGATCTCGGGCGCGCGCTGCCCTCCCTCGCGACCGTGGTCCCGGCACGGCCCCGGCTCCCGGTGGCGGCGGGGCAGGGGGCAGGCCGCCCGGCCGCGTCCCTCCCGCCGTCCGCCCCGGCTCCGCAGCCGGCCGCGCTCGGGGCGGTGCCGGACCCGGCGGCCGGCACGGCTCGTGAGCCGGCACCGCCGTACGCGCAGGGAGACGCGTCCCGGCGTCCGGTTCCGGCGATGCCGCACCCCGACGCCGTACCGTCCGGGAGTTCCGCCGGCGCCGCTCCGGGCGACGACGGCGGAACCGGCCCGCCGGCCGCGCGGGCGTCGCTCCACCGGGCGTTTCCCGACGCGTCCGCCGGTGCCCCCGCGGCCGGCGGTGGTGCCGGGTGGCCGGAGGCTGCCGACGGCGGTGCCGCACCCCACGTCCGCACGGTGACCGGCTCCCCCGACGTGGCCCCCGGGGCGGCACCGGTGCCCGCGGAGAGGTCGGCCGGCGTTCGTCCCATGACGGTCGTGGCCGCAGGCGCTGAGCCGCGACTGCCTCCGTCCGTCCGGGGTCCGTCCGGGGCATCCGCCCACGCGGCCCCCGGCGACGGTCCCGTGCTCGTCGTGCCCGTGGCGCCCGTGCCCGCGTTCACCGGCCGGGCCTCCGAGACCGCCGCCCTGGGCGGGCGCCTCACGGCGCCGGAAGGGCCCGACTCGGCGACCGTGGTGGTGTCCGGGGCGCCGGGGATCGGGAAGACCGCGCTCGCCCGGCAGGTGGCCCATCTCGCGGGGGACGGCTTCCCCGGCGGCCGCTACCTCGTCCGCATGGTCCGCCCCGACGGGGTGCCGCTCACCGCCGGCGAGGTCACGGCGGAGGTGGCGGCCGCCCTGGGAGAGCCGCACACCCGCGGCCGGGTCCTGCTCGTCCTCGACGACGTGCTCGACGCCGACCAGGTCCTTCCCCTGCTGCACACGCGCCCCGACGCCTCCGCCGTCGTCACCAGCAGGAGGGGACTCGCCGGTCTGATCGCCGCGCACGGCGGCTGGGTGCAGCGCCTCGGACCGCTCGCCGAGGACGAGTCGTACGAGCTGCTCGGCACCGCACTCGGCAGTGAACGGGTGGGTGCGGAACCCGACGCCGCCCGCGCCCTGGCAGACGCCTGCTGCCACCATCCGCTCGCCCTGCGGATCGTGACGGCACGTCTGCTCACCCGCCCGGCACTGCGGCTCGCCGACTGCGCGGAGTGGCTCGCCGGAGACCCGCTGGCCCGGCTCTCCCTGCCCGGCTCGCCGCACATGGCCCTCCGAAAGGTGCTCGACTCCGCGCTGGGCCGGCTCGACCGGGGAGCGGCGCGCGCCTTCCCGCGCATCGGCTCGCACACGACCGGCGAACTGCACGCCTCCGACGCGTCCGCCCTCCTCGGTCTGCCTCTGCCCGAGACGGAGGACCTCCTCGAACGACTGGCGGACGCCGGGCTGCTCGAAGAGGGCCCGCCCGGCCCGTACCGCATGCACGACCTCCTGCGCCTCTACGCGCGTGGCAACGACTCGCCATCCGTCCGTCCCACACAGAAGGTGTGACGCCATGCCCACCGACGTCATCGACGCAGACGACGCAAGAGAAGCCGGTTCCACGACGAAGGACGAAGGCCCGGCGGAGACCGCGGGCGCACCGGACCCCGGGGACTCACCGGGCGGAGCGGCCTCAGCGGACCCGGCCGAGGCACTCGACGCAGCGAAGGCATCCGGCGCAACGGGGACCCCGGCGCACAACGGCGCCCCGGGGGAATCCTGCGCCGGACGGACGCTGTTCGACACCCTCGCCGCCACACGTCCCCGGATCCGCCGCGACGTGCTGTTCACCGAGACCCCCGGAGGCGTCCTCTTCCACAATGCCGACGGCGGCTTCCACCTGACCGGCCGCACCGCGTACCGCTTCGCCTCCCTGATTGTGCCCCACCTCTCCGGCCGGCACAGCCTCGCCGAACTCTGCACGGGCTTCGGCGCCCCGCAGCGCGGGATGGCGGCCGAACTGGTCCGGACCCTGTTCGAACGCGACTTCGCACGTGACGTACCGGCCGCCGACGACGACCCGGCGAAGGGGCCGGGGGAGGCCCCCGCCCGCCGCTACGCCACCCAGATCGCCTACGTCGACCACTACACCGACCGGGCCCCCGAGCGGTTCCGGCGCTTCCGGGACACCGCCGTCGCGGTGCTCGGCGACGACGAGGTGGCCCGCTGGTGCGCCCTGAGCCTGGTACGCAACGGCTGCGCCCGGATCGCCCTCGCCGCCGACTTCCCCGAGGTGGCGGCGGAAGCGGCAGAGGCGGCCGACGACGGCTGCCCCGTGCGGACCGGCCGGCTCCCCGCCGACCCGGACTGGCCGGAACTCGCCGACTACGACACGGTCGTGGTGACCGGAGCGGGTGCCGCGAGACGGGTCCACCAACTGCTGGCCGCGGGCGTCCCCGAGGGCAAGACCCTCATTCCCGTGTGGACCCTCGGCGAACTGGCCGTCACCGGCCCGCTCGGCCGCGCCGGTGCCACCGGCTGCTGGTCCTGCGCCCTGCTGCGGCTCGGCGCCAACCACGACGCCGGCGCGGCCGCCGCCCTGTGGAGCGAGGTCGCCGGCGCGGCCGCCGAACCGGGCCGTCCCGCCGGTGAGGGGCCCCTCGGCGGGCCGGTCGCAGCCATGACGGGCAATCTGCTCGCCTACGAGATATTCCGCATCGCCACCGGAGCGCTGCCCGCCGAGACGGACGGGCAGGTGCTGCTCCAGAACCTCCAGTCCCTCGACGTCGTCGCCGAACCGCTGCTGCCGCACCCGCGCTGCTCGCTGTGCGGCCCGGGCGCCGTCCGGCCGGATGCCCCGTACCGCGGTGGGAAGGTGCCCGACGCCCTGTCCGGCGGCACACCGGAGACCGTGCCCGGGCTGCCCGGCCCGCTCGCCGTGCCCACCACCGCGAGCGTCGAGACCGCACGGGACGCCGAGGACACCGTCGACGCGCTCAACCGCACCACCACCGCCCTCGTCGGCGCCTTCGCCGGGGTCTTCGTCCGCTTCGACGACGAGAGCCTCACCCAGACGCCGCTGAAGGCCGCCCGTCTCGAACTGGCACTCGCACCGGGCGCGCGGCGCACCATCGCCGCCTTCGACGTGCACCACCTGGCCGGGGCACGCACGCGGGCGCTGCGCCTGGCGGCCGAGACCTACGTCGAACACGTCGCTCCGGTACGGGTCCTGGCCGGCGCCGGGTCGGAGCTGCCCGCCGTGGCACCGGCCGCACTCACCACCGGGGCGGGCACCGCGACGGCCGCCGAGGTCGCCGCCTGGGTCCCGGCCACGTCGCTGCTCACCGGGGACCGGGTGAAGGTACCGGCCGCGGCCGTACGGCCGTTCGGCCCGTACAACCGTGAGCGGACCGTCCTCGCGACCTCCGCCGGTACGGGCTCGGGCGGTACCGACGCGGAGGCCGCGGGCAGCGGTCTTCTGTCGGCCCTCGCCCACGACGGCCTGCTGCGTGCCCTCCGCGGAGAGACCCGGACCGCGCCGGTCGCCCCCGACGACGACCCCGAACTCGTCTTCCTGCTCAAGTCCGCGGTCAACCTGGGCATCGAGGCGGACCTGCTCGACCTCGGGGAGGACGCGCGCACCGGCGCCGCCGCCGTGCTCGCCCGTGAGGCCGGCGGACCGGACGCGCGCTGGGCCGTCGCCGCCGCGCTCTCCCGCCGTGAGGCGTCCTGCGCGGCCCTGCGGGACCTGCTGGGCGTGGTCCAGCTCGCCGCCGACGACCCGGGGTCCACCGTCGACACCGGCGACCCCCTCGTCCCCGAACTGGCGGCGGGCACCGTCACCGCCACGGACGGGCCCGTGCCCGCCGACGCGCCCGGCACCACGTTCGACGCCGTCCTCGACCGGCTGCGGGCGAGCGGCCGGGAGGCGCTGTACGTCCCGACGACCCCGGCCGACCTGCCCGCCGGAGGCATCGCCACCGCACGCGTCCTGCTCACTCGTGGCGGCCGGGGGAACGGCACCGATGCCCGCTGACACGATGACGCAGGCAACCGTCGCGACGGCGTCCACGACCACGGCCCGGGACCGGTCCTGCGAGGAACTGGCGTACCTCCTGGACCCCGCGCTCGCCGGGCACGGCATCCGCGCCCGCCTCGACATCGCCGCCCTCGGCGTCCGCGACGCCTTCGCCCCGGCCGCGACCGGGGCGACCGGAGCGGACACGCCCCGTGCATCCGCGTCCGGTCCCCACGTGCCCGTCCGGCTCTACGGCCACCACGCCGTCGTCGGTCCCCTCGCCGCCGGCCGCGACGGGGACTCCCGCCCCTGCGCACACTGCCTGGAGCGGCGCTGGCAGGCAGTGCGCTCGGTGGCGCTGCGGGAGGCGCTCGAACTGGGCTCCGGCACCCGGGCCGCGGGGCGGCTCCCGTACGTCACCCCGTTCACCGCGGACGCGCTCGCCGCGCTGATCGCCGGGCTCCTCACCGACGGCGGCCCCGCCCGCGGCGTCTTCCCTCCCGTCCACCTCGTCGACCTGCGCTCCCTGACGGTGCGCCACTATCCGCTGGTGCCCGACCCGGAGTGCCCCCGCTGCGCCGTCCCGGAGGAGGACACCCCGGAGGCCGCCGCGCTCCCGCTGCTTCCCGCGCCCAAGGTCCGGCCGGGCACCTTCCGGATCCGCGACATCGGCGACTACGGCCTGTCCGTCGAGCCGTTCGCCAACCCGCTGTGCGGCGCGCTCGGACCGTCCGTCGTCCACGACGTGTCGTCCACGTCCACCTCCGCCACCATCGGCTGCTTCTCCATGCGGTCCGGCGACTACCTCCGTGAGACGTTCTGGGGCGGGCACGCCGACAGCTTCGGTCACAGCGTCCGCATCGGCGTACTGGAAGGGCTGGAGCGCTACGCCGGCATGCGCTCGCGGGCCAAACGCGCCCGGGTGACGGACTCGCTCGACGGGCTGCGGGCGCGTGGCGTCCCCACCGTCGACCCGCGTGTGTGCGGCCTCTACTCCGAGGACTTCCACCGGGACAACCCGAGGGTCGGACCCTTCACCTGCGACCGCGAGATCCCCTGGGTGTGGGGTTGGTCGCTGCGCGACGAACGACCCGTCCTCGTGCCCGAGGTGCTGACGTACTACCACGCCCCCGGCCTGGAGAACCGCTTCGTCCAGGAGAGCTCCAACGGCTGCGCCTCCGGCGGCTGCCTGGAGGAGGCCGTCTACTTCGGCCTCATGGAGGTCGTCGAACGGGACGCCTTCCTCGTCACCTGGTACGGGCAGGCGCGTCTGCCCGAACTCGATCCCCGCACCAGCACCCGGCCCGCCACCCGCCACATGGTGGAGCGGCTGGAGATGTACGGCTACGAGGCCCGGTTCTTCGACACCCGCATCTCCTTCCCCGTCCCCGTCGTCACCGGCGTCGCCGTGCGCCACGACGGCGGGCCCGGCCGGATGTGCTTCGGCGCGGGCGCCGGGCTCGATCCCGAGGCCGCACTCGCCGGAGCGCTGTGCGAGATCGCCACCGACGCAGTCAACCTCCAGGGGCGCACCGAACGCGACGAGCCCCGGCTGCGCGCCATGGCCGAGGACTTCCACCGGGTCACCGCCCTCCACGACCATCCGCTCGTCTACGGGATCCCCGAGATGGGCCGCCACGCCCACTTCCTCCTCGGCGAGCCCGGCGAACCGCGCCCGCCCCTCGTCCCGATGGGCGAGCTGTACGGCGACGGCTCGGTCCCGCCCGTCTCCGACGACCTGCGCGACGACCTCGTCCGCTGCCTCGACGCCGTCACCGGCGCCGGCTTCGACGTGGTCGTCGTGGACCAGACGATGCCCGAGCAGCGCCGGCTCGGACTGCGCACCGTCAGCGTCCTCGTACCCGGACTGCTGCCCATCGACTTCGGCTGGAGCCGCCAGCGCGCCCTCGGCATGCCCCGGCTGCGCACCGCCCTGCGGGAGGCCGGACTGCGCGAACGCGACCTCACCCCCGCCGACCTCAACCCGGCGCCGCATCCCTTCCCCTGACCGCGCCCCATCCCCGGCCGGGCCCCGCCCGGCACCCCACGGACAAGGAGCAGACCATGGGGTACGCCCATGACTACGCCGCCGCGATCATGCAGCGGGGCAGGGTCCCGATGCCACCGGCGGACTACGTCCCGAACTGGGCCGACGGCCCGCGGAAGACCAAGTTCTATCCGGGGGCCGACACCACGCCGCTGCCAGTCCACACCCTGCCGCCGGGTGCGACGGTCGACCGCGGGCTGCGGCCGGCGGTCGAGGGCCCCGAGCGGGCGTTCGACCTGCCCGCCCTGTCCGGCATGCTGCGGGACTCCTACGGCCTCACGGGGCGCCGGCTCGGCGTCCAGTCCAACACCGACCTCGACGCGCTGCCGTTCCATCCGCTCGCGAACTGGTCGCGCGGCACCGCGTCCGGCGGCGGCCTCTACCCCGTCAGCATCTACTGGGTGTCCGGGCCCAGCGGCCCCCTGCCGCCCGGGGTGCACTACTACGCGACCCGGCACCACGCCATGCAGCGCCTCCTCACCGGGGACGTCTCCGGCGAGGTGCGCGAGGCGCTCGGCGGACCGGTCCCGGCTGTGCTCGGCGAACCCGCCTCCGCGGAGGCCGGCGCGCCGGTCCCCGCAGTCGAACGGGCCCTCGTGACCGACCAGTTCCTCGTCCTCGGCGTCAAGTACTGGCAGAACGCGTTCAAGTACAACTCCTTCTCCTTCCACGCCGTCACGATGGACGTCGGCACCGTGGTGCAGACGTGGCGGACGTGGGCCGGGGCGCAGGGCCTGTCCGTCGAGCCCCTGATGTGGTTCGACGAGCAGCGGCTCGCGCGGCTGCTCGGGATCCGTACCGAGGAGGAGGGCGTGTTCGCCGTCGTACCGCTGCGCTGGCAGGGAGCGGAGGCCAGGACAGCGCCGCCGGCCGCCACGGCGGCCGTCCGCCGCCGCGACGTCGAACGCTCGCGCACCGTGCTCGCCTTCGACGCCGTGACCAGGATGCAGGCGGCCACGGAGGAGCACGCCGACCGGCGGCCACCGGCCGGGGCGCTCGCCCCGGCGGCCGCTCCCGTCCCCGGCCCCGGGCTGCCGGCCGTTCCCCTGCCCGCGCCGTCGAACCTGGACACCGATGTGCGCACCGCCCTGCGCAAGCGCCGCAGCAGCTTCGGCCGGTTCGACGCCCGGCGGCCGCTCCGCGCCGAGCACCTGGCGTCCTGTCTGGCGGCCGCGGCCGCCGGCGCGTCCCTCGGCGGTGACACCGGCACCGACACCACGCCGATCGCCGGTCTGTACGCCTTCGTCGGCCACACCGCGGGCATCGCCCCCGGCACCTACGCCTACGACGCGGCCGCACACACCCTGCGGCTGATGAAGCCCGGCCCTCCCGGCAGCTTCCTCCAGAAGAACTACTTCCTGGCCAACTACAACCTGGAGCAGACCGGTGCGGTCCTCGTGCCGACCGTCCGCACCCGCGCCGTGCTCGACGCCGTCGGCGACCGCGGCTACCGGATCGTCAACGCCGTGGTCGGCGCGATCTCGCAGAACGTCTACACCGCCGCGTCCGCCCTCGGCGTCGGATGCGGCGTCGCCCTCGGCTTCGACAACGTCTCGTACATCGAGGAACTCGGCCTCGAACGAACCGGGGAGGCACCCCTGCTGATCATGATGCTCGGCAACGAGCGGCCCGCGCCCGCCGACTTCCGCCACGAGATCGCCTGACCGATGAGCACCGGAAGGGTGGAGAACACGATGCCGTTCATGCTGCGCGTCGCCGGGCTGCCCGTCGACAGCGTGCGCCGGCTCCGCTGCCCGGCGAGCCGCCGCTGGGCCGACGACGTGCTCGCCGAGACCGAGCGGCTGGCCGCCGAGGGCGCCCGCCTCGGCGATCTGCTGCACCGGCTGATCGGCCACAACGAGGACGAGTCGGCCCGGCGGCTGCTGCTCGCCGCACGCCGCGCGGTGTTCAACAACCGGCTGCCCGGGGAAGCGGACGGTGCGCTCGCGCGGGTCCGTGCGCACGACGAGGACGCCGGGCGTGCGCTGGAGCGGTGGCTCTCGGACCGCCGCGCTCTCGACGGCCGCCGGGCCGAGGGCGCCGAACTGCTCGCCCATGAGACGGGCCGTGCCCGGGCCGCCCTCGGGCGGCTGGCGCGGGAGCCGCGGCTGCGCGGCGGCCTGCTGCTGGCGTCCCCGACGCTGGACGCCCAACTCGACGACTGGCAGCGACGGCTGGCAGACGGACCGGACCGCGCACCCGGCAAGCGGGATCGCAAGATCGAGCGCTCACTCCTCGCCTACCTGTACCGCACGGCGTGCAAGACGAGCCCGTTCAGCACGTTCACCGGTGTGGTGCCGGGGGAGTTCGCACCCGGCGGGACGGGACACGGCACGGCCGGGGCGGACGGTGGCGAGGGCTCGGGTCCGCACGGCCCGGGGCACCGCGGTACCGGCCGGCGCGGCCCGTACGAGCACGGCCCGGACGGGCACGGCGGCGCGGACCGGCCGGGTGGGCGTCTGCACGGCTTGGACCCGGGTACCGACGACGACGCGCTGTGCATCCGTGTCGACGACGAGTGGACCGGCCGCGCCCGGCTGAACGTCGCCGCCCTCGGCAGGCTCGCCGAGGCGGTCACCGGTGATCCCGCCAGACGCGCCGACCTGCCCCTGGCACTCGCGCCCGGCTGGGGCCGCGTCGACGACCGGGTGCGCTACGTGCGCCGCTGGATCACCTCCGGCGAGGAGGACACCGCCGTCACCTTCGACGCCGTCCAGGACCGGCTGTTCTTCCTGCGGAGCAGCGGCACCCTGGAGCGGCTCATCGCGCTCCTCGAGGACCGCGGCAGCGTCCGCCACGGCGAACTCGCCGCATGGCTCGCCGCCGACCGCGGCGCCACCGCGGCCGAGGCGGAGCAGTACCTGACCGCCCTCCTCGACATCGGCATGGTCCAGGTCCCGGGACTGCGCACCGGAGTCCACGACACCGATCCGCTGCGCGCGTTCCAGGACTCTCTCCGCGCCCTCGGCAGCGACTGGGCCGGCGAACTCGCCGGCCGCCTCGACGGACCGCTGTCCCGCGTGGACCGCTTCGCCGCCGCGGCACCCCCCGACCGCCGCGAACTGCTCGACGGGCTGCGCGAGGACCTGCGCACCGTCCAGACGGAGCTGGGCGCCGCCCGCGGCAGGGTGCCGCAGACGGTGCTGTACGAGGACGTCACCGCGGGCCGGGAGGTACGGCTGCCGCTCGACGCCTGGACGCGCTCCGTGGCCGGTTCGCTGAGGGCGGTCGAACGCGTCCTGCCCGCCTTCGACCTCACCCTGCCGCAGCGCATCACCTTCAAGGGCTTCTTCGTCGCCCGCCACGGCCGCGGCGGCCGCTGCGACGACCTGCTGAAACTCGTCCACGACTTCCACGAGGACTTCTTCGACCAGTACATCTCGTTCACCTCGCGGCGCACCCCCTTCGACGCCGAGGGCCGGTACGTACCGGAGGAGAACTGGCTGGGCCTGCCCCAGCTCAAGGCCCTCGACACCGCCCGGCAGACGTTCGCCGAAGGGATGCGCGCCCTCTGGGAGGCCCACGAGGGCGGCGGGGAACTCGCCGTCGGAGACGACCTGCTCGCCGCGGTCGCGGATGAACTCTCCACGGTCGCAGCGCCGTTCGCCCCCCTGAGCCATCACGTCCAGCTCGCGGTCGGCCGCGGCGGTGAGCCGCTGGCGGTCCTCAACCGCTCCTACGGCGGGGTCTCGTTCCCGTTCAGCCGCTTCGCCCACTGCTTCGACGGCCTGGAGGAGCGCCTGCTGCACCGCGCCGGTGGGCTCTGCCCGGACGGAGCCGTCCTGGCGGAGGTCACCGGCGGTCCGGTCACCAGCAACCTCAACCTCCACGGGCGGCTCACCGAGTACGAGATCGTCTGCCCTGGGGAGAGCGCATCCCTGCCCGACCCGTACAGCCTCCACCTCGACGACCTGCATCTGGTCCACGACGAGGACGAGGACCGGCTCGTGCTGCGATCGGCCGGACTCGGCCGCGAGGTCGTTCCCGTCTACCTCGGCTACCTCGTGCCGCTCGCCCTGCCGGAACTTCCCCGCACCCTGCTGCTGCTGTCACCGAGCTCCATGTCCCCGCTGAACGTGTGGGGCGGTGTCCCCGACGGCGAGCCCGTCGGCGGCGTGACCCGCAGACCCCGGGTGCGGCACGGCGGCGTCGTGCTCAGCCGGCGGAGCTGGAGCGCCCCCGCCTCCGTGCTGCCGCTGCACGGCGCAGGTGTGACGCAGCAGGACTGGTTCCTGGGCTGGCACTCCTTCCGGCGCGCCCACGCACTGCCCGACCGGGTCTTCGCCACCGTCACGGACGGCGGGGCACGCGGTGCGACGGGAGCCAAGCCGCAGTACGTCGACTTCGACAGCCCGCTGTCCCTCGCCGCCTTCGAGGGGACGCTCAGAACACCCGAGGCCCGTGTGGTCTTCCGCGAGATGCTGCCCGACGAGGACGGACTGCACGTGTCGTCCGGGCGGGGCCGCCATGTCGCCGAACTGGCCGTGGAGACCACGGCCGTCCCCACCCCACCGAAGGGACGACGATGACCACGACCGCCGCCGGGCGGCCCACCGCCGACAGCGCGCAGCCCGACCCCGGTTCGGGGTCGGCTTCCGCCACGGGCCCCGTGGCCGCCTCCGGTCCGACCGCCGAGGGCCCGGCCCTCACCGAGGCCCCCTCGGTCGTCGTGGACCCCGGCGCCGCCGAGGGCCCGGGGCCGGTCGCCGGGCCGGACGCGGCGCCCGCCGCGGCCGGCGACTGGCAGGCCACCCACGTCTTCTACGCCGCCAACCCCCGGCCCATGCTCCTCCGGTGCATCCGGCCCCTGGTGGCCGGACTTGAGGCCGACGGACTGATATCCGGCTGGTTCTTCATCAACTACTGGCTCGAGGGGCCGCACGTCCGGCTGCGGCTGAAGCCGTCCTCCGCGCGGGCCGCGGCGGAGGTGCGGCGCCGCACCGAGGAGGCCGTGGACGCGTTCCTCACCGACCGCCCCGCCCTCTACGAGGTCGACTCCGGCTTCCTCAACGACTTCTACAACACGCTGTTCGACATCGAGTTCCCCGGAGCCGAGCGCGGCCACTACACCGACGCCCAGGGGCGGATGCGGCTTCGTCCGAACAACTCCCGCAGCGCGGAGCCGTACGAGCCCGAGTACGGCAAGTACGGCGGCCCCGCCGGGGTCGCCCTCGCCGAATGGCACTTCCGCCACTCGAGCGACCTCGTCGTCGACGCCCTCCGTACCAAGAACCTCCATCTGCGCACGGTGCTGCTCGGCACGTCCGCACAGCTGATGATGGTCATGTCCGGCACCTTCCTCCGCGGGGACGCCGAACTCGCCGACTACCTGGACAGCTACTACACCTTCTGGCACCGGGCGTTCCCCGGCACCGGGTTCATCGGCAGCGAGGAGTACGACCGCAACTACGCGGCCATGGCCCCCTCCCTCGCCGCGCACTTCACCCGCGTCCGTGCCGCCACCCGGGACGGAGCACCGGGCAGGCTGCCGTCGTTCCTGGCCGGCTGGGCCGAGCACTGCGCCGAACTGCGCGCCCGAGCGGTGAAGCTGGCCGGTGACGGCGACCTGGTGTTCCGCTCCTGGGACGGCGAGCGCGACGAACGCGTGACCGATCCGGCGGCCGCGCTGCCGCTGCTCCTCTCCCCGTACATGCACATGACCAACAACCGGCTGCACGTCACCATCAGGGACGAGGCGTACCTCGCACACGTCCTGAGCCGTGCCCTGCGCGAACCGGCCGACGGGGAGGCGCCGTGACCGCCCCGGCCGTCCCGGCGCGCTACCGCCCGGCACTCCGCCCCGGGGTGCTCCTCAGCGAGCCGCTGCTCCACGGACCGGACCTCGTCCATCTGATCAGGAACACCGGGAGCGGTCAGTCGTTCAGGATCGGCCCCCGCGAACACTTCCTGATCTCCCGGATGGACGGCACCCGGACCCTGGAGGAGATCGGGGCCGACTACGCGGCGCGGTTCGGACGGCGCCTGGGGGACTCCCACTGGCACTCGCTGCTCGCGCTGCTCGGCACCCGCGATCTCCTCGCGGGCCGCCCCGGGTCCACGGACCCGCCGGACGGCACCGCGCCCGGTGGCGGAGCACCGAAGGCCCTCGCCCCGTCCCCGGCCGCCGCCCCCGCGGCCCCTCCCGGCACGGAGCCGCGTGCGCCCCGGGGGCTGCTGCGTGGCACCGTCCGCCTCGTCGGCGACGCGGACGCGACCGCGACGAGGCTGCACCGCGCCACCCGGCACCTGCTCTCCCCGGTCGCGCTGCTGCCGCTGCTGGCGCTCACCGTCCTGATGGAGGTCACCCTGCTGCTGCGCATCGGCGAACTGCTCGACGACACCGCCGCCCTGTTCACCGCGCCGGCGCTCCTCCTCGCGGTCGCCACCCTGCTGTGGCTGAGCACGGCCCTGCACGAACTCGCCCACGGCGTGCTCGCGCACCACCACGGCGGACGGGTGTCGGAGATCGGGCTGCGCTGGCGCCTTCCAGTGGTCATCATGTACTGCACCGTGGACGACTTCCTCCATCTGCCGCGCCGGCGCGGCAGGATCGCCACCGCCGGCGCGGGCGCCGCGATGAACCTGCTGTTCCTCCTGCCGTTCTTCGCCGTCTGGGCGCTGGCCCCGCTCGACCACACCACCCGGCAGGCGCTCGGCGCCCTCCTCCTGCTGGGCAGCGTGCAGGCGTTCACGATGCTCCTGCCACTGCCTCCCCTCGACGGGTACAGGATCGCCGCACAGATCCTGGGGGCCACCTCACTCGCCGCCTCCACGGCCGCGTACCTGAGGCTCCGGCTCCGCCGTGCCCCGGCAGCGGCCGGCTACCCGCGGCGCGCCCGCCGCGCCTACGCCGCCTACGGAGCGGCCGTCGCGCTGACCCTCGTCCTGCTCGCGGCCGCCGCTTCGGCCGTCGCGCACCACTACCTCACCACCGCGCGGTGACGGCCCTCCGGCCGCGATCCGCACCCACCGAAGGAGAGTTCCATGCCCCCCACCGCCGGCCCGCAGGACGGCCCCGCCGTCGTCCTGGACGCCGTGCACAAGCGCTACGGCGCCGTGCAGGCCGTCGACGGCGTGTCCCTGACCGTCCCACGCGGTGAGTTCTTCGGACTGCTCGGGCCGAACGGCGCGGGGAAGACCACCCTCGTGGAGATCATGGAGGGCCAGCGCCGCGCCGACTCGGGCACCGTCACCGTCCTCGGCCGCAGCCCCTGGCCGCGCGACCCCGCGCTCCTCACCCGCATCGGCGTGCAGACCCAGTCGTCCGCCTTCTTCGTCCGGCTCACCGCCCGGGAGCATCTGCGCACCGTGGCCGCCCTGTACCGCGGCGACGACGCGGCCGCCGAGCGCGCACTGGCCTCCGTCGGTCTCACCGAACAGGGCGGCACCCGCGTCGACGACCTCTCGGGCGGGCAGCGCCAGCGCCTCGCCATCGCCTCCGCCCTCGTCCACGAACCCGAACTCATCTTCCTCGACGAGCCGACCGCCGCCCTCGACCCGCAGGCCCGAAGGGCGCTGTGGCAGGTCCTGCGCGACCTCAAGGGCGCGGGCCGCACCATCATCTACACCACCCACCACCTCGACGAGGCCGAGGAGTTGTGCGACAGGGTCGCGATCCTCGTCGACGGCCGCGTCGCCGCGCTGGACAGTCCGGGCCGGCTCATCGAGCAGGGCAGCCCCACCACCCGGCTGCTCGTGCCCGCCGAACGGCTCGACCTGGACACGGCGCGGGGCATCCCGGGTGTCGAACGGGCCACTCTCGAAGGCGACTCGGTCGTCCTGGAGACCCTCGACGCCGGGAGCGTCCTCGCCGCCGTCGACGCCCTCGCCGGACTCCGGGGCGTCCGCACCCGCACCTCCGGTCTGGAGGACGTCTACCTCCAGCTGACCGGCGCACCCGATCCCCGGGCGTAGCCGCGCCCGCACACCCGAGCCCACCGCCTCCCCGCCGGCGTCGACCGCCGGCCCACGAACCACGGAGACCTCCGCCATGAGCGCCTACGCCGCGCTGACCACGGCCGGGTACCGGGCCTACACCCGGGACCGGACCACGCTCTTCTTCACCTTCGCCTTCCCCCTGCTGTTCCTCGTCGTCTTCGGGCTGATCTTCAGCGGCCAGGACGTCGAGCAGAGCGGCCGGCCCTACATCGACCACATCGCCCCCGGCGTGCTCGCCTGGGGAGTCGGCAACGCCGCCGTCTTCGGGGTCGCGTTCGTGCTGATGCAGTGGCGCCGCGACGACATCCTGCGCCTCATCCGGATGACGCCGACACCCGTCTCCGCGGTCATCGCCTCCCGGTACGTGCTCGCGGTCGCCGTCGGTGTCGTCCAGGCCGTGCTGTTCGTCGCCGTGGCCACGCTGCCGTTCTTCGGGCTGGGCGTGTCGGGCAGTTGGCCGCTGGCGCTGCCCGTGCTCGTCCTCGGCATCACGGCCTTCCTGATGCTGGGGGTGATCGTCGGCTCCTACGCGAAGACCCCCGAGGCCGTCGCCGCCGTCGCCAACTGCCTGATGATCCCTATGGCGTTCCTGTCCGGCTCCTTCCTCCCCCTCGACATGATGCCGGACTGGATGCAGACCCTTTCCCGGGCGCTGCCGCTGCGCTACCTCAACGACGGTGTCTCCGGGGCGCTCACCGGCGGCGGCACCGGCGGCGTCCTCGTCGACTGCGCCGTGCTCGCCGGCTTCGCCGTGGTGCTCGGAGCCGTCGCCGTCAGGACGTTCCGCTGGAGCGACAAGTCATGACGGCCGCCACCGCCGCACCGCCGCTGGGACGGGCCACCGGCCTTCTCCGGGACGCGCTCGCCACCCGCCGTACGGCACTCGGGGACGACGCCGTCCCCGCACCGCTCGTCGTGCCCCTCGGCGCCGCGGACGTCCTCGGCACGGGCGCCCCCGATCCGTACGCGGCCACCCGGCCCCGGGCGAACGTCCAACTGACCGCGCGCGCCGTACTGATCGGCCCCTGGGGCGGCGACGAGCCGGTGTGCGGGCAGTGTCTCGCCATGCGCTGGCAGCGGCTGCGCAGCCGCTCCGAACGCGAGGCGCTCGAACGGAGCCGCCCACCGCACGGAGCCACGGCCTGGCCGCTGCTCACCCCGTACGCCCTCGACGCGGTGTGGGCCGTGTACCGGGCGGCCCTGGGCGGACGCGTCTCCCCGCCGGCCACGGCCCCGGCCGATCGGGAACTGCCCCAGGTGACCCGCGTCGACCTGGGGACCCTCGCGACCGTGACCTTCCCCCTGCTTCCCGAACCCCTGTGCCCGTACTGCGTGACGACCGTCCCCGAGACCCCCGACGGCGCCCGGACCGTGCTCGCTCACACCCCGAAGCCGGCCCCCGGCCGCTACCGGCTGCGCTCCGCCTCCTCGTACCCGCTCCCCGAGCAGGCGCTCGCCAACCCCGTCTGCGGCGCGCTCGGCGCCCGCACCTGGATCAACCCCGCCTCGACGACCACCGCGCCCGTCGCGGGCACCAACTTCGTCCGCGGTTACGCCGGCCTGAACGACGTCACCTGGAGCGGCCAGGCCAACAGCTACGCCGCCAGCCGTACGCTCGCCCAGCTGGAGGGCCTGGAGCGCTACGCGGGCACCCACCGCCGCCGCGGCACCACCCCCGTGACGGCCTCGTTCGACGCCCTCGTCGCGGAGGGAACCCCCGTCGTCGACCCCGTGGCGCGCGGTCTGTACGCCCCGGAGACCTATGCGAACGACCCGCTCGTCAGCCCCTTCGACCCGGCCCGGGAGATCCCCTGGGTCTGGGGCCGTTCGCTGCGGGACGACCGGCCGGTGCTCGTCCCCGCCCGCCTCGCCCACTACAGCGCCGGAGTGGACGCCGACAACTTCGTCTTCGAGTGCTCCAACGGCTGTGCGACCGGAGGCAGTCGGGAGGAGGCGATCCTCTTCGCCCTGCTGGAGCTCGTCGAACGTGACGCCTTCCTGCTGGCCTGGTACGGGCGCTCACCGCTCACCGCGATCGACCTGCGCACCTGCCGGCGGGCCTCGGTCCGCGCCATGATCGACCGGGCGGCGCTGCACGGCTACGACGTCCACGCCTACGACACCACCATGGATCTGGCCGTACCCGTGGTCACCGCGCTCGCCGTCCGCCGCGACGGCGGCCCGGGGACCCTGTCCTTCGGCGCGGCGGCCGGGTTCGATCCCGAGGAGACCGTCGAATCCGCGCTCTCCGAGGTGCTCACCTACATCCCGCACCTGCCGCACCAGGTGGCCGAGCGCCGAGGCGAACTCCTCGCCATGGCGGGCGACTACACTAAGGTGCTCCACCTCAAGGACCACGCGCAGCTGTTCGGCCTGCCCGAAATGGCGGTCCACGCCCGGGAGTTCCTGGAGCCGACGGACGTGCTTCCGCTGGCCGGGGCGTTCCGCGACTGGACGGCCTCCGTGCGGCCGGGCACCGACGACCTCCGGGACGACGTGCGCTTCCTGGTCCGGCGGATGGCCGACGCCGGCCACGACGTCGTCGTCGTCGACCAGACGACACCGGAGCAGCGCCGTATGGGGCTGCACACGGTGGCCATGGTCGTCCCCGGCATCCTGCCGCTCGACTTCGGCTGGTCCCGGCAGCGGGCCCTGCTGATGCCGCGGCTGCGGACCGGGCTGCGCGACGCGGGACGGCGCCCCGACGTACTGCCCGAGGCGGACATCAAGGCCGTGCCGCATCCGTTCCCGTGACGGACGGCCACGCACGGCCGTGCGAGACGGGCACCGTCGGGGACCGGGACGGCCTCTGCCGCGGGGCGGGGCCCGACGTGTCCGGCCTCGCGTGCGCGGCCTCGTACGCGAACGGCCTGGCCCGTGTGCAGGTGCTCCGTACGCCAAGGGCCTCGCCCGCGCCCACGGTCTCCGAACGCGAACGGCCTCCCGTCCGGCGCAAGCTCCGCCGGACGGGAGGCCGTGGTCCGTCCGTCGGACGGCCCGTGCTCCCGGGATCAGGCGCTGCAGGAGGTGGTGCTGGTGGTGCTGGAGCAGGTCGACGTGGAGGAACACGACGTCGAACCGGCGAGGACGACCTCGGCGGCGTCCGAGTAGTCCGAGATCTCGAAGGTCTCGGACTCCAGCTCCAGGATCTCGTCGGCGAGCGTGGCGAGTTCGGGCTTCGGGGTCATGGGCGTCTCCCTCGGTCTGCGGGGCCGGCCGGCGGGTCCGGCGGTCTCCCTCGCAAGGCCCATTGCAGCCGAACGCCCTTTCACCTCACCCGGGCTGTCACTGACACTTCGCTGACACCCGGTGTCAGCGGAACGCCGGACGTCTGTCGTGCCGGCCGGGGACGCTGGCCGGGGAGCCGCCTTCCGGTCCGTCACCGTCGCACGGAGGGGCAAGGAGACCCGATGACCGCATCTGCCGTTCCGCGGGACGTCCTGAGGGACGCCGCCGCACTGTACGCCGATCTGCACGCCCACCCCGAACTGTCGGGCGCCGAGGTCCGCACGGCCGGGGTACTCGCCGCCCGGCTCGAACGCGACGGCTGCACGGTCACCCGCCGCGTCGGCGGGCACGGCGTCGTCGGAGTGCTCCGCAACGGCGCGGGCCCCACGGTGATGGTCCGTGCCGAACTCGACGCGCTGCCGGTACGGGAGCGCACCGGACTGAAGTACGCCAGCACCGTCCCCGGTGTCATGCACGCCTGCGGACACGACCTGCACACCGCGGCCGCCGCCGGTGCGGTCGCCCTCCTCGCCGTCGCCCGCGACTCCTGGCGGGGCACACTCGTGGTCGTCGGACAGCCCGCGGAGGAGACCCTCAGCGGAGCCCGGGCGATGCTCGACGACGGTCTCTACGAGCGCTTCGGAACCCCGGACGCGGTGCTCGCCCAGCACTGCGCACCGCTGCCCGCCGGGTCGGTGGCGCACGGGCCGGGGCCGTTGATGTCCGCCGGCGCCACCCTCGACGTGGTCGTCCACGGCCAAGGCGGGCACGCGGGCACCCCGCAGTTCGCCGTTGACCCGGTGGTGACCGCGGCCGCCGTCGTCATGAGGCTCCAGACGGTGGTGTCCCGCGAGACCGCACCCGGCGAACCGGTCGTACTCACCGTCGGCTCGCTGCACGCCGGGGACCGGGCCAACGTCATCCCCTCCGAAGCGCGGATGTCGGTCTCCGTCAGGGCGTTCACCGACGCCTCTCTGACCCGGGTGACCGAGGCCGTCCGGCGGATCGTCCGGGCCGAGTGCGCCGCCTCCGGCTGCGACCGCGAACCGGAGATCACGGTCACGGCCGTCTCGCCCGTCCTCGTGGCCGACCCGGACACGGCCCTCCGCGTGCGCCGGGCCCACGAGGACGCCTTCGGCGCACACCGGGTGACCGGCTGGCCCGGATCGACCGCCACCGAGGACTTCCCCCACTACGCCGTGGACGGGGTGCCCGTCGCCTACTGGATGCTCGGCGCCACCGGCGCCCGGCAGTGGCGCGCGGCGAGGGCCGGCGGCGAACCGGTCCCGGCCAACCACACGGACACGTTCGCCCCCGACGTGCGCACGGCCCTCCCCACCGGCATCACCGCGCTGGCCACGGCGGCACGGAGCCTGCTCGCCGGCCCCGGCCACAGGGCGGACGCGCCGGGTGTTTCGGGCCGCCGGCAGGGCGCGCCCGGGACTGGCGACAACGGGGCGGACGCGCCGGGTGCATCCGGCCACCGGGAGGGCGCACCGCGATGACCGCCGGCCGGCCGGAGTACGTCGACGTCGTCGCCGTGCGCGACGACCGTTCCGCGCCCGCGGGCCAGACCACCGTCGTCCGGCTGCTGGGCCTGCTGCCCGCGCACTGGCCCTGCCGGCCGGAGGTCCGTGCCGACCGCATCCGGCTGCGTATCGCCCTCGACGCGGCCACCGACCCGCACACGGTCAGCCGCGCCGTCAGCCGCGCCCTCGCCGACTCGGGGCTGCGCGGCTGGTCCCGCGACCGCGACTGACCGCCGGCGGTCGTGGACGGCCCCTGCCCCCCTGCCCCGACCGCCCCGGCCCGCTTGCCGTCCCGGTCGGGGGCGGCCCCGACCGGGTTCAGACCCAGCCCCGCTCCCGTGCGAGCAGCGCCGCATGTGCCCGGTTCGCCGCTCCCAGCTTCTGCATGATGTCCGCGACATGACGCCTGTACGTCCGTACCGAGACACCCAGCTCCCGGGCCCCCACCTCGTCCTTGCCCGCCGAGCACATCGACAGCAGCACCCGCCGCTCGGTACCGGTCAGCCGCTCCTCGGCGCCCTCGGGCCCCGCCACTGCGGTCAGTTGCTCGGCCTGGGACCAGATCTTCTCGAACAGGGCGATGATGTTGGCCACCAGCCCATTGCTGCGGGCCAGCAGCGCACCCCGCGCCGTGTTGCGCGGATCCACGGGCACCAGGGCCGTGTGGCCGTCGTACACGAGGATCCGCTCGGTTATGTTCTCGGCCACCCTGATCATGGCGCCCTCCGCGACCAACTCCCGCAGATAGCCCGCGGTGGGCGGGTTGTCGAGAGCGGCCCGCAGCACGACGTTCCGTATGCGCACCCCCCGGCGCAGACAGCGCATGTCCAGCGGCCTCGACCGGGCGATGTTCTCAGCCGACAACTTGGTGTACGGCTCGACCGACAGGATCTCGTCACGCGCGAAGAAGGCGAGGTCCTCGATGCGGTTGCGGATGTCGTCCAGCCCGTGCAACTGCTCGATTCCCTGCGGCGCCATCCATTCGCCCTGCTCGGCCCGCAGCCCCTGGATGACGTGCCGGGCCTGCGTCACCCGCTGCAACTCCTGGTGCAGGGCGTGCAGTCGGGCGTCCGTCAGGCGGGCCACTGCGACCTCGGGATCCGCGGGCGTGATCCGGCCGTCGGCGCCTGTGGGGTGGATCAGTCCGAGCCGGCGCAACCGCTCCAGGCACTGCTCCGGGTTCTGCTCCCGGCTCGGCCCGTCCTTGTGGGCGAGCGCGTGCAGGTCCTCGATCGTGGTATCCGGGTTGCGCAGAAAGTGCCGGTAGAGCTCTTCCTCCGCAGCGGACACGCCGAACACGGCCATCTCGTTCTCACGCAACGCGCCCTCGGTGTATGAGTTCGGTCCGCCGGGAAGGGGGTGGACCCCGGCTTCGTACCACCGAAGGTTATCCCGCATACCAGGCATCCGGCCGTCCCCGTGCCGCACCCGTCGCACCCGCCGCACCGGAGTCTCGCCCGGACCGCTGCACCCCGGACCGCTCGGCTCCGGACCGCTCTGCTTCGGGTTTGCTTCGTCGCGGGACGCGAACGGCGCGAGAGCCGACGGTTCTCGCCGGGCATCAGTACGGTGGTGCCGCGTCGCCCCGGACGTCGGACGGCGCCCGGCTTCCCGCACCCGTACCCGCACGAGAGGAACACCCATGCGGTACCGCACCCTCGGCAGCTCGGACCTCGAAGTCTCGGAGATCTCGCTGGGGTCCTGGCTCACGTACTCCGGAGGCGTGGCGGCGGACACGGCCCGCGCCTGCACCGAGGCGGCGTTCGACGCGGGCATCAACTTCTTCGACACCGCGAACGTCTACGGACGCGGTGCGGCCGAGACGGCGTGGGGCGAGATCCTGTCGGCCCACCCGCGCGACTCGTACGTCCTCGCCACCAAGGTCTGGGGCCGGATGTCCGACGACCCGGCCGACCAGGGCCTGTCGCCCGCGCAGATCGCCAAGCAGATCGACGCCTCCCTCACCCGCCTCAGGACCGACCACGTGGACCTCTACCAGGCCCACCGGTTCGACCCCACGGTGCCGGTCGAAGACACCGTCGAGGCCCTCCGGAAGGTCGTCGACCAGGGAAAGGCCAGGTACCTCGGCTTCAGCGAGTGGACCCCCGAACAGATCCGGGCCGCGATCGACGTCGCGGGGCCCGGGCTGTTCGCGTCCTCGCAGCCGCAGTACTCCATGCTGTGGCAGGCCCCCGAGGCCGAGGTCTTCGGGCTGTGCGCCGCCCACGACATCTCTCAGATCGTCTGGTCCCCGCTGGCGCAGGGCGTTCTGACGGGCAAGTACCTGCCGGGCCGGCCCGTTCCCGAGGGGAGCCGCTTCGCCGGCGACGCCATGGCGGTCTCCCGGGACCTCGTCTACGGCGACGCCGCGCTCGAAGCGGTCCAGCGCCTCGTCCCCGTCGCCGAGGGGGCGGGGATGAGCCTGGCGACCCTGGCACTCGCCTGGGTGCTGCGCCGCACCGAGGTCGCCTCGGCCATCACCGGGGCCTCCCGCCCCGAGCAGGTCCACAGCAACGCGGCCGCCACCGGCGTCACGCTCTCGGACGACGTTCTGAGGGCCGTCGACGAGGCGCTCGGCGACGCCCCGGTGACGGAACCGACGCTCGCCCCGGGAGCGGAGCCGGGCGTCAGGCACCGCTGACGCGCGAGCGACGGAAGCCCGTCGTCCGGCAGCCCTTCGAGGTCGTCAATCGGGCTTCGCCGGGTACACGCGCGGTCGAGGGGCGGGCCGCCCCCACCGGTCCACGCGGGCCGGCACGACGAGAGGAGACGATGATGTCGCAGGTCGAGGAGTCCGTCGAGGTCGACGTCCCGGTGCGCACGGCGTACAACCAGTGGACGCAGTTCGAGACGTTCCCGGAGTTCATGGACGGTGTGGAGCGGATCGACCAGCTCTCCGACACCCTGACCCACTGGACCACTTCCGTCGACGGCGTCCAGCGGCAGTTCGACGCGAAGATCACCGAGCAGATCCCGGACGAGCGCGTGGCCTGGACGACCGTCGAAGGCGAACGGCTGGCCGGAGTGGTGACGTTCCACCGACTGTCCGGCACCAGGACCAAGATCATGTTGCAGATGGACTTCGATCCGCAGGGAGTCGCCGAGACGGTCGGGGACAAACTCGGCTTCGTCAGGCGTCAGGTCACCGGAGACCTGGAGCGCTTCAAGCGCTTCATCGAGTCCCGCGGCACGGAGACCGGCGCATGGCGCGGCGACGTGTGAGCCGCCTCCCGTTCGCGTGCTCGCCGACGGCGCCGGAAACCCGCTTCAGACCTGGTCCGGGCGTCGCAGCACCCGGAAGCGCTCGGCCACCACTGGGGCGCGTCGGACGGTGAAGCCGGGGTCGCCCAGCGCCTCGCGCATCTGCGGGCCGTGCCGGAAGCGTTCGTGGGCCACGCGCCATTCGGCCACCGACCGGTGGCCCTCGCCCTCGTCGAGCGCGTGCTCCGAGTCGACCTCGCCCAGCGGCAGCACTCGTACCTCCGTTACCTCCGGCTCGGCCGTCGCGCGGCCCACGGAGTCGATCAGGGCGTGGCGCTCCCCGGGGCCCGGCAGGTCCTCGCGCTCCGCCTCGTACTCGGCGAACAGCCCGGTCGTGGACACCTTCTCGCCGGAGAGTACGGCGGCCACGAGCCGGTCGCGCGCGCTCCGGGCCTGCCGGGCAGATACGGCTTCAGCGCCGAAGATGCCTCGCTCGTCATCGCGTTGGCGGCGTTGGCGGCGTCGGCCGCGTCGGCCCTCGAACCGGGCCGTGCGGCGGCTGACGTGTCGGCCTCCGTGTCGGTCGTCGGGTCGTGCGTCGCGTCGGTCGTCGACGGAGGACAGACCGACGCGACGCGCGCACCGCGTCGCGGCCGTCGACCGCTCCCCGCCTCCCGGCGGGCTCACGGTTCGATCAGACCGGCGCGGATCGCGTAGCGGGTGAGTTCCGTACGGTCCCGCAGGCCCAGCTTCTGGAGGAGGTTCGCCCGGTGACGCTGGACCGTCTTGATGCTGATGGAGAGGAGGACGGCGATCTCCTTCGAGGAATGTCCTTCGGCGACCAGCTTCAGCACCTCCTCCTCGCGGGGAGTGAGGATCTGGTCGGGGGTCTCGTCGCCGGAGCGCACCCGGTCGAGGTAGTGGCGGATGAGGGCGCTGACCGCGCCGGGGTAGAGGAAGGGCTCGTCGTTCATCGCCGCCCGGCAGGCGGCGACCAGATCGCGGTCGGCCACGGACTTCAGGACGTACCCGCTGGCGCCGGCCTTCAGCGCCTGGAAGAAGTACTGCTCGTTGTCGTGCATGGTCAGCATCAGCACGCGGAGGCCCGGCCTGAGCGACGCCAGTTCGCGCGCGGCCTGCAGACCGGTCAGGCGGGGCATGGCGATGTCCAGGACGGCGAGGTCGACTTCGTGGCTGCGTGCCATGTCGACGGCCTCCGCACCGTCGCCGGCCTCGGCGACGACCTCCAGGTCCGGTTCCCGGTCGAGAATGAGCCGTACCCCGCGGCGCACCAGTGCGTGGTCGTCGGCGAGGAGGATACGGATCGGTCCTGCTGCGGACATGGTCAAGGCTCCTCTCCCCGCCCGGGAAGCGTCAGCCGGACCCGGGTGCCGGACCGCGCCGCGGGGACGACGTCCAGCTCCGCCCCGATGAGCAGGGCGCGTTCACGCATGCCGCGCATCCCGGCACCCTCGGGGGCCGGGCCGATGCCCCTGCCGTCGTCGCTGACGTCGAGGACCACTGTGTCTCCGGCGCGGCGCAGGCTGACGTCGACGCGCCGGGCCTCCGCGTGGCGGGCGGCGTTCGTCAGGCTCTCCTGAGTGACGCGGTAGAGGACGAGTTCCGTCTCGTGGTCCAGCTCCGGCAGGTCGGAGTCGAAGCTGCGGGACACGCGCAGCCCCGAGTGGGCGGCGAACTCGCCGGTGAGCGAGGTGAGCGCGCTGACCAGGCCGAGGTCGTCCAGCACCCCCGGTCGCAGCCGGCGCACCAGACGGCGGACCTCGTCCAGGCTCTCGCGGGTGATCTCCTGCACCAGCTGCAGTTCGCCGCGCAGCGGCTCGGACGCGTCGTCCGCCGCCTGCTTCAGCGCCAGCAGGATCGCGGTCATGCTCTGGCCCACCTCGTCGTGGAGCTCCTGGGCGATCCGGCGCCGCTCCGACTCCTGCGCGAGCAGGGCGCGGGCGCTGCTGGACGCACGCTCGCCCTCCAGACGCTCCAGCATGGCGTTGAAGGCGCTGATCAGATCGGCCACCTCACCGCGCCCCTGGACGGGCAGCCGCTGGCCGGGGCGCAGCAGGTCGACCGTGGTCATCAGGCGGGTGAGCCGGCCCAGCGGCGCAAGGCCGACCCGCAGCAGCGCCGCGTTCGCGACCAGCATCACCGCCAGCCCGCCCACCAGGATGACCGCCTCGGTCAGGAGCACCGGCACCGAAACGGTCACCGGAGCCCACAGCAACAGTGCCGTGGCCGCTCCCAGCACCACGGCGTTGAGGCCGAAGATCCGCCAGTACAGGGACACCGGAGTCACGCCCTTCTCTCGTACGGGTTCCCCCTCCACTGTCGGTCACCGCGGCCCGGCATGGAGCGGTGGCCCCGGTCGGAGTGGGCCGCCCGCCAGCCTGCCCCGCTCCGGTGCGCGAGTCGATGGGCTCCCACCCCCATTTCCGGCCGGGCGCCGTACCCATGCGGGGCCCGGTGGCGCCTCGTTTCCGAGGGGAGCCTCGGGCCGACGGGTGCCCGTCCCGACGGCTCCCCGGGCCCGCAGAACTCGGCATGCATCCTCGGACCCCGCAGAGATGGGTACTGCGCCCGATAGGCCCCGCGCGGGAAACCGGCCATGGTGGAGACACCCCAGTCCAGTGCATCGTGCCAGGTCAGCAAGGTACGCGCCGGAATGCCGCGGTGACTCCGCCGGCAGCCCGTATGCCGTCACAGCCCCAGAGAGGACTCCCCATGCCGCTCGACACCCCCCGGACCGAGCCCCAGCCGGAGCGTCTGACCGCCCACGAGGCACGCCAGCGCCTCGAGCACGCCCGCAACACGCGACTGACCCAGCTGCAGGCGATCGGCGACACCGCCCACACCCCCGACGACCACCTGATGTCCTCGCAGAAGGACGCCATCCGGCGGGCGCTCACGGAGATCGACGAGGCCCTGGCACGCGTCGGGAACGGCACGTACGGAAGCTGCCTCGCCTGTTCCACGACGATCCCGGCGGAACGCCTCGAGATCCTTCCGTACACGCGCCACTGCGTCGCGTGCCAGCGCCGCGCCATGTGACGGCGCGCCGCCGATCCGGCCGCCGGTCGTCCCGGTCCCGTCCGAGACGCCGGTCCCGCACGGCCCCGAACCCTCTCCCGCCCTGCCTCCCCAAGGGGTGACCCGGTGCACCACCAGACCATCGGCGACCACGACACGGTCGTCCCGGCTCGCGCCCCGACCACCGCGGCGCAGAACCCGGTCCTCGAGGCCGGGGACCTCGTAGCGCTCCGCGAGAACCTGCACGAGCAGTACCTGTTCCGCCAGGAGCAGTTGCGGCAGATCG
The DNA here is from genome assembly GCF_900103455.1 of Streptomyces wuyuanensis. Classification (GTDB taxonomy): domain Bacteria; phylum Actinomycetota; class Actinomycetes; order Streptomycetales; family Streptomycetaceae; genus Streptomyces; species Streptomyces wuyuanensis. Next base: position 202,114 of record NZ_FNHI01000009.1, on the reverse strand, counting down.
GGTCGTCCGCCCCGTCCCGTGCGGACGACCTGCTCGCCCAGCAGGCTCCGTCGCAACTGGAGGTACGCGTCAAGGTGGCCGCCTCCGCGCGCATGGTCCTCGCCGACGTCGAAGCCGCCCTGCGGCGCATGGACGAGGGCCGCTACGGCGCCTGCCATCTGTGCCGGCGGCCCATCGCGCGCGAGCGCCTGCTGATCGTTCCGCAGGCGCGGTACTGCTCACGCTGCCAGCAGGTGAGGGAGGCCGGGCAATGACCACGGTCCCTCGCCGCCTCGCGCCGTCCGGTCACCGGCCGTGGCCCCGCTGCCGGCGGTGCTCCGGCATCGCCCTCGACCTGGGCAGTGCCCGCACCCGCGCCTGGATCGCCGGCCGCGGGATGGTCCTCGACGTGCCGACCGTCACCTTCCCCGGCGCCATCCACCCGATCCGCCGCGGCACGATCGTCGACACCCCGGGAACGGCCCGGATGCTCGAACGTCTCCTCGGCAATCGCCTGCCGCGCTTCGGCCGCCCGCTGGTCGTCGTGACCGCACCCGTGCTGGACGGCGTCGCCTTCAGGGAGGAGGCCCTGACGGCGGTCGAGGTCCTGCGGCCGCGCACCGTGCTGACCCTTCCCGGCGCGCGGGCCATCGCGCTGGCCGCGGGCGTGGACCTCTTCCGGCCCCAGCTGGTGGTGGACATCGGCGCCCAGGTCACCGAGGTGGTGCTCCTGTCGGACGGCGCCGTCCTCGATGCGCGCCGCACGGGCCTCGGCACCGGCGACCTGGACGGCACCACCACGGCCGACCGGATCACGGGCGCGGTGGTCGACATGGTCGCGGCGATGCTGAGGCAGGACCGTACGTCGCTCACCCTCGACGCCCTCCGGGGCGGCCTGCTCCTCGCGGGCGGGGGCGCACTGCGCCCGGAGATCGTCCACCACCTCACCGGGCAGCTGCACGCGCCGGTCCGTGCGGTGCCCGCGCCGCACACGGCTGCCGTGCGCGGCGCCGCCGGATTCCTCGAAGCCGCGCACGCTCACCCCGCGTTCGGCGGCCGCCGGCCCGATTCGCGCTTCCCCGGCTGACGGGGGCCCACCCAGGATGCCGGCGCAGCGGGCGCCGGGCCGGCTCCGCACCGCCGGCGCCTGCGGGCACTCGCGATCGCCACGGCACCCGGCTCCGGAGGTCCCCGCGGGCCGTCCCCACGGTCCGCTCCGGGCCGCGGCAGTGCCGCGCTGCCGTGGGCCCGGTGCCCCGTGCCCGGCGCGCGGAGCCTGCGGCGGGCACCCGGCGCCGCAAGGAGAGATCGCCGGCGCCGCAAGGAGAGACCGGAAGGAGAGACCCGTGACCAGCAGCATCCCCCAGGCCCAGCCACCTCCTGAGAGCCCGCGACTGCCGCTGTGGCGATGGCGGCGCAACCCGCTGCTCCGCCCTGCCGACCGGCTGCAGGGATGGATCGGCCTGTTCCTGCTGGTGGCGGTAGCCGCGGCCGCCCCCGCGGCCATGTGCGCGGCCGGTGAAACCGCCCACCGCCACTACGAACGGATCGCCCACCACCAGGCGCGGGTACGGCACCACGTCCCCGCCGTCCTCGTACACGATGTGCCGCGCCACCCGGAACCCGGTTCGGCCGAGGCGAGAGAGACCCTGTACCCGGCCGAGGTGCGCTTCACCGACTCCGGGGGACACACCCGCACGGCGGAAACCGCCGTCGAACCCGGACTGTCCGCGAACAGCACGGTCCACATCTGGGCGGACGCCGACGGCACCCCCACGGACCCGCCGCTCGAGGCCGACCGTATCCGAAGCCGCAGCATGGGCTGGGCGGCGCTCGCCGGGGTCGCCGTCGTGGCGTCCGGAGCCGCGGCGTACCGCCTGGCGGGCCTCGCCCTTCAGCGGCGCAACCTCGAGGCATGGGACAGGGCGTGGGCGGAGACGGGCCCGCGCTGGACCACGTCCGTCGAGTGAGCGCCGCGGGGGGCCGCAGTGCCGTCGGGGGAGCGGCCGGGCGCCGGGGAAGGCGTACGCGGATCCCGGCGAGACCGGCCGGGGGAGCGGGACCGCGTCCGCTGTCGGAGTGATCGTGGACCGGCCGGGGCGCCGCGGCGGTCGGGCCATCGCCCCCCGCCCGCACGATGGACGCGCCGCACCCCCGGTGAACGCCACTGCGGAGGACCCCCAGGAGGACCTCGTGACCACTCAGCCGTCCGGCTCCGCCGCGCCGCCCGCTCGATACGACGACCTGCGCTCCCTCTTCGTCAACTGCACCCTGAAACGCTCACCCGAAACCAGCAACACCCAAGGTCTGATCGACCGGAGCCGCGCCCTGATGGAGAGCCAGGGCGTCCGCGTCGAGGTCGTACGCGCCATCGACCACGACATCGCCACCGGGGTGTGGCCCGACATGACCGAACACGGCTGGGAGACCGACGCCTGGCCGGCGCTCTACGAGCGGGTGATGGCGTCCGACATCCTCGTCCTCGCCGGCCCCATCTGGCTCGGCGACAACAGCTCCGTCATGAAGCAGGTGATCGAGAGGCTGTACGCCTGCTCCAGCCTGCTCAACGACAAGGGTCAGTACGCCTATTACGGACGGGTCGGCGGCTGCCTGATCACCGGGAACGAGGACGGCATCAAGCACTGCGCCATGAACGTGCTCTACAGCCTCCAGCACCTCGGCTACACCATCCCGCCGCAGGCGGACGCCGGCTGGATCGGCGAAGCCGGCCCCGGTCCCTCGTACCTCGACCCCGGTTCGGGCGGACCCGAGAACGAGTTCACCCATCGCAACACCACGTTCATGACGTGGAATCTGCTGCACGTGGCCGCCCTGCTCAAGCGGGCCGGCGGTATCCCCGCGCACGGCAACCAGCGCACCGAGTGGGACGCGGGCTGCCGCTTCGACTCCCCGAACCCCGAGCACCGGTAGGTCTGGCGAGGAGGGCTTCCGCCGACGCGCCGTATGCCGTGGTGAGCTGCGCACCGTGCCAGCGCCCCAGCTCCCGGACGTGGACCGGCCCGTCGCCGGGCCCTCCTCGGCGGAATCATTGCATAGTGCAAATCAGAGCGCCAGGGGCGGGCGAACCGTTCGGCGGACCCGCTCCGCGCGGCGCCGCCCTCACTGGCGCGGGGCGACGGACTTCTCCACCTCCGCGAGCGTGGCGCCGTCGACCAGGCCGGTGTCCTCCAGGACCTCCATGTGGTCCAGGACCGTCTGGTTGGCCTGGCGTGCGTGACGGCGGATCAGGTCGTTCTGCGTAGCCGCCCGCACCTCGGCGATGGTGGCGAAGATCTTTCCGTGCGAGGAGCGCAGGACGTTGGCGAAGAGGCGGTCGAACTCGGCTCCCCGGGCGTTCTCCAACTGCCTCACCCAGTCCTGCTGTTCGGCCGTCGCCTCCTCCGGCAGCGGCACTCCGAGGATCTTCGCGTCCTCACGGACCAGTTGGTCGAGCTTGCTGTGCCCGTCGAGCAGGTGCAGACCGGCGCGCTTGACGGCCTCGCTCGAGGCGTTGGTCTGCGCCAGCCGGCCCGCCGGGATCTCCCACAGTCCCGCCTGGCGCACCTTGACCAGGAACGTCTTGTCCACCTCGGTCACCGGCTGCGGCCCGGCCGGAACGCTTCCCGCGTCGTCCGCCGAGCCCGCGTCCTCCGCTCCCGTCGCATGGCCGGCGCCGGACGAGTGCCCGTAACCCGCGCCCGCGTTCTGGCCGTAGCCACCCGGAGCGGCCACCCCGGCGGGTGCGGGGGTGGCCGAGGCGTCCTCGTCACCTCCGCGGGTCACGATCAGTACGGTGGCGATGACGGCGCACACCGCGGCGATGATGCCCAGGGTCCGCAGGGATACCCCGGACTCGGCTGCACGTCGGTTCGGACTCATGATGTCTCCCGGTTCGGCATGGTGTTCTGGTTCGTTCGGATCGCCGGGAGCTGTTGTGGGCGGCTGGCACGGCACGCAGCCACAGGTACGGATGCGCGCTCCGGTGTGTTCACCGCGCGCCGTGATTTCCGGGCGGACGGCAGGAAGGCCGGGGCGGACCCCGGCGGCCCGAGCAGGGCCGACAACCGCCGGGCGGCGTTGCGGGACGCCCGGCGGCACGGACGCTGGCCGGCGTCGTGCGGGAACGGCAACGGCCGGGGGCCCGGGGCGGCGTCGTGCGGGAACGGCAACGGCCTGGGGCCCGGGGCGGCGTCGTGCGGGAACAGGGTAGAAATGGGGGTATGGCCGACACGGGGGAGTCCGGGGAGCACGTCGACGACGTCGAGGCGGTGACGCGCGCCGTGCTGACCGCGTCCAGGCTGCTCGTCGCCGTCTCCGCCCGCTCGCTGGCGGCGGTCGAGGACCGGGTGACACTGCCCCAGCTCCGGCTGCTGGTGATGCTGTCCATGCACGGACCGGCCAAGCTCGTCGTGCTCGCCGAGCGCCTCGGTGTCAATCCCTCGACGGCGATGCGTATGCTCGACCGGCTGATCGCCGTGGGCCTCGCGGAACGCCGTACGAATCCGGCCAACCGGCGGGAGACGGTGCTGCGGCTCACGCACGAAGGCCGCGTCCTCGTCGAGGACGTCACCAGCAGGCGGCGGCGGGAGGTCGAGACGATCGTGGCGCGGATGGCCCCCGACCGGCGCGCGGCACTGATCGACGCGCTCACCGCCTTCAACGAGGCGGGAGGCGAACCGGCCGTCCCGGCCGCGGACGGCGCGATGTACCCACTCGGCTGGACGGACGCGCCGCTCCCGCAGGGCGGTTGACGACTGCCGCCGGCCGGCCGAACACAACGCGGGAGCGGTCACGGCTCGTCGGGGGCGCCTGTCTTCCCGCGGGGGCCGACGCCCGCGCCGATCGGATCATGATCGGCGGGCCCCGCCGCCGGGCGGGAACGCGCCCGGCGGCGGGGCCCGCGGGTGCGCGGGCCGGGCAGGTGGGTCAGAAGACCGGCCGCCCGGTTCGCCCGGTCAGCCGCCCAGACCCTCGGCGGCCTGCTTGATGTCCGCAGCGAACGTGCTGACCTCGGTGTAGACACCGGGCTTGCCCGGACGGGCGCAGCCCTCGCCCCAGCTGACGATGCCGACCTGGGTCCAGGCGCCGGCCTCGTCCTTGCGGAACATGGGGCCGCCCGAGTCGCCCTGGCAGGTGTCGACACCACCGGTGTCCAGCAGGCCCGCGCAGAGCTCCTCGCCCGGCGTCAGCTCGTCGCCGTAAGCGCTCTGGCAGGTGGCGTCGTCGATGTACGGCACCTTGGCCTTGAGCAGGTACCGCTGCTGGCTGCCGCCCTCCTTGTCCGCACCCCACCCGGCTATGTCGAACTCGCCGTCGTTGAGCTTGTCGTCCGCCGCGATCGGCAGGGTCGGCAGGTCGATCGGCTTGTCGAGCTTGATGAGGGCCCAGTCCCTGCCCTTGCCGTTGTAGCCGGGCGCCTGGAGTACCTCGGTCGACTTCGCGCTGACCGCTGCGGGGTCCTCCAGGTCGACGACGCCGGCCGTCGCGGTGATCCCGGTGTTCGGTCCGCTGCCGTCGACGCAGTGGGCGGCGGTCAGCACGATGTCCTTGGTGTACAGCGAGCCGCCGCAGCCCATGGACAGCCGCACCATGAAGGGGAATTCACCCTGCTCCGCCTTGGTCCCGCCGACGACGGTCGTGCCCACCTCACCGCGTGGGGTCGGTTCGGAGGCGGCGAAGGCCGAGCCGGGCTGGAGGCTGAAGGCGGCGAGGGCGACCGCGCCCGCTGCCGTGGCGCGCCGGAGGTGCTTGAGATGGTTCGTCAACAGACTTCCTCTCGTGGGGGGATACGCGTCCCGAGCCCGGCCCACGAGAATCGGCACGCCGTGCCGAGGACGGCATGGCGGAGCACCCGCGTACGGCCGTTGTGTCACGGCAGCACGCAGTTGTGCGTCCGAACCCAGTGGGGGATGAGTTCGTAGAGCGCCTAGCGATTATGTGGAACAGATGCGCGAGCATCAAGGGCGTTCCGGGGCCAACGCCCTTTCTGGCCGGTGCTGTTGCCCATCGGCACAACAGAGGATTCGCCCGTGCCCGGGTGGGTAGAGGACGGCGCCCTCTCGGTGTTCACGGTGTCGGCACACGATGGGCGCAGCCCGTCCACGCGGTGACGGCCCTCGCGTGGAAAGCTCCCTGTTCGAACAACTGTTGCTTTGCGTCGGCGTGTACGAGAGTGCGCCGCCGGTCGCCCGAACAGGGAGAGGACACCCCCCACACATGTCCACCCACCGCCTCAAGCGCCGCAAGCCGTGGCACCTGGCCGTCGTTGCCGTGGCAGTCACCGGAATCGCCGCCCCCGCCGCCGCGATGGCCACCACCCAGGCACCGCCCGCGCCCACCCCGGCCCGGACCGCGGGCCCGGTCGGCGCGTACGACGACACGTACTACAAGGACGCGTTGGGCAAGACGGGGCCGGAACTGAAGAAGGCCCTCCACACCATCGTCAGCGAACAGACCCGGCTCACCTACGACCAGGTCTGGGACGCGCTGAAGGCCACGGACGAGGATCCGGGGAACCCGTCGAACGTGATCCTCCTGTACACCGGCCGCTCACAGAGCAAGGACGCCAACGGCACCGGGAACGACGACTGGAACCGGGAGCACGTCTGGGCCAAGTCCCACGGGGACTTCGGCACCGACGTCGGTCCCGGCACGGACATCCACCATCTGCGTCCCACCGATGTGACCGTCAACAGCACGCGCGGGAACAAGGACTTCGACGCCGGCGGCGAGGAGGTCGAGGAGGCGCCGGGCAACCGCACCGACGGCGACTCGTTCGAGCCGCGCGACGAGGTGAAGGGCGATGTCGCCCGGATGATCCTCTACATGGCCGTCCGCTACGACGGGGGCGACGGTTTCGCCGACCTCGAACCCAACGACAGCGTCGACAACGGTTCGGCGCCCCACATCGGCCGGGTGTCCGTGCTGAAGCAGTGGAGCAAGCAGGACCCGCCGGACGACTTCGAGAAGAAGCGCAACCAGACCATCTTCGAGAAGTTCCAGCACAACCGGAACCCGTTCATAGACCACCCCGAGTGGGTGGACGAGATATGGCAGCAGGCATGAGTCCCGCTCGCCGCTGAGGCCCCGTGGAGCGGCCCGTGCCTGCCACGAGCCGTGCCCGCCACCGGCCGGGCCGGCCACCGAGCGCTTCCGGCCGGTGAGCCGCACCCACGGCCGGCGGTTCCAGCGGCAGCCTCCCCGGACACCCGGCCGGATCGGCGCCGGACCGGCGGGGAGGCGGTGGTGGCGCGCAGCCAGGAGGCCCGCGGCGGTCGAGCCGCGGGCCTCCAGCGTCCCGTCCGCTGCCCGAGCAGCCGCGTCAGGGGTGCCGTGGGGGCGAATATGGGTGTCAGCACCCATGGCGCATCCGGTGTCCCGCGCGCGAGGGTGTGGCGAAGGAACCTCCCCCCACGGCTCCGTCCGGCCGCTGCGTCCCGGCCGCGCCGGGCCGCGGGCGGACGTTCACAGCCATGGCACGAATGGAGCCGGTGCCGGTGGAAACGTCTCGGCGCGGCCGGCCCGGCCGCACCCGGCTCGCCGCCCGGCGCGGAGTCGTACGGGCCCGCCGGGCGATGGCCGGATGGTTGCGGAGGTTCGGCGGGGCCGGCGCGGTGAGGTGAGGGCATGTCGTACGCGGACGACGAGAGGATCGCCGAACTGGAGGCGCGCCTCCTCCACGACGATCCCCGCTTCGCGCGCGCCCTGGCGGCCGGACGGCCCCGTCCGCCGCGCGAGTACCGAAGAGGGCGCGCGTGGCCGTTCGTGATCTGCGCCGGACTCGCGGTCTCGCTCGGCATGGCCCTGGTCCACGGGCTGCTGCTCGCGTCCGGGGTGGTCCTGGCGGTGACCGCGGCGTACCGGATCGACTCCGGCCGCCTCCGGCACAGGCGCCCGACCGCACCGTAGACCGACCGCACCGTAGACCGGTCGAACCCCGGGCCCCGTCGACGGCCCGGGGGCGGTTTGGACCGTCCGCTACTGCGCGGAGTCGACGCGGGAGACGTGGTACTGGCGGATCCGCCAGCGGCCGTCGTCGCGGCGGAGGACCAGCGACAGGTGCACACGGGCCTCCCAGCCGTCCGCGGCGCCGAACGTGACGTCGGCGAACCCTCCGGCGACCTGCTCGCCGATCGTGTAGGTGTGCAGGACCGTCACCTCGGCCCGCCGACCGGACGGTACGGCTTCGTAGTAGCCCCGCACGGCGTCGCGGCCTGTGAGGACGTCGGGTCCGAAGCCCTGGAAGAGGGCGTCGGCCGTGAACAGGCCGGCCATCTCGTCGGGCCGGTGGCCGTCGAAGGCGGCCTTCCAGCGCTGCAGGACCTCGGGCATCGGGTGGCTCATTGTTCCAGCTTTCGTCTGTGCGTGCGCCTCGGTTCCCGGCCGGGCGGTACGGGCGGCAGGGCCGGTCACGAGGGGGCGCGGACTGCGATCGGAACGGTCGGGACGCTACTAGCCGACCGGTCTATTACAAGCTAGTCGAGCGGTCGTATACTCGCAAGCATGGGACGCACCAGTGACGCCAGGGAGAAGATCATCAGCGCCGCGCAGTCGCTCATCGAACTGCGCGGATACTCGGCGCTGGGCGTGGCCGAGATCTGCAAGACGGCCGGGGTGCCCAAGGGGAGCTTCTACTACTTCTTCGAGTCCAAGGAGGCGCTGGCGCTGGCCGTGCTCGACGAGCACTGGGCCGGCCAGCGCCGCGAGTGGACCCGGGTCCTGCACGGCGATGCGGACCCCCTGGCCAGGCTCCGGCAGCTCTTCGAGGAGACCGAGGCGAGTCAGCGCGCCGGGCAGCAGAGCTGCGGCACGGTCTCCGGCTGCCTGTTCGGGAACCTCACGCTGGAGCTGAGCAACCAGACCGAGGCGATCCGGCTGCGCCTGCAGGAGATCTTCGACGCTCAGGTCGACATGGTGGAGTCGGTCGTCGCCGAGGCGCGGGAGCGCGGCGACGTCACCGTCGCCGACACCCGCGAGGCGGCGCGATCGGTCGTCGCGCAGCTCGAGGGGCAGGTCCTGTTCGCCAAGCTCTACAACAACACGTCCCGGCTGAGCGCCCTTTGGGCGAACTGCCTGGCCCTGCTGGGTGTCCGCACACCTCAGGAGGCCGCGGCCGAGGTGTGAACCGCCGCTCTGCCCGCCGACCGGAGTTCCGCGGTGGCGGCAGCCGGGTGGCCCGACGGCATCCGTGTCCCGGGCCGCCGGTGCCACCCGACGCGGCCGGGGGCACCGGCAGGCGTTCAGACCCGGGAGGCGAGCCTCGTCAGGATCCGGTCGGCCGGCTCGGCGGTGGCGTGGCGGTACCCGGTCCCGGCCCACAGATTGATCCGTTCGGGATCGCCGGCGGCCGCGGCGGCCCGGCGCATCGGCCTCGTCAGATGGTGCAGGGCAGGATAGCCGGAGGGAGCCCGGCCGCTGTGGCGGTCGGTGAACCCGTTTGCCAGTGCCCTTGCGGGCCGGCCCGTGAACGCCCTGGTCACCACGGTCCGGCGGCGCGCCGGGTCCGCCAGGGCCGCCTTGTGGGGGAGGGACGTACCGGCTTCGTCCGCCCGCAGCAGGGCCGTGCCGGCCATCACCGCATCCGCCCCGGCGCGCAGTGCCTCGGCCACGCCGGCCGGGGTTGCCACTCCGCCCGCGGCGATGAGCGGCAGCGACACCGCCGCACGAGTTCGCCCCAGCAGCTCGGGCAGCGGCACGGAAGCCGGGACCAGTGCGGGGGTGAGCGTGCCGGAGTGCCCTCCGGCCGCGGACGCCTGCACGGCCAGCACGTCCGCGCCCGCCTCTGCCGCCGGCAGGGCCTCCTCGGGTGTGGTGACCGTCTGGACCACCAGGGTGCCGACGGCGCGGAGCGCGGCGATGACGGCGGGGGGCGGGACGGCGAAGGTGAAACTGACGACGGGAACCGGTTCGGACAGCAACAGATCGATCTTGTCCGACCAGTGGTCGTCGTCCTCGACGATGTCGGCTGCCAGGACGTCGAGTTCGTATGCCCGGGCGTCCGGCGCGATCGCGGCGGCGTAGCGCCGGAAGGCCCGCGGTTCGACCGGCACGGGGTTCGGTGCGAAGAGGTTGACCCCGAAGCCGACGCCCTGGCTCCGGACCTGTTCGATCTGCTCGGCCAGCGCGTCGGCGGTCCGGTATCCACCGGCGAGGAACCCCAGCGCGCCCGCCCGGGCCGCTGCCGCGACCAGGGCGGGGGTGCTGGGACCGCCGGCCATGGGCGCGGCCAGGACGGGATTGTCCGCGCCGAGAGCCCGCAGCGGTGAGGCCATGGGGTGTCGTCCTCCTCGTGAGATGTGATCGGCCCCGATCGGGGGCGGGGCCGGTGCGTCCGCCCGCGCTCAGTGCCCGGCGCTCTGTCCGCCGTCGACGTGAAGGATCTCGCCGGTGACGAAGGGGGCGTTCTCGAGGTAGACCACGGCGCCGACGATGTCGCTCACCTCGCCCATGCGGCCGACGGGATGCAGGGCCGCGAGCGTCCCGTGGTGCTCCTCGGGGTGCATGGGCGTCTTGATCGTTCCCAGCGACACGGCGTTGCTTCGGATGCCGCGGCCCGCGTACTCGATGGCCAGGGCCTTCGTCGCCGACTGGAGTCCACCCTTGGTCAGGGAGGCGAGCACCGAGGTCACGCTGGAGTTGGCCTGGTCGGCCAGCGTGCTCGTGATCTGCACGACATGACCGCCGCCCTGGTCGAGCATGCGCTCCACCGCGAGTTGGGTGAGGTGGAAGAAGCCGTCCAGGTTCACGCCGAGCACCGCGCTGTAGTCGTCCTCGGTGTACTCGGTGAAAGGCTTTGCGATGAAGATCCCCGCGTTGTTGACCAGGGTGTCGATGCGCCCGAAACGCTCGACGGCGGCGCTGACCACGCTTTGCGCGGTAGCGCGGTCGGCGATGTCGCCCTGGACGGTGACGACCTGCGGATCCTCCGACGCGGGGATGCGCCGCGAGGTGGCGACGACGCCGTAGCCCAGCTTCCGGAAGGCGGTGACGAGCCCGGCTCCGATGCCCTGCGAAGCTCCGGTGACGACCGCGACCTTCTGGATCTGTGTGCTCATGATGACCTTCTTCGTGGGAGACGAGGACCGACCGGATTTGCTAGCCGACCGGTCGCCTATGGCAAAGTAGACGACCGGTCGAATTATTTCAAAGGGCGCGCCTCGGCCGGCGGCCCGTGTCGAGGAGCCCCTCGCACGAAGAGGCAGAGGGAAAGCGGAGAGAGGGAGAGCGATCATGAAGGAATTCCTGGTGGAGCTCACGACAACCGTCCCCGAAGGCACCGACCCTGCGGAGGTCGACCGCCGGCGGGCCGCGGAGGCCGTACGGGCCCGGGAGCTGGCCGAGGGCGGCCATCTGGTCAGGCTGTGGCGCCCGGTGGGCGAGCTGCGCAGCATCGGTCTGTGGCGGGCCGCCAATCACAGCGAGCTCTACGGGCGTGTCCTCGGCACGCTGCCGCTCTGGCCCTGGATGACCTCGGTGGTCACGCCCCTGGAGTCGCATCCCAACGACCCCGGCCGGGCCGTCGTCGCCGGCTGAGGCCGCCGCCCGCGGGGCTCGCTCCGCGGGCGGCGGCAGTCCGGGGCGAACGGCCGGGTCCTTCGGCCTTTGACTCGGGTGGACCGGTCGTCTACTTTAATAGTGGACCGGTCGTCTAGTCGCAGTCGACTCCCCGGACCGCAGCACACACCCCCACCAAGGAATGGAGCCGCCGCCGTGGCCACTCCCGTCAAGCTGTCGATCGTCTACTACTCCTCCACCGGCACGATCGCCGAGATCGCCAAGGAACTCCGCGATGCCGGCGTGAAGGCCGGTGCCGAGGTCCGTCTGGTGAAGGCGGCCGAGCTGGCCCCTCGCGCGGCCATCGACGCCAACCCCGCATGGACGGCCAACGAGGCCGCCACCGTGGACGTCCCCGAGGCGACACCCGAGGACATCGAGTGGGCCGACGCCGTACTGTTCGGATCGGCCACCCGGTTCGGCAACGTCTCCTCGCAGCTCAAGCAGTTCATCGACACCCTCGGCGGGCTGTGGGCGCAGGGGAAGCTGGCCGACAAGGTCTACAGCGGCTTCACCTCGTCCGCGACCCTCCACGCCGGTCAGGAGACGACGCTCCAGGCGCTGTACACGAGCGTCCACCACTTCGGTGGCATCGTGGTCGCCCCGGGCTTCACCGACCCGGTCAAGTTCGCGGACGGAAACCCCTACGGCACCTCGCACGTGGACGGGCAGGGGACCAACCCCGTGGACGACACCACCCGCGCCGCCGCCCGCCACCAGGCCGAGCGCGTGGTCGGCATAGCCGCGCGGCTCAAGGCGGCCTGACGACCCCGCACCGTGGTCGTCGAACCGGACCAGGCCGGCGCCGACGACGGCGGCGCCGGCCGACGGGTTTCCGTACCGATCGAGGGGCGACCGGGCCCGGGCGGCTGCTCCGGTCCCGGTCCCCACCACGTCCGAGGGAGGGGCAGCGGTGCCGCGGACGTGGACCCGTGGCCGCCTCCGCTGCGCTTCGGGCCGGGCTCACACTTCGTGCCGGCTCTCGTCCCACCACTCCGTCACGAGGCGCGCGTACTCGGCCGGCTTCTCCTCCCAGCAGAAGTGGCCCGCCTCGATGAAGTCCACCCGGTTGTGCGGCAGATGCTCGTGGAGGTAGTCCACATTGGCCGCGGGCACGACGGGGTCCTCGGTGCCCTGGACGATGCGCACGGGGGTCCTGATCTCGGGGAGAAGTTCCCCCAGAACAGGAAGCTGTTCGGGATAGGCGCGCACGTACCGCATCGACTCGGCGAACCGCTCGCCCGCGTACGACGCCCGGTAGTCCTCCCGGATCTCCGGCGGCGGGGTGTAGCCCTCGATCGTGGCGAGGACCGCGTCGACGATCTCCCGTCCGTCGATCTGCCGGTAGGGCTCGAGATCGGGAGCCTCGACCCACTCCTTCAACGGCCCGGTGAGCCGGAGCGGGACCGCGGCTCCGCCACTGCCGACGACGAGGGTGCGGAAGCGGCCGGGTTGGGCGGCGGCGGCGAACAGTGTGGACGAGGTGCCGATGTCGGGGCCCACGAGATGCGGGTTCCCGAGTCCGAACGCGTCGGCCACCTTGATGATGAACTCGCCCATCGCCTGCGGGGAGAGCAGCTCGTCACGCCGCTCCGACCGGCCGAATCCCGGCGGGTCCACGGCCGTCAGCCGAGCATGGTCGGCCAGGTGTCCCCAGATCCGCTCGAAGGCCCAGATGCTCTCCGGCCAGGGGCTCAGCAGGATCGCGTCGTGGTTTCCGTGCCCGCCCTCGGCGTATCGGATCGACAGGCCGTCGATGGTGGTGACCTTCGGACGGATGGTGGTGTGTGGTGGCGTACTCATGGGAGCTTCCCGCCGTGGACCGCCCAACAGTGTGAAATGTTCGCTTTGGGCATGTTACTTCGCCCTCCGGTTCCTCCGCCCGGCGGATGAACCGCGTCGGCCGACGCGCCGGCGTAGGGCCTCGTGTCGTCGGCGTGCGGCAGAGGGCCCGGCCGCCCCGGGTGGGCGCCCCGCGCCCCGCGTTCCACGTCGGAGCGGACGGCGCAGCGTCCGACGGCCCTGCTCGCGGGTATTCCGCGGTAGTCGTGGGTGATCCCCTCGCAGGCTCGATGGGCTGGTCAGAGGCGGCGACGGATTTCGACTTTGATGGCTGTCACTCTCTGGCGGCGCGCGGTTCCACCGTGTAGCGTCTTCGCCAGATGTCGTGGTTCGCAGTACCTGCCCGCGCCCTGGCGTGGGCGTTTTGCTGTGCAGTGCCTGAGGACCAGGGCGATCACCTCCGGGTCCGCGCGGTGCGGATCCGATATCGACTGAAAGGCACTGGCATGGCCAGCGGAACCGTCAAGTGGTTCAACTCGGAAAAGGGCTTCGGCTTCATCGCGCAGGACGGCGGCGGCCCCGACGTCTTCGCTCACTACTCGAACATCAACGCCACCGGCTTCCGTGAGCTTCAGGAAGGCCAGGCCGTCACCTTCGACATCACGCAGGGTCAGAAGGGCCCGCAGGCGGAGAACATCACCCCCGCCTGATCCGGCGGTGGTCGCGACCAGGCCCCCGGACCGTTGGAACGGGGGCCTGGTGCGCCGGGCCGGCTGACGTCCCGCCGGGGCCGGTGAGCTTCGGCGGTACCGGTGTCACGAGGTGTGCCGGGGCGCACAGGGGTGAGAAGAGCGCCGTCATGTGCGGTCTGAGACCGGGCCGCCTCCATCGATCCCAGGGAATCAGGAGCCATGGGCCAGGAGAAGCCTTACGCCGGGGCGCGGGAAGCGATCTGGTGGACCGAGGCCATGCTGCAGCGGGACGGCGTCTCCCTGCGCGTCGTGACCTCGTTCCACTACACCAGCCAGGACCCCTACGCGGCGCGGATCACGTTCCATCCCGACCCCGAAGAGAAGACCGGCATCCCCTGGTTCGTGGAGCGGGACCTCCTGACCGCCGGTATGCGCGCTCGGGCCGGCGCGGGGGACGTACAGGCCTGGCCGGCTCCCGGTCCGGCCGGCGACCCCTGCGTGATGCTGCAGATCGGGCCGTCATCCGGCCGGGCTCTGTTCCGCATCGACGCCCCCGAACTCCGGGAGTGGCTCACCCTCACCCACTCCCTCGTTCCCCCGGGCGAGGAAGCCGCGCACGTGGACTGGCGGCCCCTCGAGCGCCTCCTCGCCGAGCAGGCGTGAACCGGTTCGCGGCGTCCGGGTGCGGCGGCCGGCGTCTCCGGTGACACGACAGGGCTCGGCATGGGCCTGGCCCTCGGTCGGACACGTGGCGCCCGTGGGTGCCACCATCGCCGTCGTGCTCAGTAGCCGGCGGTGAAACGCTCCCCGATGTGCTGGGGGGTCTCGATTTCGTCGATCAGTGCGACGGCGTAGTCCTCGGTGGAGATGTCGCTGTTGCCGTCCTCGTCGACGACGAGGTCGTCCTGAGCCGTCCGGTACGTGCCGGTTCGCTCGCCGGGCGCGAATGATGTGGCGGGGCTGAAGTTCGTCCACTTCACATCGCTGACGGTGCGGTAGAAGTCCAGCGCGTCACCATGGGCGTGCATGGTCTGGAGCAGGTCCTCCGGAAGACCTTCGGCATCGCAGACGAGGCTGCCGGGCGGCGTGCGCAGTGAGCCGGCACCGCCGACCGCGATGAGCCGCGGAGCCGGGTCGCCCGACATCCGGAGTCCCTCGATCAAGGATTCCGCACTGGGCCTGATGACGGCCAGGTGTCCCGGCCCGTTGCCCCCGCCGACCGCGCTGACCACCACGTCCTGCCCCTCGGCGACGGAGGCGACGGAGGAAGGGTCCAGCACGTCGCCCGTGACCACGGTCAGACGTTCGGCGGATTTGGTGTACTTCGACGGGTCGCGTACGACGGCGGTGACGTGATGGCCGCGGTCGAGCGCCTCGTCCACGATGCGGGAGCCGACGGTTCCGTTGGCTCCGAAAATGGCGATCTTGGCCATGGGATTCTCCCGTTCTCGTTGATCCACATCGAGGTTCGAGCGTAGTGCGAGGGATCACGAAACTGGGCTAAACGTAGTGTTCGGCGCATTTTGCGCCTGATCGTGCTGTCGAGTGTCCACCTGCCGGCCGGGCAAGCCGGAGCGGTCAACGCCGCCCGATGCCAAGCCGCATGCGGCCCGCCGCCCCGCACGGCTGCAGGACTGCGAAGAGTGCCACCGAAGCTCCCGAAGATCGGCAAGCCGGGACGGGGGAGTCCGTAGAATGCGTTCGTGGCTGGGTTCGGCGAGGTCAAATCGACGTTCTGGGGCGAGGGTCCGTACGGGGTACAGCCACCGTCGACGGAAGCGGCCGTACAGGATGCCGAGCGTCGGCTCGGCGTCATGATGTGCCTCCAGTCGAGCCCGCTGCGTGCACCATCCCCGTGCTCCCGAGGTGCCTGTAGACCTCGCGGGCGACGAATCCCTTGAGGCAGTGCATTCGCCGTCGGGAACCGGGCGAGTTCGGCGCCGCAAGGCACCGGTGCCCTCCGTACCCACCGCGTCCCCCGACGGCCGACGATTCAACGGACGGACAGCCGAAACGTCAGTCAGACCCGGAGTCAGACCCCCGAACGACGCCAGGGACATCCTCACTGTCAGACCCCTGCGCAAGGATCTCCTGCATGACGACTCTTCGCGCCGATGAGGCGCTGTCCAGCCATGCCCAGTACGAGGACGCCGTCCGGCGCGCACGCGAGGCCGCCGCGGCGTACTACGGCGACGGGGACAGCGCGCTCGACGACGTGACGTACGACCGGCTCCTGCGTGCCGTCGCCGACTGGGAGAAGGACCACCCAGGCCAGGTCCTGCCGGACTCGCCGACGGACAAGGTCGGCGCGGGCGCGGCCCCCGTGGGCGACGTCGCGCACACCACGCGGCTGCTCTCGCTGGACAACGTGTTCGCCCCCGATGAGCTCAGTGCCTGGGGCGTGTCGCTGGAGCGGCGGCTGGGGCGCCCGTCCACCGGTGGCTTCACGGTCGAGCCGAAGATGGACGGTGCCGCGATAGCAGCCCGCTACCGGGCCGGCCGTCTGGTGCAGATCGTCACCCGCGGCGACGGCAGCCACGGCGAGGACGTCAGCCATGTGATCGGCACGATCGACGGGCTCCCCGCCGAACTGCCCCGGCCGGTGACGTTCGAGGTGCGGGGTGAAGTCCTCTTCACCCAGGAGCAGTTCGAGGCGGCCAACGCCGTCCGGGCGGCGCACGGCGCCAAGGTGTTCTCCAATCCGCGTAACGGGGCCTCGGGCACGCTGCGTGCCAAGGACCGGCCCTACCGGCTGCCGATGGCCTTCTGGGCGTACGGCGTGGTGGACCTGGACGGAGAGTCGTTCCTGCCCCCCGGTGCCACCCATGCCGAACTGCTCCGAGCCGTCGAGGACGCCGGCGTGCGGACGACGGCCGCCACACAGGCCGGCCTGCACCTCTGCGAGACCCTCGACGAGGCGCAGCGGCGGGTGGACGGCATCGCCGCGATGCGAGCGGAATTGCCGTTCGGCATCGACGGCGTGGTCATCAAGGCCGATGCCGCCGAGGAGCAGGCCGCGGCCGGTTTCGGCAGCCGCTACCCGCATTGGGCCGTCGCCTACAAACTCCCGCCCGTGGAGCGGCGGACCAAGCTGCTCGGTGTGGAGTGGAAGGTGGGCAGGACCGGTGTCATCGCACCGCGCGCCGTGCTGGAACCCGTCGAGATCGACGGCAGCGTCGTCACCTTCGCCACTCTGCACAACCCCGCCGACATCCGGCGGCGGGACCTGCACCTGACGGACACCGTGACCATCTACAAGGCGGGCGACATCATCCCGCGCGTCCAGGCGGCGGTCGCCGAACTCCGGCTCGACGAGGCCCGGCCGGTGCCGCTGCCGGAGCACTGCCCCGAGTGCGGAGGCGACATCGACAGGAGCCAGGAGCGGTGGCGGTGCGCCAAGGGCGCCGCCTGCCGGCTGCCCGCCGCGATCCTGTACGCCGCGGGACGGGACCAGCTCGACATCGACGGTCTCGGCGAACGCTGCGTCGAGGCGCTGGTGGCCGCCGGGGACGTCGCCGACATCGCCGACCTGTTCACGCTCGGGGTCGACCGGCTCGCCGTCGCGTCCGGCAGCGAGAAGCGTGGCGCGAAGCTCGCCGAGCAGATGGCGGCGGCCAGGTCCAGGCCGTTGAGCCGGGTGTTCTGCGCGCTCGGCATCCTGGGGACCGGGCGCAGCATGTCCCGCCGTATCGCCGCGCACTTCCGCACCATGGACGCCATCCGGGCGGCGGACGCCGAGGCGCTGCGCGGTGTCGACGGCATCGGCGCCGAGAAGGCCCCGGTCGTCGTCCAGCAGATCGCCGAACTCGCCCCGGTCATCGGCAAGCTGGTCGCCGCCGGCGTCAACATGACCGAACCGGTCCAGGATGAAGCGGCCGGGCAGGGGCCGCTCGCAGGCAGGACGGTCGTGGTCACCGGCAGGATGACCGGCCCCCTCGACGGCTATGGGCGTACCGACATGGCCGCACTCATCGAGAAGGCCGGTGGGCGGTCCGGCAGCAGCGTCAACGCCGCCACCCACTACCTCGTGGCCGCCTCGGCCGGCGGCAGACCGAGCTCCAAGGCCGTGAAGGCCCAGCAGCTCGGCGTGGAAGTGCTCACCCCCGAGGCGTTCGCCGAGATCGTCGCCGACCATCTCGGCTGACGCAGGCGCCCGCGTCCCAGCCGCCGAAGGGCCCGTCGTTGTGAAGCGGGTCCTTCGGCGGCGCCGACGCGGCGTTCAGCGCGCACTCCGGTACGGGTACGTGAGGTCGCCCCGGCGGGCCCGGCTCGCTGCGAGCGTCCGGTGCGTGCCCCGTGCGAGCCCACTACGGCCGCGCGGCGCCGGAGCCCTGAGCAGGTCACGAGCCGTGGCGATCGCCGAGGTAGTCCGTGCGCCCCTCGTCGTCGACCTCGAACGGTCCGGGCGGAATGATGCAGAACTCGTTCCCCTCCGGATCGGCCATCACCAGGAAGCCGCCCGGCGCGTACTGCTCGAGCAGCCGGCCGCCCAACGCCTCGACGCGCGCCTGCGCGGCGGCCGGGTCCGGCGACGCGACATCGAAGTGGAGACGGTTCTTTCCGGACTTCGCCTCGGCGACCCTCTGGAATCCCAATCCCGGCCCCTCGCTCCGTCCGAGCCATGTGTACGGACCCGTCCTCGCCGCGACCGGCCTCCCCAGGAGCTCGCCCCCAGAACGCGGCCAGCCGCTCGGGGTCCTCGCAGTCGATGATGAGGTCCTTGATCGTCAGTTGGGTCTTCGTCATGCCGGCGATCCTGGCAGACGCCTCACACCGGGACACGGCGGGCGATGAAGCGTCCGACGCAGTTGCGTTCGGCGATGGCGGGCAGGGCGCACAGGCCGACGAAGCCCATTCCCGCGAACAGGGCCGACTGCAGGTAGAGCTCGTACAGCCCCGAACCTTCGCGGATCAGTTCATAGCAACTCGTCGCCATCAGGGCACCGAGGGCACACATTCCGAAGAACATCAGCACCAGGAGGGCGCCGCCCAGCGCGTACGGCCACCGGCGGTTCCCGGCGGAGTCGCCGGTGCCCCGCGGCTCCCCGTCCGCCCTGGTTCCGCCCGGGGCCGTCGCGGCCGGCGCCGCAGCCCGAGCCGGTCCGTCAGGGCCGCCGACGCTGACCTCGGCGCGGGAGTGCATCGACGTGTACATGAGTCATTCACCTGCAGTCATCGCGGTCCGGGGAGTCGAGGCAGAAGCGCCGCCTCCGCGTCGTCGGTACCGAGCAGCGCCTCCGGTACCAGTAGGCCCGAGCACACGGCTTCTGTCCCGAGACGGGAATTCGGGGCTTGACACCGTCAGGCGGTCATGGTGTGCCCCGTAGCGCTCCGCCATCCCGACCGAGCCGTACGTACCGTGACGTCGCGGAGGCGGAACGTGAGACCGGGCGGGCAGCGGCGGGAACACGGCGGCGCCGCCGGCTCGGTGCCGCCTCATGCAAACCACATGCCGTCCGACTGCGTCCTTTCGGACATGCACACGCTCTTCGGGGGAATGCGCCAGCTGCTCAGGTTCGGCATGCTGCAGGCGAGGTGCTGCGCCTTCGCCGTGGCGCTCCTCGGCGGCATCGCGGTTTCCCGGATGCTGCCGGAACTGCCCGTCGCCCGGTACGACCTGGTCCTCGTCTACGGCCTGCTGCTGACCTTCGCGGCCCGGCGCCTGGGCTGGGAGAGCAGCCGCGACACCCTCGTGATCGCAGCCTGCCATGTCGTGGGACTGCTGTTCGAACTGGTCAAAGTGCGCATGGGCTCCTGGAGCTACCCCGAGGAAGCGCTGACCAAGATCGCCGGGGTGCCGCTGTACGGCGGATTCATGTACGCGGCCGTCGCAAGCTACGTCTGCCGAGCCTGGCGCCTGTTCGACCTGCGCTTCACCGGCTACCGCGCCACGGCGACGGCGCTGGTCGCGGTCGCCGTGTACCTCAACTTCTTCTCCCACCACTGGCTGCCGGACTTCCGCTGGCCGCTCGCGGCGGCAATGGTGGCCGTGACCGCCGGAGCCTGGGTCGGCTTCACCGTCGGCCCCCGGCGCTACCGCATGCCGCTCGCCCTGTCCTTCGTGCTGATCGGCTTCTTCCTGTGGGTCGCGGAGAACGCCGCCACCTATGCCGGTGCCTGGAGCTATCCGCACCAGCTCGGCGGCTGGGAACCGGTGGCGCTCACCAAGTTCGGCGCCTGGGCGCTGCTGATCAGTGTCACGTTCGTCCTCGCCGAACGACTGAGGCGTGCCGACGGGGGCGAAGGGCCGGCCGGGCAGTCGGTCTGAAGACCGAGGAGCGGACCGAGGAGCGGAATCCGCCGTCCGGGGTAGATATCCGGCATACCCCTCGACGAGGAGGCCGCGCCATGAGCGGAGAACGCGTCCCGGACGGGAACGAGCGGCGGGACAGCCGGGGGGAGACGGAGGACGAGCGGGCCGACCGCCAGTGGCAGGAGCTCGTGCAGGAGATACGGGTCGTGCAGACGGGTGTGCAGATCCTGTTCGGTTTCCTGCTGACCGTCGTGTTCACCCCGATCTTCCAGCGGCTGGACCAGACCGACAAGACCATCTACATCGTGACGGTCATCCTCGGTTCCCTGGCCACCGGGGCCCTCATCGCCCCGGTCGCCTTCCACCGCATCGTCACCGGGCGGCGCATCAAGCCGGAGACGGTCACCTGGGCCTCGCGCCTCACCTTCATCGGGATCGTGCTGCTGCTCGCCACCCTGATCTCCGCGCTGTTCCTGATCCTTCGCACGGCGACGCACGACGGCTTCGTGCCCTACCTGGTCGCCGGCGTGCTCGCCTGGTACCTGCTGTGCTGGTTCGTCCTGCCGCTCTGGGCCCGGACCCGCTACACCGCGGGCACCGCCGGCGACGACGCATAGCCGCCGCTCGCCGAGCCCCGGCCCTGTGCCGGCCGGTCGTGCCGCGCAAGGACTCTCACGATGAGCGCCCGGCCGCCGCGTCACGCGGTGAACGCCCCGGCCACCGCGCCCGTACTCCTGGGCACGATCCCGGGAGGTCTGGCCAGCGATGTCGTTCACCCACCGCGCACCAGCGGCAGCGGCCGCGCTTCTCCTCGGCGCTCCGCTCTTCCTCGTGGCGGTCGGTGCCGTCCCCGCCGCTGCCCATGGCGCTCCCACCGATCCGGTCAGCCGGGCGGTCGCCTGCGGTCCCCGGGGCGGTCATACGGAATCGGCCGCCTGTGCCGCGGCGGTGGACGCGGGCGGCCGCGCGATGCTGAAGGAATGGGACAACATCCGAGTGGCGGACGTGGCGGGCGACGACCGCCGGGTGATCCCTGACGGGCAGCTGTGCAGTGCGGGCATCGAGGCCTACCGGGGCCTGGACGCGCCACGCGCCGACTGGCCCACCTCCCGTATGAGGGCCGGCGAGCGGTTCACGCTCGCCTACTCCTCGACGATCCCGCACCGGGGCACCTTCAGCGTGTACCTCACCAAGGACGGCTACGACCCTCGAACGCCGCTCTCCTGGGACGACCTGGAGCGCGAACCCTTCCTCACCGCCACCGACCCGGTGCTCCAGGACGGCGCCTACCGCATCAAGGGCACGCTCCCCGCCGACCGGGCCGGGCGGCATGTGATCTATACGATCTGGCGGAACTCCGACACTCCCGACACGTACTACTCCTGCTCCGACGTGGTCCTGACCGGCGCCCGTTCCGGCGACGGCGCCGGTGGTGGCGACGAGAGGGGCGGGGGCGGGGGCGCCGGCAGCGACGCCGGTGCACCGAGCGCTTCGAGCACACCGGCCCCTCAGGGCCGGGCGACACCCGGAGCCGTCGCCCAACCCACGGCGGAGCAGCCCCCGGCGGCGGATGCTTCGTCCGCCTCGGGCGGTGTACGGGGGAGTGCGGCGGCCCCGGTGGCGGCGGCCACCGACGGCTCGGACGGCCTCCCGCTTGCGGTGGCGGGTGCGGCCGCCGCCCTGGCGGTCATCGGCGCGGCGGGTGGTCACTACCTGCGCAGGCGCCGCTCGTAGTCTTCAGGCGGCAGGCGGCAGGCGGCAGGCGGCAGGCGGCAGGCGGCAGGCGGCAGGCGGCAGGCGGGCGGTGGACTGGTCCGGCCGGCCGGACCGGTGCGGTCCGGTGCTGCACTGAGTCACCCACGACCGGGTCCGCCGCCGGGCCGGGCGGACGTCCCGTAGCGGCCGGCCGCTACGGGACGTCCCGTGGGCGGACACTGCCGCTCCGACGATCAGCTCGGCCGTCAGCCCTCACCTCCGTCGCCGCCCCGGCCGCCGGCGCCGCTGATGTCGCAACCGATGCCGATGCAGATTCCGCCGTCGCCCCCCGCTCCGCCGGTGCCACCGTCGCCCTCACCGGCCGCGTCGCCGCCGCCACCGCCATCGCCACCCGTGACACTGCCGTGGCAGATGCCCGCGCAGATTCCGCCGTCGCCGCCGTCGCCGCCCTCCTGGCCCGCCTCTCCGGTGGAGCCGTTGCCACCGTTGGCGCTGCCGTCGCACAGACCCGCGCAGAAGCCGCCGTCCTCACCCTCGGCGCCGTTGGCGGTGTTGTTGCAATTGCCCACGCACGCCCGGTCGCCGACCTGGACATTGCCTTCGTCGCCCAACTCGACGTCGAACGGCCCGCCGCCGTCGCCCGCGGGAAGATGCGCGGCGGCCTGTGCCGCAGACACCGCCGGCTGCGGTCCTGCCGGTGCCGCCGTCGCGGCGGGCGCCATCACACCCGCACCGAGCAGACCGGCAGCCACCACCAGACCGAGCCGACCGGCCCACGAACCCATTCGCCTGAATCGCATGAACGTCTCCCTTCTCCGGAGAAAAGCCGTCCCTGACCCCATTCTTCGGTTCCGTTATCCGCTTTCTCCGGACGCGCAGTGCGCGGGAAATGCCGAAGGGAATCGCAAGGACTGGATGTGTTGTATGTCCAGTAGGCCGTGCCGTGCCCGGTGCCGTCACGTCGCGCGAATTCGGAACTTGACATGCACCCCGGGCGCCGGTAATGGCGGTTGATGTACGGAAGGCCCGTGCCCGGTAGACCTGTGTCCCGGAATGCCGGTGTCCGGCGGGCGGCCCGACGACGGCGGCCGGCCTCCCGGGCCATCGGACCCGGGAGGCCGGCCGTCACCGCTCCGTCCCTCCGTACGCGCTCGGCCCTCCGGTCCCGTGACCGCACGCTGTGGTCACGGGACCGGAGAGGCGGGCGGACTACTTCTTCAGCGCCGCCCAGTCCCCGTCGAGGACCTGCTCCCTCCAGGTGTCGACCTCCTTCTTCGAGACGTCGTACTTCTCGGCGACCTCGTCGGTCGTCGCCTCGTCGGTCAGCAGGGCCACCACGATCCGCACCTTGTCCACCACCGACAGCTCGTCCTTCGGCTTGTCCGGCAGCTCGCCGAACGCCTCGAAGTCCTTGAGGTCCTTGAGGTCCTTGAGGTCGTTCAGTTCCTCCAGGTCCTCCATCCCCTCGAGTTCCTCAAGCTCCTTGAGGTCCTTCAGGTCCTCGGGATCCGCACAGCCGGGCCGGCCGGGTTTGCCGGGTTCACCCGGCTGGCCGGGTTCGCCGCCCTTGCCGCCTTCCCCGCCCTTGCCGCAGTCGCCGGCGGACCGGCTGCCGAGCGCGGCGGCATCGACGGAGAGGCCGGCGCCCTGTGCGGGACTTTGCGGCGCCTGAGCGGCGCACGCGGTCCCGGCGGCGACGGCCACCGAGGCCACCGCGAGAACGATCGATCGTTGCCAGATTTGCCTGGACATGGGGGGGTGCTCCGTTTCGAGACGAGAGAAGACGAGGTGGACGAGACAAGTCGGGAGAGGGGGGAGACGGTCGGTTAAGGCGCGGGGAAGACGGTTCCGGACGCCCGGGTCCCGGTGGGGGTGGGGGCCGGGCCGGCCCCCACCCCGTCGTGGCGGTCCTCGGACCGCCTTGGGTGCGGCGATCAGAAGATGCTGATGCCGCCGTCTCCGCCGTCACCGCCGCCGCCGCCGTCACCGAAGATGCTTTCGCCGCCGGCTCCACCGCCGCCGCCTTCGCCGCCGTCACCGAAGACGGTGTCGCCGCCGTCACCGCCGCCGCCGCCGTCACCGGCGGGACCGAAGACGCTGTCGCCGCCCCCGCCGCCGGTGCCCCCGCTGCCGCCGTCACCGAAGACGCTCTCTCCGCCGTCTCCGCCGCCGCCTCCGTCGCCGCCCTCGCCGAAGACGCTCTCCCCGCCGCCCCCGCCGCCGCCCCCGCCGCCGCCTCCGCCGAAGACGCTGTCACCGCCGGCGCCGCCTTCACCGCCCTCGCCTCCGTCGCCGAAGACGCTGCCGCCGCCGGAGCCACCGGAGCCGCCGGAACCGCCCCCGCCGAAGACGCTGCCGCCGCCGGCGCCGCCGGCGCCGCCCGCACCACCGTCGGTGACCAGCACCGCAGGAGCCACGGCGTGGGCCGCGGCCGGAGTCGCTGCCGCAGTCGCCGCGGACGCCGGCAGCGCGACGGCACCGGAAATCGCGGCGGCCGACGCGAAGATCACTGCCAGGCGGAAACCTCGGCGCCTGGGACGGTCCTCGTTGTGGTTGTGAACAATACGGGTCATCGGTTTCTCCTTTTCGCGCCAATAAATGATTTCCCCTCCCCGACAGGCCCGGGGAGAATTCCGGAGCGGAAACCGGCCGGTGGAATTCCTTCGCCGGGTGTGCGTTCCGCTGCGGTGTGCTGTGCCCCGCCTTCGGTGAGGCCCGCACCACAAGTAGGCCGGAGTGGAGGTCTTCCGGTCTCGTTCCGAAGAATCGGGACTTGACGCGATCCCGACGCGCGGGTAAAAGCCCCCGATGGACGGCCGTCGGGGCGCCCACCGCGGGACGCGGGGGAGCATCGGTGGCCGGAGGCGGGGGGAGCGGGGGAGTACGCGGCCGGCGCGCTGTGTTCCGGGTGCCGCGGCGCTCCGGGTGCCGGGTGGCCCGGTGCCGCGATCGAGGTGTCATGGGCAGGTTTCACCAGAGGTCCCCGGAACGGTCGGCCGGAGCGACGCGGTTCCGGCCGGGGACGGACGGACTCGGGGATCGGCCGTGTCGGTCCGGCGGAGTCTCCGTGTCAGACGACGCCCAGGCAGGCATGGATGGTCTTGCCGCCGGGGGAGGGGACGACCTCGACGGAGAAGCAGAGCCTCTGCACGATCGGCCAGCCGCGCCCGCCCGGCAGGACCTCGTCGGCAGTCCGCTTGCAGCGGGGAGCCTGGACCGTGCGGTCGGCGACGCTGATCCGCAAGGTGTCGCCGTTGAGCGAGGCGGTGAAGGCCGCGACACCCCCGCCGTGCCGCAGGGCGTTCGCCACGAGCTCCGACGTGACCAGGAGAGCGTCGGCCAGAACCGTGCTCGCGTCCGTACGCGCATCCGCGTGCGCGGTCCGGCCGCCGAGCCCGGACGCCAGCAGGCGCCGTACGTGGCCACGGGCGGCCGCCGCCGTGACGTCCGGCAGACTCGGCCGCGTATGGTCGTCCGCGGTCATGACCACCCCCATCTCGCGCAATCACTCCCCGCGGCCCGCTTCCCGGGCCGGGCGTCTCCTCCGCGTGTGCCCCCACTTCCCACCTGGCACACCGTCACCACCTGACCGGGCCGCCGCGTTGCGCGGGCGTGCCCTGGCGGCGGGTGGCGGGATGTCGCCGTCACTTGATGGCACGGGGGAGGGTGCGGGATGGTGGCACCCGTCCTGGCTTCCAGCGGAAGGTGATGAGGCTCGCTCTCGGGCCTTGGCGACATGACGACTTTCGAAGGCTCCTCGCGCAGGTCGCGGGGCCTGGTTCTCCACGGCGGCGCCTCCTGGACGCAGGCGCCGTACCCCGCCCTGGTCGCCGACCGGGCCGGCGGGGTCGTGGAAGTGAACGCGGCCGCCGCCGCGCTGTTCCCCGGCGCGCTCAGCGGGGCGCGGCTCGAGGAGGTGGTGCCCGCGTGGCTGGCCGACGCGCACCGGCGTGCGACGGAGGACGGCGGCACCGGCCCGACGGCTGCGGTGCGTGGCCGGCACCAGGAGCTCACCCTGGAGGCACACCCGGCGGCCGGCGACAACGGGGACGTGGTCTGGTGGCTCGTCGACGACACCGACCGCGTCGTGGCCGAGACGGCCCTGCACGACGAACGGGAACGCACGGCCTTCCTGGCGGACGCCTCCACCCGGCTGCTCGCGTCGCTCAACGTGGACCGGTGCATGGAGGTGGCGGTCCGGATGGCCGCAGAGCACCTGGCCGACGCGGCCCTCCTCGTCGCCCCGGCCGCCGGCAAACGCCACCCCATGGCGGCGAGCGTGCGGGGGAGCTCCGTCGTCCACACGACCGGCCGCATCGACCCCTCGGCCGTACCGGGCCTGAGTGAGGCGCTGCAGGGCTTCCCACCCGTACCGTCGCGGTGGATCGATCCGTCGGCCCTGCCGGACTGGGCGGTGCCCGAGGGGCTGGACGGGCCCGTCGGCTCCGTCGTGGTCACCCCGCTGCCGGGGCACGGCGTGCCGGCCGGTGCGCTCATCCTGCTGCGCCGTGGCGAGACCCCCGCGTTCGACGCCTCGGAGGAAGTCTTCGCGCGGGTCTTCGCGGCCCGCGCGGGTGTGGCACTGTCCGCCGCGCGCCTGTACACGGAACAGACGAGCATCACGGCGACGCTGATGGTGGAGCTGCTGCCGCCGAAGCTCCGGCAGGTGCACGGGGTCGAGTTCGCCGGCGGCTACCGCGCCTCGCGCGACACCGAGCGCGTGGGCGGCGACTTCTACGACGTGCACCCGAGCACCTCGCCCGACCAGGAGACGTTCGCCGTGCTCGGCGACGTGTGCGGCAAGGGCCTGGCCGCCGCCGTCCTGACCGGCAAGATCCGCAACACCCTGCAGGCGCTGCTGCCCCTGGCCGACGATCACGAGAACCTGCTGCGGCGGCTCAACGGCGCACTGATCAACAACCGGCACGCCCGTTACGCCACTCTGGTGCTGGCCTCCGTGCGCCGTGAGGGACGCACCACCCGCCTCCGCCTGACCAGCGCCGGACATCCCAGGCCGCTGATCGTGCGGCACACCGGCCAGGTCGAGGAAGCCGACACCTCGGGAACCCTGATCGGCGCCCTGCCCGAGGTCAGCGCCCGCACCGCGCACGTGGATCTGGGTCCGGGCGAGACGTGTCTGCTGTACACGGACGGCGTCACCGAGGCGAAGGGCGGTCCCCTCGGCGATGTGCTGTTCGGCGAGGAGCGGCTGCGCGCGGCGCTGGCCGAATGCGCCGGCCTGCCCGCCGAGGCGGTCGTGGAGCGGTTGCAGATGCTGGCCTCCGAGTGGGTCGGCACCGGGCCTCACGACGACATAGCGCTGGTGGCGATCACCGCGCCGCACGGCACGCACCTCACGGCCGTCGACGGCCGCACCCCGGGCAGGTACACCGCATGACCGACATTCACGACGTACGGTTCGGCTCGGCGGGTCCCGCCGGCGCCGCGGAGGCCCCCTTCGGCGACCAGGCCCGCGGAGCCGTCGCGGACGGCCGGGCCGGCGACGGCGTCGGGGCCGTGGAAACCGCCCGGACCGGGCACGCCGCCGGCGCAGCGGCCGCAGCGTCCCGTCCCGAGCTGCTGTCGCGTGCCCGGGACGAGCTCTGGCAGGCCGTGGACGCACGGGACGAACTCACGGCCGCGCGGGGCGTGTTCGATCTGCTGGACTCCGGCCTCGCCGCCGAGGACATCCTGCTGGAGGTCATCGCGCCGGTGCAGCACAGGGTCGGGGCGGAGTGGGCTGCCGGACGCATCACCGTCGCCCAGGAGCACGCCGCCACCGCCATCCACGACCGCGTCATCGCCGCCATGGCACACCGGGCCACCCCGATACCCCCGGAATCCGACGGGACGGGGCGGCGGACCCGAGTGACCGTCACGGTCGCCTGTGTGGAGGGCGAGTGGCACGCCCTGCCGGCGCGGATCCTGGCCGAGACGCTGCGCCTGCGCGGTCACACCGTCGACTTCCTCGGCGCCCAGGTCCCCACCCCGCATCTCATCGCCCATCTTCACCGGACCGCGCCGGACGTCGTGGCGCTGTCCTCCTCCCTCCCCACCCGGCTGCCGACGGCGCACGCGGCCATCACAGCCGTCCAGGCCACGGGCGTACCGGTGATCGCGGGCGGGGCGGCGTTCGCCTCCGACGGCCGGTACGCACGGCTGCTCGGCGCCGACGCCTGGGCCGCTGGGGCCCGTGAGGCCGCCGACGTTCTCGGCCGGGGCCTGCCCCGCCCGCACCTGGACGCCGCCCGTCCGGCCGTCGACGACCTGCCCCATCTGAGCGACCAGGAATACACGATGGTGAGCCGCGGCAAGCGGCAACTGGTGAAGAACACCCTGGCCGGGCTCGAGCAGCGGCTGCCGGCGATGCGGTCGTACGGCGAGGCCGAGCGCGAGCGCACCGCCGAAGACGTCGCCCACATCGTCGACTTCCTCGCCGCCGCGCTCTACACCGACGACGCACGGCTGTTCACCGGCTTCCTCGACTGGACCGGTGACATCCTCGAAGCCCGCGGCGTACCCGCCCGGGTGCTCCTGCCCGGTCTGGAGCTCCTGCGGCAGGAGTTGAAGGACTTCCCCCGGGCCCTGGACTTCCTCGCGCAGGGAGGCGCCGCCCTCCACGGGCGGAACCCCCGTCCCACGGCCCCCGGCCCGGGAGCCGCGGCATGACCGCATCTCCCGACGGCGCCTTCACTCTCGAGACAGGCAACGGCGGCACAGGAGAGGTGTGCGTCCGCATCGACGGCGACCTCGACGTGGATTCGGCCGACGACCTCATCGAAGCCGCCCGGGCCTGCCTGGAGGCGGACCCGTCTCCGCGCCTGCTGCGGCTGGACTGCGGGAAGCTGACCCTGTGCGACTCCATGGGGCTGGCGGCCCTGCTCATGATCCACCGTCTCGCGACGGCCGCCGGGGCGCGGCTGCGTCTGGACCACCGTCCCGAGCTGCTGGAACGGCTGCTTGAACTGACGGGCACCCTGGACCACTTCACGGATGCCGACGGCATCGCGGCCGCGGTCCGGGCTCCGGGAGAACCGGACGCGCAGAGCACGTCGGGCATCACGCCACCCGTCCCGCCGGCCTAGAGCGTGTCGTCGAAGCGGCTGGGGTCACGGTTTCCGTTTCCGCCAAGCCGTGGGCCCGCCC
Organism: Streptomyces wuyuanensis; assembly: GCF_900103455.1. GTDB lineage: Bacteria > Actinomycetota > Actinomycetes > Streptomycetales > Streptomycetaceae > Streptomyces > Streptomyces wuyuanensis. The sequence goes on along the minus strand of NZ_FNHI01000009.1, from coordinate 172,993 downwards.
TACCTGACGTCCCGTACCTCTCGTAAGCGGCCGGTTCTCCTGCGTCGCCCATGAAGGCCGGGCCACAGCCCGGCGGCAGGCGATCGACGACCATCGCCACTGCGGCCTGCGCGCTGTCCGTCTCGGAGATCCGCGGGCTGCTCCGGCTGGGTCCTTCGACGGAGTACCGGCCGTCTCCCAGCGTGCCGATGGTGCGGGGTCCCTTGAGGCACTGAGGACGGGCCCCCGGCACTGTCTGACGAATGATCAACACCTCGCGGCCCGCGGCCGGGATCAATCACCTTGCTGTGGGTTGCCGGGACAGGGATGCTGAGCCAGTGCCGGGACAGGGGAAGAGGAGACGCCGGCAGGACGCGAGACGGCAGGCTGCGGCCGGCACTGCTCCGGGCGCGGGCCGGTGGGAGGTGGTCTTCGAGACTCAGGACGAGTCGGAGTGGCGTGCTCACCTGCACCGTTTGCGTGCCGGGGAGGAGCGGATCGATTGGGCGACGACCCGGATCGACACGCTGTGTGGGCGACTGGTGCAGCCGACCACGTACCGATTGAGCCTGTTCGTGCCGGATCCCGCGTCTGGGCGCGGCCAACACCACCCTGACCACTGATCCTGTGGCGGGTCGTGGGGAGTTGGCGGATGCGGCGTGGGGAGCGGATATGCCTCCGCCGTTGCCGCAGGCGGATGGCCGTGGCGGGATCACCCGCACGTTTTCACGGAGTGCTGTGGCGGCCGGGGCGCCACCCGCTTCGACATGCTCGCCGACCGCTACTGCGACGGCCTCCACCTCGTCGCAGTCATCCCCTGGCTCCGCGAATCCGTCCAGTGATCATTTTTCGGACGCTCCCCACGCGGGTCGTGCGGCCCGTGCGACGGTCCGAGGCGCCCCCACTCTTCGCTCGCAGCTCGTGAACTGGGACAATGCCTCGATGAGTGAAGACTTGGAAGTGACCGTGACCTCGGTCGACGACGTACGCGTCCTACGGGTCTGCGGTGAATTCGACGCGGACGAGGCAGAGACGCTGGCTCAGCCGCTCGCAGCGCCCCTCGACGGAACCGTTCTCGGCGTCGTCGTGGACCTGTCCCGGGTCACCTTCGCCGATTCTTCCTTCCTCCACACCCTCATCGAGGCGCACCGGCGCCACCTGGCGGCCGGCGTCCCGTTCGTGCTCGCCGAGCCCCATTTCACCGTCCGGCGACTGCTGGACCTCACCGACACCGCTCGTTTCTTCACCGTCGCCCCCACGACGACCGCCGCGCTGGAGAAGGTCCGTGGAACATGCAGTGACGGTCACCACGTCCGGTGAGCGCCGCACCGGAGAGGCACACGGCACAGTGTGGGCAGAGGCGACGGACGTGGCGACGGTGCGAGGGGGAGGCATGACGAACGATGCCGCCGGGCGCGAGGAGCGTCCCGGTACGGCGAGCGGTACGCGTGAACGGCAGCCCGTGGCCGCGGTGGATGCGGACGGCCACCAGCGGGTACCCCGGCCCGACGGGGAGCGACTCCGCGAACCCATGGCCTCGGCGCACGAACCGTGCCCCGGAACGGCCGCCGACGCCCGGGAACGGGTGCGCCGGCTCCTCGACGGCCTCGCCGGGGCACCTCTGCCGCCGCGCGTGGTCACCGACATCCTGCTCGTCACTTCCGAACTGGTCACCAACGCGCTGCGGCACGGAGGCGGCATCGCGGCCTTCCGCGCCGAAATCGTCGGCGGCGCCGTCCGCGTCACTGTGACCGACCGCTCACCCACACCGCCCAGCAGTGCGCCGCGCTCGCAGATCGTCACCCCGGGCGGCTTCGGCTGGCCGCTCGTCCAGCGCCTCAGCCGCAGTGTCGCCGTCACCCCGGCCCGAGACGGCAAGACCATCGAGGCCGTCGTTCCCCTCGCCCCCGACGGAACCTGACCGGGCGCGCACCGGACACGATCCGATACGGCGGCCGGGGCAAAGGAAAGGCCGCCGCGGTGTCCGCGGCGGCCGGATCCCACCGGCTGTCAGCCCTGGCGGGCCTTGAAGCGCGGCTCCTTCTTGTTGAGGACGAACGTCGTCCCCCTGCGCCTGACGACCTGGGCACCGGGCCTGGCCTTCAGTGCGCGCAGCGACTTGCGTATCTTCATCGCTCTTCCTTCCTTCGCGAGCGGGCTTCCCCCTACTGCGGGCAGGGCGTCAGCGCACCTCGCGGTACTCCACGTGCCGGCCCGCCGACGGGTCGTACTTGCGCAGTACGAGCCGGTCGGGGTCGTTCAGCCGGCTCTTGCGCGTCACGTAGAAGTGACCCGTCCCAGCCGAAGAACGGAGCGTCACGACGGGGCGCCTGTCGTTGCGTGCCATCTCTCTTTCCCCTCTCGCCGATATCACCACCGGGCGGGTGGACCGGACCGGCGGTCCGACCGTCTCCACCTGGGCCGACAGGCACAACCGTTCTCATGCTCATTACATTCCCGTGGGGGTGACGCGTTCCGGTGGTGGCACGGCACGTTCCCGGGAGGGGCGCGTGGCGCCCGCTACGCCTCCGGGTACAGGGTGGCGATGGCCGTCGCGCGCAGGAACTCCTCGGCGCGGTCCCACGGCCAGCCGTTCTCGACCACGAGCGTGCGCCAGGAGGAGGGGCCGAACCAGAACCACAGCGCGTCCGCCGTCTCCTCCGTCGTGCCCGCGGGTGCGGAGGGCAGGGTGTGCAGGTGGTGGGCGGCGGTGGTGATCGCGTCCCGGTAGGCCGCGGTGGCGCGCTGCCACAGGGCGTCACCGTCCTCGTGGACGGGGAGCGCCTTGTGGATGGCCTCGTGGACCTGGAAGTGCCCTTCGTTGCCCGTTCGGGTTCCGTGGGCGAGCGCCGCCAGCACCTCTCGGGGTGTACGGAGGCCGAGCACCAGCTCGACCGCGCGCTCGTGGCCGGACGCGGCCACGCCCTGGTCGACGATCCGGTCCAGGATGTCGCCCTTGGTGCCGACGCTCGCGAAGACGGTCTTCGGTGAGACGCCGGCGGCCTTCGCGATGTCGGCGACGGTGACCAGTCCGTACCCGCGGTCGGCGAACAGTTCGGTGGCCCGCCCGAGGATCTGCTCGCGCGTCCGTGCGGCGGCCTGCTCGCGCAGGGGGGACACGTAGGTGCGTTTGGCGGGCATGGCGATCATCCTACGATGGTGACAGCGTTGGCCTATTGATTAGGTAGTCTATTACCTCAATTAGGCAATGGCCGCGTTGTCCCGTCGCGGAGCGCGGCCGCACGGCGCGGCGCCTCGGGGCCTACTCGGAGGCACGCGCAGGGGAAGGTGTGGACGGCATGGCGACAAGGCTTGCGGAACTGGCCCACGGGCTCTTCCGGGTTCTCGAGACCGGCGATCCGGCACTGGCCGCCGACGTCGTCGCGGCGGACTTCCGCAACCGTGAGGCGGCGGTTTCGCCCTCGGCCTGTTCGGTGCCGGGTCCGGCGGGAGTGCTCGCCTCGAGTGCGTGGATGCGGTTCGCCTTCAGCGACCTGCGCTTCCCGATCCTCGCCGTCGCCGCCAACGACGACCAGGTCTGGGTGCGGCTGCGCATGCAGGGGCGCCACACGGGCCCCTTCGTGCGCTTCCGCGACGGTGCCCTCGACCAGGCCGTTCCCCCGACCGGGCGGGAGATCGACTTCGAGCAGATCCACGTCCTCGCCGTCCGTGACGGAAAGGTGACCGCTCACGAGGCTGTCCGTGACGACATCACCATGCTGGGGCAGCTGGGGGTGTTCCCCCCGGCGCCGGCGACGGCGGTACGCATGCTCGGCTGGAAGGCGACCGGGCGGGCGGCACGCGCCGCAGTCACCGTCACGACACAGGCGGCCGAAGCGGCCGCCCGCGCGCTTCCTGCGCGCTGACCGGGCGCGTTCTCCCGTCCGTCCGTGCGCCCCGGGTGGGCCCGGTGGCCTCGGCGCCGGGGGTGCGCAGGGGGCCTCGCTTCTCGTGGCGTCACGGACCTCTCCGGAGGGTCGCTGTGCCCCTGCCGGCTGATGCCGGTCACTCCGGGGTCGGCGGTCGCGCAGTGTGGTCGGGATGGTGGCGCGACCGGCGGGACTCCTTCATCTCGGCTTCGTGGAGGTGGTCCCGCCCGTCCGCGAGTTCGCGCACCATGGCGTGTTCCAGGTCGGCGAACGGCCGGTAGTAGGTCTTGTTGTAGGCCTCGATGATCTGAAACGTCCAGTGCCCCGGAATCACGTTGCGGCCCAGGATCTCCCGCTCGACCAGGGCGGCCTGTCCCGCATGGCCCGCCTCGCGCAGCAGGCGCACGGCATTGTCCAGTTCGAGGTCGGCGCTGCCGGTCAGCTGGTGAAAGGCGTAGAGGTGACCCCGGGCCCGCTCCGTGGTCTCCAGCGCCTTGGACAGCGAACCGAGCGCCTGGACCGTTTCGTCGCTCACGTGCTCCGGACGTCGGTGGGCGGGATCCGGGGTGTCGGTGGTTTCGTTCGTCACCACGTCCGTATGCCCACGGGGGCGGGAACATCGACAATCCGTAGGCCACATGCGGGACCAGAGGGCCGACGCGGTTGCCCGACGTGCCGATCAGAGGTTCCGCGCTGTGAATTGCGTGTTTTTGGGTACTCGCGCCTGCACGGCGGAGGGTGGCAGCGCTGCTCCGCAGGATCGAGAAGAACGGAGGCGAACGTCGTGTCAAGCCACACGCAGTCGGACTCCCACGGTGCGCACCGCGCAGGCTCCTCCGCCCAGGAGCCGGTGAGCGAGCTGGTGCAGCGGGCCTCGCAGCAGCTCACCGAGCTGGTTCGCGGAGAACTGGCTTTGGCGCAGGCGGAGATGAAAGAGAAGGGCCGGCGCTACGGCAAGGGCGGCAGCCTGTTCGGCGGGGCCGGCGTGGTGGGCTTTCTCGCGCTGCAGGCGCTCACCGCGACGGCTGTTGCCGCCCTGGCGGTGCCTCTGCCCGTATGGGCTGCGGCGCTCATCGTGACAGCCGTGCTGGGAGCGATCGCCGCAGTGCTGGCCCTCCGGGGCAAGAAGCAGGTCGACCAGGCCGCACCGCCCGCACCGGAGCAGACGATCGAGAGCGTGAAAGCGGACGTGGCCGAGATCAAGGGGAGTGTGCAGCGATGAGCGAGCCGATTCACGAGGGGCGCACAGCGTCCGACGCCGAGGAACTGCGGGAGCAGGTCGAGCAGACCCGTCATGAGCTGGGGCAGACGGTCGAGGCACTCGCCGACAAGGCCGACGTCAAGGCTCGTGGCCAGGCGAAAGCCGCCGAGGTCAAGGATCGCGCCGTCCATACGGCAGGGGAGTTGCGGCACAAGGCCGCTGAGAGCGCGGCCCGGGTCCGGGACAGTCTGCCCGGGACGGTCACGGAGAAGGCATCCCGGACCGCCGGGCAGGCTCATGCCGCGGCCGCCAAGGCGGGGCACATCTGGGACGAGAAGGCACCTGAGCCTGTCAGGGCGAAGGCTGCGCAGGCCACCCGGGTGGCCCGGCGGTACCCGGCGCTGCTGGCCGCAGCCGCGGCGGCGGCGGCCGTTTGGCTGGTTCGCCGCCGTAGGAGCTGAACCGACGGCACGCCGCCACGCAGCAGAGCGTGACGACTCGCAACGGCGCGCGACCCTGCGGCGGCAGGCGCCTGCCATCTCGGCGGGAGGCCGAACCGGGGAGCCGTCCGCAGGTGGCGCGAGAGGCCGAGCCCCGGCGGGTGCGCTGTCGCAAGCGGGCAAGCGGGCAAGCGGGGCGCGCGGCCGGCGGTCCTACTGTGTGCAGGGGAACAGCGACGCGGTGCCGCTCAGGGTGAGGAGGCGCGTCACGGCGGGACTCCGGGGGCCCAACTCGACTGTTTTGCCGTGGGTTTGCGCGTCACGCCGCAGCCGCAGCAGCACGTTGAGACCCGAGCAGTCCAGGAAGGGCACGGCTTGCAGGTCGAGTCGGAGGCCGCTGCGCGAACGTTCCAGGGCTTCCTGCAGGGCGCGCTGCAGAGCAGGAGCCGTGTCGTGGTCCAGTTCGCCGCGGATCACCATCACCAGCCGGCCGCCGCCCCCCGGGTAGCTGTCGGTGGAGAAAGGCAGCGGTGGGGCCGCCGGGGCGGCGGCAGCCGCTGTTCCGGCACCCCACGGCCAGAATCCGCGTTCGTACTCATGCTCTGCCATGGCGGCCTCTCCCAAGTCCACCGGTCTTCCCCTCCAAGGTCACCCCCGCACATGTGACCCGTCAAGAGTTACACGAAACTCAGTTCATGTCTTTTCGTGCACCCGCTTCAGTCCTAAGATCGAGCCATGGGTGTAGTGCCAGAACCGCACAACGGATGGACGTTCATCACGAATCACGCCCGTGTGCTCGCTGTCATCGCCGACAACCCGAGCGTGCGGATCCGGGACATCGCCGCACACTGCCGGCTGACGGAACGCGCCGTTCAGAAGATCATCGCCGACCTGGAACAGGCGGGCTATCTGTCGCACACGCGCGAGGGGCGTTCGAACAACTACCGCATCGAGCAATCGAAGGTGCTGCGGCATCCGGCCGAGGCCGGGCTCACGGTGGCCGCGCTCCTCTCGCTGCTCGTCGCTGACGAGGCGAACCGCGTCGTCAGCCCGGACGGCGAAAGGCGCTGAGTCGCGCGACCCCCGCGCGACCCCCGCGCGGCTGACGGAGGCACGGGGGCGCGGCCGTCGCCCGTACCGTGCGCGTCAGCAGGAGAACGGGCGGTAGTGGTCGGGGACGTGCTGCCGGTCCTCGCGAGGGCTCACCGGATTCCAGGGAACCGCGCAGAGTGGGGACGGAGCCGGACCGCGTCATCCTCTCCGTCTACCTGCGGCAGCGGGGATCCCCCGAGTCCAAGCCGGTCGGTGCCGCCCATTCCTCCCCCGGGGTCGAAGGCTGACGGCCGCGCGCGTCGGTCGGGGGCACCCACCGGCCGGGGAAGCCGGAGTCCGGCAGCCGAAGTCCGGATGCCCGTCCGCCGCCACGGCGTCCCGCGCGCCGCGCCGTCCCGTCACCTGTCCGAAATGCCGGGGCCGTGTCCACGCGGAGGGCCGCGGCAGGTTACGCTGCCTCGTATTTTGTCGCACGACAACGATTCTTGGACCGGTCGGCGACGAGTACGGGGGGCCCTCCGCCGGAGGGCCGCAGCGCTCCACCCGTCGTCGACGGGAGGAGCCGGGTCAGGCTAACGAGGGTGGTCATGGCTGAGACGATGGTGGGGAAGACGCGCCCGGTGCAGCGGACGGGGTCGCACGACGGGGGCGCCGTGGGGGAGCCCGAGCTCCGGCAGTTGCTGGCGGGGCTCACGGCCGTACGGGACGGGGACTTCGGCACCCGGCTGCCCGACGACGCCGACGGTCTGCTCGGCGAGATCGCCGGTGTTTTCAACGGCATGGTCGACCAGCTCTCCCTGTTCACCTCCGAGGTGACCCGGGTCGCCCGCGAGGTGGGCACCGAGGGAACGCTCGGCGGTCAGGCCGAGGTCCCCGGCGTCTCGGGTACGTGGGCGGACCTGACCGACTCGGTCAACGCGATGGCGGGCAACCTCACCACGCAGGTGCGGGACATCGCCCAGGTCGCGACGGCGGTGGCGCGCGGCGATCTGTCGCAGAAGATCGACGTGGACGCGCGGGGGGAGATCCTGGAGCTGAAGGAGACCATCAACACGATGGTCGACCAGCTCTCCGCGTTCGCCGACGAGGTCACCCGGGTGGCCCGCGAGGTGGGCACCGAGGGGATACTCGGCGGCCAGGCGGACGTCAAGGGCGTCTCCGGAACCTGGCGGGACCTCACCGACTCCGTGAACTTCATGGCGGGCAACCTCACCGCGCAGGTGCGCTCGATCGCCCAGGTGGCGACGGCGGTGGCGCGCGGCGATCTGTCGCAGAAGATCGACGTGGACGCGCGGGGGGAGATCCTGGAGCTGAAGGAGACCATCAACACGATGGTCGACCAGTTGTCCTCCTTCGCCGACGAAGTGACGCGGGTGGCCCGTGAGGTGGGCACCGAGGGCCGGCTCGGCGGTCAGGCGGACGTCAAGGGCGTCTCCGGCACGTGGAAGGACCTCACCGAGTCGGTGAACGTGATGGGCGACAACCTGACGGCGCAGGTGCGCTCGATCGCCCAGGTGACCACGGCCGTCGCCCAGGGCGACCTCACCCAGAAGATCCGCGTGGACGCGCGGGGGGAGATCCTGGAGCTGAAGGAGACCATCAACACGATGGTCGACCAGTTGTCCTCCTTCGCCGACGAAGTGACGCGGGTGGCCCGCGAGGTGGGCACCGAGGGCAACCTCGGCGGCCAGGCGACGGTCCGCGGTGCCTCCGGCACCTGGAAGGACCTCACCGACAACGTCAACGTCATGGCCTCCAACCTGACGGGGCAGGTGCGTTCCATCGCGCAGGTGGCCACCGCCGTGGCACGCGGCGACCTGTCCCGGAAGATCACGGTCGAGGCCAAGGGCGAGGTCGCCGCGCTGGCCGAAGTGATCAACACCATGGTGGACACGCTCTCCGCGTTCGCCGACGAGGTCACCCGCGTCGCCCGAGAGGTCGGCACCGAGGGCCGGCTCGGCGGCCAGGCCCGGGTGCCGAACGTCGCCGGCACGTGGAAGGACCTCACCGACCACGTCAACTCCATGGCGACCAATCTGACCAACCAGGTGCGCAACATCGCCCAGGTCACCACCGCCGTCGCCAACGGCGATCTGTCGAAGAAGATCGACGTGGACGCGCGGGGCGAGATCCTGGAGCTGAAGACGACCATCAACACGATGGTCGACCAGCTGTCGTCGTTCGCCGCCGAGGTGACCCGTGTCGCCCGGGAGGTCGGCAGCGAGGGCCGGCTGGGCGGGCAGGCCGAGGTCGAGGGAGTCTCCGGCACCTGGAAGCGGCTCACGGAGAACGTGAACGAGCTGGCCGGGAACCTCACCCGCCAGGTCCGTGCCATCGCCGAGGTCACCAGCGCCGTCGCCGAGGGCGACCTGACCCGCTCCATCACCGTCGACGCCTCGGGCGAGGTCTCCGAACTCAAGGACAACATCAACGCGATGGTGGAGTCGCTGCGCGCCACCACCCGCGCCAACCACGAACAGGACTGGCTCAAGACCAACCTCGCCCGGATCTCCGGGCTGATGCAGGGCCACCGCGACCTGGCGGTGGTGGCCGAGCTGGTCATGGACGAGCTGACCCCGCTCGTCTCCGCCCAGTACGGCGCCTTCTACCTCGCCGAGGAGACCCAGGACGGCGCCGAACTCCGCCTCGTCGGCTCGTACGGGCGCCCGGCGGGCACACCCGGCGAGGACCGCTTCCGGCTGGGCGACTCCCTCGTGGGCCAGGCCGCCCGCAGTCGCCGCACGATCGCCGCGGACAACGTGCCGGGCGACTACGTCATCTCCTCCGGCCTCGGCCGCACGACGCCGGGAAGCCTGATCGTGCTGCCCGTCGTCGTGGACGAACAGGTCCTCGGCGTCATCGAACTGGCCTCGTTCACGCCGTTCACCCCGGTCCACCGGGACTTCCTCGGGCAGCTCATGGAGATGATCGGCGTCAACGTCAACACCATCGTCGCCAACGCCCGCACCGACGAACTGCTCGGCGAGTCGCAGCGACTGGCGACGGAGTTGCAGTCCCGCTCCGAGGAACTCCAGGTCCAGCAGGAGGAGCTCCAGCGGTCCAACGCCGAACTGGAGGAGAAGGCCGCCCTGCTGGCGGACCGCAACAGCGCCATCGAGGGCAAGAACCTCGAGATCGAGCAGGCGCGGCAGGAACTGGAGGACCGCGCACAGCAGTTGGCTCTCGCCTCCAGGTACAAGTCGGAGTTCCTGGCCAACATGAGTCACGAGCTGCGCACCCCGCTCAACAGCCTGCTGATCCTCGCCCAGTTGCTGGCCCAGAACCCGACCCGGAACCTCACGCCGAAGCAGGTGGAGTACGCCGGCATCATCCACTCGGCCGGCTCCGACCTGCTCCAGCTCATCAACGACATCCTCGACCTGTCCAAGGTCGAGGCCGGAAAGATGGACATCAACCCGGAGCGCGTCGCGCTGCGCCCGCTGCTCGACTACGTCGAGGCGACGTTCCGGCCGGTCACCACGCAGAAGAGCCTCGACTTCACCATCACCACCGCCCCCGGCGTCCCGGCCGACCTGGTGACCGACGACTCCCGGCTCCGCCAGGTGCTGCGCAATCTCATCTCCAACGCGGTCAAGTTCACCGAGCGCGGCAGTGTGGAACTGCGTATCGAACCGGCGTCCGAGGCGGAACTGCCCGACTCCGTCCACCGCGGCGGCGCCGTCGTGGCCTTCCGCGTCGAGGACACCGGCATCGGCATCGCCGAGCAGCAGCTCGAGGTCATCTTCGGTGCCTTCCAGCAGGCGGACGGGACGACCAGCCGCAAGTACGGCGGCACGGGCCTGGGACTGTCGATCAGCCGCGAGATCGCGCATCTGCTGGGCGGCGCGGTGACCGCCGAGAGCGCACTGGGCCAGGGCAGCACCTTCACGCTCTACCTCCCGGTCGCCCGCGCCGACTTCCAGGGCCAGACCGACGATCCCGCCCGTCCTCCGGCGGAGACCGAGGAAGCCGTCGAGACCGTCGAGGGCGAGCGGCCGGCCGGGGCGTTCGGCGCCGGGCGGGCCCGGCAGACCCGGCGGCTGCTGGTGATCGAGGAACGCCCCCGCGGACTGCTGTCGCTCGTGGCCGAGAGCGCGGTCGGCGAACTCGCCGGAGCCGATCTGCCCGACCGGGACACCTTCGAGGTCGTCGCCTCGGTCGGACCGGAGGAGGCGGCCGCCGCCCTCGCCACCGACCCCTTCCACTGCGTGGTCCTCGAACTCGACATGGCCGACGGACAGGCACTGCGCTTCCTCGACGCGATGGACGGGGACGCCGCGCTGCGGACCGTTCCCGTACTCGCCCACAACAACCGCCGGCTCGACGCGGCGGACGAGCGCGCGCTCCAGTCCCGCGTCCACGAGCGTCCGCTGGAGCTGCTGTCCAGCCTGGACGAACTCCGCGAACGCATCGCGCTGTACCTCTCGGCCGAGCAGCCGGGAGACGTCGTACCGCTGGTCCGGGTGGAGGAGACCCACCAGCAGCCGCCGAGCGCCGCCGGGGGACTCCAGGGCCGTACGGTCCTCGTCGTCGACGACGACGCCCGCAACCTGTACGCGCTGAGCGGCATCCTCGAACTGCACGGCATCCGCGTCCTCCACGCCGAGAACGGCAGGCAGGGCATCGACAAGCTGGCCGCGCACCCCGAGGTCGACCTGATCCTCATGGACGTGATGATGCCGGAGATGGACGGCTACACGGCCACGTCCAAGATCCGTCAGATGCCCCAGCACACGACCCTGCCGATCATCACGGTCACGGCGAAGGCGATGCCCGGCGACCGGGAGAAGAGCCTCGCCGCCGGAGCCAGCGACTACGTCACCAAGCCCGTGAACGCCGACGATCTCGTGGCCTGCCTGCGCAGGTGGCTGAGTGCCCCGTGACGCACGCCGCGCCGCGGCGAACGACCCGTACCGGAGTACGCACAGCCTCCCTCACCACGCTGACACCGAGGAGTCCGCAGCGTCATGAGCCGAACCGAGCCCGCCGGGAACCCACCCGGTGACGACGCGCTGCTCGCTCCCGCGGCCGTGCCGGTGTCCGGCACCGGATCGCCGCCCGGACCGGACCCGGCACACGGGGCCGAGCCGGGCACGCCTCCGCCTTCCTCGGAGCCCGGTGGCCCCGGCACGGGACTCGCCCCCGCCGGGCCCGAGGGCGCACCGGACCGCAGCTCCAGCGTCGGCCGCCTGGCCGCCACGGTGGAACGGCTCCGCGGGGAGATCCGTGCCGCGCACGCGGCAGCCGACGGACGGGCCCTCATCGAGCTCGCCAAGGGCGTGCTGATCGAAAGGCTCAGCTGCGGCCCGGCACAGGCGGCCGTGCAGCTGGCCGAACTCGCCGACCAGGCGGGACTGTCGCAGCTCGAACTGGCGGCGGACATCATCAACCAGGCCGCCCGTGACGAGGTCGCCGACATCGCGGGCGAGTTCGTCCGGCGGGCCCACGGGGACCCGGAGGAGCAGGGACCGGGCCGGTCCGTCTCCGTGCGGCTGCGTACGGCCGAGAGCGCCGCGCTGGCCTCCGGCGACACCCAGGCGGTCGCCGAGTCGCTGCTCCAGCACGCCCTGGCCCCGCTGGGGGCGTCGGCCGTCGCCGTGTGGACCGCGGGGACGGACGGCTCCCTCTCGCTCAGCGGACACGCCGGCTTCAGCCCGGACGAGGCGGCCCGCTGGCGGTACGTGCCGCCCGGTGTGGCCACCGTCGCCCGCCAGGCGCTCGGCGAGCGGCGGCCGGTGCACATCCCCTCCCTCGCGGAGGCGGGTGTTCCGTCCATCGGCCACAGCCGGACCGCGGAGGGCGGCCGGGTCGCCCTCCCGGCCGGAACCGGCGGCAGGATCAACGGAGTCCTGGAGATCTGCTGGCCACAGCTCCTCCCGGAGCGGGCGCCCGCCGTGGAGCGGCAGCTCGACGCACTGGCCGAACTGTGCGCCCGCACCATGGAGAGCGCCCCCGCCGACACGGGTCTCCGGACGCCGCGGGAGCCCGCCGGCGTGTCCGAACTCGTCGAACTGGCCGAGGGACTGCACGATCCGGCGCTCGTCCTCACCCCGCACCTCGACGTGCACGGCCACCTCACCGACTTCCGGGTCCGCCACGCCAACAGCCGCTTCCTCGACCCGGCGGGCCGGCCCCGCAGCGCCGTCAGCGGCGCGCTGCTGCTCGAGGCGTACCCCATGGCGGCCGCGGACAGCGATCTCTTCGACAAGGTCGAACGCGTCTACGCGACAGGTGAACCGTTCCGCGCCCGGCGGATGACCCTCACCGCCCTCGTCGACCAGGTACCGCTCGACACCGTCGCCGACCTCAGCATCAGCCGGCACGGCCACGCCGTGCTGCTCATCTGGCGCATCGAGGACGAGACCGCGCGCCTGGCCAGCCTGCTCCAGCACGCCCAGCGGCTCGGCCGCATAGGGGGTTTCGAGGAGAACCTGGTCAGCGGCGAGGTCACCTGGAACGGGCAGCTCTTCGCCCTGTACGGGCGCGCGGTCACCGACAGCCCCGTCCACCTGCAGGACCTCTCCGCCCATGCGCACCCCGACGACGCGGTCACCATCGGCCGCTTCCTCCAGGCCGTGCTGCACCACCGGCGGCCCGCCTCGACGGCGTTCCGCCTCCAGCGCCCCGACGGCGTCACCCGTCACATCCGGGTCATCGCCGAACCCGTCCTCGACGCCGACAGCCGCCTCATCGCCGTGCGCGGCGCCTACCAGGACATCTCCTCGCAGCACTGGACCGAGGTCGCGCTGGCCGCGACCCGCGACCAACTGGAGCACACCGAGAAGGAGTCCGCGGAGCGCAACCGGCTCGCTCTCCAGCTCCAGCACGCCATCATGCCGCCACGCCGTGCGCCGCTCGACGCCCCCGGACTCGAGGTCGCCGTGCGCTACCGCCCGGCCGAATCCGAGTCCCTCGTCGGCGGTGACTGGTACGACGCGGTCGTGCTGCCGTCCAAGCGCATCCTGCTGTGCGTGGGCGACGTCGCCGGCCACGGCATCGAGGCGGCCACCGGCATGGTCGTCCTCCGCAACGCCATGCGCGGCCTGGCGGTCACCGGCGCCGGCCCGGCGCAGCTGCTGTCCTGGCTGAACATCGTGGCGCACCACCTCACCGAACACGTCACCGCCACCGCGGTGTGCGGCCTGTACGACCCCGAGACCCGCACGCTGCGCTGGGCGAGGGCGGGACATCTGCCCCCGGTGCTCGTGCGCGGCGCCGACGCCAGCACCCTCCCCATGCCCGGCGGACTGCTCCTGGGCGCCCTCGGTGAGGCGCAGTACGAGGAGTCCGACGTCCAGCTGGAGCCGGGCGACACGCTGCTGATGTACACCGACGGCCTCGTCGAGCGCCGCGACACCTCGGTCCACGACTCCCTGACCCAGTTGCTCGGCACGGCCCAGACCGCCTCCGCGACTCTCGACCGGCGGCTGGACCACCTGCTCACCCACAGCAAGTCCGACACCGACGACGACACCTGCCTCATCGGCGTCCGCGTGCTCTGAACCCGCTTCGCCGGTCGCCTCAGACCCGGAACACCGACCCCACGAACTCGATCAGCAACCGCTCCTTCAGACGCCGGGGCAGCGCGTCGAGCAGGGCGAGGACCGGGGCCATGCGGCGCGGCAGGCCGACCGCGCCCCCGCCGTCGTCCTTGCCGTCGAGCCCGGCGAAGGCCAGGACCGCGGCGATCTCGTCGGATCCCAGGGCGTCCGGGTCGAGGTCCGCGGCGAGCCGGACGAGGCCGGGGTCGGCGGTGACCGGCTCCCGGGCGCGGGCCGCGTCGAGCGAGGTGCGAAGGTCGCCCAGCAGGGCGTCGACGCGGCCCTGGGTGGCCGGCGTCAGCGTCAGATGGAGGTTCGGCGGGAGGCCGTCGAAGGACAACTGCGGCTGGAGGTACCAGCCGCGCTCGCGCATCTCGTCGGCCAGGTGCAGCATCCGACTCGCGTCCGGCGCCCCGTCCGCACCGGTCGGGGTGAAGGCGACGAGACTCGCCTCCGGGTCGCCCAGCACCCGTACGCCGTCCATGGCCCTCAGCCCCGTCAGCAGCCGGTCCATGGACACGGCGATTCGCTCGGCGAGCGCGGTGTAGCCGTCCTCGCCGATGTGCCGCTGCACCGCCCACGCCTGGGCCAGCAGGCCCGCCGGCTTGGAGCCCTGGACCGTCGGGTTGACCACGGGGTATCCCGGCCATCCCGCGTGCGCGAAGTACTGGTGGCGGCGCAGTCCGGCATCCCGGTACAGCACGACGGACGCGCCCTTGTCGGAGTACCCGTACTTGTGCAGGTCCACCGAGAGCGAGGTCACGCCCGGCACAGAGAGATCGAAGTCGGGCACCTGCCGTCCGGCACGGCGGAGGTACGGCAGCAGCCATCCGCCGATGCACGCGTCGACATGGCAGAGCACGCCGCGCTCCGCCGCTGCGGCGGCGATCTCCGGTACCGGGTCGACCACCCCGTGCGCGTACGAGGGCGCGGAGGCGACCACCAGGGCAGTCTGCTCGGTGACGGCCGCAGCCGTCGCCGCCGCGTCGGCACGGAACGTCCGCGCGTCCACCGGCACCACCACGGTCTCCAGACCGAGGTATGCGGCCGCCTTGTGGAACGCGGCGTGCGCGGTCGACGGCAGGACGAGCCGGGGCGCGGTCACCCCGCGCACCGCCCGCGCGTGATCGCGCGCCGTCTTCACCGCCAGCAGGATCGACTCCGTACCGCCGCTGGTGAACGAGCCCTGCGCGCCGGGCGTTCCCAGCAGCGACACCGCCGCCGCGACGAGATCGTTCTCCAGGCGCGCGACGCTCGGGAAGACCGTCATGTCCAGGCCGTTGACGGAGGCGTACGCGGCGTACGCCTCCGCCGCCAGCTCGTCCAGGCCGTCGAGACCCGGGTCGTAGACGTACGCGAAGGTCCGGCCGCCCCGCGTGGGGGCGTCCTTGGCGCGCAGCGCACGCAGTTCGCCGAGGACGTCATGGGCGGCGCGGCCCTGGGGGAGTGCGGGATCGGTCGGCATGGCGGTTCTCGTCCTCTGTAGGGTCGGCGGTGGTGGACAGGCGCGGTCAGGTCGTGCCCGAGACGGCCGGCTGCTCTTCGCGGTACCGGTGCAGCAGCCACAGGCTCGTCACGGTGAGCAGTGCCGGGAGCAGGCTCATTCCGACGGTCACGCCCGTCAGGGCCGCGGCCGGCTGCTCGACCTGTCGTGAGGCGTCGGAGGAGCGGAACCCCGTTATCGCGAGGAGCAGCGCGAAGAGCCCGGCGCCGAGCGCGAACGCGAGGGTCTCCGCGGCCGTCCACAGCCCGGTGAAGGTCGCCGCGCGCCGCCTGCCGGTGCGGAGCGCATCGACCGCGAGCGTGTCGGCGAGCATCGTCAGCGGCAGCAACTGGAGGCCCGCGTAGGCGATTCCGACCACCGCCACCGCCGCGTAGCCCAGGGCCGGGCCCGTCCACGGCGTGAGGAACAGGACCGACGCCCCGGCGGCGAACAACGACGAGGCGCACCACTGGGCGTACTTCACACCGCGCGCCCGCGTCAGCCGGTTCCACACCGGCATCATCAGCACCAACGGGCCGATCATGCAGGCGAACAGCGGGGTGACGGCCGCGGCCGCACCGATCGTGTAGGTGGCGAAGTACTGCGCCCCGGCGAGCATCGTCCCCGCGGCCAGCGCCTGCAGCGCCCACATCCCCAGCAGATACCGGAACGGCTCGTTGTCGCGGGCGGCCGCCAACTGCGAGCGCAGCGTCGGCTCTGCCTCGCTCCTGGTAACCACCGGGGCGCGCCCGGTGAAGTACCAGGCGCCGAGCATGCCTGCCGCGAGCAGTGCCGCCACCGTCACGCCCATCAGCCGGTAGCCGCCGGCGCTGTCGCCCTCGGCATGGGCGATCGCCGGGGCGAGAGCGCCGGACAGCAGGATCGCCACGCCGAGGAAACCGACCCGCCAGCCCAGTACGCGTCCCCGCTCGACCGCGTCCTCCGTCATCTCCGCGGGCATCGTCACGTACGGCACCTGGAACACGGCGTAGGCGGTTGCGGCCAGGGTGAACAGCACGCCCACGTACACGGCCGCGCCCGCCCCTCGCACCGGGGGCGCGACGAAGACCAGCGCGAACAGCGGAGGCAGCGACAGCGCGCCCGCCAGCAGGAACGGCCGCCGTGAACCGCCCTGCACCCGGCTGCGGTCGGCCGCCGCCCCCACCAGTGGATTGATCAGCACGTCCCAGGCCTTGGGCAGGAACACCGCGACCCCGGCCCACGCGGCCGGTACGGCCAGCACATTGGTGAGGTAGTACAGCAGGATCAGACCCGGCACGGTGCCGAACGTTCCCGTGCCCAGGGATCCCAGTCCGTACCCGATCCGCACGGAACGCGGCAGCGGCCCGGCGGGCGCGGGACGCCCGGAATCGCAACCCGGGCCCTCGGGCGCCGCGGCCGAGGGCGGGCTCTCGGACATGTTCCCCCCACGGGCGGTGAGTTCAGCGCGTGCCGACTGCCGTAGGAGATCACGGCGGCCCGGTGGGGCGACAGACGTGGGACGAGGTGTATTGCCGGATGGGGCGGTCGGACGAGGGTCGGGCGTCTCAGAGCCGCGTCATCCGGGCCCGGTGCGCCGCGACCTCCGGCTCAGGCGCGTTCCGCGACCACCCGCAGGGTGGCCAGTCGCGGGTCCGCGGTGTCCGGCACGACCATTCCCGCCTCCTCGCCGCTTGCCAGGTACGCCAGCACGGACCCGTTCAGACGTTCCCCGGGCACGACGACCGGGATGCCGGGCGGGTACGGCGTGACCATCTCCGCCGCGACCCGGCCCATCGCGTCCCGCAGGGGAACCTGCTCCGTGGGGCCGAAGTACGCGTCCCGCGGCAGGGCGGCCTGTTCGAGGCGCAACTCGACGGGCGGCGGCACGTGGACGGCGGTCGCGGGGCGGAGCGAGGGGGCGTTGTCGGCCAGGTCCCGCAGGGCCGTCAGCAGCGCGGCCGCCGAGTCGTGGTCGTCCGCGTACGTGAGCTGTGCGCTGATGCGGCGGTGATCGGCGAGATGCAGGTTCACGCGGTGATGCCGACGGAGCCAGTCCGCGCCCCGGTAGCCGCTGATGCCGAGGCCCGACACATCGATGACGACGGGCAGCGGGTCCAGATCGGCCGCGAGCCCCGGTCCGACGTAGTCGGGGCGTCCGTCGACATGCATCCCGTCGATGGAGGCGATCGACGACCGGACGGCTCCGGCCAGTTCGAGGGCGTTCTGGAGCAGTTCCTTGCCCTCTTCGACCATGTGGCGCCGCCAGGCGTCCAGGGCGGCGTAGATGAGTACGGAAGGGCTCGTGGTGCCCAGCAGATCCTCACGGGACTTCAGCACTGCGGGGTCCACCAGTCCACCGCTGAGATGGAACACCGAACCCTGCTCCAGCCCACTGCCCATCTTGTGCACGGAGGTCACGCAGACGTCGGCGCCGGCGTCCATCGCCCAGGTCGGCAGGTCGTCGTGGAAGGGCAGATGGGCGCCCCACGCCTCGTCCACCAGCAGCGGCAGGCCGTGCCTGTGGCAGAGTGCGGCCAGCGCGGACAGGTCGGCGCAGCTGCCGTACGGCGTCGGGCTGGTCACCAACGCGCCCTTGGCGTCGGGGTGCTCGCGGAGCGCTTCGTCGAACGCGTCCACCGACGGAGGGTGCGCCAGATGCCGTTCGGCATCCCATTGCGGATCCACCCACACGGGCCGCATTCCGGACAGGATCAGCCCGGCCACCACGGACTTGTGCGCGTCGCGGCCCACCAGCAGCTTCTCGCCCGGCCCGGCGACGGCGAGCATACTCGCCTTGACGGACAGGGAACTGCCGCAGGTGGAGAAGAACGTGTGGGTCGCGCCCACCGCGTCTGCCATGAGCCGCTGAGCCCGTTCCAGGACGCCTCCCGAGGCACTGCGGTCGTCGAGCCCGGAGGTGGCGAGGAGGTCGGACCGAAAGACTCCCGGCCCCAGCACGGCCACGGCACGCGGATCCGCCCCGAGGCCCTGCTTGTGGCCGGGCGGCGTAAAGGGCGTCTGCCCGCTGCGGTGGTAGGCATCCAGCGCCTCCAGCACGGGCGCGTGCGAATGATCCGGTTGCGGTGGGATCGTGACCGCCTCCAACCCATGTGGGGCCGCGCAGGGGCGCGACCGCGTACGAGCCGCCGGCCGGAGGCCGGACGCCGGACCGGGTGCGGCGTCCGACCCCGGCGGCGGACTAGTCCCTGCCGCTCTTGTCGCCGCTGGGCCAGACGCCCGTCGCCCGTTGCACGGCCTTGGCCCCCGACCTGTCGACCACGCTGCGCACGACGGCGAAGATGGCGCCCTGCACGGCGGCCGCGAGCAGGATCTCGCCCCACTTCCGGTCCCGGTCGAGCGCGTCGGGCGCGTTGTCCTCGTGCCGCAGCACCTTCCACGCCTTCTGGAAGGCGAGCCCGGCGAGCGCGCCGCCGCCCCAGCTCAGGGCGAAGCCGACCGGCTTGTAGACGAGCGGCACCTTGCCCTTCCTCTTCAGCTTCATCTTGTTCATGGGTCCCCCTTCACCTGTTTCCGTGCCGTGCACACCTCGTCGTCCTCCATGAGGGCGCATCGCTGCGCCTCCCGGGGAGTCCCGACTGGCGCGTGCCCCCTCGGCCACCCCGTACACGTGCCGTTTCGACGCACACCCGGTGGGCACCCGCCGCGTCGGGCGCGCCGTGCCCGGGACGTCCCGTGCGGGCGCGGCGCGCGCGGACGACCCGACGGAACAGGAAGAGAAGACGTGCAGTGGTGGAGTCGGCTGCGGTGGGAAGCGGCGGCGATCCGGCGCTCAGCCCTCCGGGCCGTGCGAGGGCCGGGGAGCGAGCGCAACACCCTCGTCCAGTCGCTGAAGGCCGCGGCGGCGGCCGTACTGGCCTGGGCCGTGACGGGCTGGTGGTGGGGGGCGCCCATGGCCCTGATGGCGCCGTGGGCGGCCGTGGCGCTGGTGCAGAGCACCGTGTACCGCTCCCTGGTGTCCGCGGTCCAGCAGGTGGCCGTCATCGGCTTCGGCGCCGTCCTCGCCGCGGGGGCGGCGGCTGCCACGGGCAACACCACGGTGGCCATGGCGCTCGTCCTGCCCGTGACGGTCCTGCTGGGCAACTGGACCCGCTTCGGAACGCAGGGCCTCTACGCTCCCACCACGGCTCTCTTCGTCCTGGCCTACGGCTCCACGTCCTTCGCCGACGTGGCCCACAGGCTGCTGGAGACGTTGATCGGCGCCCTCATCGGGATCGGTGTGAACGCGCTCGTCCTGCCTCCGGTGCACCTGAAGGACGTACGTGCCCACCTGGACCGGTTGCCCCGAGAGACCGCGGAGCTCCTGCGCGCCATGGCCTCGGGCATGGAGCACGGCTACGAGCGGGCGGACGCCGAGCGGTGGTACGACCGGGCGCGCAGCCTCCACGCCACCATCGCCGCGCTGCACGAAGCACGCGGCTGGACGCGGGAGAGCTACCGCTTCAACCCGGGACGCCGCCTTCGCCGCCGCGGCCCCGCCCTGCCGCCGTCCGAGCGCGACTCCGCCTGGGAACGGGCCACCCACCACCTGATGTCCCTGACGCGCCTCCTCGCCGACGCCGCCGGCGGCAGCCCTTCCCTGCGACCGCCGCACTCGGACGCGCTGGAACCGCTGGGCGAGGTGCTGCGCCGTGCGGCGGAGGTCTGCGTGCCCGAGCCGGTGCCGGTGACCGTGCCCGCGCCCGGCCCCGGCGGGACGGGCACGCAGGAGCGTCGGGCCGATGCGCTGCCGGACGCCTGGGGCGCCCACGGCCGGCTGAAGGCCCTGGTGACCAGCGAGGACCCGGAGACAGCCACATCCCTGGGCGGCGTCGTGGCGGAGACCCAGCAACTGCTGTACGCGCTCGAGCCAGGTGGCACACCGTCCTGACGACCGATTCGGGCCCCCTGCGGCGGTCCTCGGACAAAGGCGGCATGTGTGTCGAATGACTTGCGGGGCAGGCGGATGCCTGAAGGCCGACGCGGGCCGAGAGCCTCGGAACGGCGTTCCCTTGCCGGGGCACGCCCCCAGCGGCCCTCGTCGGCGACCTCAGCAGAAGGCGGAGGACATGAATCCACTGATCGTCAGCCAGGACTCGCCCGTCACGCAAGCCGCGAGCAATCCGGCCCTGGGCGGCATCGGCCCGTTCATCGCCGGAATCGTGATCGTCGCGGTGCTCATCGGGGTCATCCCCTGGGCCATCCGGCGCCGGAGGACGCAGCCGCGACGGCCCCGGCCCTCCGAGCAGCCCACGCGTCCGGCCGCACGCACGCACATCGAGGAGAACCGGGAACCGGACGGCGAGACCTTCCCGGACGACGGCTCCCGACTGACCCCGCATCAGCTGGGATCCCACAGCACCCATCCCGGCCCCGAGGAGCGCCGTCGCAGCGACGAACAGGGCGGCGGCTCCTTCGGCAGCGGCGGACTCGGCGGATGAGCCGGGACGCGAAGACGCGCGCGGCGAGAACCGCGATCACGAGCGGTGCGCGGTGAGTCCACCGAGTGCCGGCCCGGCCCGGCGGCGTTCGCCGCCCGTCCCGACGAGGAGTACACCGATGGCCATCTCCGAGCGTTCCGCGGGCTCGCTGTGGACGGAGTACGACCCCGGGCCCGAGTATCCGTCACTGCACGAGGACGTCCGCGTCGAAGTCGCGGTGGTGGGCGGCGGCATCGCCGGGATCTGCACGGCCTGGGAGCTCGCCCGCGCGGGCCGGCAGGTGGTGCTCGTGGAGGCCGACCGGATCGCGCGGGGCGTCACCGGCCACACGTCGGCGAAGGTGTCGGCGCTGCAGGGCACGGCGTACAGCCGCATCCGCTCGGCGCGCGGCCCCGACGCGGCCCGTTTGTACGCGGCCTCCCAGGCCGACGCGGTGCGCCGCGTCGCGGAGGTGGCCGGGGAACTCGGGATCGACTGCGACCTGGAACATGTGCCCGCATACACGTACGTCGCCGATCCGGCGAAAGCCGACGTCATACGGCGCGAGGCGGAAGCGGCCGCGGAAGCCGGGCTGGCGGTGTCCCTCCTCGGCGACGCCGACCTCCCCGTCCCCGCCGCGGCCGCCGTACGGCTCGACGACCAGGTCCAGTTCCATCCCCGGAAGTACCTGCTCGCACTCGCCGCGGACTTCGTGCGCAGCGGCGGGACGATCGTCGAACGCAGCCGGGTCACCGGGCTCGACGAGGGCGATCCGTGCCGTCTGACCACGAGCGCGGGCCGGACCGTCGAAGCGCGGCACGTCGTCGTCGCCACGCACTACCCGGTCTTCGACCGGGCGCTGCTCTTCACCCGTCTGGAGTCCCGCCGCGAGGCGGTCGTCGCCGGGCCCCTCCCACCCGGGGCGGGGGAACCCGCCGGCATGCTCCTGACCGAGGAGGAGGGCACCCGCTCGGTGCGCAGCGCCCTGCACGAGAGCCACGGCCGCATGCTCGTCGTCACCGGCGAGAAGTTCACTCCCGGAGACCCGAAGGACGGCGGTGCCACCGCCCACTTCGACCGGCTCGAACGCTGGGCGGAGGAGCACTTCAGGGATTTCGCGGTCACCCACCGCTGGGCCGCGCAGGACACGTTCTCCACGGACCACGTGCCCTACGTGGGCCGGCTCCACCCCCTGACCCGCCGGGTCCACGTCGCCACCGGGTTCGGCGGCTGGGGCATGACGGGGGGACTGATGGCGGGGCGGCTGCTGAGCGCACTGGTCACCGGGGGGTCGTCGCCCTGGGCCGGGCTCTACGACCCCGTCCGGCTCCACCCCGGCGACGCGCCCGACGCCCTGAGGCTCTGGGCGAAGACCGCCAGGCACCTGGTCGCCGACCGGCTGCCCGGCGGCCACGCCGACTCGGCGGACGACATCCCGGACGGTGGCGGCGCGGTGGTGAGGGGCCCGCACGGCGGTCTCCACGCCGTGCACCGCGACCGGTCCGGTGCGCTGCACCGGGTCTCGGCGCGCTGCACGCATCTCGGCTGCATCGTGCACTTCAACGACGCCGAGACGACATGGGAGTGCCCGTGCCACGGCTCGCGTTTCGACGTGGACGGCAGGGTGCTCCAGGGCCCCGCGGTCCGCCCGCTCGAACGTCAGGACGAGGACACCTGAAGATGCGCGTGTCGGGCTCCACCGCGGCCACCGGATCCCCCTCGTCCGTCGGGAGTTCGCCCGGCGGTTCGCCGAGCCGTCGCCCGCCTTCCCGGACCGGGGTGACGACGGAGTCCGTCTGGAAGTGCGCGGACGAGTTTGCTAGACGTGGGGGATGCATGAATACGACGGCAGCCCATCGACCCCGCCGCTCGGCGTGCTCAGCTGCAGCCGGCGCGGCAACGCATGGGTCATCACCCTCGGCGGCGACCTCGGGCCGGACGCAGTGGCCGGCGTGTCGCAGCGGCTCGACGACGTGCTGGAGGGGGAGAGCCGGGCCATCGTGATGGACACGAAGTCGGTGACCTCCGCCGATCCGGCCATGCTCGCCCTGCTGACGCGGCTCCAGGGGGAGGCGTCGCTGTACGTCGCGGCGCCTTCGCCGCCCGTACGGGAGCTGCTGGATACGGCCGGCCCCGGCGCCTCGGTCCGCACCGTCACCTCGCTGGGAGAGGCCCTGGACGCGATCGGCGCCGGGTCCGCCTGACCGGGCACACCGGCGAAGGGCAGCGAGCAAGCCGTGCGCAGCGTGGGAGTGGAGGAGGAGCTCCTCCTGGTGGACGCGGAGACCGGGGAGCCCCGCGCCGTGTCGGCGGCCGTCCTGGACACCGCCGCCAGGGAGACGGCGGGGGAGGAGCAGGTCTTCGAATCGGAGTTGCAGCGCGAGCAACTGGAGTTCGCCACGCGGCCCCGGACCCGGATGGAGGAACTCGCGGCCGAGATCCGGCGGTGCCGGGCCGAGGCTGCGCAGCACGCCGAGGACACGGGCGTCGCCGTCGCCGCCCTCGCCACCTTCCCCCTCCCGGTCAGTCCCTCCGTCGCCGTCGGCACGCGGTACCACTGGATGGCCGAACGCTTCGGGCTCACCCTTCAGGACCAGCTCACCTGCGGGTGCCATGTCCACGTCTCCGTGGATTCCGACGAGGAGGGCGTCGCGGTCCTGGACCGCATCCGGCCCTGGCTGTCCGTCCTGCTCGCGCTGAGCGCCAACTCCCCCTTCTGGCAAGGACAGGACAGCCACTACAGCAGCTACCGGAGTCAGGTGTGGGGACGCTGGCCGTCGGCCGGCCCCGTCGGGATCTTCGGCTCCGCCGACCAGTACCACCGGCAGGTGCGGGACATGGTCGGCACCGGAGTCCTCCGGGACGAAGGGATGATCTATTTCGACGCCCGGCTGTCCCATCGGTATCCCACGGTCGAGATCCGGGTCGCGGACGTCTGCCTGGATCCGGACTCGACGGTGCTCCACGCGGTCCTCGTCCGCGGGCTGGTCGAGACGGCGGCCCGCCAGTGGCAGGCGGGGGAGCCGCCGGCGCGGCACGGGGAGTCCATGCTGCGGCTGGCCGCGTGGCAGGCCGCCCGCTACGGCCTCGAAGGCCGCCTGCTCCATCCCCGGACGATGCGCCCGGCGCCGGCCGAAACGGTGGTGCGGGCACTCTTCGACCATGTGCGCGATGCCCTCGACGGCGCCGGGGACACGAAACACGCCCAGGATGCGCTCGCGGCGGTGCTGAGGACCGGCAACGGAGCAGCCGTCCAGCGCACGATCCTGGAGCGGACCGGCAGTCTGCGGGAGGTCGTCACGGAGTGCGTGCGCCTCACCGGCGGGGAGCGCGCCTGAGACCGCGCGGGGTCAGCTGCCGCCCGCGGCGTCCTCTGCGACCCGCTTGAGCGTGCGGCCGGTTCGGGCCGACCGGGCACGGTGCGGCTGAGGGGCGTCGTGCGCGGCGCCGCTCGAGCCGCTCTTCTTCACGAGCAGCCAGCGTTCACGGCCGCCGTTCGAGCCGGAGCCGGTGCGGGTGAGCGCGTAGCCGCCGTGGAGCTTGCGACCGTGCAGGGCGAAGGAGGCGTGCCCCCGCTCCAGCGCCTCGGCCATCGGGACCTCGTCCCCGTGGCGGTCCTCGGTGAGGTTCCGGAACGTGCCCTCGTCCCAGACGATGACCGTGCCGCCGCCGTACTCGCCCGCAGCGATGACGCCTTCGAAGTCCGCGTACTCCAGGGGGTGGTCCTCGGTCGGCAGGGCGAGCCTCTTCTCGTGCGGGTCCGACGACGGCCCCTTCGGAACCGCCCAGCTCCTGAGCACCCCGTCCACCTCGAGCCGGAAGTCGAAGTGCATCGTGCTCGCGTCGTGGATCTGCACCACGAAGGCGGGCTCGTCGAGAGTTCCGCGGCTCTGCCGTTCGCCGCGGCCCTCAGGCTCGGAGGTCCTGCCGAAGTGGCGTTTGCGGTGGTAATCACGCAGTGGGTCGTTCCCCGGCATGTCGGCCTCCTTCGCTGCGAGACGGGCGGACCGCCTCCGGATCTTCCGGGCAGACGACGGGGCGGAGACGTGCCGACGACGGGGGATGACGGTACGGGCAGACGACGGGGCGAAGACCGAGAACGACGTCACCGGGTCCCGGGACCGCCGACCTTCCGGCCGTCCCGGGACCCATGGGGGAGAGCCCTACATGTTCTTGCGGGCCTTGCCCTTCAGCTCTTCCGCGGTGCCGCGCACCGTCTGCTCGGCCTCGGCGGTCTTTTCCTTGGTCTTGCCCGCCAATCGGTCCGCAGTGCCCTTGGCGCGAAGCTCCTCGTTGCCAGTCGCCTCGCCGGCCTTCTGCTTGGCCTTGCCGACGGTCTCCTGGGCTTTGCCGCGAATCTTCTTTCCCTGTGCAGCCATGTGAGTCAGCCCCTTGAGCGTCCGACGTTTCTTGCGGCTACTTCAATGCTGCTACCTCGGACGAGTCCGCTCAAACGTCATTTGGCGTACTCGTCCTCCTCCTCGTCCTCCTCGTATTCGTCCTCGTACTCGCCGTCCTCGGGTTCCTCGTCCTCGTCCGCGTACTCGCCGTCACCTTCCTCGTCCTCTTCGTACTCGCCGTCCTCTTCGTACTCTTCCTCGTCCTCCTCCTGGCCCTGTTCTTCTTCCTCCAGTGCCTCTTCGTGACTGCGTACGACTTCACCGTCACGGATTTCCCCGCGCCATCCCTCTGGTTCCTCATCGGCGAACGAGACGTAGCGGACGAAATTCTTGAAGTCCAGCCGCAGCCGCCGTCCTTGGGCACGCCACAGATTGCCGGTCTTCTCGAAGAATCCGGAGGGGTAGTACTCGACGACGAGCACGATCCGGGTCAGCGACGGTGCCAGGGAGTGGAAGCTGACACAGCCGCGCGTGCTGCCCTTGGCGCCTTCGGAGGTCCACATGATCCGGTCGTCCGGTACCTGCTCCTGAACCGTGGCCTTCCAGCCCCGGGTGGAGGGCCCGACCTTGACCTTCCAGTCGCTGTGCACGTCGTCGCTGTCCTTGGAGACGCTGCGCACGCCCTTGGCGAAGTCGCTGAAGTCCTCGTATGCCGTCCAGTGGTCGTACGCCGCGCGGAGGGGCACGCCCACGTCCTGGACCTCGAGGATGTTCATGGACTTGCCGCCGCCGGACTTCCGTTTGCCCTTGCCGCCGCCGAGCAGCCCTTTGGCCTTGTCGACCACGTTGTCCTTGATGCCCTTGCCCTTGTTCCCGATGACGGCCTTCATGATGCCGCCGCCGGGCAGCGGGCCGCCGTTCTGGGCCGCGTCGAGCAATTGGTCGGTGAGGCCCGAGAGTTTGTCACCGGCCTTGTCCGCGAGGTTCTCGACCTGGGCGCCGAGGAAGTCGACCAACTCGTTGCGCAGGAGGTCGAGACCGGAGCCTTCGCCGCCCTTGGCGGCACCTGATTCCTTGGCCATGGCCTACCTCCGCCGTCCGGTCGTCTTCTTGGCGGCCGTCTTGCGCGAAGCCGTCTTCTTCGCCGCGGTCTTCTTGGCGGGTGCCTTCCTGGGCGATACCTTCTTCGCTGCGGCCTTCTTGGACGTGGCTTTCCTCGGGGGTGCCTTCTTCGC
>NZ_FNHI01000009.1:146064-146443 GCF_900103455.1 Streptomyces wuyuanensis | reverse complement strand
CCTTCTTCGCTGCGGCCTTCTTGGACGTGGCTTTCCTCGGGGGTGCCTTCTTCGCCGCGGTCTTCTTCGCCGGGGCCTTCTTCGCGGGTGCCTTCTTCGCTGCGGTCTTCTTCGCTGCGGTCTTCTTGGCCGCCGTCTTCTTCGCGGGTGCGCGCTTCGCCGGGGCCTTCTTGGCCGCCGCCTTGCGCGGGCCGGGCGTCTCGCGGCCTCTCGCGGGCCTCCGTCGGCGAGGGGGCTCCTCCTCCTCCGGCTCTTCCTCCTCCGGTTCTTCCTCTTCCTCTTCTTCCTTGGCTTCGGGTTCCTCCTCTTCTTCCTCCTCCGGTTCTTCCTCTTCCTCTTCTTCCTTGGCTTCGGGTTCCTCCTCTTCTTCCTCCTCCGG
>NZ_FNHI01000009.1:0-146054 GCF_900103455.1 Streptomyces wuyuanensis | reverse complement strand
TCCTTGGCTTCGGGTTCCTCCTCTTCTTCCTCCTCCGGTTCTTCCTCTTCCTCTTCTTCCTTGGCTTCGGGTTCCTCCTCTTCTTCCTCCTCCGGCTCTTCCTCTTCCTCTCCTTCCTCCGCTTCGGGTTCTACCTCCTCTTCCTCCTCCGGCTCCTCGTCCTCGTACTCCTCCTCTTCGTACTCCTCGTCCTCCTCCTTGCCCTTGCCTCCGAGGTGGAGTGTGCGCTCATGGAGCGACTCCGCCAGATCCGCGAGCTTTCGGTCGGCGGTGGCCGTGATGGCCTTGCGCCCCGCGTCCAGCAGTTCCCCTCGTATCTGTTCGTTGAGCTCGGCGACTTGTGGCACGTCCTTCAGTCTGCGCAGCCCCTCCGTCGCCAGTTGCTGCGGATCCAGGCCGAAGCGACGTCCCGCGATGTAGGTCGCCATGGCGAACGCGAGTCGCCCCTTCTTCGCGCGCCCGAGCAGGTACCCGCCCGCGACCGCGGCCGCGAGAGCGATCTTGGTCGTGTCGTTCATGAACTGTTCCCTTCGCAAAAGGCGTTGGGGAAGAAAGGGGGACGGTCG
This sequence comes from Streptomyces wuyuanensis, assembly GCF_900103455.1. Classification (GTDB taxonomy): domain Bacteria; phylum Actinomycetota; class Actinomycetes; order Streptomycetales; family Streptomycetaceae; genus Streptomyces; species Streptomyces wuyuanensis. The sequence continues at coordinate 145,488 of NZ_FNHI01000009.1, read as the reverse complement.
TCACCACGCAGGGGCGACGCCCAGGCGCACCACACCTGCAGGTCGACGCGCACGACAGATATGTCCCTATATAGTGAAATTGTAGGTTCGCGCGTCGAATATGGCGCCCGCTCCGTCCCCGGAGAAGGACCATGGCCCCTGCAGAGCAGCCAGCGAAGCGGAAGCCCCAGAAGAAGGCCGCCTGGGTCATGCGCTCCGCGGCGCAGCAGCTGGCGCAGTTGCTCGGACGGCCGCCCGAGTCGGTGTCGGCCATCAAACCGACCGAGGACGGCTGGGAGGCCGACGTGGAGGTCTTGGAGCTGGAGAGGATCCCCGAGACCACGAGCGTGATGGCCAGCTACCGGGTGACCCTGGACAAGGAGGGTGACCTGGTGGCCTACGAACGTAAGCGCAGATACACCAGAGGGCAGATCGACCGCAGGCCCTGAGCGATCGGCCCGGTGAAGGGAGGCGCCATGACCGTGGTGCCGCAGGGCGGAGGCGGCGTCGCCAGGGGCGGTGGCAGCAGCAGCCTCTACGACGTCCTGGAGCTCATTCTTGATCGCGGACTCGTCATCGACGTTTTCGTACGGGTCTCGCTCGTCGGGATCGAGATCCTGAGGATCGACGCCCGCATCGTCGTCGCCAGCGTGGACACGTACCTGCGCTTCGCCGAAGCGTGCAACCGCCTCGACCTGGAAGGCGGCAAGCAGCCGTCGCAGCTGACCGACCTGGTGGGGGACACCGTCGAGAAGGGGGCCCACGGCAAGTCCAAGGGGGCGCTCTCCGGCGCCGTGGAAGCCGTGACCGACTCCATGAAGGGCGGCGGCGACGAGGACGAAGAGGAAGAGCGGGAAGAGGAGGAGCAGGAGGAGCGGGAGCCCGCGGCGCGGCGGCGGCGTACGACGAGCCGGAGGCCCCGGCGTTCCAGGGAACGCGAGGAGGAGTGACCCATGGCCGTCTACGTGTACTCCATCGTGGGCAAGGAGCATCCGCTGCGGCTGGACGACTTCGCCGGCGTGGGCGACCCGCCCTCCCCGCTGCGCACGGTGACGTCCGGATCACTCGCCGCGGTCGTCAGCGATGCCCCCGAGGGTCTGCGCCCCAAGCGCCGTGACCTCACGGCGCACCAGGAGGTCCAGACCCGGCTCATGGCCGACGGCGCGGTGCTGCCCCTGAGGTTCGGCCTCACCGCCCCGGACGACGACGCCGTCCGGGAGGCCCTGGACGAGCGGGCGACGGAGTACGCGGACAGGCTCGGCGCACTGGAGGGCTGTGCCGAGTACAACCTGAAGGTCAAGCAGGACGAGGAAGCCCTGCTGCGGCAGATCCTCGAGGACTCGCCCGAGGCGAGGGAACTCAACGACGCGGTCCGCGGCGGCACGGCCGGCCCCGATGTCTCCCTCGCGCTCGGCGAACTCGTCGCCGGGGAAGTGGACGCGCGCCACGCGTCGCTCGCCGCCGGGGTCGTCGAGGCGCTCCGGCCCTTCTCCCGGGACCAGCAGACCTCCCAACCCTCCGGTGAGGACTTCCTGAGCGTCTCCTTCCTGGTGGCCGAGGAGCAGGAGGAGCTCTTCCTCGCCACCGAGATGAGCGTCGCGAACCAGATGGGGGAGGACTTCGAGTTCCGCCTCAACGGCCCCCTCCCCCCGTACAGCTTCGTCTGAGGGTGATCCCATGGGCCTGCTCACGCAGATCGTGACCCTTCCGCTGGCCCCCGTGCGCGGTGTCGTCTGGGTGATGGACCGGGTGCTGGAGGCGGCGGAGAACGAGTACTACGACCCCGAGCCCGTCCAGCGGGAGCTGGCGGAGCTGGAGGCGCTGCTGCTCTCCGGCGAGATCGACGAGGAGACCTTCGACCGCTGCGAGGACGAGCTCCTGGAGAAGCTGGAGGAGATCAGGGCCTTCTGGGACGAGCGGGGTCGGCCGTGAGCGATCCGCTGGCCGGCAGGATGGGCAACTATCCGTCCAGGGCCGCGCCGTACGGGCAGAACTCCACCAGCAACCTGGCGGACATCCTGGAGCGGGTCCTGGACAAGGGCATCGTCATCGCGGGCGACATCCAGATCAATCTGCTCGACATCGAGCTGTTGACCATCAAACTCCGCCTGCTCGTCGCCTCCGTCGACAAGGCGAAGGAGATGGGTATCGACTGGTGGGAGCACGACCCCGCACTGTCGTCGCGCGCCCGCGGGGGCGAACGGTCCCTCGCCGAGGAGAACAGGCGGCTGCGGGCCGAGGTCGAGGCCCTGCGCAGGGGCGAGGCGCTGCCCGAGGACGGGCGCCGCCAGGTGGCGTCCCGAGCCGAGGAGGAGCCCGCCGAGCCCGAGTCGGCCGAGGAGCGGACCGCCGGGGAGAAGCGGCCGCGGCAGTCCCGGCCGGCCCGGCGCAGTACCGGGAAGACACGCGATGAGTGACCGGGTCAGCTACGTCTACGCCGTCGTCCGGGAGGCGGACGGGCTGGAGGAGGCCGTCGCCGGGCTCAGCGGCGCCGCCGGAGCGCCCGTACGGCTGCGCCCGCTCACCGGGGGAGACGGCCTGTCGCTCGCGGTCAGTTCCGTGCCCTCGGAGGACTTCCGGGAGGAGGCCCTCAAACGGCATCTCGAGGACCTCCGGTGGCTGGAGGCCGTCGCCCGCGCCCACCACGGAGTCATCGAGGAGTTGTCCGCCCTCACCACCGTCCTCCCGCTGCGCCTGGCCACCGTGTACCTGGACGACGAGCGGGCGACGAACGCACTGGACGCACAGAGCGAAGTCCTCGCGCAACGGCTGTCGCACCTCGCCGCCCATGTGGAGTGGGGGGTCAAGATCTACGTCGAGCCGTCGGCCGCACCCGCTTCGCAGCCGGCAGAGCCGGCGGGCTCCGAGGATGTCAGCCCCGGGCGGGCGTATCTGCGGACCCGCAGGGCCCAGCGCACCGTGCGGGACACCGCCCACCGCTCGGCGCGGACCGCGGCCGAGCGGATCGAGGAGACGGGACGCAGATACGCCGCCGACCGGGCCCGACACCGTGTGCAGCAGGGCGAACTCGCCACCGCGCCGGGCGAGAACGTCCTCAACGACGCGTACCTCGTACCGCGGGACCGGGCCGAGGAGTTCCGCGACGAGGTGAGCCGTGCGGCGGACGGCCTGGACGGGGTACGGGTCGAACTCACCGGCCCCTGGGCGCCGTACTCGTTCGCCACACCGCCGGGCACCGCCGACCCGGCGGGGGCGGACGATCCGGTGGGCACGGACGATCGGGTGGGCGTGGCGGACCCGGACTCGACGGGCACGGGCGATCCACTTGGCTCCACAGCGCGCTCCAACACGCCCGCCGGCACCGAGCGGGGCACGGAGCCGTGACGGAGCCCCGCCCGCTCCCGAGGGTGTCGCCCCGGCCGTCGGAAACCGACACCGCCCTGCCGGACCGCCAGGTCGCCCTCATCGACCTGCTGGACCGCCTGCTCAGCGGCGGCGTCGTCCTGACCGGCGACGTGGTGCTGTCCATCGCGGACATCGATCTCGTACGCATCTCCCTGCGCGCGCTCATCATGTCCATCCGCTCCTCGGAGGGCGGTGGCGCGTCCGGGGGCAGCGCCTTCCCGGGGGGCGGCGACGCCCCGGAGGACGGCGACTTCGCAGGGGGCGGCGACGTTGGCCTCTGAGGCGGAGAGGGACCCAGGGCGCCGCTTCGACGAGGTCGCCGAGGCCGCGGCCCGGGCCTTCAGTCTGCTGCCCGCCGCGCCCCAGGACCTGCCTGCTGCGGGTCGGGCAACGCCGTCACCCGCCCGCAGGATCAGCGCCGACCCCGACACCGTCGAGCGAGACCTTGTGCGGCTCGTCCTGACGCTGGTGGAGCTGCTCCGCCAGCTGATGGAGCGTCAGGCGCTGCACCGGGTCGACCAGGGCGACCTCTCCGAGGAGCAGGAGGAGAGGCTGGGGGCGACGCTCATGATCCTCCACGACCGCATGACGGACCTGTGCGAGCAGTACGGGCTGACGATGGAGGACCTCAACCTCGACCTCGGGCCCCTGGGCACCTTGCTGCCGCCGGCCGACTGAGCGGCGCGCCCATTCCGCGCCCATCGGAGCCGGCGGCTCGGACGGGGCCGGCCACCTTCCGCATCCGTACGCGTGTCCAACAGGACTCCGGGTACGCGAGCGCCATGGACACCAACCCGTCGGACCAGATGGCCCGGGCCGTCCGGGAGGCGCTCGCGGACGAACTGCGCGAACAGGCGGCCAAGCAGCGGCGTGCGGCGCTCTACTACAGCGCGGCGGGCGCCGCCGGCCTCTACGCGGGCGCGGCCTTCGTCGGCTGCCTCGTACTCCTGTTCAGTGCGGCGCTACCCGCATGGGCCGCCGCACTGATCGCCGCCGTCGCGCTGGCGGTCGCGGCGGTCCTGCTCAGGTCCGCCGCCCGGAAGGAGCCCGTCCCCGCGGGGCCCGCGCAAGTCCCACCCGGGACGCCGCCGATGCCCCCGCGGGCACCGGATCCCGGTGCCGGCGCGCACCCATGACGGGAAGTCATGTTTTCGCCGACGACATGCGGTAACCCGAGGGAGGACGAGGTCGCGATGACCAACTCAACGAGAAAGTCCGGTGGCGGTGACACCGGGGCGGACCGTCCGTCGACAGCGGTGGACGTCATGCGGGCGGCCCGTGACCAGCTCACCGAACTCACCGGAAGGCAGGTCGAGTCGGTGTCGTCCTTCGCACGGACGGAGGACGGCTGGGAGCTCGCCGTCGAGGTGGTCGAGCTTGCCCGTATCCCCGACACGACCAGTCTGCTCGCCACGTACGAGGTCTCCCTGGACCCCGACGGCGAGCTGACCACGTACCGAAGGGTCCGGCGTTACGAGCGCGGGAGGGCGGACTCCTCCTGAGGGCTCCGGCCCACGGGTCGAGGACTCCGGACCAACGGGCCCGGGACGACGCCCCAGAGGTGAAAACGGACCCGAACCCCGAGCACGCACCGCGTGCACATGCCTGCGCCCGAACCGAGGCGTTCGTCGGCGTGCCCGACGACCGGCCCGGAGCGCACGGACCATGACGACCACAGAGGGAGGACCGCAACCATGACGGTTGTTCCGGCACAACAGAGCCGCTCCGGCGGCGGCACCAGCGGACTGTACGACGTTCTCGAACTCGTCCTCGACCGAGGGCTCGTGATCGACGCGTTCGTGCGGGTGTCGCTGGTCGGCATCGAGATCCTGAAGATCGACGTACGTGTCGTCGTCGCGAGCGTCGACACCTATCTGCGCTTCGCCGAGGCGTGCAACCGCCTCGACCTGGAATCGGGACGCAACGCCAGTCCCGGGCTGCCCGACCTCGTCGGCGAGATAACCGAGTCCGGTGCGCGAGGCAAGTCCAAGGGCGCTCTCTCGGGAGCCGCCCAGACCATCTCCGAGGCCTTCGAGAAGGCCCGCGACGAGAGCAGCTCGGAGAGCAGGCCGCGCACCCGCCGCACCACGTCGCGCAAGAAGGAGGAGCAGGAGTGAGCACGTACGTCTACGGCATCGCCCGCCGCTCCCACCCGGGCCCGGCGACGGAACTCGTCGGAGTCGGCAATCCGCCGCTCCCCGTACGCACCGTCGCCGGCGGCGAGTTGATCGCCATCGTCAGCGACGCGCCCGAGGACCTGCGGCCCAAGCGCCGTGATCTGCTTGCCCACCAGAACGTCCTCGCGGAGGCGTCCGCGAGCGGCGCGGTGCTGCCGATGCGCTTCGGCGGGGTGTCGCCCGACGACGACGCGGTGAAGGCGGTCCTCGCCGAACGAGCGGAGCACTTCGAGCAGCGGCTCACGGCCCTGGACGGCAAGGTCGAGTACAACGTCAAGGCCTCCCACGACGAGGAGGCCGTGCTGCACCGCATCCTCGCCGAGAACGCCGAGCTGCGCGCGATGAGTGAGGCGAACAAGGCGGCCGGCGGCGGCACCCAGGAGCAGAAGCTCCGGCTCGGCGAGCGGATCGTGGCCGCCGTGCAGCAGCGGGAGCTGATCGACGCCGACGTCGTGCACCGCGAACTCACCGGCCGGGCGGAGGCGATCAGCGTCGGCCCGGAGTCAACCGGCTGGCTCGCCAACATCTCGTGCCTGGTCGCGCGGGACGGCGCGGACGCGTTCGTCGCCGCCGTCGACCAGCTGGCGAAGGACAATCCGCACCTGTCGTTGCAGCTCAACGGTCCGCTGCCCCCTTACAGCTTCGTGGAGTGAACCCCCATGGGACTGCTGGGTGAGCTGCTGCTCCTGCCCGCGGCGCCGGTCCGGGGCACCTTCTGGGTGCTCCGGCAGGTCGCCGACGAGGCGGAGCGGCGGTACTACGACCCTTCGACGATTCGACGTGAACTCTCTCAACTGGAACGTCAGTTGGAGGCGTGCGAGATCGACGAGGAGGAGTTCGACCGGCGCGAGGACGAGCTCCTCGACCGACTGGAGCAGGCGGCGGGGGCGTCATGAGCAGAGAGACGGCGGCACGATGAACAACGGGCTCGCAGTGGGTCTCGCGGTCGGCGCGGGCTATGTGCTGGGGCGGACGAAGAAGGCGAAGCTCGCCCTGGCCGTCGGCACCGTCGTGGTGTGCAGGCGGCTCGACCTGGGTCCGCGAGCACTGGTCGGTGTGATCACCCATCCGTTCCGGAGCAATACGCAGTTCAAGGAGATCGGTGACCAGCTGCGCGACGACCTCAGGGGCGTCGGCAGCGCCGCCGTCGGCGCTGTCGTCAACCGTCAGCTGAACGGGCTGGCGGACCGTTTGCGCGAACGCACGCTCGATGTCCGGGACCGGGTGTACGGGGCGGTCGGACCGGGGGAGGAGCGGCACCCCGACGACCTTGAGGACGACTTCCACGGCGGCTTCGAGGACGACCCCGACGACGACTTCGACCGGAACGTGGACGACGACCCCGACCCCGACGAGGACGACCTCGACGAGGACGGTCCCGAGAGGTCGACGCGGCCCACGGCTCCGAAGACGGAGCCGGGGAGGAGGCCTGCCGCGAAGAAGTCGGCCGACGCGGGGAAGTCCACCACGTCGCGCCGGCCCACTACTGCGAGGAAGACCGAGGCCAAGAAGTCCCCCACGACAACGCCGGCCAAGAAGAAGACGGCCAAGAGGACGCCGGCCAAGAAGAAGACGGCCAAGAGGACGCCGGCCAAGAAGACGGCGGCCAAGAAGGCCGCCGCCAGGAATACCGCCTCGTCCCGGAAGAGCGCGACGGCGAAGCGCGCCACCGCGCCCGCGAAGAGCACTTCCGCACGAGAGGGCCGGTCGGATGGCTGACGTGAGAGACGCCGGGGGCATGCTCTCCGCCGTGGACCCGGACGCGGTCGAGCGGGTGAAGGCGGAACTGCGCAACTACGCCGTCGCCCGTGCCGAATACCTGCTCGCCTCCCTTGGCCGCAGGCTCGGTGAGGCGGTCGTCACGCTGCACGACATAGCCGATGGCCGCAGCCCCGGATTCGCGCGTCTCGCCCTCGACGGCGGCCGCAAGCTCTCACAGGGCAAGAGCCCCGTGCGCGCGGCGGTGGAGATCGGCGCCTCGCGTCTGAAGGACAACATCTCCGACCGCGTCGCCAGGCGACTCACCCGCGCCGGGGGCGACCACGGACCGGCCGTGGTGGTGGAGTCCGTCGACGTCGGGGTGCCCGTGGCCCGGGCATACGAGCTGTGGGCTCGTCAGGAAGCCCTGCCCGCACTCGCGATGGGCGTCAGGGAGGAGACCGCGTCGGACGAGAACGGGGTCGTCTGGACCTCCCGCGGCGCGAAGGGGACGGTCGACGGCGTCGTGACCTTCCACGCGATCGGGGAGACGCTCACCCGCGTTCTGCTGGTCGTCGAGTACCACCCCAGGGGGCTGGTCGAGCGGGCCGGTGCGCTGCTGGGCACTCCGGGCCGCCGGGCACGTCTCGACCTCACGGGCTTCGCGCGCCGCGTCGCGATGCGCCGGCGTGATGACGACGACCGGCCCGACGCGGACCACGACGACGCGTCAGCCCCGGAAGGGCAGGAGTCCCACGACCACGCATCCCACGACCACGCATCGCACGACCACGCATCGCACGACGACGAGACAGACGACGACGAGACAGACGACGACGAGACAGACGACCCCGACTCGTATGACCCCGACACGAACGACCCTGACTCGTACGACCGCGACAGGTACGACGACGAGGCTCACGCCGACGGGACGTACAGCCACGACACGGCCCGCGCTGAGGCCGGGACCGGAGGAACCCCATGACCACCCCGAGCCGGCTTCCGGACCCCTACGGCTCCGGCGGATCGGGAGCCAACCTCGCCGACATCCTTGAACGCGTGCTCGACAAGGGCATCGTCATCGCCGGCGACATCCGCATCAACCTGCTCGACATCGAACTGCTGACCATCAAGCTGCGCCTCGTCGTCGCCTCGGTCGAACGGGCGAAGGAGATGGGCATCGACTGGTGGGAGGACGACCCGTCGCTGTCGTCCGGGGCCCGCCGGCGTGAACTCTCCGAGGAGAACGAGCGGTTGCGACAGCGCATCGCGGCCCTGGAGGCGGATACCGCATGACCGAGGTGCGTTACGTGTACGCCGTGACCCGGCCCTTCGACGGGGCCGCGACACCCCTGCGCGAGGATGTGCGGGGCGTCGCCGGCGCCCCCGCGAGGCTGCTCGCCCACGACGGGCTCGTCGCCGTGCTGAGCGACGTGCCGGCCGAGGATTTCTCCGACGTCGCCCTGCGCGAGCGGCTGGAGGACCTCGACTGGCTCGCCGCCACCGCGCGGGGCCATGACGCCGTGGTGAGCGCACTGACCGCGGCCGCCACACCGCTGCCCCTGCGTCTCGTGACGGTGTGCCGGGACGACGGCGGCGTGCGGCGGATGCTGGACTCCGGTCGCGACCAGTTCACCCGGGCCCTGGAACGGCTCGACGGACGTGTCGAATGGGGGGTCAAGGTCTACGCCGAAGGGGCCGAGGGAACCCAGGAGCGCCAGGGTGCCGCGGGTGCCCGGCCCGGGAAGGCGGCTGTGCGCGCCGCCGGCGGGGGCTCCGCACAGGGCCGCCGCCCCGCGACCGGCCGCGACTACCTGAAGCAGCGGATGCGCCGCCGCGATGCCACCGAGGGCGTCTGGGCCCAGGCCGATGCCGTCTCGCGCACCCTCCACTCGGAGCTCTCCCGGTACGCCGAGGCCGAGCAGGTTCACCGCCCCCAGGACCCCCGGCTGCCGGGGGCGGCGCGCGGCAACGTGCTCAACGCCGCCTATCTGGTACCGCGCGAGAAGGGGGAGGCGTTCGCCGAGGAGGTGCGGCGGCTGACGCCGCCCGGGACCGGGATCCGCGTGGAGCTGACCGGGCCGTGGGCGCCCTACTCCTTCGCCGTCACCACGGCCGTACCGGCCGCCGAGGAAGGCGGGTCGGAGTGACGTCTGCGAAGGATCCGGCCGCGCTGCGGGACGCACCTGCTGCCACGGCCGAGCCGGGGCCGCTCGCGCAGCGGCAGTTGGCGCTGGTCGACCTGCTGGACCGGCTGCTCGCCGGCGGCGTGGTGATCAAGGGTGACCTCACCCTGCGGATCGCGGACGTCGACCTCGTGCGCGTCGACCTCAACGCGTTGATCTGCTCGGTCGGGCCGGTGGTCGCCTCGCCGTTCGAGGACGGCCGCGGCTCCCGTACGCACGAAGCGCTCGCCGACGAGCGGCCCGGAGGAACGTCATGAGCGGACGGCACGTGGACCTCGATCCCGACACCGTCGAGCGGGATCTCGCCCAACTGGTCCTCACGGTGGTGGAGTTGCTGCGTCAGCTCATGGAACGCCAGGCCCTGCGCCGCGTGGAGACCGGCGACCTCACCGAAGAGCAGGAGGAGCGCATCGGTCTCACGCTGATGCTCCTCGAGGAGCGCATGGACGAACTGCTGGAGAAGTTCGGGCTGCGCCCCGAGGACCTGAACATCGACCTGGGCCCGCTGGGCCCGCTGCTCCCGCGCGACGGCTGACTTCGCGGCCCACGGTCGGCCCCGCGCGGCGGCCGACCGACGAGCCCGCGCCGTAGATCGACGACCCCAGAAGGAAGGCAGTGATGGCGACCCACGACGTGGTGGAGCTGATTCTCGAGGACCACCGGACGATGGAGGACCTCCTCCGCCGGATGCGCAGCATCGAAGCGGACCGGGCGAAGGCCCTCCGCGAGTTCTCCCGGCTGCTGATCGCCCACGGCGAGGCGGAGGAGGCGCAGGTCTATCCCGCGCTGAAGCGCTACAAGAAGATCGACGACGAAGAGGTCGAGCACGGCTCGGAGGAGCACACCGAGGGCAACAAGGCGCTCCTCGCCCTGCTGGAGGTGGACGACGTCGGTGGCGACGAGTGGGACGAGAAGCTGGAGAACCTGGTCGAGGCCGTCAGCCACCACCTCGACGAGGAGGAGCGGACCCTGCTCAACGAGACCCGCCGCAATGTGCCCGACGAACGACGGGCCGAACTGGGCGAGGCCTTCCGGCGCGAGCGCGCGGACCTGCTCGCCTCCGACTGCGGAGCCCTCGAGAACGTCCGGCGTCTCGTCAAGGGCTGACCGTGGGCGGCCCGGAGACTGGGCGGCGCGGCCCGTCGAAGCGGGCGAAACGTGCATGTGTGGCAGACCACCCATCGGGCAGGCGGTCAGCGAGGCGGGCTGGACAAGGATGCCGCCCCACTCCCGATTCCTGCACGGAGGAGACATGCGTGCACTGACATGGCAGGGCCGACGCGATGTACGGGTGGAAACCGTGTCCGACCCCCGGCTCAAGGAGTCCACCGACGTTCTGGTGCGCGTCACCTCCACCGGCATCTGCGGCTCCGATCTGCACCTCTACGAGGTCATGGGGCCGTATCTGGATCCGGGCGACATCCTCGGCCACGAAGCGATGGGGATCGTCGAAGAGGTCGGCGACGATGTCGCCGAAGTCGACGTGGGTGACCGGGTGGTTGTTCCGTTCAATATTTCCTGCGGTCGTTGCTACATGTGCGACCAGGGGCTCCACTCGCAGTGCGAGACGACCCAGGTGAAGGAGCGCGGCATGGGCGCCGCGCTGTTCGGCTACACCAAGCTCTACGGCCAGGTGCCCGGAGGCCAGGCCGAGCTGCTGCGGGTGCCGTTCGGCGACACGCTGCCGGTCAGGGTGCCCCACGGGCCGCCCGACGAGCGGTTCGTCTATCTCTCCGATGTGCTGCCCACCGCCTGGCAGGCCGTCGAGTACGCCGACGTCCCGCCCGGTGGCACCCTCACCGTGCTCGGTCTGGGGCCGATCGGTGAGATGGCGTGCCGTATCGCACTGCACCGCGGTGCGCGGCTCGTCGTGGGCGTCGATCTCGTACCCGAACGGCTTCAGCGGGCCGCCTCCCGAGGAGTGAAGACGTTCGACCTGCGTACCCAGGGCAAGGACTTGATCGAAGCCGTCCGCGGCCTCACCGACGGGCGCGGTACGGACGCGGTCATCGACGCGGTCGGCATGGAAGCCCACGGCGCACCGGTGGCCAAGGCCGCGCACTGGCTCGTCGGCATGCTGCCGGACGCCGTCGCGGAGCGTCTGATGGAGCACGCCGGTGTCGACCGGCTGAGCGCCCTGTACACGGCGATCGAACTCGTACGTCGAGGCGGCACCGTCTCGGTGTCGGGCGTCTACGGCGGCTCCGCCGATCCGATGCCCATGCTGAGGATGTTCGACAAGCAGATCCAGCTGCGCATGGGCCAGGCGAACGTCAGGCGGTGGGTGGACGACATCCTGCCGCTGCTCGGCGACGACGACCCGCTCGGTGTCGAGGGCTTCGCGACCCACACCATGCCGTTGGAGGAGGCACCCCGGGCCTACCGGATGTTCCAGGCGAAGGAGGATGGCATGATCAAGACCGTGCTCAAGCCCTGACCCGGATGCGCCACACGTCGTCCTCGGGCACGCACGGAACGCCCTCGGGCCCGGCCCGGCACGTGCACCGAGCCGGACACGGCACCTGATCGGGCGATGGCCGGGGCCGGGCGTGGCGGCTGCCCGACCCGCGCACGCCCGGCTCAGGCACCCCCCCGGCGCAGCACGGTGTCGGCGGCGGTCAGGTGCAGGTCCTCCACGACGGCCATCTGGCTCTTCGCACGTCCCACCAGTTCGTCCAGCCGTGCCGTGCCGAGCCCTCCCGTTTCCCGCGCCACCGGTGTGAGGGCGCGCCAGAGCATGTACTTGCCCTGGATGCCCATCCGCAGTGTCTCCAGTTCGACGATCGTGCTCAGTCCCGCACGGCGCAGCACGCGACCGTTGGGCTTGAGCCGGGCGGCCTTCTCCGCGGCCCAGCCGGCGCAGACCTTGTAGCGGTGGGGCGCGATGCCGAGCGTCCCCATCACGTCCAGCAGGGTGCTCCGGTCCTCGGCGATGTCCTCGGCGAGGCGGCGCAGCTCGGCGGCGCGGGGTGACGAACCGTGGGCGCGCGCGATGCGCCGCGCGAGTTCGGCGCCGGACGTGGCACCGGCCAAGTGGTCGTTCAGATAGATGCGGAGGGCGTCTCGGTGCAAGGGACCTCTCCCAGCTGTCGGGGCGGGCCGGGCGCTCGTGGGGCGGGCCGACGCCACGGGGTGGTTCCCGGGGCAGCCGCCGGCGCGTGCGGCTCTTTTCGACATCCCTTCCGCCGGCCCCGGCCGGACTCACCGCGCGAGCCGCCGGTCCCTCGTTCGGAGTGCACGGCGGTGCGACGGCCGTGCGCCGGTTTCGCGGCCGGACGCGCGGGCAGCCGCCGGGTGGCTGCCCGGGGAGCGCGAGAGACCGGGCGGCTCCCACCGGCCGTCGCGGCGGCGGCCGGGAGGTTCGTACGACTCGGAAGGATGAGTGTCATGGCGGCGAGGGACCCCGAGCGGCGTGACCCCGTCACTGCCCACCCCCAGCCGGACTTCCCCGACCAGCAGCAGGCCCATCCCGGATGGACGGGCCCGATGGATCCGCCCCCGGACCATGGGGAGTCGTCCTACGTGGGCCACGGCGCCCTTCAGGACCGTGCGGCCGTGGTGACCGGCGGCGACTCGGGCATCGGCAGGGCCGTCGCACTGGCGTACGCGCGCGAGGGCGCCGACGTCCTCTTCACGCATCTGCCCGAGGAGGCGGCCGACGCCCGGGAGACCACCCGGCTCGTCGAGGAGGCGGGCCGCAAGGCGGTGGCGGTGAGCTGCGACATCCGTGAGGAGGAGCAGTGCCGGGCCCTGATCGGACGGGCCGTCGAGGAGTTCGGCCGTATCGACATCCTGGTCAACAACGCGGCCTATCAGATGTCCCAGCCGGACGGGATCGGAGCGATCTCGACGGAACAGTTCGACCGGGTGATGAAGACCAACCTCTACGGCATGTTCTGGCTGTCGAAGATGGCGCTGCCGCACATCCCCCGGGGAGGCTGCATCATCAACACGACGTCCGTGCAGGCGTACAAGCCCAGTCCGCACCTGCTGGACTACGCGACGAGCAAGGGCGCCATCGTGACCTTCACCCAGGGGCTGGCCCGGATGGTCGCCGAGGACGGAGTGCGCGTGAACGCCGTGGCACCCGGTCCGGTGTGGACGCCGCTCATCCCGGCGACGATGCCCGACACCAAGGAGTTCGGCAAGCAGGCGCCGCTCGGCAGGCCGGCCCAACCGGTGGAAATGTCACCGGCATATGTCTTTCTGGCCTCCGACCGGGCGCGTTTCATCACGGCGGAAATCCTCAACGCCACCGGAGGCACTCCGCTGCCCTGACGCACCCCACCGCCGGATCCCGCGGCGGCGTTTCCCGGCACTGGCGAAGGGCAACCAGGCAATATGGTGCAAATCGGATACACGATGATGACGGAGCAGGCCGGCCCGCGACAGCTGGTCGATCACGTGATGCACGCGGAGGACGTGGGGTTCGACTTCTCCGTGGCCTCCGACCACGCCTTCCCCTGGCTGCGGGCACAGGGGCACTCCCCGTACACGTGGAGCGTGCTGGGTGCCGCGGCGCAGGCCACTTCCGAGATTCCTCTGATGACCTTCGTGACCTGTCCGACGATGCGCTATCACCCCGCCGTCGTCGCGCAGAAGGCGGCCACGCTCCAGCTCCTGTCAGGAGGGCGGTTCCGGCTCGGGCTGGGATCGGGGGAGAACCTGAACGAGCACATCGTCGGGGACTGGCCTCCCGCCGATGTGCGCCTGGAGATGCTGGGCGAGGCAGTCGAGATCATCCGGGAGTTGTTCCGCGGGGAGCACGTCAGCCGGCGCGGAGGGCATTTCACCGTGGATTCCGCCAAGCTGTGGGACCTGCCGGACGAACCGCCGCCGATCGGCATCGCCGTCTCGGGAGAGCGTTCCTGCGATCTCGCGGGACGGCTCGCCGACGTCATGATCGCGGTCCAGCCCGAGCGTTCCCTCACGGAGTCCTTCGAGCGCGCCGGGGGAGCGGGCAAGCCCCGCATCGGGCAGATGGCCCTCTGCTACGACACCGACCGCGAGGCCGCGGTGCGGCGGGCGCACGAGCAGTTCAAATGGTTCGGCATGGGCTGGAAGGTGAATTCGGAACTTCCGCACCCCGACGCGTTCGAGGCGGCCACCCGGTACGTACGACCCGAGGACGTCACCGAGTCCATTCCCTGCGGCGATGACCCGGAGGCGGTCGTGGAGGCGGTCCGGGGCTTCGTCGACGCCGGTTTCACCGAGGTCGCCCTCGTCCAGATCGGCGGGAACACGCAGCACGACTTCCTCGAATGGGCGGAGGACAAGCTGCTGCCCCAGCTGCATGCGCTCGGCGGGGACGAAGCCGTGGCGGCGTAGAGGCCGCGTCGACGGAGCCGTGGCGGCGTGGAGGCCGCGTCGACGGAGCCGTGGCGGCGTGGAGGCCGGGTCCTGGCGGTCGTCCAGGTTCTCGGGCCCTCGGCCGGGTGGGCGGTCGACCACCCCATAGCCCCGACTGCGTCGCCCTCCTTCCGCCCGGTCGTGGGGCCGGCGTGAAGGGTCCTCAGCCCAGTGGACTGTCGTCCAGCGACCCCAGCAGCTCGGCCGGGTCGCGGTACAGCGCCGTGGCCCCCGCGGCCTCCAGCGCCGCCCTGGGGATTCCGCCGCTCAGCAGTCCGACGCAGGTGACTCCGGCCCGAGTGCCCGCTGCCATGTCCCAGACCGTGTCGCCCACGAACACCGAGTCCTCCGCGCGGGCCTCTGCCAGCTCCAGGGCCTGCAGCACGGGCTCCGGGGCGGGCTTGCCGGACGAGACGTCGTCGGCGCTGGTCGTGGTCAGAACGGCCTCGTCGGCGTCGACGGCGCGGCGCAGCGCCCCGAGCTCGGCGCCGCTCGCCGAGGTCACCAGGACGATCCTCCAGTCCCGCCGGGCGAGCGTGCGCAGCAGATCGCCCGCGGACTCGAACGCCGCAAGGCGTTCGAAGTATGTCCCGTACAGCGTCCGGTGGGCGTCACTGAGGGCGTCGTCCTCGTCCCGGTCCCGTCCCTCGCCGAGGAGGTGGGCGATGAGATCCGTGGAGCCGAGGCCCACGGCCCGGTGGACCGCGTGCATCGTCACCCGGTGACCGCCCTGGCGGAAGGCCTCCCACCAGGTGACCGTGTGCAGGTGGTTGGTGTCGACGAGGGTGCCGTCGACGTCGAAGAGTGCCGCCCGTGCCATGGTCTCCACCTTTCCGTGCGCGGCCCCCGCTCAGTCGGGCCGCGCTGTGCCGTGCTCCGTGTGGTCCGGTCCGTTCGCGCTGCCTCGTGGTCCGGTCCGTTCGCGCTGCCCGGAGCCGCGTGGCCGGTGCGGATGGGCGCCGGTCGTGGGGGCGGGTACCCGTCCGGGCCGTCGGCAGTCCGCGGGACGTCGTGCTGTCGGCCCGACTCACGAGATCGCCCCGGCCGCCGAGTGGATGCCACCTGTTGGGGCATAAGCCATGAAGTGTCGATAAAGCTTTAAATGTGCATATATCACTCAGGAGGCAAGATCATGTCGGAGAAGTCGCGAGAGCCGTCGCACGGCGAGGGCCCCAGCCGGTTCAAGGGCCGGGACCAGCACGGCTGGGCGGAGGACGTCGACGACACCGCCCAGGACAACCCCAGCGGCCACCGCTCCTTCCACCCGGACAAGTATGCGGGTGACTCGAAGCAGAGCCGGCGTCCGACGGAGGAGGAAAAGGCGGCATCCCTGGAGGGCACGACCGTCGAGAGCGACAGCCGCAGGGGCGAGGACCAGGGCGGCAAGCATGGCCAGAAGGGCATGCGTGACACCGGTCCCCGCGGGAAGTCGCAGCGGCCGAGCGGTGCGAAGAGCTCGTCGGCGTTCAGCGGGGTGGACCCCCAGGACCCGGACACTCCTCACTCGGGACGCTGAGCGTTCCCCGCGCCATGCCGGGCCCGCGGACAGGGGACGGAGGCCACCATGACGCAGCTCGGCGGTGGAGCCTCGCACGGTCCCGGTGGTGTGCCGCCGGTCCCGCAGCTGACCGACGTCATCCGGACCGGCTGGAAGCGGGCTCCGTCAGACGGCACGCGACCCGCGCCCGCTGCGTGGGGAGGGCGGTCCGCCACCCGGCCGCCATCGGCACGGGGCTCCCGGCGAGTGGGTGCGGACGCCCGGCCTGATCGGTGTGCCGATCGGGTACGCGGCCGGCTCTACGGCCATCGCCGGCCGGCCGCCAAGGAGGCCGAGAGCCGTTCGGTGACGACGGCGAGGGCCTGCTCACGGCGCCGGCCCGGGGCCGCGAGCGCCACCATCGAGAACGCGCGCCTCTACCGGCAGGTACGTCAGGCCGCCGAGGAGTTCCAGCGGCGGCTGCTGCCCGAGATGCCGGACCTGCCCGGACTCGACCGGCAGGGCCGCTACCAGCCCGCCACCGAGGCCCCCGCGCATCGGCGGCGTACGACCTGATCCAGCTGCCCGGCCAGCTGCCGTGTCTGATGCTCGGCGGCGTCACGGGACACGCCATAACGGCCGCGACCGTCGTCAGTCGGATCAGCACCCCGAGGGACTGGTGGAGCACCGGGCCCGGTCCATCGGCGAGGGCATGGACCAGGCCGCCGGGGTCGCCGCCGCACTCGGCGGTGAGCCGCTCGCGGACCTGTACGACGAACTGCTCACCCACCGTGAAGTGCCTTCCACGACGATGTCGCCGTGCTCGCCGCCCGCCTGACGCGGTGACGCCGCCTCACGGCTGACGCCCCTCACGGCGGTACGCGCAGCCGCTCGGTCGACACCCGGCCCACGCCCGCGCCGAACGCCTCGACGCGGGCGCGCAGTCGCCGACGGGTCCCGTCGCTCCGTCAGCGCTCGGCGTCGACGGGCAGCGGCGAGGGCTCCTCGGCCCCGACTTCTGATGGGTCACCGTCCGCGGAGGCCGCGACGGACGTGGCCGTGGCCGATACGTCCCGTCCTACGGTGAGCGGTTCCGGCTCCCCCACGGCGCGGCCGCCCTTCCGGCGGCGACCCGGCAGGAGGGCCGGAGCCGCCCGCAGTGCGCGGGCCAGCACATGCGCCCGGCCGGCGAGGACCGGGCCCAGCACGGCGAGGACGAGGACGTAGCCGGCGATGAACGGGGCGAGACGTGCGTCGAGGTTGGCGCTCGCCGCCATCGCCGCCAGGATCAGGGCGAACTCTCCGCGCGCCAGCAGCGTGGTGGCGATGTCGGCCGCGGGGCCCGGACCGTAGTGGTACAGCCGGGCCACGAGCAGACCGGCGGCCAAGTTCATCACGATCGTCAGCGTCACGGCGGCGGCGACCGGCCCGGCGACGGACGCGATGTCCCCCGGGTCGATCGCGAGCCCGAAGGCGAAGAAGAAGATCGCGGCGAACGCGTCGCGCAGCGGATGCACCAGTTCACGGATGCGCGGACCTGATGGGGTGCCGGCGAAGATCAGGCCGACCATGAAGGCGCCGATGGCGTCCGCGACGCCCAGGACCTCGGAGACCCCGGCGACCAGGACCGCGGCTCCGAGGAAGCTGATCACCAGGAGCTCGTTGTCGCGGACCGATATCAGCCTGCCGATCAGCCGGGTGCCGTACCGGGCCGCCGCGGCGAGCAGCAGGAGGAAGCCGAAGGCCTTCGACGCCTGAAGAATCGTTTCGGCGATGCCTTCCGCGCCGCTGATCACCGGTTGCAGGGCGGCCAGGTAGAGCGCGAGGAAGATGTCCTCCACGACGATGACGCCCAGGATCAGCCGGGTCTCCGGTCGCCCGATGCGTCCCGTGTCGATGAGGATCTTCGTGACGATCGCCGAGGACGAGATCCCGAGGACTCCGGCCAGTACCAGCGCTTCCCTGGCCCCCCAGCCGAGGGCGAAGCCGAAGCCGAGGCCCGCCCCGACGTTCAGCAGCAGATAGGTTCCGCCGGCGGCGAGCAGACGTCTGCCGCCGCTCCTGAGGTCGTCGAGATGGAACTCGAGACCCAGGTAGAACAGCAGCAGGACCAGGCCGAGCGCCGACAGCATCTCGAAGTCGTGCGCGTCCTCGACCAGGACCAGACCCGGGGTGTGCGGGCCGAGCAGGATGCCCGCGAGCATGAAGAGCGGAATCGTCGGCAGTCCGATGCGGCTGCCGACGCGAGCGAGGAAGGCGGCGGCCAGAAAGGCTCCGCCCATGGCGAGCAGCGTGTCAGCGTGTCCCACGGGTCACCACCTTCGGCGGCTCGGAGCAACGGATCTGCTGTGACTGACGGGGGTGGATACGTACTCCCTTGTTCGTGCGGCGGTCGTTCTTCGTGCGGGAGACCCGCGAAGTGTCGGGCCGCCGCCGCGCCTGCCCGGGTGCGGCGGCGGCCCGGCAGCCGGACGGGCGATCACATGGCGGTCATGCGGTCTTCCCGTTGGTGCGTCGCGCGTCTTGAGTCGTTGTCATACGGTGACGCGGTGACGCCGTGAAGCCGTGACGCCGTGACGCACTCAGTGCGGACGCGCCCGGCGTCCGGCACGGCGACGCGGGGCGGTGAGGAACTGCGCCGCGATCCCCGCCAGCACCAGTCCCGCGGCCAGCATCAGGCCCTGCGGGAGCACCAGTCCGGCCGTCAGCAACGCGACCGCGCCGGCGAGCAGCGCCCAGTCCGGCCCGCGCCGGTACTCCCTCGGAGGGCAGGGGCGCCCGGCGTCCAGCCCGCGGGCGAAGCGCGGGTCGCTCATCCGCATGCGCTCGTCGAGGTCGTTGAGGGTTTCGTCGCCTCGTCGTGTCATGGCTCCTCCTCCCGGCCTTACGGCGGTCGCCGCGGTACACCCACCGTCACACGGGGAGGGGTGCCGGCGCATCAGGGCCGGCACCCATCTTTCGTGGTCGGAAGGGGTGCTTCGAGGTCGGGAGGGGTGGGCGGAGGGACCGGTCAGGAGGGGCAGCCGAAATCGGCGATCACGAAGTGGCCCGGGGACGTCTCCTCCAGGGTGTGGGTGACGAAGACGTTGTAGAGCCCCATGCTCTGGCCGGAGCCGTTCGCGTAGACCGTGCCGAGGACCTGATGGGCACGGCCCGCCGCCACATGGTTGTAGTTGTTGTCGGTGTAGCAGGCATGGGGTGCCCCTGTCGTGGTGGCCCGCACCGGTGCCGACGGAGTGCCGGCGGCACCGGACCCGTCCACGGCGGAGACGGTGTACGTGTACGTGCTGCCGGGAGAGAGGCCGGTGTCGGTGAACGAGGCCGACGTCGGGGTACCGGCCACGGCCCCGTCCCGGAGGACCCGGTACGACACGGCACCGGCGACGGCGTCCCACGTCAGGGAGACCGACGAGTCCGAGACCGCGGTGACCGCCGGCGTGGACGGCGCCGGGAGCGTGCCGCCGCCGTCGGGAGCGGCGAGCCCCCAGGAGCGGCCGATCCGGTAGGAGCCGCAGATGTTCGCGTCCAGCACGTACGCACCGGCGATCCCGCACTGGGCCTCTCCGCTGCCGGGATCGACGGGCTGACCGTGCCCCATCCCGGTCAGGGAGTACGTCTCCACCACGTCCCGCCCGCCGTTGCCCCGGTACACCTTGTGCGGATGGCCCTGCACCGTGTCGCTGACGTCCGCGACCGAGTCCGTCCCGTGCACGTCCGTCCACTGCTCGACGAGCTCGGTCATGTTCATCGGCGCCACCGTGGCATCGGCGGTACCGTGCCACACCGCCATCGTGGGATAGGGCCCCGCGTACGACGGGTACGCAGCCCGGACCTTGTCGCCCCACTGCCGGGCGCCGAGGTCGGATCCGGGGGTCATGCAGCCGAACGCCGCGGCGACGGTACGGGCGCAGTCGAAGGGGAGGCCGGCGACGACCGCCGCCCCGGCGAACACGTCCGGATAGGAAGCGGCCATGACGGCGGTCATCGCACCGCCGGCCGACAGGCCCGTCACGAACACCCGGGAGCGGTCCGTGCCGTGGTCCGCGGCCATCCGGTCGACCATCTGCTTCACGGACAGCGCCTCGCCCTGACCGCGCGAGAAGTCGGCCGACTGGAACCAGTTGAAGCAGGAGTTGGCGTTGTTGGCGGACCGCTGCTGTGGCAGGAGCAGCGCGAAGCCCCACTCGTCCGCCCAACGCGTCCAGCCCGTCTCGTTGTCGTACGCGGCGGCGGACTGGGTGCAGCCGTGCAGCGCGACCACCAGCGGGCGGCCGGCCGGCAGACCGTCGGGGATGTACCGGAACATCTGCAGATTGCCGGGGTTGGAGCCGAAGCCGGACACCTCCGTCAGGCTCGCTGCCTGTGCGGGGGCGGGCAGGAGGCCCAGGAGAAGTGCGAACAGCGAGAGGAGCAGGCCCCCGGTCACCCGTGGGAGCGACGGTCCTGACGGCCGTCCGTGACCGGTCCGGAGCCTGCCGGGAAGGGAACGTGCGGGAGGTGGATTCATGGCGCCGCCTTGGTCGTTCGGCCGGACGGGAACGGCGGCCGCACCGCGGTGACCCGGTACACGGGCCGGACACCGTTGCGCAGCCCCCGGATTACGCGGAACGTACGACCGGGTCCACGGGCCGGTAATGGCGGCGCGCCCCACCCCGCGCCGCCCGGGGATGTGATCCGTCACCGTTGCCGTCGAACGCAGCCGCACCGCACACCATCGGAACGCGCCGATCAGGATCCGCAAACGCGGCCGTCCGCACCATGGCGCCGCCGCATGATCCGGCGAAGTCGGAGCCGGCCAGAAGCGGTCGTGCATGGTGGCGCGGTTGACCGGCCGGTGAACTCGGGGCGCAGTAAGGGGAGCTGACGCCCTCGGGGGCTGTTGACCAGGCTGGAGAGAACAACCTCGACAACGGCAATGCGTCACCGTGGACATAGAGAGCGACGTCCGGCTGCTGCTCCGGGACGTCCTCGGTGTGACCGGGCCGAAGTACGGCTGCGGGGCGGGCGTCTGCCGCGACCCGCACCAGCCATGTCAACGGCGGGGCGGTCACGCCCTGCACCGTACCCGTCGGCGACCTCGCGGCCCGCGACGAGGTCACCACCGTCGAGGGGCTGCCCGCCACGGTCGGCAGGGAACTCCATCCGATGCAGGAGGCCTGGCTCGACCACGACGTGTCGCAGTGCGGCTCCTGCCGGCCCGGGCAGATCACGGCCGCAGTCGCCAAGGTCCGGCAGGCCCGGGAGGCCGGGCGGGAGATCGGCGGGGCCGACCGCGACGAGATCCGCAACATCTGCCGCTGCGGCACCTGCGACCGCATCCGCGAGGCCGTCGTGGCGGGTGCACAGCGGTTCTGCCGTGTGTGGTGAAAGTCCCTCCCGGCCCGCAACGGAACGGTCAGCCACCGCCGAACGGCTCGGCTGAGCGCGGTCCGGTTCGGGACCGGCCCTCCGGCCCGTGGGACACCGGCCCGGCCGCCCCCGGGGACGCAATGGGCCCGGAGCCCGGGCCGTGGGCATCCGCGCGCACCCGCCCGGACGCCTCCGTCGGGCTTGCGCCCGAAGGCGCCTCCGTCAGGGTTCGATCAGCCCCACGCGGATCGCGTACCGCGTGAGCTCGAGCCGGTCGCGCAGCCCGAGCTTCTGGAGCAGATTGGCGCGATGGCGCTCGACCGTCTTGGCGCTGATGAAGAGGATGTCGCCGATCTCCTTGGAGGTGTGACCCTCGGCGACGAGCTTGAGGATCTCCTCCTCGCGCTCGGTGATCGGCTTGGCCGGCAGCGCGTCGCCCTGCTGTGCGCGGTCGAGGTACTTGCGGATGAGGGTGGTCTCGGCTCCGGGGTAGATGAACGGCTCGTCCCGGATGGCGGCCCGGCAGGCGGCGACCAGGTCGCGGTCCGCGACGGACTTGAGCACGTAGCCGCTGGCACCGGCCTTCAGGGCCTCGAAGAAGTACTGCTCGTTGTCGTACATGGTCAGGATCAGGATGTGCAGCTCGGGGCGGAGGCGGGACAGCTCGCGGGCCGCCTGGAGCCCGGTCTGGCGCGGCATGGCGATGTCCAGGATGGCCAGGTCGATGTCCGTGGAACGGGCCTGGGCGACGGCCTCGGCACCGTCGTCGGCCTCGGCGACCACGGTCAGGTCCGGCTCGTTGTCGAGGATGAGCCTCACCCCGTGGCGTACGAGGGCGTGGTCGTCGGCAAGCAGAATGCGAGCCGGTGCGGTCATCAGGTGTTCCCCTTCGGGTCGGTGACGTCCAGCCGTACCTCGGTGCCGCCGTCCCGGCCCGGGCCGACGGTCAGGTCGGCCCCGATCAGCAGTGCGCGTTCGCGCATGCCGCGGATCCCGGCCCCCTCGGGGGCGCTGCCGATGCCCTTGCCGTCGTCCCGTACGAGCAGGCCCACACCCCCGCCCGGCAGGGTCCGCAGATGCAACTCGACCCGGCTCGCGCCCGAGTGGCGGGCGGTGTTGGTGAGCCCCTCCTGGGCCACGCGGTAGAAGACCAGTTCCGTCACGTGGCCCAGGGGCGGCATTCCCGGGCCGATGTGCAGCCGCACTTCGAGGCCGGGTGTCGTGAATTCCGTGGCGAGGGCCCGCAGGGCGCTGTGCAGGCCCAACTCCTCAAGTACGCCGGGCCGCAGCCGTCTGGCGATGCGCCGGATCTCGTCCAGACTGGCCCGGACGGTCTCCTGCGCCTGGTGCAGGTCCCCCCGTACGGGCTCCTGGGCACGGTCGGCGGCGTGCTTGATCTGGAGCAGAACGGCGGTGAGGGTCTGGCCGATCTCGTCGTGGAGCTCCTGGGCGATACGCCGGCGCTCGGACTCCTGCGCGGACAGCAC
The DNA here is from genome assembly GCF_900103455.1 of Streptomyces wuyuanensis. GTDB lineage: Bacteria > Actinomycetota > Actinomycetes > Streptomycetales > Streptomycetaceae > Streptomyces > Streptomyces wuyuanensis. Next base: position 122,420 of record NZ_FNHI01000009.1, on the reverse strand, counting down.
CCGGCCGCTGCTGGTGGCGCGCTCGGCCTCCAGACGGTCCAGCATCGCGTTGAACGTCGTCGTCAGCTCCGCCATCTCGCCGCGTCCCGTGACGACCGGCCGGGCGCCGGGCTTCAGCAGATCGGCCGTGGTCATGGCGCGGGTCAGCCGCTGCAGTGGAGCGAGCCCGATCCTCAGCAGCACCGCGTTGGCGATCAGCATGGCCGCCAGCCCCGCACCGATGACCGCCGCCTCGGCCAGCAGCACGGGCGTGGACACCGTGACCGGTCCGAGCAGCAGCAGGACCGCCACGACCAGCACGGCGGCGTTGAGCAGGAAGATCCGCCAGTACAGCGACATGCGCGCGCCTTTCTCGGTGGGCTCCCACCTCCACTATTGCCTTCCCGACGGCGTCGGGCTCCGCTCGCGGGCTCCGACGTGCGGCGGGATCCGAGTCCCCCGGTCAGCCTCGCCGCCTCCCGGCCCCGCGTCCATAGGTGCTGACACCCATGTTCGACGCCTGCGGGCAGGTGGCAACATTGCACCTCGCCGCGTGTGCCGCCCGAACAGGGTGGCCCGCAGTACGCACATCAGTCCGCAATACCAGAGGGGATGGGCCGTGCCTGCCTCACGGATGAGCACCACGCCACTGCCCGGCATCGGTGTCCAGTACGACCTCACCACGCGTGAACACCGCCATCTGTCGGTGATCGCACACCGGGACGGCACCCGGACGGTGAATGTCTACCGGGCCGACGACCCCGACGCCTGCGCCCAGTCCCTGCACCTCTCGTCGACGGAGACGGCGTCGCTCATCGACGCGCTGATGCCGGACCACCACAGCTCGAACGTGCTGCACACGACGGACCTCGGCCTGGTCGCCGAGCGCATCGAGCTGTCCGCCCACTCGCACTGGAACGGCCGGGTGCTCGGCGACATGCGGATGCGGACCGAGACGGGTGCGTCCGTGGTCGCCGTGCTGCGCAGGGCGGAGGCCATCCCGTCGCCCACCCCCGACTTCCGGCTCGCCGGCGGCGACACCCTGATCGTCATCGGTACCCGCGAGGGCATCGAGGCGGCAGCGGCCGTCCTCGGACGGGAGTGACCCGCGTGCACTCCGCCCTTTTCCTGATCGAGTTCGGTGCGATCATCCTCGGCCTCGGACTCCTGGGCCGCTTCGCCGGCCGCCTCCGGTTCTCCCCGATCCCCCTCTATCTGCTCGCCGGTCTCGCCTTCGGCGAGGGTGGGCTCCTGCCGCTCGGCGCGAGCGAGGAGTTCGTCGCGATCGGCGCCGAGATCGGCGTCATCCTGCTGCTGTTGATGCTGGGTCTGGAGTACACGGCCAGCGACCTGGTGTCCAACCTCAAGACCCAGTACCCGGCCGGGCTCGTCGACTTCACCCTCAACGCCGTACCCGGCGCCGTCGCGGCACTGCTGCTCGGATGGGGGCCGGTGGCGGCGGTGGTGCTGGCCGGAGTCACCTGGATCTCGTCCTCCGGTGTCATCGCCAAGGTGATGGGCGACCTCGGACGGATCGGCAACCGCGAGACACCGGTCATCCTGAGCATCCTCGTCCTCGAGGACCTCGCGATGGCGGTCTACCTGCCGATCGTCACGGCCCTGCTGGCCGGTGTGAGCCTCGCCGCCGGCAGCATCACCCTCGCGATCGCCCTCGGTGTGGCCGGAGCGGTGCTCTTCGTGGCCGTGCGCTACGGCAGGGTCATCTCGCGCTTCGTCTCCAGCGACGACCCGGAGAAGCTGCTGCTGGTGGTGCTGGGGCTGACGCTGCTGGTCGCGGGCATCGCCCAGCAGCTGCAGGTGTCGGCCGCCGTCGGCGCGTTCCTCGTCGGCATCGCCCTGTCCGGCGAGGTCGCGGAGGGCGCCCACACGCTCCTCAGCCCGCTGCGGGACCTGTTCGCGGCCGTCTTCTTCGTCTTCTTCGGCCTGCACACCGACCCGGCGAGCATCCCGCCGGTCATCCTTCCCGCGCTCGCCCTCGCCGTCATCACGGCCTGCACGAAGGTGGCGACCGGGTACTGGGCCGCCAAGCGGGCCGGGGTCGGCGTCAAGGGCCGCTGGCGGGCCGGCGGCACCCTGGTAGCGCGGGGCGAGTTCTCCATCGTCATCGCCGGCCTGGCCGTCACCGCCGGCATCGAGCCGGCCCTGGGCCCGCTCGCCACGGCGTACGTCCTGATCCTCGTCGTGATCGGCCCCCTCACCGCCCGCTACACCGAGCCCCTCGCCACCCGCCTCACCGGGCGCGGCAGGCCGGCGGGGACGGCACCGGCGGTACCGCAGGCCCGGGAACAGGTCACGGACGGCTCGGACCGCGAACCGGGGACGGGACCGGACGCCGCGACGGACCGAGAGGTGCTGTCGGACCGGAACGCGGCCGACCGCGCCTGAGAGCCGGGCCGTACGGCGAACCGGTTGGCCGCCACTGCCTTGGCGGCAGGGCGCCACGAACCCGTGGACGACGCTCGGCTGTCGTGCTCCCGCGGAGGCATCGAGGGACACAAGGGCGCCATGGCCGGCGCGGAGAGAACCCGCCCCGGCCATGGCGCCTCCGCATGTCCGGGCGACCGACGGCCCCGCCTCGTACAGCGGCCGCAGCACCGCGTGGCCCTCGTCGGATCCGTCGGGCACGGCGGGCAGTTGCACCACCCGCAGTCCGCGGGGCGGCCCGCTGCGACTCGCGCCGCTCTGCCGGGCCGGGGCGGAGCGGCCGGATCCGGCGCTCCGCCCCGGGCTCGCCTCAGACCGGCGGCGTCGGGTTCACCGGTGTGGTCATCGCGTCGGTGGCGAGGCGCGGACCGGGGATCGGCAGCTCGGGCTGCGGGATCTCCGTCTGGTGCACGGAGACGATGCGCCGAGGGGCGGGCACACTGATGCCTTCCGCGCGGTAGCGCTTGTGCAGCCGCTTGATGAACTCGTGCTTGATCCGGTACTGGTCGCTGAACTCGCCGACCCCGAGGATCACCGTGAATCCGATCCGGGAGTCGCCGAACGTGTGGAAGCGGACGAGGGGTTCATGGTCGGGCAGGCCGCCTTCGACATCCGCCATGACGCTCTTCACGACCTCGATCGTGACGTGCTCGACGTGTTCGAGGTCGCTGTCGTAGCCGACGCCCACCTGCACGTTGAGCGACATCTGCTGCTCGGGGCGGTGGTAGTTGGTCATGTTGGTGCCCGACAGCTTCGTGTTGGGGATGATCACGAGGTTGTCCGAGAGCGTACGCACGACGGTGTTGCGCCAGTTGATGTCGACGACGTAGCCCTCCTCACCGCTGCTGAGCTTGATGTAGTGCCCGGGCTGCACGGTGCGGGACGCGAGGATGTGCACGCCCGCGAATAGATTCGCCAGTGTGTCCTGGAGGGCCAGCGCCACCGCCAGACCACCCACGCCCAGCGCCGTGAGCAGCGGTGCTATGGAGACCCCCAGCGTCTCCAGCATCACCAGGAAACCCATGGCCAGGACGACGACGCGGGTGATGTTCACGAAGATGGTGGCCGAACCGGCGACCCCCGACCTGGACTGCGCCAGGGCCTGCACCATCCCGGCCACGACCCGTGCCACGGTGACCGTCGCCGCCAGGATCAGCACCGCCGTCAGCGTCATGGTGACGTTGCGTCCGACCCGGGCCGTCAGCGGTAGCGCGGAGGCGGCGACCGCCGCACCGCCGGTCACAGCGGCCCACGGGACGATCGTCCGCAGGCCGTCGACGATGATGTCGTCGCCGCTCCACTTCGTTCTCCCGGCTCGTACCCCGAGCCATCTCAGGATCACCCGAAGCAGCACGGCCGCCGCCGTACCGGCCACGAGCGCGATACCGGCGACCATCAGGTCGTGCAGTGTGAGGGCCCGGGTCACCTCGCACCTCCCGGAGTGCGGGCGAGGGTGCGGCCGGGTGCGCCTGCCGCCGTGAGCCGGATGTGATGTGTCGTCACGAGCCACCTGTGCGTGTCGGGGGATGCCGTTGTGCGTCGCACCGGGCCGTTGACTTCCGTCCGGCGCGACGAGCCATCCTGCCGCATCTGTCGTACCGTCACATGATCGGCCCCCGGTGTACGGCCGCTTCCGGACGCGCCGTTGTGCGTGCGGGCCGTTGTGCGTGCGCGCCGTGCCCGGGGCCGAACCCGAGGGGGTCGCTCCGGCCTGTGATGCGGCCCAGGAGGCTCGGGGCCGCGGCGAGGCGGGCCCGGCTGCCCGCGTCGGACTCGGGACGCGGCGGGCGCCGGGCTCGGGAGGCGTGCCATGCGACGGGCGCCGGGCTCGCCCCGTATGCGGCCGGGCCTGCCCGACTGCCCGGGCGCCGGTTTCTCCCTCCGCGCGGCGCCGTCACGTGATCCATGACGCAGAGACGATCGTCACATACTGGAAATCATTGATGATCTTAAATCATCAGGTAGATTCCATCTCGTAGTCACCAAAGACGCCTGCACTGCTCTCAGGGGTGCGACGGTGCAGGGGCCGCTCCTCCGGAATGGGGTGAGAGCGGCCGTCGGGTGCGGCGACGGCCGTTGCCCGTGCAAAGGGCGGTGTCCGTGTATGCGATGGGGAGCGTGCACGGACACCGCCCTCTTTGCTTCTTCTCGGGGCCTGTGGCTCGCGATGTGTCGGTGTCGGTGTCGGTGTCGCGGCGTGCCGGGCCTGTGCCGTCAGCGCGTCACTGCTCGAAGCAGACCGGGTCGCGCGGTGAAGTGCGCACCCGGGCCAGCAGGCCGCGGAGTGCGGCGATCTCCTCCGGTGCGAGGTCGGCGAAGAGCCCCTCCTCGACGTCGGTGACGGCCTGCTGTGCCTTGGCCAGCAGGCATCGGCCCTCCTGGGTGATCGCCACGATGTGCCGGCGGCGGTCGGAGGGATCCCGGCGGCGCTCCACGAGATGGGCGGATTCCAGGTCGTTGAGAATCCCGACCATGATGCTGGGGTCCACCTCGAGCGTTGCCGCGAGAGTCCGCTGGCTCATGAATCCGGACGAGCCGAGCAGCATCAGTGCCGTGCCCTGGCGCAGTGCGAGTCCGCAGGTCTCGAAGGCGTGGTGGACGCGGCTGTTCGCGATCGCGCCGTGCCGGGCCAGCAGGAATCCGAGCCGGTCCAGGGGGTCGCTGTCGGCCGCGGCGGCCATGGTTTCGTCCACTGTCATCCGCTCACGTTACCAATGCCGGCCAAATGATTGCAACGCGTAAATCATTACGCGATTTCTATCGTGTGCCCGAGTGTACGACCGCGGTGCTCGCCGAGGGGCGTATGGGGAGGCATCATGCGTGAGGCAACCATCACACCTGGCAAATCATTTAAGAGCATCAACGATCTGATAGCTTCAATGCAAGCGCGATGGCCTGGAGCTCGCGGCCGGCGGAGATCCGCCGAAACGGCGGCTCCTCGCAGAACTTCGAGCACCGCGCCTTGTGGACGGACCCGCCTACACGGCGGAACCCGTCGTTCGACGCCCCGACAACCGGGCGTAGCAAGGAGACATCATCATGAACAAGCTGATTCGGCTCACCGCCGCCACCACCGCTTCCGCGGCCCTGGCCGGCCTTGTCCTGATCGGTACCGCGGGCGCCGCGTCCGCGGAGTCGCGGACCGCGGTCCAGCAGGAGCGGAACGCGAGCATCACCGTCACGGAACGCGGCGACGAGCGCCGCCAGGACCGCGGCGACGGCCCTCGCCACGACCGCGACGGACGCTGGGACCGTGACGGGCGCCACGACCGTGACGGACGCTGGGACCGCAACGGGCACGGGCAGTGGCGCCACGGCAAGGACGGGCACTGGTACTGGCACGGCGACGACCGACGCACGTACTACCGCTACGACGGTCACCGCTTCGCCCGCTGGATCGACGGGAAGTGGGTCATCGTCCTGCTCGACCGCGGTCACGACGTCGATCGCTGGTACTTCGACCAGGTCCTCGACGCCCGGCAGAACGACGGCCGTCGCGTCTGAGCGACCTCCGGGGCCGAAGGGCCGAGGGGCTGCATGCGCCGGTGCCTCGCCGACGGACTCCTCCGTCGGCCCGGCACCGGCGCGGGGGCCGCGCGCCGCAACGCACTTCGCTCCACGCGACCGCCCGCACGCCGTCCCGGACCCGCGCGTTCGTCTTCGTGTCCACGTGCCGTCCTGGACCGCCGTCCGCCCTCGTGCGCGGCGCCGTCCTCCGCCGCGGCCGTGATCGCACCGGCGTCAGCACCCTTGCCCGCAACCGTAGTCATCCGGAGCCCACCATGCTCAAGAGCACCGTCATCCTCGCCATCCAGCACCTGCGCACAGCACCCGAGACCGAGGGAACCGGCCGTCACCGTGGCCGGCGTGCCACCGAACGCCTCGGGTTCCTCAACATCCCCGGCCACGGCAAGCACCGCCGTGACCTCACGATCGATCTGCATGCGAACGCCGCGTGACGCCGAGCGGCTGACTCTCCGGCAGATGGGGGTACGAGCGTCCGGCTCCGGTCAGGTGACGGGCCGCCCGTACCCCATGGCCGGTTTCGCGTCCCGCCTCGCCGCCGGCATCCGCGCGGCCCCTGATGGACGCGCGGCCGGTCGACCCCGTCGCGACCGACCGAGCAGGTCGGAGGTCCGGCTGGTGATCCGACACGCGGGCCGTCGTGCGGCGGGGCCCGCCGGTCGGGTCGCGGCCGGATACGGCGCCCGCCGGGCCGGCTCCGGCTCGCGCCGGATACGGGTGGGATGCGGATCGGGTCCGGGGCCCGGTCAGGTCTGGATCAGGTCCGCGCCGGTCCCCGGGTGGGCGCCCGTTTCGGTCGACGGGGGTGTCGACGGGGATGAGGGCAGCCGCGGCGGGAGGCCGGGCGGCACGATCCACGGCGCCGATGGGTGTCTTCGTCCGTGCGTCGACGGGGGCCCGGGCGGAGGCCCGTCGCGGTCGTCCCCGGGCCCGGGCGGGTCCGCGGCGTCGCGGCCGTCCCCGCCCTTCCCGGCCTGGACGCGGAACAGACAGCTGAGCGGGTCGTGGTCGTGGGAGTCGAGCCAGTACGCGTCGACGCAGGACGCGGCCGGAGCGGGTGCGGTCTCCCTGCCGATTGCGTTCATGCCTGGGAAACGACCGACTCCGCCGAGGGGGAACGAGTCCCGGCCGCGTCGCAACCGAAACGTCATCCGGAACGGGTGCCGCGAGCGGCGGCGGCGTGTGACCGCCAGGCCACTCCGCGTCGCCGCGGGCGCCGGAAACGCCGTGTCCGTGTGATGCCGGGCATAGGAGGCGCGTCACGTCCTAGGGCCGCTAGTAGCGGCGGGACCCGGGGGCCCTTCGGGGAACACGCCCGCCAAAAGAAAACGGACATTTCTCCGTAGAGCGGTAGTACGTCACATCTTTGCGTACCGGCCGGGGTGCCCTCCACGATGGCTGACGTTCCGGGGAGTAAGCGCCGGGCCGAGCGGGTCGCCACCCGCGCCGACCGCTCAGCTCCTGCCGAACCACCCTTCGGTTCCTCCCCATGCAGTCCATCATTGGAGTCCCCCCGCATGACCGCTCGCACGCAGTCCACCACCGGCCGCACCGCCCGTCTCCGCAAGCTCTCCGTCGCCGGCATCGCCACCGCCGGTGCCGCGGCAGCGGCCCTCACGCTGGCCTCCTCGCCGGCGCACGCCGCCGAGCAGGCTTCGGCGAGCGTCGCGGCCGGGAAGGCTGTGGCGGCCGAGGCTCCGGCGAAGAAGGCGAAGAAGGAAAAGAAGCAGTACAAGGAGAACCTCGACGGCTGGATCCGTGAGGCCCTGGACATCATGAAGTCCGAGGACATCCCGGGCAGCTACGAGGGCCTGCACCGCAACATCATGCGCGAGTCCGGCGGCAACCCGAACGCGCAGAACAACTGGGACGTCAACGCCCAGAACGGCACCCCGTCCAAGGGTCTGCTGCAGGTGATCCAGCCCACCTTCGACGCCTACCACGTCAAGGGCACCAAGCACGACGTGACCGACCCGGTCGCCAACCTCACCGCGGCCGCCAACTACGCCGCCGACCGCTACGGTTCCATCGACAACGTCGACTCCGCGTACTGAGCCGCGCCGGACTCCCCCCGGAGCGGTATCGGGCCCGGACCGAGGGTGAAGCCCCGGGTCCGTGCCCGATCACCCGGCGCCCGACGGCACCTCCGTGCCCGCCGCGGGCTCCCGACGGCCGAGACGCGCCCCTGTTCCCCGCCACGCGGCGGCGACGGGGGCGCCTTTGTCTCTGCTGTCGTCGCTCCGCGCCCGGGCCGCTCGCCCGTCCTCCGGGACGCCGCCTGCCCGGCGGAGGCTGCGCCTGCCGAGCGGCCGCGAGCTCCGCGATGTCCTCGCCCCGGCGGTGCCCCCGGTGCCGGCGCCCGGAAACGGCGATCCGGTGGTCCTGTGGAGACCGGCTGTTCTCCCGGATGTCTTCAATGCCCTCTGGCAAGGCGCCACTTGCGCCGCGATGCTGAAGCGCCGTCACGTGCGCACCGGGTGCGCGTGGTCGCCCGCCTTCACCGGAGTCGCCGTGCTTTCAGCTGGATTCAGAAGATACGCGACAGTCGTGACCGTGTGCTCGGCCCTGGCGCTCGGAACCGCCGGGCCGGCCACCGCCGGATCCCCACCCCCACCGGAACCCCTCCCGCGGACCGCGGCCCAGATGCTGCGGCCCGTCGCCCCGCCGGCCGCGAGCCACGCGGACCGCACGGGCGCGGACCCGGGTGGCACCGGCTTCGAGAGCTTCACCGTCGCGGACGGCGACGGGCTCGAGACCGCCCGGACCGGCCGCCCGCTGGCCCCGGGCGTCGAACTGACCTCGTACGACCGGCTGGAGTCCGACAAATGGCTCCGGGTCGACACGCTCTCCGTCGACCTCTCCCGCGGCACGCGGGTGGACTACCTCCACCCGGGGAAGGTCGCCGCCCGGAAGACGGTGTCCCAGATGGCCGCCGAGCACGATCCCGGACCCGGGCGGCGCACCGTCGCCGCGATCAACGGGGACTTCTTCGACATCAACCAGACCGGCGCCCCCAACGGCATCGCGCTCCGCGACGGCCGGCTGGTGAACTCGCCCGCCCCCGGCTACCACCGGGCCGTCGGTCTCGGTCCCGGGGACGCCGGCCGCATCCTCCAGCTGTACTTCGACGGAACACTGACCCTGCCCGCGGGTAGCCGCCCCCTCGCCGCGCTCAACGCAGCCAATGTGCCGGCGAACGGCGTGGGCGCCTACAACGCCCAGTGGGGCGAAGCCGATCGGGCCCTCACCGTCGACGGGGCGCAGCGCACCGCGGAGGTCGCCGTCGCCGGCGGGAAGGTGACCGCCGTGGCCGGCGCACCCGGCAAGGGTCCCGTCCCGCCCGGTACGACCCTGCTCGTCGGCCGGGACGCGGGAGCTGACGCGCTCGCCCAACTCGCCCTCGGCGACCCGGTCACCCTGGAGTACCGCCCGCGCGCCGCCACCGGGGAGGTCCCTCACACCGCGATCGGCGCCAATGAACTCCTCGTGGTGGACGGCGAACCCGTGGACCACGAGGGCGGCGGCAACAACACCGCCGCCCCCCGTACCGCGGTCGGCTTCTCCCGGGACGGCGGCATCATGCGGATCCTGACCGTCGACGGCCGCCAGGCGGACAGCGGCGGTGTGACCCTCACCGAACTCGCCCTGATGATGCGGCGCGCGGGCGCCCACAACGCCATCAACCTCGACGGCGGCGGCTCCTCCACCCTCGTCGCCCGTGAGCCGGGCAGCGACACCGTGCAGGTGGAGAACAGCCCGTCCGACGGCACCGAACGGACCGTGCCCAACGGCCTGGCCCTCACCGCGCCCGACGGCAGCGGACGACTCAGGGGCTACCGGGTCGAGACCGCCGTGGACCCGGGCGCGGCGCCCACCGCCGACCCCGTCCGGGGCGGCCACCCCGAGCGGGTCTTCCCCGGTCTCACCCGCCGTCTGACCGCCGCCGGGTACGACGAGACGTACGGACCGGCCGCCGGGGCCCCGCACTGGTACGCGGAGAACCCGCGGACCGGGCGGATCGGCCCCGACGGGGTGTTCACCGCCCGGCACAGCGGCGAAACGAACGTCACCGCGCGGCGCGGGAACGCCCGTGGAAGCATCCGGCTGACCGTCCTCGGCGACCTGGACCGCATCCGGCCCACGGTCCGGCGCGTGGGCCTCGCCGACGCGCAGGCGTCCGGGCACTTCGGCATCCTCGGCTTCGACGCGCACGGCACCAGCGCCCCCGTCGAACCCGCCGACGTCGAACTCGACTACGACCGCTCCCTATTCGACATCGTCCCGGACGCCGAGGCCGGCTTCACCGTCAGGGCACGGGCCGCCGAGCCCGCGGCCGGCCGCGTCACCGCGACCGTGGCGGGCAGGAGCACGGTCGTCGCCGTCACCGTCGGACTGGCGGCACGGGAGGTCGCGTCGTTCGACGACGCCGGCGACTGGACGTTCACGGCCGCCCGCGCCTCCGGCTCGGTCGCGCCGACGGCCGACGGGCACACCGGCACCGGCCTGGACCTCGCCTACGACTTCACCCAGTCCACCGCGACCCGGGCCGCATACGCCAATCCGCCGGGACAGATGGCCGTCGACGGTCAGCCGCAGTCGTTCGGGCTCTGGGTCAAGGGCGACGGCAACGGCGCCTGGCCGACCCTGCACCTGAAGGACTCGGCCGGCTCCGACCAGCTCCTCCGCGGGCCGTATGTGACCTGGACCGGGTGGCGGCACGTCGAGTTCGCGGTGCCGCCCGGCGTCTCGTACCCCCTGCGGGTCCACCGCTTCTACCTGGCCGAGACGGCCGCCACCCGCTCGTACACGGGGAGGATCGTGATCGACGATCTCACCGCGAAGGTCCCGCCCGCGGTCGAGCTGCCCGCCGAGCCGGTCCACCGCGACCCGCTCGTCGGCTCCGCCGTGCAGGCGCAGAGCCGGGACTGGCGCTTCGCGGTGATGTCCGACGCGCAGTTCGTGGCCCGCAGTCCGGACAGCCCGATCGTCGCCCAGGCCCGCCGCACCCTGCGGGAGATCAGAGCCGCCCGGCCCGACTTCGTGGTGATCAACGGCGACCTGGTCGACGAGGGCTCGCCCCAGGACCTGGCGTTCGCCCGCACCGTCATCGAGGAGGAACTGGGCGACCGGCTGCCCTGGTACTACGTACCGGGCAACCACGAGGTCATGGGCGGCAGGATCGACAACTTCGTGGCCGAGTTCGGGCCCGCCCAGAGGACGTTCGATCATCAGGGCACCCGAATCATCACCCTCGACACCTCCAGCCTCGGGCTGCGAGGCGGGGGCTTCGCCCAGATCAGGGAGTTGCGCGCACAGCTCGACGCCGCGGCCGCCGATCCGCGCATCGGATCCGTCGCGGTCGTCCAGCACGTGCCGCCGCGTGACCCCACGCCGCAGAAGGGCAGCCAGCTCGGGGACCGCAAGGAGGCCGCCCTGCTGGAGGGCTGGCTCTCCGCCTTCCGCCGGACGACGGGCAAGGGAGCGGCCTTCGTCGGCAGCCATGTCGGCACCTTCCACGCGGAGCGCGTGGACGGCGTCCCGTACCTGGTCAACGGCAACTCCGGGAAGACGCCCGCCACTCCGGCGGACGAGGGCGGATTCACCGGGTGGTCCCTGGTCGGCGTCGACCGGGTCTCGTACGCGGAACGGGCGGCGGCCCGGCACTCGCCGTGGACCGGCGGGCCGGACTGGGTGACCGTCCAGACCCGCGCCCACGTCGACGGACTGACCCTCGACGCCCCGGAGTCGGTGCCGGTCGGCGCGGAGGCGCCCGCCACGGCCCACGTCCGGCAGGGCCAGGGCGCCGGCGCCCGCGAGACACCGGCCCGGTTCCCGATGAGCACCGACTGGAGCGGTTCGCCGAACGTGTACGTGGGCGATCCGGACCGCGCGAGGCCGTGGCACATCGCGGCGTACGACCCGTCGACGGGTCTCCTCACCGGGCTGCGTCCCGGGACGGCCGTGCTCGCGGTGACGGTGAACGGGACGAGGGCCGAGTCACGCGTCGCCGTGGCCGCTTCGTCCGGGCACGGGCACGGTCGGGCGCCGGCGGCTTGACGACTCCGGTCCGCAGGCCCGGGTCGCCTCCGGCTGCCGTACTGCCCGGTGGCGACCCGACCGGCACGAACGGCGCACGACCGGCCGCAACACCGCCCGGACCGGTGGAAATCCGCATGACGCACGGCCGGCAGCCTCCATAGCCTCGACGCCATGAACAGAGACCAACTCCTCAATGTCGTCGATGTCGAGGCGACCTGCTGGGACGGCACACCGCCGCCCGGAGCGGTCAGCGAGATCATCGAGATCGGGCTGACCGTGGTCGACCTCCGGGCGCGTGAACGCGTGGCCCGCCACCGGGTCCTCGTGCGCCCGCGTCGGTCCGAGGTCAGCGCCTTCTGCACCGAACTGACCGGGCTCACCAGGGCAGAGGTGGACACGGGCGTCGAGTTCGCCGACGCCTGCCGGCTGCTCGCCGCCGAGCACGCCGCCGGGTCGCGGCCCTGGGCCAGCTGGGGAGACTACGACCGCAAGCAGTTCGAGCGGCAGTGCGCCGCGACCGGTACGGCGTACCCGTTCGGGCACCGGCACACCAACGCGAAGGCCGTGTTCACGGACGCCCGCGGCCTGCGCAAACGTCCGGGCATGGCGCAGGCGTTGCGGATCGCCGGGCTTCCACTGGAGGGCCGCCACCACAGCGGCGAGGACGACGCCTGGAACATCGCGGCGCTGGTGCTGTCACTGGCCGGGCGCGGCGACTGGCCGGAATGAGGCGGGTCGCCGGGCCGGGAGATGGCGGGGGGCGGGACGGGACGCGGCGAGGCCCCGCCGTGCGGATGCGGGCGGGGTCTCGCGGCGGTGCGCAAGGGGGAGGTGCACCGCGTTCCCCCGGCGGGCGGGTGCCGGGGATGCGCACAGTACGCGCCAACCTGGCGGGAAAGGAACCCTTGTGCAGCCGGTTGCCGCAGATGGTGCCCACCGCCCCGTACGCCAGGAGTCCACCGGCCCTTCCACCGGGGGCCGACGGCTCGCGCAGGACGGGGGAACGGCCCCGCCGGCGGGGCCGCCGCGGCGGCGCCCGTGTCCGTGGCCGGCGTGCTCCCGAAGGGCGCGTGGACGTCGTGTCCGCCGCCTGCCCCGCGTGCGCGCGATGCCTGCCGGCACGTCCCGGGCCGCTGCGTCTGGAGCGGCCCGGTGCCCCGAGCGCATCATCGAAGGGGGATCGCGGGTGAGTCGAGCGGTGAGGAGCGGCGATGAGGCTGTCGTATCCGGGAGCCCGTGGAAGACGGCGTGGCGGCCGGACCGGGGCGGTGGCGCCGTGATGTCCGCGGGGCCGGGGCTCTCGCCGGATCGAGGGGGCCGCGGAGGGCCGGGGCCCGAGGATCTGGTCAGGGCATCGAGGGCAGCGGGCGTGCGGGACGAGCGCGTCCTCGAAGCCCTGCGCAGCGTCCCGAGGGCCGACTTCGTCCCCCGCGCGGAGGCCGGGTCCGCGTACCTGGACGCCCCCGTTCCCCTTCCGCACGGTCAGGTGACCACCCAGCCGTCCCTCGTGGCCCTGATGGTGGAGGCGCTCGGCCTGACCGGCGGCGAGCGCGTGTTGGAGGTCGGTACCGGCTACGGCTTCCAGACGGCCGTCCTCGCCCGCCTCGCCGGGGAGGTCGTCAGCGTCGAGCGCTGGGCGGACCTGGCCGGGCGGGCCCGGCGCCGGCTGTCCCGGGCGGGCATCGGCAACGTCTCGGTCACGGCCGCCGACGGCACACTCGGCGTGCCCGGACAGGCCCCGTACGACGCCGTCGTCGTGTCGGCCGCCTTCCCGGAGGTGCCGGAACCGCTCGTGGACCAGTTGCGCGTCGGCGGCCGGCTGGTCCAGCCGATCGGTCCGGGCGGGCGGGAGCAGGTGCGTCTCTACGAGCGGACGTCCGGGGGCCTCGCGCCGCGCCGGACCGTCGTGTCGGCTCATTTCGTACGGCTCTACGGGGCGCACGGATACCCGCCCGGCACGGCGTCGTGAACACGCCGCCCGCGTGGCCGGGGGCGAGACGGCAGCGGGCCGGGAGGTCACGCGCCGGTAAGCGGCGGGCGTGGGTCCGCCGGAACCCGCGAGCCGCCTCCGGCGTGGGCCGAACCGGCCCTGATCGGCGGATGGGCCGAAGCGGCCCTGACCGCGGGCCCGTTCGCCAGGGCGGGTCCTTGCGTTCGGCACCCGGCGCGGACCGCGGTGTGAGAAGACCTCGTGCAGCCCCTTGACGTCCGGCCGGCAGACGTCCATGATCCCCGTGGAATCGATTCTATGGAATCGATTCCACGCCGCGCGCCTCACCCGGTGCCACACGGCGTCACGCAGCCCGCACCGAAAGGCCCACCGTGGACAGCACCGTCACGATCAAGGATGTCGCCGAGCGTGCGGGCGTGTCCGCGGGTACCGCCTCGCGGGTGCTCTCGGGAAACCCGGCCACCTCCGCCGCCGCACGCGAGCGGGTACGGGCGGCAGCGGCGGAACTCGGCTACCGGCCGGACGCGCGGGCCCGCGCCCTGCGGTCCGCCCGCAGCCATGCCGTGGGCCTGCTCGTCTCCGATGTGCGCAACCCGTTCTTCGCCGACATCGCGCACGGCGCCGAACAGGCCGCTCTCGCCGCGTCGTACGTGACCCTCCTCGCCAACGCGAACGAGGACACCGCCCAACAGGACATCTACCTCGAGGCGTTCCTCACCCAGCGCGTCGACGGCATCATCATCGCCCCGCAGGGCGAGGGCGGCGGCAACCTGCGCGCCCTCGAACGGGCCCGTACGCCACTGGTGTTCGTCGACCGCACCGTCGAGGGCTTCGACGTGCCGAGCGTGACCGCCGACAACGCGCAGGGTGTCGAACTCGCGGTCGCGCACCTGGCCGCCGAGGGGCACACCCGCATCGGCTACATCGGAGGACCCCGGTCCGTGTCCACCGGGCGTGCCCGGCACGACGCGTTCCTCGCCGCCGTGGCACGGCACGGTCTGGAGGAGGACCCGGAACTCATCACCGCGGGCGACTTCCGCAGGGCCAGCGGAGGCACGGCCGCCACCGCACTGCTGAGCGGCCGCAAACCGCCCACCGCGCTCCTGGCCGCGGACAGCCTGATGGCGGTCGGCGCGCTGGGCGCAGTGCGCAGACAGGGCCGGCGCATCGGATCGGACCTCGCCCTGGTCGCCTTCGACAACATCGACTGGTTCGGCGAACTGGCCCCGCCGCTCACGGTAGTGGCCCACGATGCGCGCGAACTGGGGGAGCACGCGATGCGGCTGGTGCTCGACGTGATCGAGGGCAGACCCGCCGAGTCGGTGGTCCTGCCGATGCACCTGGTCGTTCGCGAGTCCTCCACCGGCCGCGCGGCCGGCGCCTGAACCGGCTGTCCCACCGGCGGCGCAGTCGGACCGGCCGTCCCGCCGCGGCGCGCAGGCGCCCGAGTCTCCGCGCTGCCCGACTGCGGCGCGCGGTGGCCTGATCCCGACTGTCCGACCGCGCCGTGCCCGCCGGGGCTCCCGAGCCGTACCCCGGAGCGGTGACCGGCCGGCACCCCCGACGCCGCCGCCCGCGCCGGCTCGCCTTCCCCCACATCCCCAAGCTGTCCCGTCCGAACGGAAAGGCACCATGCCGTCAGTCCACGTCGTAGGAAGTCTCAACGCCGACCAGCTCCTGGAGGTGACGGCGTTCCCGGGAGCCGGAGAGACCGTGCTCGGCTCCGGCATGCGGATCTCCGCCGGAGGCAAGGGCGGCAACCAGGCCGTGGCCGCCGCCCGGGCGGGCGCGCCCACCACCATGGTCGGCGCCGTCGGTGACGACGCACACGGGCGACTGGTACGGGACGAGCTGTCCGCGGCAGGGGTCGCCACCGGCCCGGTGCGCACGACTGCCGACGCACACACGGGACTCGCCGTCGTCATGCTCGAACCCGGCGGGGACAACCGCATCATCGTCACTCCCGGCGCCAACGCGAGCCTCACCGGGGCCGATGCCGAAGCCGGACTCGCCGGCGTCGGGCCCGGCGACGTCGTCCTGCTCCAGCTGGAGATCCCGCCGCACGTGGTCGACCACGCGGCGCGGACCGCACGGGCACGCGGTGCCACCGTCGTGCTCAACGCGGCACCGGCGCCCGTCGATCCGGGCTGTCTCGCACCGGGCCGGATCGACGTGCTGGTCGTCAACGAACCCGAGGCGCGGGCCGTCGCACGGTTGCTGGGCCTCCCGGAGCACGCCGCCACGCCCGAGGAGCGCGCCCCGGCCCTCGCTGCCGCGCTGGACGCCCTCGTCGTCTGCACGATGGGGGCGCGCGGGGCATACGCGGCCGAGGCGGGCGGAGCGCGGACTGTGCTGCACGTCCCCGCCGTGCCGGTCGTGCCCGTCGACACCACCGCCGCGGGAGACACCTTCACCGGCTATCTGGCGGCGGCACTCGCCGGGGGCGCCGACGACCTCGCCACCGCCCTGGCCCGGGCCTCCGCGGCGGCCGCACTCGCCGTGACCCGCCGCGGTGCGACGACCGCCATCCCCGGGCGCAGCGAAGTCCTGCGGGCATGCGCCGCCTCCCGACTCGCGCCCGGTACCGCCGGCGTCCCCGACACCCTCGACACCACATACGCCACCACCCCCAGCAGCCCCACCACCCCCAAGGACTGATCCATGCGCATAGCACTCGGCAACGACCACGCCGGCCTCGGGCTCAAGGAGCACGTCCGCGGCGTGCTGCTCCGCCTCGGGCACGAGGTCGTCGACCGCGGCGTGGACGACGACGCGCCCGTCGACTTCCCCGACATCACGTTCGCGACCTGTGACGAGGTACGCCAAGGGCGGGCCGACCGGGCGGTGCTCGTGTGCGGCACGGGTGCCGGTGCCCTGATGGCGGCGAACAAGATCGCGGGCATCAGGTGCGGCCTCGGCCACGACGTGTACTCCGCCCACCAGGCCGTCGAGCACGACGACGCCAACGCGATCGCCATCGGCGCATGGCTGGTCGGCCCGGCGACGGCGACGGAGGTCCTCGAGGCGTTCCTCGGAGCGACCTTCGACAACGACGCCGACACCGTGCGCCGCGTCGCCAAGCTCCGGGAACTGGAGCTGCGTTCGGCACGGGAGCTCACCGACCGGGACTGACCCGTCGCACGCCCGCCCAACGCCCCGCTCGCCCCGCTTCGGGCCCCGGCCTCGCTCGGACCGCCCCCTTCCGCGCCGCGGCGCACCCCCAACTCCCCACACCGGCCGGTGTTCCCGCCGGCCACCGTCCCCCGCGCACACCGCGATCAAAGGAGACCCCGGCATGAGCGCGCTCAGCAATCCCCCCGCACCAGGAGCCCCACGCGGGCGTGTCAAGACCGCCTTCGCCTCCGCGGCCGGCACCTGCGTCGAGAACTACGACTTCGTCGCCTACGGCACCGCCTCCGCCCTCTACTTCGGCGACGCGTTCTTCCCCGACTCCGACCCCGTGGTCGGCACCCTCCTCGCCTTCGTCACGCTCGGCGTCGGCTTCCTGATGCGCCCGATCGGCGGCGCGCTCGGCGGCTACCTGGGCGACCGGCACGGCCGAAAGCCCGTTCTTGTGGGCGCCCTGCTGACCATGGGCATCGCGACCGTGCTCATCGGCATGCTGCCCACGTACGCGCAGGTCGGCATCGCCGCGCCGGTCCTGCTGGTCGTCATCCGCTGTATCCAGGGTCTCGCCTTCGGCGCTGAATGGGGCGGCGCGGTGATGATGACGTACGAGCACGCCCCGCGCCGCCGCCGCGGTCTCTACGCGGCCATACCCCAGGCCGGCAATCCGCTCGGCATCGCCTTCGCCAACATCGCCTTCCTGCTCTCCGCCAATCTCGACGGAGACTGGGCCTGGCGGCTGCCGTTCCTCGCCAGCGCCCTGCTCATCGTCGTCGGCCTGGTCGTGCGGATGAAGCTCAGCGAGTCGCCCGAGTTCGAAGCGGCGAAGGCCGAGGGCGGCACGGTGCGCAACCCGCTGCTGACCGTGATCCGCGACGACTGGCGCAACATCCTGCGCATCATCGCCCTGCGCGTCGTGGAGTCCTGCGCGTACTACCTCACGGCCACGTACCTGCTCTCCTACATCACCGACCGCGACCCGGACGACCGCGGGATCGCGCTGACCGGCGTCGTCATCGCCAGCCTGCTGGCCGTGGGCACCACGGTCCTGTCCGGAGCGCTGACCGACCGGGTCGGACGCCGCCCCGTCTACCTGGTCGGCTGTCTGCTCGCCGTGGCCTTCGGCATCCCGATGTACGTCATGGCCAACACCGGCGCGGCCCTCCCGATCGTGCTGGTCTTCCTGATCGCCATCGGTGTCATCCACGCGGCGCTGACGGGCACGCAGGCGGCCTGGTTCGCCGAGCTGTTCCGGACCGGGACACGGACCTCGGGCGCCTCGCTCGGCTACCAGACCGCCGCCTCGGTGGCCGGCTTCGCCCCGTTCGCCGCCGTGCTCCTCACCGGCTCCTTCGGCTGGTGGGGACCCGCCGGGCTCTACGTGGGCGTCTCCGCGATCGGTCTCCTCGGGGTGCTGACGACCCGCGAGACCTGGGGACGGGAGCAGCGCGCCGCCGCGGCCCTGCGGGAGACCGGTGGCACGCTCGACGGAATCCCGGCCCAGGGCGGCTCGCGCCGGGACGTCTCCCCGCACAGTTCCTGACGGGTTCGGGTCCCCGGCGCCGTACTGCTCCTGACAGGCCAGGCCCACGCTCTCGTGCGGTTGCGGACCACGACGCCGCCCGGCGACACCTCGCCCGCCGGGTCGTGACACCACGTCACGGCCCGGCGGGCGGATGCGCGGCCCGCCGCGGTACGGGAGACGGCCCCCACGGGGCAGCCGGTCCCCCGCGGTCAAGGATGTGACTACTCATGCCGTTGAGTACGCTGCGGACGGAACGGAACGGGAACCGACACGGAGCGGGAGGCGGAGTCATGGCGCTGCGCCATGCGGTGCTGGCGGCCCTGCTGGACGGCGAGTCCAGCGGCTACCAGCTCGCCAAGACCTTCGACCTCGGGGTGGCGAACTTCTGGCACGCCCTGCCCCAGCAGCTCTATCTGGAGCTGACGAAACTGGAGAAGGCCGGCCTCGTCGAGGGCCGCCAGGTGATCCAGGAGTCGCGTCCGCCGAAGCGCCTGTTCACCATCACGGAAGAGGGCCTGGAAGAACTCGCGCGCTTCGCGGAGACCACCGCGAAACCGTCCTTCATCCGCGACGACCTCTTGGTCAAGGTGCAGGCCGTGGACAGTGCGCCCATGGGCCCGGTGATCGAACAACTCGACGACCGAGCTGCGATGGCCGCCGCCAAGATCGACATCTTCGAGCGCTTCCTGCGGCGGCTGCGCGGCGACCTCGACGAGGACACCTTCCTGTCCACCGCGGACCGCGTCGGGCCCTACCTGACCTGCCTGCGGGGCCTGCGCTTCGAACAGGAGACGGCCGAATGGTGCGCCCGGACAGCCGCGGCCCTCCGATCGAGGCAGACCCGGCGGGCCGAGGGCGGCCTGAGCCCACGGGAGGCATGACCGGCGTCTGCTCCGGGATCCGGGCGGGCGGCCTGAGCCCAGGGGGCATGACCGCCGTCCTGCTCCGGGAGGCCCCTGGCGGCCGGGGTCGCCGGCGGCCGGGGAAGAGCCCCGGCTCACCCGGCGCGTGCGTCAGGCCAGCTTCTTGAGGACCTCGGCGGCGACCCCTGCGGAAGAGGCCGGGTTCTGGCCCGAGACGAGATTGCGGTCGACGACGACGTTCGCCGCCCAGGGCTCGCCCTCCCGGATCTCCACGCCGGCCTCGGCCAGGCGGTCCTGAAGCAGCCACTTCGCGCGGTCGGCGAAGCCCGCCTGGGTCTCCTCGGCGTTGGTGAACGCGGCGACGCGGTAGCCGGCGAAGGCGTTCGAGCCGTCGGCGTGCGTCGCGGCGAGCAGGGCGGCCGGGCCGTGGCAGAGCACCGCGAGCGGCTTGCCGGAGTCCAGCGCGTCGACGAGGAGCCGGCCGGACACCGGGTCGACGGCGAGGTCCTCCATGGGACCGTGGCCGCCGGGGTAGAAGACGGCGGCGAACTCGGCGAGGTCGACGTCCGCCAGCTTCACCGGGCGCCGGAGCTCGGCGAGCGCCGCGAGACCGGCGGCGACCTTCGCGGCACCTTCCGCGCCGCCGTTGACCTCGGGCGCCAGGCTGCCCTCGTCCACGGGGGGCACGACGCCACCCGGGGTGGCGACGACGATCTCGTGGCCGGCGGCCCTGAACGCCTCGTGCGGCGCGACGGCCTCCTCGGCCCAGAACCCGCTGGCGTGGCGGGTGCCGTCGGCCAGGGTCCAGTGGTCGGCGCCGGTCATCACGAAAAGGATCTTCGACATGCTTGGTACTCCCAGTGAGGAGCGGGCCCTCTTCGACGGGCCCGGAGATGCGTTCGCCACCGAACGTAGACCCCCTCATCCATAGGAAGCCAATGGGGATACCGATTTCTGACATAGGAATTCCAATGCCCGCTCGAGGCGCCGCCGGCCCCGGTGACGGCCTAGGGTTCGTGGCGTGAGACACGAAGGAAACCCCGGTGGAGAGCCTGTCGGACGCGAGCCGCATCGGGGCGGCGGCCCGGGGCCGGACGCGCCGCTCGCGCCCGCCCCCCACGCCGATTTGAACCTGCTGCGGACGTTCCTCGCCGTGTACCGCTCCGGGTCCTTCACCGCCGCCGCCCCGTTGCTGGGGCTGTCGCAGCCCACCGTCACGACCCAGATGCGCGCTCTGGAACGGCAGTCGGGACGCGAGCTGTTCGTACGGCTGCCGCGAGGCGTCGCGCCGACCCCGGTGGCCGACGAACTCGCCGCCCGCATCGCCGCGCCCCTGGACGCGCTCGCCGCCGCCACCGGGGCGGGTGCGCCCGAGGGCGCACCCGCCGAGCCGGTCCACCTCGCGGGTCCGGCCGAACTGCTGTGCAGCAGGGTGCTGCCCGTCCTGGCACCGCTCGTCGCCGACGGAGTGCGGCTGCGCGTGACGATGGGCCTCACGGACGCCCTCCTGGACGAACTCCGGGCCGGCCGCCACGATCTCGTCATCGCCACCACCCGGCCGCGCGGCCGGACGCTGTCCGCCGTGCCGCTGATGGACGAGGAGTTCGTCCTCGTCGCCGCGCCCGTGTGGGCGGCACGGGTCGGGGGCGGCCTGGGCGCGGACGGGCCATCGGCACTGCATCCCGTCCCGCTGATCACCTACGCCGAGGACCTGCCCATCGCCCGGCGGTACTGGCGCCATGCCTTCGGCACCCGCCTCTCCTGCCACGCCGCCGTCACCGTCCCCGATCTCCGGGGCGTCCTCGCCGCCGTAACGGCCGGCGCCGGCTTCTCGGTGCTTCCGCGCTATCTCTGCCTCGACGAACTGGCCTCCGGTGCCCTCGTCCTGCTGCACGATCTCGACGAACCGCCCATCAACACCTGCTACTTGGTCGAACGTCCGGGCGCTCCGGACAACCCGCACGTCGCACCCGTCCGCGACCGCCTCCTCGACGCGGCCCGCGCGTGGTGAGTCCGCCGACGGAAACCGGGCGGGCCCTACGCCGCCGGCCCGGGCGGACACCGGGCTTACGCCGCCTGACCTGCGCCGCCTGACCACGCCCCCGGTGGACGCAGCCGGGTCACGAGGGACGGTCCAGGTGACCGTTCGCCGTCTGCCGCCGCGCGCGGTCGTGACTGCGGACGACGTCGGCCGTCCACGGGCACATCACCAGCCGGTCGATCATCGCGGCGTCGAACCAGCGGAACATGACGCCCTCGGTGATCGGCAGGGCTTCGGCGTCGCCGTTCCACCGTCCCAGGAACACCTGGATCAGGCCCGGGGCCACGCCGCCGGGACCGGTCCCGGGAACGACGGCGTAGCGCCGCAGACCGGGCAGGGTCAGGCCCGCCTCCTCCCGAAGTTCCCGGGCGATGGTCTCCTCCGGTGACTCCTCGCCCTCCGCCCTGCCGCCGATCAGGCTCCAGGTTCCGGGATGACAGATGCCGGGCACGTTGTCCCGCAGATGCAGCAGGTACTGGCCGGCGTCGTTCACGAGCAGTACGGCCGTACCGGTGCGGTGTGTGGCCCGTTCCGCCCCACCTGCCTCAACTCCGGCTCCGGTCCCGTCCCGGGACCCACCCTCGGCCCGATCCGCATCCCCGGCCCCGGTTCCGTCTCCGGCACCGGCTCCGGCGGCCGTGGACACCGACACCGCCCGGCCCGCCTGCGGGGCGTGCTCTGCGGGCGCCGCCGCCCCGGTGGCCGGGCGCGGGCCCGGAACCCCGGCCGCGGTGCCCGCGCCCCGCCCCGGCTCGTACTGTGCCGCCTGCGTACGGAACATGGACGCGTACCGGCCGCCGGCCGCCATCAGTTCGTCGTGCGAGCCGTGCTCCACCAGCCGTCCCCGGTGGAGCACATGGATGGTGTCCGCGTGACGCACCCCGGACATCCGGTGGGTCACCAGCACGATCGCGCGCCGCGGGCCGGCCAGTTGCCGGATGCGGTCGAACGCCGCGATCTCCGCCTCGGGGTCGAGGGCGGACGTGGGCTCGTCGACGATCAGCAGGCTGTCCGCCCCGCAGTGGTCGGTACGGAAGTGCGTACGGGCGAGACCGATCTTCTGCCATTCCCCGCCCGAGATCTCGGACGCTCCCCGGAACATCCGGGCCAGCAGCGTGTGCAGCCCGTGCGGCAGCCGTTCCACGAGCGCGCCGGCGCCCGCGAAACCCACCGCCCCGGCCAAGTCCCCATCGGACGAGCCCAGTCGGGGCCGGCCGATGCGGATGTTCATGCCCGCGGTCATCGGCCAGCGCTCGAAGTCCTGCGTGAGCAGCGCGACCCGGTCGAAGACCTGGCCGCGGTCCAGCCCGGCCACGTCGACTCCCGCCCAGCGCACAGTGCCGCGCCCGGGCAGCAGCAGCCCGGCGAGCACCTTGATCAGGGTGCTCTTCCCCGAGCCGTTCTCCCCGACGACCGCCGTGACCGAGCCCATGGGGATCGTCAGCGACACCCCCTCCAGAGCCGGTGTGTCCCGGTCGGGATAGCGGTACGTGACGTCCTCCGCGCGGATCTCGCCCACCCGGCCCGGCACGTCCGCGCCGCCTTCGGGAATGGTGTACGCGGCGGCCTCCGCCAGGAAGCGGTCGTGGTCGTTGACGTACAGGGCCTCCTCGTGGAGCTGGTTGACGTTCATGACGAGCGCGCCGAGGTTCGCCGAGCCGGAGCGGACCGCGATCACGGCGGTGCCGGCCACCGCCAGCTCCATGTGCCCGGCCACGATCAGCCAGCCCATGAACGCGTACGTCCCCACCATGGCGAGCCCGGACATGCCCGCCGCCACGAGCTCGGTGAACGCCTTGTCCGTCGCCAGCCGCTTCTGCTCCCGCTCGGCGCTCTCCGCCATGTCCCGGTAGCGGTCCAGCAGGAAGCCGCCGACCCCGTGGACCCGGACCTCCTGCGCCGCGGTCCGCGAGGTGAGCAGGCTGCCGAGCAGACGGCCCGCCCGCATGTGCTCCACCCACACCATCACCGACACGTACCGCTCCTGCGCCACCCGCATGGCGCCCCAGCCGCGCGGCGCCGCGATCAGCAGGAGCATCGGCAGCAGCGCGGGGTGAAGGACCGTCAGGACACCGCCTGCGGCGATCAGCGAGATGGTTCCGTTCACGGCGGCGACGCAGGCGCCGATCATCCGGCGGGCCGAGGCCGCGCCGTACTGGGCGACATCGATGAGCCGGCGGAACTCGGGATCCTCGATCGCCTCCAGCTCCACCGCCGCGGCTGCCGCCAGGTACTCCGTCGTCGCGAGCCGCTCCACCAGCGGCTCCAGCCGGCCCGCCCGTGACGTGGACCAGCAGGCCAGCCCCGCGTTGACCACACCGATCACGCCGACGGTGACCAGCGCCGGCAGTGCCGCGTACAGCCGGTCGACCGGCGCGCCGCCGCCCAGCAGGGCGTGCATCACCGCGTTCACCGCCAGCAGTCCCACGGCGGCGGCGATGCCCTGCCCGATCTCGCTGACCGCGACCGCGACCAGCGCCGGCCGGTCCGCGCGCCAGGCCCTGCGCAGCGTGCCGCCGACCAGTCGCGGCATCGCCCGCACGGCGGCGAGCATCGACAGCTCCAGCCGCGCCCGCTCGTGCTCCGCCCAGCCCGTGTCGTACCTCAGCGGCCCGCCGAACAGCTCCCGCTCGCTCTCGGAAACCGCGGCTCCGGCCGCCCTCACCCGTCCGAACACCTTCATGGCGCCCCCTCCCGTGAGGCCATGGATACCCCGGTTGAACGGCGCCGCGCCGGGCCGCGTATAGACGGTGGGGCCCAGGCCGCTTCCTGGGCCCCGCACACCTGGTGACACCGTGTCGGTACGAACTTGGGGCCGCGGATGAGGCACGCACGACGAAACCTTCAGCGGATCGCCCGGCTGGCGGCGGTCGGCGGGCTGGTCTGCGGCTCGCTGATGGTCTCCGACGCCATGGCCGGCGAGACGTCGGCGCCCGGGACGGCGGCGGTCCCCACCACACGCGCCGCCCAGCCCGGTGGGGGAGTGGTCGAACGGCTCGGCACGTCCCGTACCGCAGGCAGCTGGATCGGGGACGACGGCCGCCCGGTCGTCGCCGTGACCGACCCGGGTGCCGCGGCCGAGGTGCGCCGGGCCGGTGCGAACCCCAAGGTCGTGCGCCACAGCATGGACGAACTCCGCTCGGCCACCGAGAGCCTGCGCGGCTCGCCCCGGGTGACGGGAACCGCGTGGGCGGTGAACTACCGAACCAACGAGGTCGTGGTCCGCGCCGACCGCACCGTCTCGGCCGCCGACTGGTCACGGCTCACGGAACTCGCCGAGGACATCGGCGGCTTCGTCCGTATGGAACGGAACCCGGGCACCTTCTCCACCCGGCTGAACGGCGCCGCGCCGATGTTCGGCGGGAACAGCCGCTGCTCCGCCGGCTTCAACGTCACCGACGGGCAGGATTCGTTCATCCTCACGGCCGGCCACTGCGGGTCCGTGGGCACGACCTGGTTCGGCGACCGCGGACGCAACGACCGGCTCGGCAGCACGGTCGCCGGCAGTTTCCCGGGCAACGACTTCTCCCTGGTGCGGTACGACGAGGGGGCGGCGCCCGGCCCGTCCGGCGCCGGCATCGTGGCCATCGGAGAGGACAGGGGCGTACGGATCACCGGGGCCGCCGACCCCGCCGTCGGCCAGGAGGTCTTCCGCAGCGGCAGCACCACGGGACTGCGCTCGGGGCAGGTGACCGCGCTCAACGCGACCGTCAACTACCCGGAGGGCACGGTCGGAGGGCTGATCGAGACGACGGTCTGCGCCGAATCCGGGGACAGCGGCGGCCCGTTGTTCGCCCAGGGCATCGCGCTCGGCGTCACCTCGGGCGGCACCGGCGACTGCGACAGCGGCGGCACCACCTACTTCCAGCCGGTCACCAGCGCCATGGCGTCGCTCGGGGTGGCGCTCAGCGGTCAGGCTCCGGGAGCGCAGGGCGGCACGGGCGCCGAGCCCGCGGCCCCGGCCGACCCGTCGGCGCCCGCCACCGACGGCCCCGCGCCGGGTGCGGGAGCCGGGGGCGGTGCCGCGCCGCCGTGGGCCGGCACCTCCGGGCCGGGGATCGTCACCGACATCGCCGCCGAACTCGGGCCCCTCGGTGCCGTCGCCCCCGGCATCGGTGTCATCGGCGCGAGCCTGGTCCTGCTGATCGTCAGCCGCTGGATCCAGTCCGCCCAGGGCCGCAGGAACTACCGGGAGTACTACTCGCAGACCTGGGCCTGAGGCCGCGAGGCCGGGTCCCGGGCGTCAGCCCCGGTGTGACGAGCATCACCCTCGGTGGGCACTCCGTGCGTGGCGGGGCGGGATGTACGTTCCCCGCCATGACGGACGATCTTGCGTACGCGGGTGTCGCCGGACAGGCCGCGGCCGTCCGCTCCGGTGAGGTGTCGGCACGGGAGCTCACCGAACTCCTCCTCGCCCGTATCGAACGGCACGACGGCGCTCTCAACGCCTTCACCGCCGTCATGGCCGAGGAGGCGCTTGCCGAGGCCGGCCGCAGGGACGCCGCCTCCCCGGAGGAGCGGGGGCCACTGCACGGCGTGCCGGTGGCGATCAAGGAGGAGAACGACGTCGCGGGCAGGGTGACGAGCTTCGGCACCGCCGCCAACACCCGCCCCGCGCCGGCGGATTCAGAGGTCGTACGCCGGCTGCGCGCCGCGGGCGCGGTCGTCATCGGCAAGACGAACATGCCCGAGTTCGGTCTGTTCCCGTTCACCGAGTCGTCGGCGCACGGCAGTACCCGCAACCCGTGGTCCCCGGACCGCTCGCCCGGCGGCTCCAGCGGCGGATCTGCCGCCGCGGTCGCGGCCGGGCTGGTCCCGGCCGCCATCGGCGGCGACGGCGGCGGCTCCATCCGGATCCCGGCCGCCTGCTGCGGGCTGTTCGGCCTGAAGCCCACACGAGGGCGGGTGAGCACCGCGCCGCAACCGCACCTGTGGTGGGGGCTCGGGGTGCTCGGTCCGCTGACCCGCTCGGTGCTGGACTCCGCCCTCGTCCACGATGCGATCCGCGGCTCCCTTCCCGCGGACATGTTCCGCGCCGGCGAGCCGGCCGCCTCCTTCACGGCCGCCGCGAACGCCGAACCGCCCCGGCTGCGGATCGGCTGGTCCGTCCGTCCTGCCGCGCGGGGAGTGCGGCCCGCGCCGGAGGTCGTCGAGGCCGTGAGCGCGACCGCCGGCCTGCTGGCCGAACTGGGCCACCACGTCGAGGAGATCGATCCCCGCTACCCCGACCCCACCCCCGCGTTCGTGCCGCAGTTCTTCGCCGGACTGCGCACCGAGGCGTTCGCGATGGACGACTACTCCCGGCTGGAGCGCCGCACCCGCGAGACCGTCCGCCTCGGCGCATGGGTCCGGCCCGGAGTCACACGCTGGGCCATCCGCCAGGGGGAGAGGACGGCGGCAAGGGCGAACCGCGTGTTCGACCGGGTCGACGTGCTGCTCACCCCGACGATCGCCGGACTCCCGCCCACAGGCGGCCGGCTGGCGGGCACCGGCACGGTGCGAGCGTCCCTGCGGTCCATGCCGATGATCGCGTACTGCGCGCTGTGGAACGTCACCGGCAACCCCGCGGCCTCCGTCCCGGCCGGATTCACCGACGGGGGACTGCCCCTCGCCGTGCAGCTCGTGGGCCGTCGCGACGACGAGACGACCCTGCTGTCCCTGGCCGCCGAGCTGGAGAAGGCCCGTCCCTGGGCCGCTCGGAGGCCACTGCCGGCGGCCTGAGTCCCGGGGCTGTCCACGCCGGCACGCGTCCAGGACGCGTGCCGCGACCGTCGTGGCCGGACGTGTGCCGCGACCGTCGTGCCCGGACGTGTCCCGGACCGCCATGCCCGGACGTGTGCCGCGACCGTCGTGGCCGGACCGCCATGCCCGGACGTGTGCCGGGACCGCCGTGCCCGGACGGGCGGTCCGACCGCCCGGCCCGGACGCGTGCCGCCACCGTCCTGTTCCGTCGCCCCGTCAGCGCCCCGCGCCGGCGTGCTGCGCGGGGCGGCCCGGCCGCCTCGGGCCGCACCGCGCCGTTAGCCGGTCGGCGCGGTGGCCGCCTGTGCCGTCGTACGCCGATCCCGAGCGCGGACGGCGGGACCGCGGCCGTCAGGCGACGGTCTGCTCGGCCCAGATGGTCTTGCCGTCCTCCGTGTAGCGCGTGCCCCAGCGTTCGGAGCACTGCGCCACGAGCAGCAGCCCCCTGCCTCCCTCGTCGGTCGTACGGGCATGGCGCAACCGGGGCGAGGTGCTGCTGCCGTCGGACACCTCGCAGGTCAGGACGTGGTCGCGGATCAGACGCAGCCGGACCGGGGCCCTCGCGTACCGGATCGCGTTGGTGACGAGCTCACTCGCGATGAGTTCGGTGGCGAACGCCGCCTCGTCGAGCGCCCATGAGGACAGCTGGCGGGTGACCAGCGAGCGGGCGGTGGAGACGACGGCCGGATCGCTCGGCAGGTCCCAGCACGCGACGCGGCCCGGGCCCAGCGCGTGCGTACGGGCCACGAGCAGCGCCGCGTCCTCGCGCGGATGCGCGGGGACCAGCGCCTCGAGCAGCATCCGGCACGTCTCGCGCACGGAGCCCGGCGCCCGCGCGAGCGCGCCCAGGAGCCGTGCCCTGGTCGCCTCGGCGGCTTCGCCGGCACCGGCCTCGCCCACGGTCGCGCCCGCCCCGTCGGCCGCTTCCGGCTCCTCCCGCTCGGGGGCGGAGGCGCCCCTGCCGGAAGCGCGTTCGTCCGACCGGACTTCCTCGTCGGCCTGCCGGGTCGTCCCCCGGGCCGACCCGTCGTCCCCGTGACCCCGTTCGCCCCGCTGCCGGCCCGGCGGCCCCGGTTTCCCCGCCCCGGCCCCGGGCGCCCCGCCGGGACGGGCCTGCAGCAGCCCGGGGGTGTGGAGGACGAGCATCGCGTTCTCCGGCAGTTCCACCTCCGTCTTGCGGAACGGCGCTCCTGGGCGGCCGAGCGGTGCGCCCACCGGGACGTCGAGGATCCTGACCGTGCCGTCCGGGTGCGCCACGGCCGGAGCGGGATGGCCGGCGCTCGCCGCGGAGCAGCGCTGGGAGATCGGGTCGTAGACGAGGTAGAGGCAGGTGCACCCGGCCTCCTCGCCCGTGACCGGGGCTCCGGTCGCCAGGGCAGCCGGTATCGGGGGCTCCGCGCTTCCGTCGGCCCGCCGTGCGCCCAGGGCCTCTTCGGGCCCGTCGCCGCCGCCGAGCCGTCGCACCAGATCGTCCATGCGTGCGAGCAGCTCCTCCGGATCCAGGTCCAGATCCGACAGCGTGTGCACCGCCGCCCTCAGGCGTCCCATGGCGGCGGCCGTGGCCACACCGCGTCCGGGGACGCTGCCGGCCACGAGCGCGACCCGTGCTCCCGACAGCGGTACGACATCGACCCAGTCGCCTCCGGCACCGGCGTGCACGTACTCGTGGGCCACCTCCACGCCGTGGTGGTGCGGGAGTTCCCCGGGGAGCAGGCTGCGCTGCAGCGCCATCAGCGAGTTGCGCTCGCGCAGATAGCGGCGGGTGTTGTCCAGGCAGACCGCCGTACGCCCGGCGAGCTCCGTCGCGAGGGTCAGATCGTCGTCCCGGAACGGCCCCTGTGCGCCCCAGCGGTAGAACGTGGCGATGCCGAGGACCCGGTCCTGGGCGACGAGCGGTACGACCATCAGCGAGTGGATCTTGTCCTCGAGGATCCTCGGGCCGCGTACCGGGTCCCGGAGCACCCATGCGCTGTCGGCCTTCACGGAGTCGACCAGCCGCGGCCGGAGGTCGGTGAGCGCGTCGACGGACGGGGCGGCGGGCGGATACGTGCTGACCTCGCCGTCCGCGTACACGCCCGCGGGTTGGGCGGGGCTGCTCGCCAGGGACGCCGCACGGCGCAGCACGGCCCCCGAGCGCACCGGTCCCGGAAAGAGCTCCTCGCCGGCCAGGACCTCCTCCAGCACCTCCACGGCCATGCTGTCGGCGAACCGCGGCACCGCCACCTCCGCCAACTCCTGTGCCGTGCGCATGACCTCGAGGCTCGTCCCGATTCTGGCCCCGCCCTCGGCGAGCAGCTTCAGCCGCTCCTGCGCCCGGTGGCGTTCGGTGACGTCGATCGCGGCGTCGGCGACCCCGAGGACACGGCCGCCGGCGTCCTCCAGCCGGAAGGATGAGGTCGAGTACACGTGCTCGTGGTCGGGGTCCCCGGGCGGCCTGCCGCGCTTCTCCCAGCCGATGACCGGCCGGCCGGTGCGGAGCACCTGCCCCATCAC
This sequence comes from Streptomyces wuyuanensis, assembly GCF_900103455.1. Lineage (GTDB taxonomy): Bacteria > Actinomycetota > Actinomycetes > Streptomycetales > Streptomycetaceae > Streptomyces > Streptomyces wuyuanensis. The sequence goes on along the minus strand of NZ_FNHI01000009.1, from coordinate 92,691 downwards.
CTGCTCGGCGAGGTCCGCGCTGAACTCGGGCCACGCCTCCCCCGGCCGCTTCCCGAGGGCTTCCTCGACGGCCAGGCCCTGCATGCCCTCCGCCGCCGGGTTGATGCGGATGAGTCGGAGTTCGGGGTCGACGACGAACAGACCCAGCGGGGAGCGGCTGAACAGCGCCTCCAGCAGCGCCTTGTCGAGCTCCGTCTCGGGCGCCGGCCCCGCCGTGGCGGGACCGAGCAGCACCTCCCAGCCCGCGCCGGGCCCGTCGGCCGCGCCGGGCCCGTCGGCCGCTCCGGCGCGGATGCCCATGCGGCAGGCCACCAGCCCGCCGTTCCGGTGCCGCAGGAGTACGGCACCGGCGTCGAGGTCCGATGCGGAGCCTGATTCCGCGCCTGCCCCCGTGGACGGACCGGGCGACGGGGCCGCTCCGTGAGCGGCCGTCTCCTGCGGTCCCGCCAGCAGTTCGACGGCGGCACGGCCCAGCACCCGGTCCGCCGGGTAACCGAGCAGCTGCTGGGCCGCCGAACTCCACCCGGTCACCACGCCCCGCGCGTTCACCACGACCTTGGCCCAGCCCCGCGCCCCGGTCTGCTCGCGCCCGTCACTGCGCTGGGTGACGCCGCTTGTGCCCATCGCAACCAGCCTCGCCTGAGTCGAAGCCCCGTCCGCTCCCGGTCCCTGCTCCCAGTCTCCTCCACGACGAGGAGGTCACCACTGGGGACGGCGCGGTCACTCGGTGGCTCCGAGCCGGGTGGGGGAGCCGCCGGCCTCCTCCGCAGAAGCCCCGCCGGACGGCCCGCGGAGTCGGCCCGACGCCACCGGAAGAGACGATTCCGGTGCTGTTGTCGTGGGCACGTAGGAAGGATGACCGAACCAGCCCTGCGGCAATCAGCGCCGCAGCCCCCGCCCGCCCGCTCCCGCCGCGCTCTGCTCGCGGGCTCCGTCGGCAACTTCGTCGAGTGGTACGAGTTCGGCGTCTACGGCTACTTCGCCACCGTCATCGCAGCCAACTTCTTCACGCCCGAGGGCGGCAGCGACGTCGAGGCCCTCGTCAAGACCTACGCCTCCTTCGCGCTGGCGTTCTTCTTCCGGCCGATCGGAGCGGTGCTCTTCGGCAGGCTCGGCGACCGCATCGGCAGGCGCCCCACGCTGATCGTCGTCATCGGCCTGATGACACTGGCCACCACGCTGATCGGGCTCCTGCCCACCTACGCCACCGCCGGTGCGGCGGCCCCCTGGCTCCTGACGCTGCTGCGGATTCTCCAAGGACTGTCCGCGGGCGGCGAGTTCGGCGGTGCCGTGTCCCTGCTGACGGAGTTCGCCCCGCCCGGCAGGCGCGGCCTCTACGGTTCCTGGCAGTCCTTCACCGTCGCCCTCGGTCTGCTCGGCGGCGCCGGTGCTGCCGCCGTGCTCGCCACCGTGCTCTCCGACGCGGCGCTGAACGAATGGGGCTGGCGGATCCCGTTCCTGCTGACGCTCCCGCTCGGCCTGGTCGCGCTGTGGCTGCGGCTGCGGCTGGAGGAGACGCCCAGCTTCCGCCGCGCCGAGGCGGAGGGCGCCGCAACGCCCCCGCCGTCCCGCGGGGAAGTGGCGCGCGCGATCGTGCTGGGCGCCGGGCGGATCATGGGCTGGGCGGCGGCCGGGTACACGTTCCTCGTCGTCCTCCCCTCGTACCTCCAGTCCACCCTCGGCGCGTCGTTCCGGGAGGCCCTGGTCGCCACCGTCCTCGCGAACCTCGGCTTCGCCGCCTCGATCATTCCCGCGGGGCTCCTCAGCGACCGCTTCGGCCGCCGCACCGTCATGCTCTCCGGAGCGGTCCTCGTCGTCATGCTGGCGCTGCCGCTGATCGACCTGCTGCAGGACACCGGTGCCTCGGCCGCGGCGAAGGGCGGGGCGGTCCTCGTCGCGGGAGCCGTCGTGGGGCTGATGGCCGGCCCGGGTCCGGCCATGCTGGCGGAGATGTTCCCGACCAGGGTCCGCTGCACCGGACTGGGCGTGGCCTACGCCCTGTCCAACGCGGTGTTCTCCGGCTGTGCCGGGCTCGTCATCACCGAGCTCGTCAAACGCACCGGCGACGCCGACATCCCCGCGTACTACGCGGCGGGCGCCTGCGCCGTCAGTGCCCTGGCCCTGCTGACCCTGCGCGGCGACGACCACCGGCGGCCGCTGCGATGAGGGTCGTCGGACTGATGTCGGGCACGTCGTACGACGCGATCGACGCGGCCGCCGCCGATCTCGCGGTCGAGGACGGCGCCCTGGTCCTCACCCCGCTGGGCATGGTGAGCGAGCCGTACGGCGACGAGGTGCGGGCGCTGCTCGCCGGAGCCCTGCCGCCGTCCGCCACGACCCTGGCGGACGTGTGCCGGCTGGACACGCTCATCGGGCGGGCCTTCGCCGACGTCGCCGTACGCGCCGACCGCGAACTCTGCGGCGGGGCCGCGGAACTGGTCGCCTCCCACGGGCAGACCGTCTTCCACTGGGCGGAAGACGGCCGGGTGCACGGCACGCTGCAGATCGGCGAACCGGCGTGGATCGCCGAGGCGACCGGCCGCCCCGTCGTCTCCGGCTTCCGGACCCGGGACGTCGCGGCCGGCGGCCAGGGCGCGCCCCTGGTGAGCCTCGTCGACCTGATGTGGCTGCGCGGGCGCCCGGGGGTGCCCGCCGCACTGAACATCGGCGGCATCGCCAACCTGACCGTGCTGCCGCGCGACGGACGGCCGATCGCGTTCGACACGGGCCCCGGCAACGCGCTCATCGACGCCGCCGTCCACGACCTGACGGACGGACGGCTCGCCTACGACCGCGGCGGGGCGCTCGCGGGCGCCGGCCGGGTCCACGAGCCCCTGCTCCTCAGGCTGCTCGACGAGCCGTACTACCGCAGGCCCGCGCCCAGGACCACCGGCAAGGAACTGTTCCACCGAGGCTATGTGCGGGCCGCGCTGGCGGGCTTCGGCGGGATCGCCGCCGAGGACGTGGTCGCGACCGTGACCCGGCTGACCGCGCGGACCGTCGCCGACGCGCTCCGGCCCCTGGGCGCGACCGAGCTGATCGTCTCCGGCGGAGGCACCCGCAACCCCGTGCTGACGGCGATGCTCCGGGACGAGCTGGCGGGGGTCACGCTGCGGACGTCGGACGAACTCGGCCTGCCCTCGTCCGCGAAGGAGGCCTGCGCCTTCGCCGTCCTCGGCTACCTCACGCTGCACGGCCTGACCGGCAACGAGCCGTCGTGCACCGGCGCGCGCGGGGTGCGGGTCCTCGGCTCGATCACGCCCGGAAGCGGCCCGCTCCGGCTGCCCCGGACACCCGCGGAGGCGCCGGGTTCGCTCGTGGTGCGGCCGGGGCCGGGCCGGGGTGCGCCGCCGGCGAGCGCGTTCCGGGCCGCCGGTTAGCGGCAACCGCGTGCGTGCACTGGCCCGGGCCGCCGGGGGGTGGAAAGCTGGCGGCGCACAGACTGTCGCCGCTCACCGACGGGTGGAGGCCCGACGGGTGGAGGCCCCATGACTCTCCGACGACTGGTCGTCCTCAGGCATGCGAAGTCCGCCCGCCCGCCAGGTGTGGCCGATGTCCGACGGCCCCTGGCGGAGCGCGGGCTGCGCGACGCGCCCGCCGCGGGCCGGTGGCTGCGGGACGCCGACTGCGTCCCGGACCTGGTGCTGTGCTCACCCGCCGTCCGGGCCCGCGAGACCTGGGACCTCGCGGCCCGGGAGCTCCCGACGGGTCCGCGGACGCGCCACGACCCGCGGCTCTACGGCGCGGGCCCCGCGGACCTGCTCGCCGTGGTGAGGGAAACCCCCGACGACGTGGCCACGTTGCTGCTCGTCGGCCACAACCCGGGCCTCGAGGAGTTCGTGCTGCTTCTGGCGGCGGAGGGTCTCGGCGACACCCTCCAGCGAGTCGAGGAGAAGTTCCCGACGTCGGCCATCGCGGTGCTCACCCAGCAGAAGTCGTGGCCCGAGGCCGCTCCGGGGGGCTCCCTGCTCACCGACGTCGCAGTGCCGCGCGGCACGGAGGTCTGACCGCGCACACGGACCCACCCGCCGGAACGGGCCCGGCCTGTGGCACGTACCGGGACCGTGCGGGCGCGGCGGAGAGCCGAGGCGGCTCGCCGGCGGTCGCGCGTGCGCCGCCGTGCCTACGGCCGCTCGAACGCCTGGATCACCCCGCCGACGGAGAAGCAGACGGCGCCCGTGAGCGTTCCCCAGTTGGCGATGCCGGTGTTGACCAGAGCGCCGGTGGCGGGCACGGTGAAGTCCGCCAGGGCCGCAATCATGAACAGCGCGGACCCGAGTTGGTTGACGGCGACGATCCACCAGCCGAGGTCGAGCGGCAGCACTCTCGGCGACCCGTGGCAGACCTCCATCAGGGCCAGCTGGCCGGAGACGAGGAAGAGCAGGCAGCCGATCATGTCCGGGGCCCAGATCAGCCGGTTCGCCTGCTGGGCCGTCAGCCCGTGGAGGAACGAGTTCAGCAGGTTGATGCCGAACACCAGCGTGCCGGCGAACAGCAGGAACGTGCCGACCCAGTCGATCCGCATGGGCTCGTACCGCCACCAGTGCCAGCGGCCCGAGTGCAGTGTCCCGGCCCTGCTCCCGGGGCGCGGTGCGTTGATCGCCTGGAGCAGCGAGGCATAGGCGCCGGCGGTGAAGAACAGACCTCCCACGAAGTACACGGACGCGCTCGTCGTGGCACTGGCGGACCGGAGGGCGAGCGCCGCGCCCAGCGCGAACAGGGCCCCGCCGATGACGAAGGACAGCGAGGCGACGACGTTCAGCCGGCCCAGCCGGGAGAGTGTCGCCCGGTCCGCCCGCTGCGGGACCGGCTCGGCGCGCCCGGCGGCCGTGACGCCGAGCGCGCCGCGTTTGCGCGCCTGGCGCGACTCCCACACGGCGAGACCTCCCTCGGCGAGATGCCAGGTCAGGCGTGTCGTGAACGGTCCGGCGCCTTCTGCGCGTGCCTCCGAGTGACCCACGCGGTCCAGCGTACTGATCACTTCGTCCCGATTGTCCGAGCGGGAATGCGGGCGTCCGCGTCTCCCGGGCGACGGGAACCGGTAGACGGGAACCGGTACCTGTACGGGGTGTGCGCCGACGGCGGCGCCCGTTCCAAGCGTCTCCACGCGTCTCCACGCGTCCCGTCCCCGGCTCCCCGGCGGACTGCCACGGGCCGGGCGGGACCTGTTTCCGTGCGGACCCTGCGGCTGTGCGGAGTTCGGGGGCTTCGGTCTCGTCGAGCCTGGCGGGCCGGCGACCGTTCCCCTGCCCGGAGCCGGCGCGCGAGACTTCCCAGAGGCGCACGGTGCGCCTCTGGGAGCCGGGATCGGCTGATCACGCCCGCGCCGGCAAGCCGTTCCAGGGCCAGGTCCGGGCCGGCGCGCACGGCCGCACGGTCCGCCTCGTCCAACTCGGCGACGAGGGCGCCGACTTCTTCGTAGTCCGGCCGCAGCGAGTCCGTGACGCCGTGTGAGGCCGCTCGCCCGGCCACGCGGATGCTCACCGCGCAGGCCGCGGCCACGGCCGCCGGACCGGCGCAGACGAGCCGGCGTCCCGCGACGGGGCCAGGGCTGCCGCGACCGCGACCAGGCCGGCGGGCGTGGCGAAGACGGCCTCGAAGGCGGCGTGGCGGGCCGGGGGCCTTCCGGGACGACTCGACGCCTGCGGCCCCGCCTCAGCGAGGGCGTCGCCCTCGAGTGCCGGTGAAGTTCCCGACGGGCGCCACCGGAGCAGGACCTCGATATGCGATAGATTCGAACACGTGCTCTAATTTGGCCATGGCGCGAAACCTCTTCCCACCCGACCTGCTGCGCTTGCAGACCGACTGGATCCGCACCTACGAGGCCCTGGCGCAGCGGGCGCCCACGGAAAGCACGACGGCGCTGAGGAGGAGATTGATCGAGTTGTCCTGCCGCCTGGCCGGGCACGACTTCTGGGCCGGCCCCGGCGGGACCGCGGAGCGCGCGTCCCTGCGCCGAACGGCCAGGCGTCGTCCGGCCGACCGGTGTCGCGTGACCGGTTCCGGCGTCCTGCCGGATGCGGTGCGTGACGAGAACCCGTGAGTCCGGCCGGAGGGCGGTGCCTCTCCGGCCGGACCGTCACGCGGAGCGGGACGTCGTCACCTCCGCGACTCGATCTTGATGACGATCTTCTTGTCCTTGACCTTGATGACGATCTTCGTCTTCTTCTTCCGCTCGCCGCGGTTGTCGTCGCGATCGTGGTGCTTGTGCTGGTCGAAGGCGGCGGCCTTGGCGGGTGCGGTGCCGGTCTGGGCCGCCGGAGCGGCGAACGCGCTGCCGGGGAGGAGGGCACCTCCTGCGGCCAGGGCCGTCGAGGCAGTGATCAGGGCGATGCGCTGCGTGCAGGTGGTGCGAGTCATGGGATTCTCCTCCAGGGGAAGGGGGCGAGCCGTCCGCCGCCGTTCGGCGGACCTTCGGATGGGCCAACCGCTCCGTGTGAACCCATGACTCAATTACGCCCGCCGTGCCGGTCCGCGTCATGCCGCTGACATTCGGGGCTTGACAGCGGGCGGCCGTTGCGACTCGGGGGCATCGACCGATGCCTCCGGGGCCCGGCTTCCGTCGTTGCGCATGCCGGTCGGCGACGGACGAATCTCCCCGGAGCCGACCCCGGTCCGCGACCGTCCCTCCGGCCAACTCCGAGGCACGGAAAAGCGGTCGGGCGTCGCGCGGACACGGCGCGGTGCGCCGGACCGCCCGCCCGCGCGGATCCCCCGAGCGGCCCAACCCCCGCGCTGCGCCGCGGACGAGCACCGCAGGGGCCCCTACGGTGTGCCATCGGAAAGGGCCGGTGATCCATGGTGGCGTCGGGACGGCAGAGCCCGGGGGCGACTCCGGAGGCGGCGACCGCCGCGCGGGCGGGCGACACCGCGGCGGCGCGGCTCAAGGAACGCATCTACGCCACCATCACGCTCACGGCCGTCGTGGTCGCCCTCACCGAGACGGCGCACCCGGAGCACCTGGAGTCCGCCCTCACCGTGGCAGTGACCGCGCTCGGGGTCTGGCTGGCCACTCTCGTCGCCGACGAGCAGTCGCACCGGGCGCTGACGGGGCGCGGCGCGACCCTCCAGGAGATCCGAGCGGCGCTGCACGTCTCCAGCCCGCTGCTGCTCACCGCCGCGGGTCCGCTCGTGCTGATCGGCGTCTCGGCGCTGGGAGTGCTGGAGCTGGAGTCCGCCCTGCTGCTCAGTGCGGCGCTCGAAGTCGCCACCCTGTTCGTCTGGGGCTGCCGGACCGGACTGCGGATGGGCAACGGCCCGCTGAGCGCCGTCGTCTCAGGGCTCGCCGACACCCTGATCGGGGTGAGCGTCATCGCGGTGAAACTGCTGGTGGGTCATTGAGCACGTAACGCGCTGTATGTCCTCCGACGGGGCATCAGAAGCGGTCCGGGCGGGGCGCACACCGGACATCTCGCCCGTGTCCGGCAGTGAACGCGGCACTGAGTGCCAAATCAGCGAGCAAGGTCACAGCCGTCTCCTCTGCTGCTCATCCGGAAGCCTGCCCTAGCATCCGAGCATGACGGTTCTGCCTGATGACGGGCTTACGCTCGCCGCCGAGTTCCCCGACGCCACCCATGAGCAGTGGCAGCGCCTCGTCGAGGGTGTGCTGCGCAAATCGGGCAAGGACGTGTCGGGCGCGGCGGCGGAAGAGGCGCTGGCGACAGCCCTGGACGACGGGCTCGTCGTGAGCCCCCTCTACACCGCGCGGGACGCCGCGCCCGATACCGGCCATCCCGGCTTCGCGCCGTTCGTGCGCGGCGGCCGCCCCGTGGGCGGCTGGGACGTGCGCCAGCGCCACGGACGGCCCGAGGCCGCCCGCACCAACGAGGCAGTCCTCACCGACCTCGAGAACGGCGTCACGTCCGTGTGGCTCACCACCGGCGCCGCCGGCGTGCCGGTGACGGGACTCGCCCAGGCGCTGGAGGGCGTCTACCTCGACCTCGCGCCGGTCGTCCTCGACGCCGGCCGGGAGACCGCGGCCGCCGCCGCCGAACTGCTTCGGCTGTACGAGGAGCGCGGCGTTCCGCACGAGGAGGCGCGCGGCAACCTCGGCGCCGACCCGCTGGGCCTGTCCGCCCGCACCGGGGACCCCGTGGACACCGACGCGGCCGTGGAGCTCGCCCGCAGCACCCACGACCGGTACCCGGGCCTGCGCGCTCTGACCGTCGACGCGTTGCCCTACCACGAGGCCGGGGCCTCCGCCGCCCAGGAACTGGGCGCGTCGCTCGCGACCGGCGTCGCCTACCTGCGGGCGCTCACCGCGGCCGGACTGACGGCCGGAGCCGCCTTCCGGCAGCTGGAGTTCCGCTACGCCGCGACCGCCGACCAGTTCCTCACCGTCGCCAAGCTGCGGGCAGCCCGCCGGCTCTGGGCGCGCGTCGCCGAGGTGTCCGGTGCCGCCGGTGACACGGGCGCCGCCCAGCGCCAGCACGCGGTCACCTCGCCGGTGATGATGACCCGCCGCGACCCGTACGTGAACATGCTGCGCACCACCATCGCCTGCCTCGGCGCGGGCGTCGGCGGCGCGGACGCCGTGACCGTCCTGCCCTTCGACCACGAACTGGGCCTGCCCGACGCCTTCGCCCGCCGCATCGCGCGCAACACCTCCTCGATCCTGCTGGAGGAGTCGCACCTCGGCCGGGTCGCCGACCCCGCGGGCGGATCCTGGTACGTCGAGCGGCTCACCGACGAACTCGCCCACGCCTCCTGGGCGTTCTTCCAGGAACTGGAACGCGCGGGCGGCCAGGGCGAGGCGCTGCGCTCCGGACTGGTCGGCGAGCGCATCTCCGCCACCTGGCAGGAGCGCAAGCGCCGGATCGCCAAGCGCCGTGAACCCGTCACCGGCGTCAGCGAGTTCCCGTTCCTCGCCGAGAAGCCCGTCGAGCGCGAGCCCGTGCCCGAGGCCGCCCGCCACGAGGGCGGACTGCCCCGCGTCCGCCGCGACGAGGCCTACGAGGCACTGCGTGCCCGGTCCGACGCGCACCTGGCCGCGACCGGCGCCCGCCCCCGGGTCTTCCTCGCTGCGCTCGGCCCCGCCTCCGCGCACACCGCCCGAGTCGCCTTCGCCTCGAACCTGTTCCAGGCGGGCGGCGTCGAACCGGTCCACGACCCCGTGACGGTCGACGCCGCGACGGCCGCCGACGCCTTCGCGCGCAGCGGCGCCGCGATCGCCTGCCTGTGCTCCAGCGACACCCTGTACGAGGAGCAGGCAGAGGAGGTCGCCAAGGCTCTCCGTTCGGCCGGTGCGGAGCAGATCTTCCTGGCCGGCCGGCCCGGCGAACACGCCGGTGTCGACGCCCACGTCTTCGCGGGCTGCGACGCCGTCGGCGTCCTGTCCTCCGTCCTCGACCGCATGGGAGTGGCCCCGTGACGCAGATCCCCGACTTCTCCGAGGTCGCCCTCGGCCCGGGCACCCCGCCCGCCGGGGCCACGGAGGAGCAGTGGCGCGCCGCCGTGAAGGAGTCCACCGGCAGCAGCGCCGACGACCTGGTGTGGGAGACGCCGGAGGGCATCGGCGTCAAGCCGCTCTACACCGGCCGGGACCTGGAGGGCCTGGACTTCCTCGGCACGTACCCGGGCGTGGCCCCGTATCTGCGCGGCCCGTACCCGACGATGTACGTCAACCAGCCCTGGACCATCCGCCAGTACGCGGGCTTCTCCACCGCCGAGGAGTCCAACGCCTTCTACCGGCGCAACCTCGCCGCCGGCCAGAAGGGCCTGTCCGTCGCCTTCGACCTGCCCACGCACCGGGGCTACGACAGCGACCACCCGCGTGTCACCGGCGACGTCGGCATGGCGGGCGTCGCCATCGACTCCATCTACGACATGAGGCAGCTCTTCGACGGCATCCCGCTGGACAGGATGACCGTCTCGATGACGATGAACGGCGCCGTGCTGCCCGTGCTCGCGCTCTACATCGTGGCGGCGGAGGAGCAGGGCGTACCGCCCGAGAAGCTGGCCGGGACCATCCAGAACGACATCCTCAAGGAGTTCATGGTCCGCAACACGTACATCTACCCGCCGCGCCCCTCGATGCGGATCATCTCCGACATCTTCGCGTACACCTCGCAGAAGATGCCGCGCTACAACTCCATCTCCATCTCCGGCTACCACATCCAGGAGGCCGGCGCGACGGCCGACCTGGAGCTGGCCTACACCCTCGCCGACGGTGTGGAGTACCTGCGGGCCGGACGGGACGCGGGCCTGGACGTGGACGCCTTCGCGCCGCGGCTGTCGTTCTTCTGGGCGATCGGCATGAACTTCTTCATGGAGGTCGCCAAGCTGCGCGCCGCCCGGCTCCTGTGGGCCAAGCTGGTCAAGCAGTTCGACCCGCAGAACGCCAAGTCGCTGTCGCTGCGCACCCATTCGCAGACCTCCGGCTGGTCGCTCACCGCGCAGGACGTCTTCAACAACGTCACCCGCACCTGTGTGGAGGCCATGGCCGCGACCCAGGGCCACACCCAGTCCCTGCACACCAACGCCCTCGACGAGGCACTGGCGCTGCCGACGGACTTCTCCGCCCGGATCGCCCGGAACACCCAGCTGGTGCTGCAGCAGGAGTCCGGAACCTGCCGGGTCATCGACCCCTGGGGCGGGAGCGCGTACGTCGAGAGGCTCACCCACGACCTGGCACGCCGTGCCTGGCAGCACATCCAGGAGGTCGAGGCGGCAGGCGGCATGGCGCAGGCCATCGACGCCGGCATCCCCAAGCTGCGGGTGGAGGAGGCCGCGGCGCGCACCCAGGCCCGGATCGACTCCGGCCGCCAGCCGGTCATCGGCGTCAACAAGTACCGTGTCGAGAACGACGAGGCCATCGAGGTCCTCAAGGTCGACAACTCCTCCGTGCGCGCCCAGCAGATCGCCAAGCTGCGCCGGCTCCGCGAGGAGCGTGACGAGACGGCCTGCCAGGACGCGCTGCGCGCGCTGACCGAGGCCGCCGGACGCGACTCGGGCACCGGCCTGGAAAGCAATCTGCTGGCGCTCGCCGTGAACGCCGCCCGGGCGAAGGCCACCGTCGGGGAGATCTCCGACGCCCTGGAGAAGGTGTACGGACGGCACGCGGGCCAGATCCGTACGATCTCCGGCGTGTACCGCAACGAGGCAGGGGAGTCGCCCTCCGTGGAACGCACCAGGAGCCTGGTCGACCGCTTCGAGGAGGCGGAGGGCCGTCGTCCGCGCATCCTCGTCGCCAAGATGGGCCAGGACGGCCACGACCGCGGCCAGAAGGTGATCGCCTCCGCGTTCGCCGACCTGGGCTTCGACGTGGACGTCGGCCCGCTGTTCCAGACCCCGGCCGAGGTGGCCCGGCAGGCGGTCGAGGCGGACGTGCACGTCGTCGGCGTCTCGTCGCTCGCGGCCGGCCATCTCACCCTCGTCCCGGCGCTGCGCGAGCAGCTCGCGGAGGAGGGCCGCGACGACATCATGATCGTCGTGGGCGGGGTGATCCCGCCGCAGGACGTGCCGGCCCTGCTGGAGATGGGCGCGACCGCGGTCTTCCCGCCGGGCACGGTCATCCCCGACGCCGCCCACGACCTGGTCGAGCGCCTGGCCGCGGCGCTGGGCCACGACGAGCTGTAGCCGCGGATGGCCAGGGAAGTCGACGTCGACGCCTACGTCAAGGGTGTGCTCGACGGGAAGCGCGCGGCCGTCGCCCGCGCCATCACGCTCGTCGAGTCCACCCGGCCCGACCACCGCGCCTCGGCACAGCGGCTGCTGACCGAACTGCTGCCGCACAGCGGCAACGCCCGGCGGATCGGTGTCAGCGGAGTGCCGGGGGTGGGCAAGTCCACCTTCATCGACGCCTTCGGCACGATGCTGACCGGGCTCGGCCACCGGGTGGCGGTGCTGGCCGTCGACCCGTCCTCCACCCGCACCGGCGGCTCCATCCTCGGCGACAAGACGAGGATGGAGCGGCTGGCCGTGGACCCGGCGGCCTTCGTCCGGCCGTCGCCCTCGGCGGGTACGCTCGGCGGGGTGGCCAAGGCGACCCGCGAGTCCATGGTGGTCATGGAGGCGGCCGGTTACGACGTCGTCCTGGTGGAGACCGTCGGCGTCGGCCAGTCCGAGACGGCCGTCGCCGGGATGGTCGACTCCTTCCTGCTGCTCACCCTCGCGCGGACGGGCGACCAGCTCCAGGGCATCAAGAAGGGCGTACTCGAACTGGCCGACGTCCTCGCGGTCAACAAGGCCGACGGGCCGCACGAGCGCGACGCCCGCGCCGCCGCGCGCGAACTGGCCGGCGCGCTGCGGCTGATGCGTCCCCACGGTCTCATCTCCGCTGGACCTGGGGATACCCCATCGGCCGACGCCGCCTGGACCCCGCCGGTGCTCAGCTGCAGCGCCCGGGAGTCCAGCGGGCTCGACACCGTCTGGGACCGCCTGGAGCAGCACCGCGCACTGCTCGACGCGGGCGGCCGCCTCGCCGCCAAACGCAGCGAGCAGCAGGTCGACTGGGCCTGGGCGATGGTGCGGGACGAACTCCTCGGCCGACTGCGTGCCCATCCCGCCGTACGGGCCCTCGGCCCCGCCCTCGAACAACAGGTCCGCGACGGTGAACTGACCGCCACCCTCGCGGCGGAGCGCATCCTGGGGGCGTTCTCGGGGGACGCGTGAACGGGTGCGCGCGCCCGGGCGCTGCGTCCGTGCGGTGCGCCCGTCCCGGGAGGCGCGAACGGGTGCGGGCGCCCGGGCGGTCGTCCCAGGCGCACCGGGCCCGGGGCGGCGCCCCTCCGTCAGCGCGCCAGTGCCAGCATCGCCAGCCGCCGCCAGTTCAGCCGGGGCCGGGCGGCGGGGACTCCGGGCCGGCGCCGCGGTACGCGGACCCGCAGGGCGCCGGGCCTGACGGCGCAGCGCACCGGCACGGGCATCGTCACCGCCTCCCCGTCCACTCCCACCTGCACCTCCGGCGCGTCGGCCTCCACGACGACCTCGTCCGCGGTGAGGGCGGTGAACCCGGGGGAGCGTTCGCCGCGCAGCAGCCCGGCGGCCTGGGCGGCGCTCTCGACCGTGACGCTCACGACGCCCAGGACGCCCCGGTCGAGGCGGTCCCGGCGGGCGACCGAGGCCCGGTCCCCGGCACGATAGGGGTTGTTGCTCACCAGGACGGCCTGCGGGGAGGCGATCGTCGTCCGCGCCGCCCGCACGGTGAGCCGCGGTCCCGCACGGTGCGTCAGCACGTCGGGGAACAACTGCAGCGCCGTGCCGACCTTGTCGTCGCGGTACGCGTCGCTCTGCACCACCAGCGCGTAGGCCCCGAACGAGGCGTTGTTGACGAAGACCCGGTCGCCGACCATGCCCAGGTCGACGGTGAGGTCGACCCCGTCGGTGAGCGCGTCCAGCGCCCGCGAGGGATCGTCCCGGTCGAGCCCCAGATCCAGTGCGAAATGGTTCCGGGTCCCCGCCGGAACCACCATGAACGGCACACCGCGCTCCGCGGCCACCCCCGCCACCAGGGCCTGCGTACCGTCACCCCCGGCCACCCCGAGCAGGTCCGCACCGTCGGCGACCGCCTTTCGCGCCACAGCCGCGACATCGCTGGGGTGGTCCGGATCCAGCAGGAAGACCTCCGCCCCCGCACGCTCCGCCTTCTCCTTCAGCCCGAACTGCTCCACCTTCCCGCCGCCCGAGCGGGGGTTCATGATCAGGAACGGCTGCGCAGGGCGGCGTGCCGCCACCGCGGGCCGGCCCTTGCGCCGGACGTCCAGGGCGAGGGCCTCCCACCCGGCCCAGGCGGCGACGGCCCCCAGGGCGAGGCAGAGCACCATGACCCACAGCACCCCGGAACGAACCTGCAGCCAGATGACGGTCAGCGGGGCGGCCACCGCCAGCAGCACCGCCAGCATCCGCACGGGCCCGCGCCGGGTCAGTGCCCACCACAGGGCCGCCGCCGTCACCACCGTCCCGGCGAGGACCAGCAGCACCATCGCGAGGCCGCCGAGCCCGGAGGCCACGAGCAGCACGACGGCAGCGGCGGCCGCGAGGATCGCCAGCCGTGCGCACCAACGCTGGACCCGGACCGTGCGCGTCTTCCCGTCGTCGTCCATGGCACCTCCGGTCCGTGTCCGTCCTACCGCCATTGCACAACCGCGCGGAGACGGCCGCCTCTCCTGCCGCCCCGGCCCATGCCCTGCCCGATCGAGGAACCCCTCGCCCGCCCGGCGCCGGCGCCCGGCCGTCCGGGCGCTCGGCGCCGCCCCCGCTCACCGGCCACCCGCCCCGGCACGCCCGCCGCCGTTGGCGATCATGAAAGGCCGCTGAGATCATGAGGGCTGACGAACGGACGGCACGGCGGTGGAACGCATGGCCGAGGACGCCCAGCTGCACCCCAGCGGCGACCCCTTGCTGGCCGCGAAGTTCGCGGTACCCGCCGTACCGCCTGCCTTCGTGGCACGGCAACGCCTCCTGGACCGGCTCACCGAGGGAGCCCAGGGCCCCCTCACCGTGATCACGGGCCCCGCAGGCGCGGGCAAGACATCCCTGGCCGCCTCATGGCGGGAAGCGGACCTGGCGCCCGGCCCCGTCGTCTGGCTCACGGTGGAGAGCGACGACAACGCGCCCGGCGTGTTCTGGGCCTATGTGCTCGGCGCCTTCCGCTATCACCGGGTGCCGCTTCCCGACGGCGTCGGCAGCCCGTCGAGCGCCGACAACGTCGACCACTCGCTGATCGTGCGGCTCGCCTCGGCCCTCGCGCAGCTGCCCGAGCCGGTGGTGCTCGTCCTCGACGGGCTGGAACACGCGGGCGTCCACGGCATCGCGGCCGAACTGGACTTCGTCCTCGCCCACGCCGGGCCGTCCCTCCGGCTGGTCCTCATCGGCCGGGTCGACCCCGCGCTGCCCCTCCACCGGTACCGAGCGGAGGCGCGGGTCTGCGAGATCCGCCGATCCGAACTCGCGTTCACCCCGCAGGAGGCGGCGCAGCTGCTGCGCTGCCACGGGCTCACCCCCTCCCAGGAGAGCGTCGGCGCCCTCACCGACCGCACCCAGGGCTGGGCCGCGGGACTCCGGCTGTGCGCGCTCGCCATGCAACGGACCGACGACGCCGAGCACTTCGCCCAGTCGTTCGCCGCCTCGCAGAACGCCGTCGCCGACTACCTGACGGCGGAGGTCCTGGCGGCCCAGCCGGCGGCGACCCAGGACCTGCTGATCCGGACCAGCATCCTCTCCCACGTCCACCCCGGGCTGGCCGACGCACTCACCGGACGCGACGACGGGGAGCGCATCCTCGGCAGGCTCGTCCGGGACAACGCCTTCGTCGAGCCGATCGGCGACACCTCCTGGTACCGCTGCCACCCGCTGTTCTCCGAGGTGCTCCGGGCCCATCTGCGCAGCCGCAGCCCGGCCCTGGGGGCGCCCCTGCACCGCGAGGCGGCACGCTGGCTCGACGGACACGACAGGCTGACCGACGCGATCGAGCACGCGGCCGCCGCGGACGACTGGCCGTACGCCGCCGGGCTACTCGTCGATCGGCTCGCCGCCGGACGCCTCCTGACGGGTCCGGACAGTCATCGCCTCGAACGAGTATTCAGGTCCATGCCGGACGGGCTGCCCGGCGCCGCGCCCGCCCTCGCCGCGGCGGCCTGTGCCATGGCCCGCGGTGACGCCACCGCCGGCCGCAAGCACCTCGCGGGCGCCCGTCCGAACGGCGACGCGACAGCCGAGTGCCTGCTCACCCGGGCGGTGTTGCGGCTCCTCACCGACGCGGACACCGGCCCCGGCCCGGGTACCACGGCCCCCACAGCACCCGCCTCCGCGAGCGGCGGCGACCGCGGCGGCGACGACTGCGGGCCGGCGACGGAGGCCCCGGTCCCGAGCCGGGGGACACCGGACCCCGACCGCGAGGTCAGGGCGCTGATGGAGCGGGTGGACCGCGAGCGGCTCGACCGGCACCCCGAGATCGAGGCGCTCCGGCTCTACGGCCGCGGCCGCGCCCTCCTCGCGGCGGGTCACCGGCCCGAGGCACGGGAGGCGTTCGCCGCCGCCCTCGCCGCGGCCACGGACGAGCAGACCTGGACGGTCCGCTACCACAGCCTCGGTGCCCTGGCGCTCGCCGAGGCCGTCGACGGACTGCTGAGGGAAGCGGAAGCGCACGCCCTGGACGGCATCAAGGCCGCCGAGGAGCACGGGATCCCCGTCGACCGCCGCACGCCGCGGTGCCACCTCGCCCTCGCCTCCGTCTCGGCCGACCGGGGCGACCTCACGAGCGCCGCCCGCCATCTCGCCACCGCGCGTTCCCACCCGCCCGCCCGTGACGTACCGGCCGCCGCCGAGGCCGCGGTGCTGCGCTCCCGCCTCGAACTCGCCCACGGACACGCGGCGGCAGCACTGTCGGCTCTCGACGACGTCCCCGTGGCCGCAGACGGTCCGGCCGGTGCCGAGGTCGCCGGCCGAATCGCCGTGGCCCGCTGCTCCGTTCACCTCGGACGCGGTGATCCGGCAGCCGCGCTCGCCGCACTGGGCGAGGCGCCCCCCGGCGGCCCCGCCCTGGCGGTCGCCTCGGCCGCCGCCCATCTCGCGGCCGGAGACGGCGCACGGGCACGCCGGCTGCTCGCCGGGCTCACCGGCGGCGAGCCGGTCGCCCCGGCGGTCCGGGTCCGCGCAGAGCTCCTCGATGCCCGGCTGACGGCCTTCGAAGGGGACACCGGGAAGGCGGCGTCGCTCGTCGCCGGCGCCGTGCGCACCGCACGGCCGCACGGACTGCGCGCCCCGTTCACCGAGGCCGGCCCGTGGCTGCGGCACCTGCTCGCCCGCGTACCGGGACTCGCCGACGCCGGGGCCTGGCTGACGGGACGGTCCGCCGGCGCCGGGAAGCGGCCCGTTCGCGGTTCCGGCTCCGGGGACACGGCGACCGGGTCGCCGCTGTTCGTGGAACAGCTCAGTCCCCGGGAGCGCGACGTCCTGCGGTGCGCCGCACAGATGATGTCGACGGACGAGATCGCCGCCGAGCTGTTCCTGTCCGTCAACACCGTCAAGACGCATCTGAAGAGCGTCTACCGCAAGCTGTCGGTCTCCCGCCGCAGCGAGGCGGTACGCCGCGCCCGGGACGCCGGCATGCTCTGAGGCCGCCCGGGTCGCCGGCCCGATCCCGGACCGCGGGGCCCGGGGCGGACGGGCCGCGTGCCGGGTCACCTCACTCGGGTGATGCGGCCCGGCCGCCCGCGGCGGGACCATGCAGCAAGAGCCCTCAGCACACGGGGAAGTGCTCGCATGCGATACGAGTTCCGCATCTCCGGTCATCTCTCATCGGCCGTCGCCGGTGCTTTTCCCGAGCTCGACGAAGTGACGGTGCCGGAGGAGACCGTCCTGTACGGGCCCGTCACCGACGAGGCACATCTGTACGGGCTGCTCGTACGCTTCCAGGACCTCGGCCTCCACGTGGTGGAACTGCGCCGACTGCCCGACTGAGCCCCGCGGTGCCGCCGGGCCGCACGGAACGGTCAGCCCCGTCCCGGCCCCGCACGGCGTGCGGGTCTGCGCCCGGGCCGTCAGCCGGTCCGCACGCCGTCGGCCACGCGCTCCCGCAGCTCCGCACCGCTCCTCGACGCCTTCTCGTACCAGGCCCCGTACCGCTCGCTGAGCAGTACGGACGTCACCCCGTGCGCCAGCACGCTCAGCCCGACGGTGACGGCCACGACCCGGCCGGGCAGGGCCGCCCCGATGCCGTACTCCTTCACCACGAGCAGCGCCAGCACCAGCGACGCCAGGCCCCGCGGGCCGAACCAGCCCACGTACGCGACCGTCGGCAGCCGGAGTCCGCTGCCGGCCAGGGCGAGCGCGACCGGCACCATCCGCACCACGGTGAGGCTGAGCAGCGCGTAGGTGACGGTCCGCCAGTCCAGGTACTCCAGCGCCGGCCCCAGCAGCACGGCGCCGAACACCAGGAAACTCGTCGCCGCGAGCAGCGCGGCCAGGTTCTCGGTGAACTCGCGGCTCCCGGCGAATCCGTGGTCCCGGGAGCCGTCCGGGGACGTCTTCGGCGGCGCGCCGCGCCGCAGCAGGACGGCGAAGACGATGCCCGCCGCCCAGACCGCGATGAACCCGCTGCCGTCGACGACCCGCGCGAGCGCGAAGGACGCCAGGACGGTGGCCAGGATCAGCAGCTGGTTCCCCTCCCTGCTCACCCATCCGGCGGCGCTCGCCCGCCGCAGCAGCAGGCCGGCCGCGATACCGGAGGCGACCCCGAGCGCCGTGCTGAGCACCAGCGAGCGCCAGAAGATGCCCACGTGGTCCTCCTCGGCGGCGCCCGGCAGGGCCGCGAGGAGGAGGATGAAGACGGGGAGGACGATGCCGTCGCCGATGCCGCACTCGGCGTTGAGCCCGCCGCGCACGAGCGGCGGCACCCGCTGGGAGGAGACGGCGGTCCGGCACACCGCCGCGTCGGTGGGCGCGAGGACGGTGGCGATCAGCGCCATCTCCCACACGGTCAGCCCGGAGAGCAGCGGCCAGGCCAGCAGCCAGCCCGCGGCGATCGTGAGCGGCAGACCGATCGCCAGCAGCCGCACGGGCAGGAAGCGGCCCTGGTGCAGCTGGCGTCCGCGCAGGCTCATCGCGTCGGTGAACAGGACCAGCGCCAGCGCCGTCTCGACCAGGACGAGCACCGGTCCCGCGTTGTGCTCGAGGCCGAAGAGCCCGAGCCCGGCGGGCCCGATGAGCACCCCGCAGGCGGTGAAGAACAGCGGCGCGGTGACCGCGGTCGCGGCGATGCGCTGCGACACCAGCGCGTACCCCGCGGTCACCGCCGCCACGGCCACCCCGGTCAGGGCGTTCCCGCCGCTCACGCACTCATCACCCACCCGGCCGGCCGGTGTCACGGACCGGTTCATCGTCGGGCACGTCGCCGCCCCGCTCCGGCACCGACACGGCCCGGGCCCACCGGCGCGTCGCCGGGCACGGCGCCGTACCGCCCCGGCACCGACACGGCCCGGGCCCGCCGGCCCCCGTGGTCCGGCAGGGCCTCCGATTCACCCGTGCGGGGTGAGGGAACCGTCCGCCCGCCGCCCCACACTGACGGCGAGCGGACTCCGAGGTCCGACGGCTACGGCAGGAGGACGGCTATGCACGGCACGGTCTATCTCGCTTACGACTATCCGGTTCTGGGCGCGTTCTGGACCGTGATGTGGCTCTTCCTCTGGGTCGTGTGGCTGGTGCTGCTCTTCCGCGTCTTCGTGGACATCTTCCGCGACCACGAGATGAGCGGCTGGGCCAAGGCGGCCTGGCTGATCTTCGTGCTGCTGATCCCGTTCCTCGGCGTACTGGTCTACGTGATCGTCCGCGGCAAGGACATGGGCAGGCGCGAGATCAAGCACGCGCAGGAGCAGCAGGAAGCGTTCAACGCGTACATCCGGCAGACCGCCAAGGGCACCGGAACGGGGGACGAGCTTGCCCGGCTCTCCGAGCTCAAGGCCAAGGGTGACCTGAGCGAGGAGGAATTCCAGCGAGCCAAGCAAAAGCTCCTGAGTTGAGGACGAGGGGACATCATGACCCAACCGACCACCGGACACTCCAAGAGCTACTTCGCCTGGGCCGGAGGCCTGACGATGTTCGCGGGAGTGGTCCTGATCATCGCCGGATTCCTCGATTTCTTCCGCGGAATCATGGGAATCGCGAACGACGACGTGTTCGTGGCGACGCCCGGCTACGTCTTCCGATTCGACCTCACCGCATGGGGCTGGCTGCATCTGATCTTCGGGATCGTCGCCGTCGCGGCCGGTTTCGCCCTCTTCAAGGGCGCCCTGTGGTCGCGGATCCTCGGCATCGCCCTCGCAGGGGTGCTGCTGGTCGTCAACTTCCTCTCCCTGCCGTACTACCCGCTGTGGTCCCTCGTCGCGATCGCCCTGTACATCGCGATCATCTGGGCCCTGTGTGTCGGACGGTCGCCGGAGGAGAAGATCTGACGGGCGGCCGGGACCGCCGGCTCACCGGGCCGGCGGTCCCGCCCGCAGTGCTTCCAGCATCCGTGACAGTGCCGCCCAGGTGTCGTCCAGGTCCGTCGGGCCGTGGGAGGAGGCCAGCCACAGGGCGGCCTCGTTCATCGCCCCGGACAGCAGGCGGGTCAGGGGCTCCACCGGCTGCGGGGGGATCTCTCCCGCAGCGGTGAGGCCGGCGAGCGCCTCGGTGAGATGGCGTGCGGACGCCGCCTCGTCGAGGGCCCGCCACTCGTTCCACCCGAGCACCGCGGGACCGTCGAGCAGCATGATCCGCTGGACCTCCGGGTCCGTACCGGCGGTCAGGAACGCCCGGCAGCCCGCGGTCAGCTGTGCCCACGGGTCGTCCTCGGCGCCTGCCGCCGCCGCCACCCGGCCGGCGACCTCCTGCTGTACCACTTCCAGGACGGCGCGGAACAGCGCCGCCTTGCCGTCGAAGTGGTGGTACAGCGCGCCCTTGGTGACCCCCGCGGCGCGCACGATCTCCGCGAGGCCCACGGCCGCGTAGCCCTCGGCCGCGAACAGCCGGCGGCCCTCGCGTACCAGTGCCCCGCGTGTCAGCTCCCGCTGCCTGGCCCGTGTGGTGTGGTGCGCGTCCGGCATGGTTCCCGCTCCCGCCTTTTGACATACCGATGGTACGCGAATAGCGTACTTCACATACCATCGGTATGTGAAAGGAAGTCCGCCATGCTGACCAGCTTCTATCCCGTGATCTGCACGCCCCGGATCCAGGAGTCCCGCGCCTTCTACACCGATCTGCTCGGCTTCGCACCGACGTTCGAGGCCGACTGGTACGTCAGCCTCCGGCGCCCCGGCCCGCTCCCGTACGAACTCGCCCTGCTCGACCCCGCCCACCCGACACTGCCCGAGGCCTACCGCACCCCCGTGCGCGGACTGCTGCTCAACCTCGAAGTCGAGGACGTGGACGCCGAGTGGGAGCGACTGGTCGTGGGGGAGGGGCTGAAGCCGGAGCTGGAGCTGCGCGACGAGGACTTCGGGCAGCGGCACTTCATCGTCGCCGACCCCGGCGGCGTCCTCGTCGACGTGATCACCCCCATCCCGCCCTCGGGGGACTTCGCCGCGCAGTACGTCCCGGCCGGCGACCGTCCGGAGGCGCCGACGCGCACTCGGACAGGTGTGCACAGCGCGCGCGACCAGGACCCCCGGGCTGCAATGGACGGGTGACGGCCACCCCCGACGACTGCCTCGCCCGCAACGAGTGGATCTGCGGCGACTACCTCTCCACCCGCCGCGAGATCCTCTGGGACGCCACTCTCCAGCACCTCCAGCTGACGTTCGTCTCCGTGGCGCTCGGATTGCTCCTCGCCGTGCCCTTGGCCGTCGCCGCCCGGCGCCTGCGCTGGGCCGCCGCTCCCGTGCTCGGGGTGACGACGATCCTCTACACGATCCCGTCCCTGGCGATGTTCTCTCTGCTGCTCCCGGTGTACGGGCTGTCCGCCTCGCTGGTCGTCACCGGACTCGTGCTCTACTCGCTGACCCTGCTGGTCCGCAACATCCTCGCGGGACTGCGCTCCGTGCCCGCGGAGGCCCGGCAGGCCGCACGCGGCATGGGTTATGGTCCCACGCGGCAGCTCCTGGCCGTCGAGCTGCCGCTGGCCCTGCCGGCCGCGATGGCCGGGCTGCGCATCGCCACCGTGTCCGCCGTCTCGCTGGTCACCATCGGCGCGATCGTCGGCTTCGGCGGACTGGGCAACCTCATCTACTCGGGGATGAGCACCTACTTCAAGGCCCAGGTGCTGACGGCCTCGGTGCTCTGTGTGGTCATCGCCGTGGCCGCCGACCTCGTCCTGCTGGGTATCCAGCGGGTGCTCACTCCCTGGTCGCGGCCCACACGGCGGGCCGCCGCGTGAACACGCTCGCGCAGACCTGGGACTGGCTGACCAGCTCCGCCAACTGGTCGGGCCAGGACGGGGTGTGGCGACGGCTCGGCCAGCACCTGTACCTCACCTCGGTCTGCCTGGTGATCAGCTGCGCGATCGCACTTCCCGTCGCCCTCGTGCTGGGCCACCTCGGCAAGGGCGGCGCCCTCGCCGTCAACATCTCCAACGTCGGCCGCGCCGTGCCGACCTTCGCGGTCCTCGTCCTGCTGCTGCTCAGCCCGATCGGTACGTGGGGCGACTGGCCCACCGTCGTCGCGCTGGTGCTGTTCGCCGTGCCGCCGCTGCTGACCAACGCCTACGTCGGGATGCGCGGTGTCGACCGTGACGTCGTACGCGCCGCCCGGGGGATGGGCATGACGGGGAGCCAGACGCTGCTGCGCGTCGAACTTCCCCTCGCGACGCCGCTGGTCCTGACGGGAGTGCGGATCGCGGCCGTCCAGCTCGTGGCCACCGCGACCGTCGCGGCGCTGGCGGGCGGCGGGGGGCTGGGCCGCATCATCACGGCGGGCTTCAACCTCGCCTCCACCCCGCAGGTGGTCGCCGGTGCGGTGCTCGTCGCGGCCCTCGCCCTGATGGTGGAGGGGGTCTTCGTGGCCGTGGAGCGGTCCGCGCCCGTATGGGCCCGGGGACAGGCGTCATGAGGCGGCTCCCCGCCCTCCTCGGCGCGGTCGTGCTGGCCCTGGCGGCCGCCTGCACCACGGGCCCCTCGCTGGAGGACCGGGGCGAGGTGACCGACCCGCCCGGGGACAGCAGACATCTGACGATCGGGTCCGCCGGCTTCACCGAGAGCGACCTGCTCGCCCGGATGTACTCCCTGCTGCTCGAGCACGCCGGGTACCAGACGAAGATCATCTCCGTCACCAACCGGGAGCTCTACGAACCGGCGCTGGAGAGCGGCCAGATCGACGTGGTCCCCGAGTACGCCGCAACCTTCGCCGACTGGCTGGGAGCCAAGGCCCACGGCCCCGGCGCCCCGGCCGCCGGCTCGCCCGACCTCGGCGTCACCATGAGCGCGCTGCGCTCGCTCGCCGACCCGCGCGGACTGAAGGTCCTCGACCCGGGGCGGGCCGTCGACCAGAACGCCTTCGCCGTCACCGAGGAGTTCGCCCGCGCACACGACCTGCGGACGCTGAGCGACCTCGGCAGGTCGGGGATCCCCGTACGCCTCGCCGCCGGGGACGAATGCGTCCGGCGGCCGTACTGCGCGCCCGGGCTGGAGAAGACGTACGGCATCCGCATCAGCGGCATCGACCCCAAGGGCGTCGGGACCACCCAGGCCAAGCAGGCGGTCCAGTCGGGCCAGGACCAGATGGTCCTCACCACCAGCACGGACGCCACCCTCGACGACTTCGGCCTGGTGCTGCTGGATGACGACAAACACCTCCAGAACGCCGACTACATCGTCCCCGTCGTCAACCGGGCGCGGGCCGGCGGCCCCGGGGTCACGAAGGCCCTCGACAAGCTGAACGCGGTCCTGACCACCGAGGACCTCGCCCGGCTCAACGAGCAGGTGGACAGCTGGCGCAGACTGCCCGAGGACGTCGCCCGGCAGTACCTGCAGTCCAAGGGCCTGCTCCCGAAGTGACCCGGGCCGCCGGCCGCGAGGCGTTCGGGCGGCCGTTCCCGGAGCGGCTCAGACGTCCGCCATCGAGCGCCCGTTCCCGCGGGCCGGGGCGCCGCTCCGGGGGCGGCTTCAGGCGTCCGCCACCGAGTCGAAGTCCACCTGGTCCCGTGCGACGCCCCGGGCCTCGGCGTCCACCGAACGGCGCAATGCCTCGTGGAGTTTCGCCGGTGTCAGCACACCCACGAAACGGGCCCCGTCCACCACCGCCACCCACCCCGCGTCGTGCTGCAGCATCTCGCTGAACGCCTGCTTCAGCGGCGCCCCGAGCGGTACCCACGCCTCCATCCGGCGCGCCCGGTCCCCGACCGTGTCCCGGTCGCCGGCCGGTGCCAGGGACTCGGCCGACACCCAGCCGTGCAGTTCGCCCCCGGCGTTGAGCACGACCGCCCAGCGCGCGCCCGCGGCCCGCAGCCGGGCCGCCGCGGCACCGGCCGGTTCGTCCATGCGTGCGATCGGGGGCTGTTCGAGACCGTCCTCCTCGATCTCGGTCACCGAGAGCCGCTTCAGCCCCCGGTCCGCGCCCACGAACCGCGCCACGTAGTCGGTCGCCGGCGTGCCGAGCACCGCGCTCGGGGTGTCGAACTGCTCGATGTGGCCGTGCCCGTACACGGCGATGCGGTCGCCCATCCGCACCGCCTCCTCGATGTCGTGGGTGACGAGCAGCACGGTCTTGCGCACCGTCGCCTGGAGGTTCAGGAACTCGTTCTGCAGCCGCTCCCGGACCACCGGGTCCACCGCGCCGAACGGCTCGTCCATCAGCAGGACCGGAGGGTCCGCCGCCAGCGCCCGGGCCACCCCGACCCGCTGGCGCTGGCCGCCCGAGAGCTGCTCGGGGTAGCGGTCTCCGAAGGTCTTCGGATCGAGGCCCACCAGATCGAGGAGTTCGGCGGCGCGGGCCCGCGCCCTGCGCTTCTTCCAGCCCAGCAGCGTCGGCACGGTCGCGGTGTTGTCGAGGACCGTCCGGTGTGGGAAGAGGCCTACCTGCTGGATGACGTAGCCGATGCGCCGACGGAGCCGGACCGGGTCCACCCGGGAGATGTCCTCGCCCTCCACCAGGATGCGCCCGGACGTGGGTTCGATCAGCCGGTTGACCATCGTCATCGTCGTGGTCTTGCCGCAGCCCGACGGGCCGACCAGTGTGACCAGTTCGCCCTCGGCGACATCGAAGGACAGCCCGTCCACGGCGGTCGTCCCGTCCGGGTAGACCTTGCCGACCTCCTCGAACCGGATCATGCGTCCACGCTAGGCGCGCCCCGGGCGGTGCGCACACGGGCCGGGCCCCAACCGGGCGACCGGCCCGTCCGGGTCAGCCCGCTGAACAGCGTCTCTTTCCCTGACCCTTGCGGGCTCCGATCGGCGCTGCTATTCCTCGGTTAGGAAAGTTTCCTTCCAGTCCCCCCACTTCGCGGAGACCCCATGAGACCCGCACCCTTCTCGTTACGCGCCCTGCGCACCGCGGCCGCCGCCGCCCTCGCCCTCCTGATCGGCCTCGGCGTGGCGCCCACCGCCCCCGCAGCGCCCGGCCCCACGACACCCGCCCCCGCCGCACCGGCCGCGAGCACCCCCGTCGAGGCCAACGGACAGCTCACGGTCTGCGGGACCAAGCTCTGCAACCGGCACGGCAAGCCGATCCAGCTCCGCGGCATGTCCACCCACGGACTGCAGTGGTACAGCCAGTGCGTGACGTCCGGTTCGCTGAACGCCCTCGCCGGCGACTGGCGGGCCGACGTCCTGCGCGTCTCCATGTACATCCAGGAGGGCGGCTACGAGGCCGACCCGCGCAGGTTCACCGACCTGGTCCACTCGGCCATCGAGCAGGCCACGGCCCGCGGCCTGTACGTGATCGTCGACTGGCACATGCTCAGCCCGGGCGACCCCCACCACAACCTCGCCCGCGCCAGGACCTTCTTCACCGAGATCGCCCAGCGCCACAACGGCAAGACCAACCTGCTGTACGAGATCGCCAACGAGCCCAGCGGAGTCTCGTGGGCCCGCATCAAGGACTACGCCGAACAGCTCCTCCCGGTCATCCGCCGGCACGACCCCGAAACCCCGGTTCTCGTCGGCACCCGCGCCTGGTCCTCGTTCGGCGTCTCCGAAGGGGCCGACGAGACCGAGGTCGTCCGCAACCCCGTGAACGCCGCCAACATCATGTACACCTTCCACTTCTACGCCGCCTCGCACCGCGAGGAGTACCTGAACACCCTCGCCCGCGCCGCCGACCGGCTGCCCGTGTTCGTCACCGAATTCGGCACCCAGAACTACGCCGGCGAGGACGCGAACGACTTCGCCATGTCCCAGCGCTACCTCGACCTCATGGCGTCCAGGAAGATCGGCTGGGTCAACTGGAACTTCTCCGACGACCACCGCAGCGGCGCCGTCTTCAAGCCCGGCACCTGCGCCGCCAACGGGCCCTGGAGCGGAACCGGCCCCCTGAAGCCCGCCGGGGTCTGGATCCGCGAGCGGGTCAGGACCCCGGACGACTTCCCGGCCGGCTGATCCTCGGTGCGACCCCCGCCCGGCCGTGTGATGCACTGGGCGGGCGGGGAACGCACCATCAGCGACAACACAGCAGGAGCGCGCAGTGACCAGCTACCGGCAGCCGGGCCTCGTCCTCACGGACCGCCACTTCACCGTTCCCCTCGACCACGCCGACCCCTCGGGGGAGCGGATATCCCTCTACGGTCGCGAGGTCGTCTCCAGCAGCCGGTCCGGGGCCGACCTGCCCTGGCTGGTGTACCTGGAGGGCGGACCCGGATTCGGGGCACGGCGCTTCCCCGGCAAGCAGGCGTGGCTGGGCCGCGCGGTGCAGGAGTTCCGCGTCCTCCTCCTCGACCAGCGCGGCACCGGACTGTCCTCGCCCGCCAACCGGCAGACACTGCCCCTGCGCGGCGGCCCGGAGGAGCAGGCCCGGTACCTCTCGCACTTCCGCGCCGACAGCATCGTCCGGGACTGCGAGGCGGTCCGCGCGCAGCTGACCGGCGGGGCGCGCTGGACGGTCCTCGGCCAGAGTTTCGGCGGCTTCTGCGCCACCCAGTACCTCTCCACCGCACCGGAAGGGCTGAAGGCGGTCCTGATCACCGGAGGACTGCCCTCGCTGGACGCCCGCGCCGAGGACGTCTACCGGGCCGCCTACCCCCGCATCCAGCGCAAGAACGACGCCCACTACGCCCGCTACCCGCAGGACGTCGAACGGGCCCGGCGCATCGCCGAGCATCTTGCGTCCCGGCGGACCGTGCTGCCCGGCGGATACGTCCTCACCCCCGAGGCGTTCCAGTCGCTGGGGATCCAGCTCGGCACCGGCGACGGCAGCCACCAGCTCCACTACCTGCTGGAGAACGCCTTCGTCGGCGCCGCCGACGGCGACGAACTCTCCGACGCCTTCCGGCAGAACGTGCTCGCCGCGCTGTCGTACGCGGCCCATCCGCTGTACGCCGTGCTCCACGAGGCCATCTACGCCCAGGGCCAGGCCCCCACGGCCTGGGCCGCCGAGCGGGTGCGCTCGGAGTTCCCGCAGTTCGACGCGGAGAAGGCGCTGGCGGGCGACGGACCGCTGCTCTTCACCGGCGAGTCCGTCCACCCCTGGCACTTCGAGGCCGACCCCGCCCTGCGGCCCCTGCGCGAGGCCGCCGAGATCCTGGCCGCCCGCACCGACTGGCCCGCGCTGTACGACGCCGAGCGCCTCGCGGCCAACGAGGTCCCGGTCGCCGCGGCCGTGTACCACGACGACATGTACGTCGACACCGGGCACTCCCTCGCGACCGCACGCGCCATCCGCGGACTGCGCACCTGGGTGACCGACGAGTACGAGCACGACGGCGTGCGGGCGTCCGGCTCCCGAGTGCTCGACCGGCTGCTCGCGCTGGTCCGCGACGAGGTGTGACGAGCATGCCGTGACCGCCACCGCCACCGCCACCGCCGGCGACCGGGCGGGCACGGCGGCACGACTCCCGTCCGGTGCGCGGCGATGACGCCGGGACGGATCGGCACCGCGGATACCCTGCCCGTATGACCGAACTGACCGAACCTCAGCTCGAACCGGTGCCGGACGACTGGCAGCGGGCGCTCGCCGTCGTCGCCCACCCCGACGACCTGGAGTACGGCTGCGCCGCGGCAGTCGCCGGCTGGACGGACGCGGGCAAGGACGTGACGTACCTCCTCGCCACCCGGGGCGAGGCCGGGATCGACACCATCGACCCCGGCGAGTGCGGCCCGTTGCGCGAGCGCGAGCAGCGGGCGAGCGCCGCGGTCGTCGGGGTGGGCGCGGTGGAGTTCCTCGACCACCGGGACGGCGTCGTCGAGTACGGCACGGCCCTGCGCCGCGACATCGCGGCCGCGATCCGGCGGCACCGCCCCGACCTGGTCGTCACGCTCAACCACCGCGACACCTGGGGCCCGGCCGTCGGCGGCGCCTGGAACTCCCCGGACCATCGCGCCGTCGGCAGGGCGGCGCTGGACGCCGCAGGTGACGCGGGCAACCGCTGGATCTTTCCCGAACTCCTCACCGAGCAGGGCCTCCAGCCGTGGAACGGAGTCCGGTGGGTGGCGATCGCGGGCTCGTCGACCCCGACCCATGCCGTGGACGCGACGGCCGGACTGGAGCGTTCCGTGCAGTCGCTGCTCCAGCACCGCAGCTACATCGAGGTCCTGACGGACAAGGATCCCGAGGCTTACTGCCGGGAGTTCCTGGTCGGCAACGCGGAAGCGGTCGCTCCGAGGTTCGGCGGGGTGCCCGCGGTCGCCTTCGAACTCCTCGCCCGGTGACCGCCTGAGGCCCGGCAGGGGCGGGGCGGAGCCGGTGCGGCCCGACGGCGCCCCGCCGGTGAGGCCGTGGCCCCGCCCGCGGGGCCGTGTCCGACCCGGCGGCCGGAACACGACGTCTCGTTTGTCGCCGAAGCCCCCGGGTAACCGGCGCAGGAACCGCGACGGAGGCGTCCCCAGGGAGCGATGCGATGAGTGAGACGGGCACGGCCGGCACCGGAACGGTCACCACGAAGGTGCCCGCCCGTCTCGACCGGCTGCCCTGGTCCCGATGGCACTGGACGATCGTCATCGGGCTGGGGACCGTGTGGATCCTGGACGGACTCGAGGTCACCCTCGTCGGCAACGTCGCCGGGCGCCTCGCCGAGGAGGGCAGTGGTCTCGCCATCAGCGGCGCGCAGGTCACCGGGCTGGCCGCCGCGTTGTACGTGGCCGGCGCCTGCTCCGGGGCGCTGTTCTTCGGATGGCTGACGGACCGGTACGGGCGCAAGAAGCTCTTCCTCATCACCCTCGCCGTCTATCTGGCGGCCACCGCGCTGACCGCCCTGTCGACCTCGGCCTGGTGGTTCTTCCTCTTCCGCTTCCTCACCGGCTTCGGCATCGGCGGGGAGTACGCGGCCATCAACTCCGCGATCGACGAACTCATCCCCAGCAAGTACCGGGGTCGCGTCGACCTCATCATCAACGGCAGCTTCTGGCTCGGCGCGATGGCGGGCGCCCTGCTGTCCGTCCTCGCCCTCGACACCGGCATCTTCCCCAAGGACGTCGGCTGGCGGCTCACCTTCGCCCTCGGTGTCGTCCTGGGCCTCGTCATCCTGCTCGTCCGCCGCAACGTGCCGGAGAGCCCGCGCTGGATGTTCATCCACGGCCGCGAACGCGAGGCGGAGGACCTGGTGGCCGGGGTCGAACGCGAGGTCGAGCGGGAGACGGGGAAGCCGCTGCCCGAACCGGAGGCGTCGATCACCGTCGACCAGCGGCGCGGCATCGGCTTCGGCACGATCGCGAAGACCGTCTTCCGCTCGTACCCCAGGCGCGCCGTGCTGGGGCTCTCGCTCTTCATCGGCCAGGCGTTCCTCTACAACGCCATCACCTTCGGCTTCGCCTCCATCCTCATCACCTTCTTCGACGTCCCCACCGGCGCGACCGGCTACTACTTCACGGTGATCGCTCTCGGCAACTTCCTCGGCCCGCTGCTCCTCGGGCCCCTGTTCGACACCGTCGGGCGCAAGCCGATGATCGCCGGTACGTACATCAGCTCCGGACTGCTGCTGTTCGCCACCGCCTGGCTGTTCGACACCGGCAGGCTGGACGCGCTGACGATGACCGCGTGCTGGTGCGTCGTCCTCTTCTTCGCCTCGGCCGGGGCCAGTTCCGCGTACCTGACCGTGAGCGAGATCTTCCCCATGGAGACGCGGGCGATGGCGATCGCGTTCTTCTACGCCGTCGGCACGGCGGCGGGCGGTATCTCCGGGCCGCTGCTGTTCGCCGAGCTGACGTCCAGCGGCGTCGTCGGCGACACCGTCCTCGCCTTCTGCGTGGGCGCGGCGCTGATGACGGCGGCCGGGCTGGTCGCGCTGTTCCTGGCGGTCAAGGCGGAGGGCAGGTCTCTGGAGTCCATCGCCACCCCGCTGTCCGCGCAGGCGGCCGGCGGTGCCGCCGCACCCGTGGCGGGTACGGCGGGTGGGATCGGACCGGCGGTGCGGACCTGAGGTTCCGGACCGGCGGCGCGACCCCGAGGCACCACGGCGGGGTCCGACGGGGCGCCGGGCGGCGGCGTCCCCGACCGGCCCCGAGGCTCCCGGGAAGGCCCCCTCACTCCTCCGTGGGAAGCCATGCCCCATGCAGCCCCAGCGGGACCCGGACGGGGATCCGGACCCGGGCGACCGGCCCGGAGGCGGGATCCTCGGCGGGGAGCACGAGCAGCCGGGACGTCCCGTCGGTGCGGTCGGTCGCGAACACCAGCCAGTGGCCCCGGTCGTCGCCCGGCCGGCCGGGCGAAGGCGCGAACACCGGCTCGCCGACCGAGTCGTCCCCGGCGAACCACTTCCGCACGCCGGCGCCGCCCGGCGGAGCCGAGGTGTCATACCAGGAGATGCCGTCGTACTCGCCGGGGAGCAGGTCCACCGCGCCCGACTCCGTCGCGATGGCGATGTGCCGGTGACGCCTGCCGAGACTGCGGTCGTCGATGCGCGGGAACTCCAGCCGCGCCTCGTCGAGCACGGTGCGCCGCATCGTGCCCGAGGCGGGGTCGATCACGGCCCGCACCAGGGCGCTCCTCGCCGGTTCCGCCCCGGGCTCGCCCGGTCCGAGGCTCAGCTTCGACCACTGGACGTACTCCAGCACCACCTCGTCCGCAGGCCCTGGCCCGGCGTCGTACGCGTTCGCCGTGTGCCAGATCCAGAACGCGTCGTCGTGTGCCCAGCGCACCGGTGAGCCGTCGCGGGGGATGAGCGCGACCCTGGTGCCCCGCTCTGGCCGCCAGGCGAGGAGCGAACCACCGCTCATGGCCGCGGCGATGTCGAAGAAGGCGGGCGCGAGCACCACCACGAGGTAGCGGTCCGTCAGCGCCATGTCATGGATCATCACCGGTTCGTCGGCGCCCTCGACCGGGGTGGGGCCGCGGCGCACCGCGCCGTCCGGGCCGATCAACGACCAGGTGAGGTAGGGCGGTTCGATGTCGTAGCAGAAGACGGCCAGCTCGCCCGTGACGGGATCGATCTTCGGGTGGGCGGTGATGCCGGCCGGCAGCCGCCCGCCGAAGGTCTCCCGCCCCACGGTGTCGAGCCCGGGCGTCATCCGGAACGGGCACGCGGACTCGGCGAGCGCCAGGATCCGCCCGGCGTGCCGGACCACGTTGATGTCGGGCAGGTCCTTGAAGGTGTTCGCCAGTTCGGGGCCCACCTCGTCGGGACCGGGCATGATCATGGACTCCAGGCCGCCCCACAGCGCGTGGCCGGCCTTCTCCTCCGCCCGCAGGGCGGGAGTTCGGACGAAGCGGTTGCGGTAGCGGGCCCTGCCGCCGGAGAGCCAGACCCCGTGCACCATGCCGTCGCCGTCGAGCGGGAAGAGGTACGAACCGATGGGCGAGAAGCGCGGGTTGGGGCCGTTGCGCAGATAGACGCCGTCCAGGTCGTCCGGCAGTTCGCCGGACACCTCCAGGTCGACCGCGTCGACCTCCTCGGTGACCGGGGCGAACAGCCCCGACAGATGGGGCACCCGGGTCGGGTCGAAGGCGGCGGGCGGAGCGGTGTGCGCGGTCATGACGGATCTCCCGGCGGTTGCTCGGGTCTCGACGGCGGTCCTTGCGAACGCCGTGCCGGTCGGCTCCCGCCGTGGCGCTCACTCTGCATCGCGGCGCGGCTCCGCGGTCCGGTCGCCGTTCTCGTCCAGCTTGAACGCCCGTACGAGCAGGGCGCCGAGGACGATCAGGGCGATCCCGAGCCAGGTCGGCCCGGAACCGAAGGCGAGCACGACGATCCCCACGGGCACCAGATAGCCGGCGAAGGGAACGAACAGGGCGCCCACCGACGTCGGGCCGCCACGGGACGGCCTGCCGCCGTGGATCCGCTCCCGTACGACAGGGGGGTACCACTCGGTGAAGCGCAGGGCGACGATGATCGCCCCGATCTGGACGACCCAGTTCGTCCAGATGTTGTCCGGCTGACGCAGTACGAGGTCACCGATCAGCCCCGCCACCGCGGCCACGAGGAAGGCGAGCCCCCACACCGCGGTGATGACGTAGTTGGTGTGCATGAAGCCGCGGGTGTGCCACAGCGAGCGGTCCACCCGTTCCCGCGCGTACTGCACGGTGAAGGGCACGCGGACCGCGATCGAGCCGAAGGCGATGGTGACGAGCGCGAAGTTGGAGAGCTCCCCGGAGTAGGTCTCCAGCCACCGCAGCGTCCCCGCCGAGGCGAAGAGGCCGACGATCGCGAGGGCCGCGAAGAAGACGACGTCCGAGACCTCGATGATCTTGACCGAGGTTCCGGGGCGCCTCAGCCGGTCCACGACCACGACGACCAGGGCGATCGCCAGCGAGATCGCCACGGCGAACTCGAACCGGCCGGGGCCGACCAGGACCGAGAACACGATCCACGGGAGCATCCCGACGACGGGGTTGTCGAGGAATCCGGCGAGTCGGCGCCCGGCCTCGGTGTCAGCGACGGCGTTCATGGACACGCCCTTCGGGAGACGGCCTACTGTCCAGCGTGCTCCCGGACCCGCCGTCCCGCGACGCGGCCGCACCGGCGGCGTGTTCGGGCGAGAGGTGCGACGCGGCGAGGGGGGTGCGGCCGCCCGGCGGCGCGTGCGGGGTCCGGGGGAGTCCGGGAAGGAGTCCCCGGGGAGGGGAGAGGCGGGGCCGGGCGGGGGATCGACGGGTGCGCCCGGACACCGGCCGGAAGAGGCTGTTCACAGGAGGGCAAGCGACCGCTTAGTATGCGGCGAGCAGTGGTACGCCCTACACACCGCGGAGGCCCCGAATGCAGGCATGGCGAGTGCACCGGAACGGCGAGCCGGGCGAGGTGATGCGCCTGGAGGAGACGGACCGCCCGGAGCCCGGCGAGGGGCAGGTCCTGCTCAGGGTGCGGGCCGCCAACGTCAACTTCCCCGACGCGCTGCTCTGCCGCGGCCACTACCAGGTGACACCGCCGCTGCCCTTCACGCCAGGCGTGGAGATCTGCGGTGAGACCGAGGACGGCCGCCGCGTGATCGCCACCCCGGCCCTGCCGTACGGCGGGTTCGCCGAGTACGCGGTCGCCGACGAGGCCGCGCTGCTCCCGGCGCCCGACGCGCTCGACGACGCGGAGGCCGCGGCACTGCACATCGGCTATCAGACCGGGTGGTTCGGACTGCACCGCCGGGCGAACCTCCGGCAGGGGGAGACGCTGCTCGTGCACGCGGCGTCCGGCGGCGTCGGCAGCGCGGCGGTACAGCTCGGCAAGGCCGCGGGCGCCCGTGTCATCGGCGTCGTCGGCGGCCCGGAGAAGGCCGCCGTGGCCCGCGAACTCGGCTGCGACGTCGTCGTCGACCGGCGCGAGGACGACGTCGTCGCCGCGGTGAAGGACGCCACCGGCGGCCGCGGGGCCGACGTCGTGTACGACCCGGTCGGCGGTGACGCCTACGCCAAGTCCGCCAAGTGCGTCGCCTTCGAGGGCCGCATCCTCGTCGTCGGCTTCGCGAGCGGCGGAATCCCGAGCCCGGCGCTCAACCACGCTCTGGTGAAGAACTACTCGATCGTCGGACTGCACTGGGGCCTCTACAACCGCAAGGACCCCCGCGCCGTGCTCCGCTGCCACGAGACCCTCACCGGTCTCGCCGCCGAGGGACTGATCAAGCCTCTGGTCAGCGACCGGGTCCCGCTCAAGGACGCCGCCGGCGCCGTCCAGCGCGTGGCCGACGGCACCACCACCGGACGCCTCGTCGTCCTCCCGGAAGGAGCGGCCGCATGACCGGCGCCGCCGAACTGCGTTCACGCACCCGCGAGTTCCTCGCCGCACATCCGCCCGCGACCACCGGGCGCAGCGAGTTCCTCGGGGCCCGCTTCGACGCCGGACTCGCCTGGGTGCACTATCCGGCCGGGCTCGGCGGACTCGACGCGGCCCGTTCGCTGCAGGCCGTCGTCGACGCCGAACTGGAGGCCGCCGGCGCTCCCGACAACGATCCCCGCCGGATCGGCATCGGCCTCGGCATGGCCGCGCCCACGATCCTCGCGTACGGCACCGAGGAGCAGAAGCGGCGGTTCCTGCGGCCGCTCTGGATCGGCGAGGAGGTCTGGTGCCAGCTGTTCAGCGAACCCGGCGCCGGCTCCGACCTCGCGGCCCTCGGAACCCGGGCCGTCCGCGACGGCGCCGACGGCGACTGGGTCGTCAACGGCCAGAAGGTGTGGACCTCCAGCGCGCACATCGCCCGCTGGGCCATCCTCATCGCCCGCACCGATCCGGAAGCGCCCAAGCACCGCGGCATCACCTACTTCCTGTGCGACATGACCGATCCCGGTGTCGAGGTCCGGCCGCTGCGCCAGATCACCGGAGAGGCCGAGTTCAACGAGGTCTTCCTCAGCGATGTGCGGATCCCCGACGCCCGCCGTCTCGGACCCGTCGGCGAGGGCTGGAAGGTCGCCCAGACCACCCTCATGAACGAACGCGTCTCCATCGGCGGCATGCGCCTGCCGCGCGAGGGCGGAATGATCGGGCCCGTCGCCCGCACCTGGCGCGAGCGCCCCGAACTGCGCACCCACGACCTCCACCAGCGGCTGCTCACCCTGTGGGTGGAGGCCGAGGTCGCCCGGCTCACCGGAGAACGGCTGCGCCAGCAGCTCGCCGCCGGCCAGCCCGGCCCCGAGGGCTCGGGCATGAAGCTCGGCTTCGCCCGGCTGAACCAGGAGATCAGCGGGCTCGAAGTCGAACTCCGCGGCGAGGAGGGCCTGTTGTACGACGACTGGACCATGCGCCGCCCCGAACTGGTCGACTTCACCGGCCGCGACGCCGGCTACCGCTATCTGCGCTCCAAGGGCAACTCGATCGAGGGCGGCACCAGCGAGGTGCTGCTCAACATCGTCGCCGAACGGGTGCTCGGACTGCCCGCCGAGCCCCGCAACGACAAGGACGTCCCCTGGAAGGACCTCGCGCGATGAGCACCCAGCCCGACCTTCTCTACTCCGAGACCGAGGACGACCTGCGGGCCGCCGTGCGCTCCCTGGTCACCGGCCGCTCCGACCCGGCGGCCACCCTCGCCCGTGCCGAGGAGGGCTCGCCCTACGACGACGGGCTGTGGCAGTCGCTCGCGGCCGGGATCGGCGCCGCGGGGCTCCTCGTGCCCGAGGAACTCGGCGGCCAG
Source organism: Streptomyces wuyuanensis (assembly GCF_900103455.1). Lineage (GTDB taxonomy): Bacteria > Actinomycetota > Actinomycetes > Streptomycetales > Streptomycetaceae > Streptomyces > Streptomyces wuyuanensis. Next base: position 57,649 of record NZ_FNHI01000009.1, on the reverse strand, counting down.
GGCGCCGGCCACCGCGAGGCCGCGGTCGTCCTGGAGGAACTCGGCCGGGCGGTCACCCCCGCGCCGTACCTCACCAGTTCGGTCATCGCCACCGAGACGCTGCTCGCGCTCGGCGGGGCGGACGACGAGGCGACGGGGCTCCTGAAGGGGCTGGCCGCGGGCCGGAGCGTCGCGGTGCTCGCCCTTCCCCTCTCCACCTCCCCGGAGGCCGGCCTCCCGGACGGAGCGACCGTGACGGGGGTCGCCGACGCGGCTGCCGCCGATGTGCTGCTCGTGCTCCGGCCCGACGGCCTCCACGCCGTGGAGCGCGGGGACGCCGCGGTCCAACCGCTCGTCCCCCTCGACCTCACCCGCCCTCTCGCCTCCGTCACCGCGCCGGAGGGCTCCGGTACGCGGATCGCGGACGCGGAGCAGGCCCGGGCCGCGGTGCGCCGCGGGCTGCTCGCCGGCGCCGGCCTGCTCGCCTCGGAGCAGTTGGGCATCGCCGAGTGGTGCCTGGAGGAGACGGTCCGGTACACGCGCGACCGGTACCAGTTCAACCGGCCCGTGGGCTCGTTCCAGGCGCTGAAGCACCGGATGGCGCAGTTGTGGCTCGATGTCGCGGGAGCGCGCGCCGCGGCGCGGAACGCCGCGGACGCGCTGGCGACCGGAAGCGCCGAGGTGCCGCTCGCGGTCTCCGTCGCCCAGGCGCACTGCTCCCGGGTGGCGGTGCGCGCCGCCGAGGAGTGCGTCCAGCTCCACGCCGGCATCGGCATGACCTGGGAGCACCCGGCGCACCTGTACCTGAAGCGGGCCAAGGCGGACGAGATCGCCCTCGGTACTCCGGGCCGCCACAAGGAGGTGCTGGCGGAACTCGTTTCGCTGCCCGGCCCGCGGTGACCGGCGGGCCTCGGGACCGCGTCTGACCGGGCCCCGACCGACTCTGGCACCGCCGCTAGGCCCGTACCCGTCCGGGTGGCGGCCTCGGCCGCGATCGCGACCGGGGCCGCCCTGGCCGCGCTCGTCGTGCCGCCCCTGGCGCGACTCGACGGGCAGGCGGTCGACGCGTCGACGAAACTGCGACCGCCCTCCCGGGAACGCCTCCCCGGAACCGGCGACGTCGGCCGCGACCTGCTGCCGCGCTGCGTCCACGGGCTGCCGATCTCCCTGCTCGTCGGGCTCGTCGCCGCACTCGCCGCCACCGTCGCCGGCGCCGCGTTCGGAGCGGCCGTCGTGGCCTTCGGCCGCCGACGGGACGGGGCCGTGCTGCCGGGCCCGACGCCGGTCACCGGGCTGCCGCCCGGCACAACCCCGTTGAGCAGCAGATGACTTCCGGCCGAACTCTTGCCCGGCCCACTGCCCCGGCGGCCCCACGGCACCGATACTCGCCCTGTCCTGGCACCCCGCCCGCACCGCAGAGCCCGGAGGCACCATGGTCCCCACCACCCGTCGCCGCGCCGTCACGACGTTCGCCGCAGCCCTCGCCGGAGCCGTGGCCACGAGCGTGCCCGCTCAGGCCGCCGCGCCCCCTGCCGGGGCGCGGCCGGGCGTCATACGCCCGCTGCGCCGGGCCCACGCCCACAACGACTACCTCCACACCCGGCCCCTCCACGACGCGCTGGACCACGGCTTCACCAGCGTCGAGGCAGACGTCTTCCTGGTCGACGGCGAACTCCTGGTCGCCCACGAGCCGGACCAGCTCGACCCCGCCCGCACCCTGGAACGGCTCTATCTGGAACCCCGCCCGGGTCCGGGCCAACCGCGGTTCCGTGTACCGCGGCCACCACCGCCCCGTACAACTGCTGATCGACATCAAGAACGACGGCGTGAACACCTACCGGGAACTCCACCGTCAACTGGACGCCCACCGCCGGATCCTGACGACGTACGCCCACGGCCGCGTCCGTCCGGCCGCCGTGACCGCCGTCGTCTCCGGTGACCGCGCCGCCCGCGCCCCCATGGAGGCCCAGGGCGTCCGCCACGCCTTCTACGACGGGCGCCTCGACGACCTCGCCGCCCCGGCCCCGGCACCCGCCTCCTTCATCCCGCTCATCTCCGGCAACTGGACCCAGAGCTTCACCTGGCAGGGCGACGGACCGTTCCCGGAGGCCGAGCGGGCCCGGCTGAACTCCATCGTCTCCACGGCGCATTCCCGCGGTCAGCGTGTCCGTTTCTGGGCCACTCCCGACGCTCCGGGGGCTGCCCGCGACGCCGTGTGGCGCGAACTTCTCGCGGCGCGCGTCGACCACATCAACACCGACGACCTGGCCGGTCTGCGGCGCTTCCTCCTCGCCCACGACCGCTGACCGCGACAACATCCAAGGTCAACAGCCGATTTGACGACCACCCGATCGGCGGACACGCCAGTCGGCCGTCCGGCGCCTCCACTCCGCCACACTGGCGCCCGAATGCCGCACAACCCCGGTGCGGCGGAGGGAGGCCGGCCATGGCCATTTCGGTTTCGGTGGTACTGCTGCTGCTCGTACTCGCGGTGATCTTCCTCCGCAACGGCGGGCTGAAGCTCTCGCACGCACTCGTGTGCGCCCTGCTCGGATTCTTCCTCGCGGGCACGAGCATGGCGCCCACCATCCACGACGGCGTCTCCGCGACCGCCGAGGTCGTCGGCAAGCTCAGCCCCTGACCACCGCGGCGTCCGGCGGGCCCGGCCCCGACCGCCGAGGCCGTCCGCAAGCCCGGCCCCGAAACCGCGCCTTCGGCCGGATCACCCGTGACCACCGCGCCCTTCACCGGGCCCGACGCCGGCCGCGGGGGCGGCCGGTCTCCGGGCGACAAGGTCCTGTTTCGGGCGTTCAATGGGTTCCATGCACGCCGCGAAGGGCCTGCGACCGCGCCGTGGCCGTCCGCTCGCCGTATCGGGCCTGGCCGCTTTGCTCTTCGCGGCGACGGCCCTGACCGCGGGTGCCGCCGGCCCCGGCCCCGCACCCACCCCCACGCCGTCGCCGACCGAGGCCGCCCCGAAGCCGCCGTCGGACCAGCCCCCGCCACTGCTCACGCCGGCCGACGTCGACCGCGCCGTCGCCCGGCTCGACGGCGTCGTCCAGGGCATGATGAAGGAGACCGGCGTCCCGGGCGTCGCGGTGGGGGTCGTGCACAAGGACCGCGTGCTGTACCTGAAGGGCTTCGGCAAGCGGCACGTCGGCGAGCCCGCCGCAGTCGACCCCGGCACCGTCTTCCAGCTGGCCTCGCTCTCGAAGCCGATCGGTTCGACCGTCGTCGCGGGGGTCGTCGGCGACGAGGGCGCGGACGGCCCGGCAGCCGGCTGGGACGAGCCGGTCGCCCGCCACCTGCCCGGATTCGCCCTCGAGGCCCCCTGGGTGACCGGCCATGTCACCGTCACCGACCTCATGTCCCACCGCAGCGGCCTGCCCGACCACGCGGGAGACCTGCTGGAGGACCTCGGTTACGACCAGGCGTACATTCTGAGCCACCTCCGCGACGAGCCCCTGGCTCCCTTCCGCGCCTCCTACGCGTACACGAACTTCGGCTTCACCGCCGGTGCGGAGGCCGTCGCCCGCACGAAGGGCGTCAGCTGGCAGAAGCTCGCCGAGGACACCCTCTTCCGGCCCGCCGGCATGGACTCCACCAGCACCACCTTCGCCGACTACGAGAAGGCCGCGAACAAGGCGGTGACGCACGTGCCCGGCCCGGACGGCACCTGGCAGGCCAAGTACGTCCGCGACGCCGACGCCCAGGCACCGGCCGGAGGGGTCAGCTCCACCGCGACCGACATGATGCGGTGGCTGCGGCTCCAACTCGCCGGAGGCAGGCTCGACGGCAGGCAGATCATCGACGCAGCGAGCCTGCGGCACACCCATCTGCCCGAGATCGTCTCCCAGCCTCCGACGGCCCCCGCCGGCCGCACGGGCTTCTACGGGCTGGGCTGGAACGTGAACTACGACAACCAGGCCCGGTTGAGGCTCAGCCACTCCGGTGCCTTCGAGCTCGGCGCCAACACCAATGTGACCATGCTGCCCGGCGAACAGCTCGGCATCGTCGTGCTCACCAACGGCAAGCCCGTCGGACTGGCCGACGCCGTCGCCGAGGACTTCTTCGACACCGCCCAGTACGGCAAACCCACGCGCGACTGGCTCGCCCTGTTCGCCGCGCTGTACACGCAGATGGACGACGCCGGTGTGTCTGCGACGGACTACGCGGAGCCGCCCGCGGCCGCCAAGGCCGCCCGGCCCGACAGCGCGTACACGGGGACGTACGACAGCGCCTACTACGGCAGGGCCACCGTCACCACCGGCCCGGACGGTCTCGTGCTGGAACTCGGCCCGGCCCCCAAGCGCTTCCCGCTGCGCCACTACGACGGCGACACGTTCAGCTTCGAGACGGCCGGCGAGAACGCCGTGGGGCCGACCGGAGTCACCTTCACGTTCGGGGAGGGGACCGCGGCGGCGAAGTTGCGTGTCGAGTACCTCGACGAAACGGGCCTCGGCACCTTCGAGCGTCGCTGAACAGGCCCTTCGGCCCGGCTTGTTGCACGATCACGAAACGCCCGTGAAACCGTCCGCGTGCGCATGGACACGGTCGACTTCCGCACCGGCGAACGCCGCAGGAGCCGGCTCACCGGCACGGGCCCCTGTACGACGACAACCGGGCGCTGACCATCGGCCCCGGCGGCACGCTGTGCGCCGGCGCCTCAACGGCATCCTCGCCGCCCGAGACCGCGTCAGGTGAACGTCGGCGGCTCGCCCTCGGTGGTCGTGGTGTCGATGACGGCGAACGGCGCGCCCTGCGGGTCGATCACGGCCGCGAACCGGCCGAAGGGCATCGTCATCGGCCCGAACACCAGCCTGCCGCCCAGCTTCTGGACGGTCGCCACCGCGGCGTCGCAGTCCGCCACGGTCCAGTAGACCTGGACGTAGGAGGGCACCTCGGCCGGGAACTCCTCGTCCGTCATCCGCATCCGGCCGAGGACGGGATCGCTGCCCAGGTCGAACACCTTGAAGTCCATGCCGGGGTCCACGACTGCCTTCGCGCCGTAACCGAACACCGCGGGGAAGAACGCGTCGGACTTCCCGGGCTCACGGGTGAAGATCTCCGCCCAGCAGAAGGAGCCGGGGACGTTCGTCGCCTCGAAGCCCTTGTGCGTACCCGGCTGCCAGACGCCGAAGGTGACTCCGCTCGGGTCCTGCGCGAGGCACATGGTGCCGAACTCGCCGACCTGCATCGGCTCCATCAGCACGGTGCCGCCGTTCTGCCGGATCTTCCCGGCGGTGGCGGCGGCGTCGGGGGACGCCAGATAGAGGCACCACTGGGACTGCCCCTCCTGCCCGGGCATGGGCGGCACCACCGCCGCGACGGCCTTGCCGTCCGCGTACGCCTGCGTGTAGTTGCCGTACTCCGACGACGACTCGCCGAAAGTCCAGCCCAGGACCTCGCCGTAGAAGGCCTTGGCCCCCTCCAGGTCGGAGAACATCGCATCGGCCCAGATCGGCGTGCCTGCGGGTGCGTCTGCCATGACGGTGGCTCTCTTCTGTGCGCGGTGTGAGGCTCGGAGGCTCCCTGCGGGCCACGCTAGCCACCGCCGCGCCGTCCCGCGCGGTGACGCGGCGCTCCGCCGCCGCAGCAGCCCCGATGCACCCGCCCGATGCCGCTCCGGACCCGGGCGCGCTTCCCTGCGCCGTGCACCGTTCACCCGTGTGACCGGGGCGCCGCTCCCCGGCCGGGTCACATACCGAGCAGCCGGGACCGGATCAGGAACCGCACGCCCTCGGGGGCCTCCAGCGAGAATCCGCTGCCGCGCCCCTCGACCACGTCGACGATCAGACGCGTGTGGCGCCACGCCTCGTACTGGCTCACCGACATCCAGAAGGGCACGGGAGCCTCGACGCCCTCGACGGTCAGCTCCGCCAGGAGCACGTCCGAGCCGCCGGTCCGGAACTCGCCCTCCGGATAGCACATCGGGGCGCTGCCGTCGCAGCAGCCTCCCGACTGGTGGAACATCAGAGGCCCGTGGGCCGCGGTCAGCCGCCGCACGAGGTCGGCCGCGGCGGGGGTGAACTCCACGGGTGCGACCGCATCCGTCCGGGCGCTCACGACACGACGTCCGGGGTCCGTGCCGCCCGCCCGCGCGCCGGGCGCTTCACATGACGCAGACACACGTTCCGCCCCTTCCCCGCCGCACTGCTCCGCGCGGCGCTCCGCAGGCGGCCCAGTCAACTCCGCGCGACGTTGCGACGGGGTTGCACGGCGGCCGCCGCGTCGGGGCCCTGCGAGTCCGGAGCCCCCGGCGGGCGCAGGGCGCCCGACGACCACGGCCAGCCCCCGGTCGCGAAGGCCGAGTGCCAGGAACTCCACCTCCACCAGGGTTCCGACGAGGCCGGTGCCGGGCCGTTCGCCGGCCCGGGCACGTGCTTCCGCCACGGTCAGGTCCTCCTTCGTGCGCAGCGCCCTCAGCACGGGGACCAGGTCGCTCCGGGCGTCCGCGAGCCCGGGCCTCACCGGTCCGTGCGCCCTCAGCAACGCCTGCCGACGCGATCGGGCGTCACCGGACAGTGGTCGCGCTCGCACCACCCGTGGGCGCAGCACTCGCACCGGCCTTCGCCGCCCCGCCACAGCACCCCGCGGTCGGTCCACCGACCCGCCTCGTACGCCATCACGGCGCCGCATTCCGGGCACACCCGGTGATCTGCGCTCCCCGTGTCATCACGCGGTGTCCTTGGTGTCGTCGCTCGCGTCCTGCGCGTCATCCGAGGCCAGGTCCGCGCGCAGGGCGTCGATCAGCTCCCGTTCCCGCGTGGCGCTGAGGCCGGCACGGCGCTCCCGGTCGAGGCCCTCGTCCCGTTCCCAGGCCAGCAGGTCCGCCAGCATTTCCTTCCGCGGCCGGTGACGCAGACCCGCGGCACGGGCCGCCGCTCCGCTCCGCGCCGAAAATCCCTCCCAGCCCGGCTCGTCCAGCCACATGGGGAGAGACTCGGGCCCCATGAATCCGGCCACGTCGTTGGCGAGCAGCCATGCCGCGTCGGCCGGCACCACCGCCCCGGTGTGACCTCCGATGGCGCGGGACAGCTCGATCCACTCGCCGAACGGAACGACAGGCCCCACAGCGTCGTAGGTGCCTGTGGTTCCCGCCTCCGCGGCGTCGAGCAGCCAGCCCGTGAGGTCACGCACGTCGACCGCCTGGGTGGGAAGGGCCGGCGCGTCGGGAACAAGCATCGGCTCTCGTGGCCGGCGTGCTGCCCGAGCCACCCAGTAGCCGGAGCGTCCGCTGTGGTCACCGGGGCCGCCGATGAGACCGGCTCGCGCGATGAGGAGCCGGTCGCCCACGGCGGCCGCGGAGGCCTGCTCGCAGGCTGCCTTCGCCTCGCCGTAGAGCGCACGGTCCACCTCGTCCCGCTCCGCTGGGGCCAACAGAGCCGACGACTCGTTCGCGCCGGCGACGCCGTGGGAGGCGTAGGCGCTGACGGAGGACACGTACGTCCAGTGCCGGGCTCTGGGGGCCAGGGCGTCCAGGGCCCGGCGGACGAAGCCCGGCTGCCACGAGACCTCGAAGACCGCGTCCCACTCACGGTCGAGCAACGGCTCGTACGCCCGTACGTCACACCGGTCGGCGGCGACGAGCGTTGCTCCGTCGGCGACGGAGCCGCTCTGGCCACGGGCGAGGCAGGCCACACTGTGTCCCCGCTCGATCGCCCGTCTCGACAACTCGCGGCCCACCCACGCCGTTCCACCCAGGACCAGGATCTCCATGCCGACACCCCATCACCCCTGCGTGCCGTGTGTCCGTTTGGTTCGCGGAGAGCGGAGCCCCCCGGTCCGACCGGCTCGCACGAGCCCACCCGAGCGCGCGCGGCGTCCTCCATGCCGCCCTCCCCGGCCCTTTGCGCGCTCGTCCCGCCGCCCTCCGCACCAGGTGTCTCATCCGGACCGACGAGGAGAGCCCACCCACGTCCCTCGGCCGTTGCGTCCCTCAGCCGTCCGGCCGCTCCAGGAGCCGCGGCAGATCGGCGAACGAGTCCAGCACGTGGTCCGGGGTCCCCGACGCGTCCCGGTGGGTCTCGGGCCGGTACTTGCCCGTCCTGACCAGGACCCCGGTGAGCCCCTGGCGCTGGGCCGCGAGGACGTCGGACTCGATGTCGTCGCCCACCATGAGCGTCCCGGCGGGATCGGCACCGAGACGTGCCAGCGCCGTGGCGAAGAAGGCCGCCGAAGGCTTGCCGAGCACCTCGGCCTCCGTGCCGGCCGCCTGCTCCAGGCCCGTCAGGAACGCGCCCGAGTCGAGCTGGAGCCCCGCGTCGGTCCGCCAGTACAGATTGCGGTGCATGGCGACCAGACGCGCGCCGCGCTGGAGATGGGCGAAGGCGCGGTTCAGTTCCGCGTAGCCGAACTCGGGGCCCGCGCCTCCGACGACGACCACCTCCGCCGGGGTGTCGTCCTCCGGGCCCAGGAGGGTGACCCCTTCGAGGTCGCCCGCGATGTCACCGCTGTTGAGCAGCAGGCATCGCGCGCCGGGGAAGTGGCGCGCGAGATGGGCGGCGGTCGCGGCGGGAGCGGTGAGGATGTCGTCGGCGGTCACCGGGAAGCCCGCCCCGGACAGCGCGGCGGCGACGGACTCCCGCGTGCGCGCCGTGGTGTTGGTGACCAGGGCCAGCGGAACGCCCCGCTCCCGCAGCCGTTCCATCGCCTCCACCGCCCCCGGCAGGGGCTTCCAGGAGACGGTGAGCACACCGTCGATGTCGATCAGGACCGCGCCGACGCGTTGCATGGTTCCGACCGTACCCATCGCCACGGGACGGGGCACCGCGACATGGGGCCGCGGTGCGAGCCCGGCTCGGGGGGTACGGGCTCGCACCGCGGCGTTCTGGGCCGCCGGCGGTCAGGACGCGGCGGGTTCGAGCACGACCGGCAGTTCCGTCAGGCCGCGGAAGGCCGGGAACGGCACCTCCATCCACGCCGGCGCAGCCTGCGGGTCGGCCAGTGCGATCCTCGGGAACCGGCCGAACAGGCCGTTCAGCGCGAGCTGCATCTCCAGGCGGGCCAGTGGCGCTCCCAGGCAGTAGTGACCGCCGTGGCCGAAGCCGATGTGGGCGGCGGTGCCCTGCCGGCGGACGTCGAACTCGTCCGGCTTCTCGAACTTCAGCGGGTCGCGGTTGGCCGACAGGAGCGAGATCTGCACCAGCGCTCCCTTGGGGATGCGGGTGCCGCCGAGCTCCATGTCCTCGGTCGCGTACCGGAAGGTCGCGCTCTCGACCGAGCCGTCGAAGCGGACCAGCTCCTCCACCGCCGGACCGACCAGCTCCGGATCCTCCTGCACGGCGCGGAGCTGCGCGGGATCGGCGAGGAAGTGGTACACGGCGTTGCCGATGAGGTACGCGGTCGTCTTGTGGCCGGCGAACATCAGCAGGAAGGCCGTGGAGACGAGTTCGTTCCCGGTGAGCCCGCCCTCCTGGTCCTGGGTCGCGGCGAGCGCGCTGAGCAGGTCGTCGCCCGGCTCGGCGCGCTTGCGCGCGACGAGTTCCGTGAAGTAGGCGTGGAGGTTCTCCTCCGCCTGCTGCTGGGCCCGCTTGAACTCCTCGCCGAAGCCCGTCTGGGCCACCGTCGTCGACAGCTCCTGCATCAGCGACCGCTCCTTGGGCGGTACGCCGAGCAGCTCGCAGATCACCGTGATCGGCACCGGGAAGGCGAACGCCGGTAGCAGGTCGAACGGTTCCCCGGTCGGGCAGGCGTCGAGCAGCCGGTCCACGATGTCCTGGATCTTCGGCCGGAGGGCCTCGACCCGGCGCGGGGTGAACTCGGAGTTCACGAGCTTGCGCAGCCGGGTGTGCTTGGGCGCGTCGGAGTTGAGCATGTTGTCGTCCAGCGCCACCGACGAGTCGCCGAAGATCCTCCGGTACGCGTCCATGGCCCCGTACATGTCCTTGCTCAGCCGGGGGTCCGACAGCGCCGCGCGCGCGTCCTCGTACCGGGTGATCAGATACGTCTCGATGCCGTGCGGCGGTGTCATCGGGCAGACCGGAGTGGTCTCCCTGAGGTGCGCGTACACCGGGTGCGGGTTCCGCCGGAACTCCGCGGTGCACCGCTCGGCTGCGGCGACGGGGTCGTGCGTCGTGGTCACGGACGGCTCCTGAGGTCGAAGAGGGCCTCGGCATTGCCGCCGAGGATGCGCTGCTGGGCCGCCTTGTCGACGGGCAGCTTCTCGATCATGCGGATGAGGTCCTCGAGCGGCACGGACAGCGGCGGCGAGTCGGTGCCGAAAAGCATCCGCTCGGGCCCCAGCACCTCCGTGTTGAGGCTCAGGTGCGCCGAGCTGAACGGGCTGGTGTCGACGTACATGCGCCGCAGCGCGGCGCCCGGGTCGGGCGACGCCTGGACGGTCGGCTCCGGGGCCCCCGCCGGCCGGCCGGCCGGGGGCTGTCCGCCCCCGGTCCGGCCGGCCTTCGGCGGTGCGGAGGGCGGCGCGCCCCCGCCCCAGTGCCGGGGGCGCGCCGCCATCTGCAGGCGCTCCGGCAGCAGGGCCATGGCACCGCCGCCGGTCGCGCCGATCAGTCGCAGACCGGGGTACTTGTCCAGCCACCCCGCGAAAGCGATCATGGCCATGCCCATGGTGACGTCGCCGAAACGGCCGATCTGCTCGACGAAGGCGATGTTCTCCACCCGCTCCGTGCCGATCGGCTCGGCCGGCGCGTGCACCATGACGGGCACTCCTGCCTCGGCGGCCAGCGCGAAGAAGGAGTCCGCACGCGGCGAGCCGAGCAGCTCGCCGTGCACGCTGGAAGTGGTGATCAGGCCGACGAAGGCGGGGTCCGCCAGCGTCTCCCGCACCCCTTCCAGATGGTCGTCGTCCCCGAACGGGTTGGCGTACACGTACCCGCGCAACTGGTCCGGGAACTTGGTGATCAGACCCGACATCCACGCGTGGAAGCCACGCAGCCGGTCGCGCGGTTGCTTGTAGTTGTCCACGCCCGGGACCCGCGCCATCGCCCCGGCGCCGACGGGGCTGCCGATGATGGTGAGGTCGATTCCGGCCTGGGCCCGGGCGGCGAGCATTCCGTCCACGTCGGTCAGGCTGGGGGGCATGGGGAAGCGTTCGGCCGCCTCCGGCGGGGACAGGTGTCCGTGGATGTCGATGATCATTTGTCGGTTCCCGGTTTCCGTGTGAGGGCGCGGGTGACCGCGGCGCAGTCCTCGTCACCGAACCCCTGCTCGGTGGCGCGGACGTGGGTCTCCGCGGCCGCCGCGGTGAGCGGCAGGCTCAGGCCGGAAGCTGCGGCCTGCTCCGTTGCGAGCATGAGGTCCTTGGCCATCAGCCGCAGCCGGAAGTCCGGCTCCTCGAAGCGGCCCGCGGCAAGGCGCCGGGACTTGAACGACATGACCGGTGACGCGAAGCCGCTGCCCGCTATCGTGCGCAGGACCTGCTTCCGGTCGAGTCCGGAGGCGGCCGCCAGCTCGGCGGCCTCGGCCATCGCCTGCACCTCTATGCCCATCAGCAGGTTGAGGAGCAGCTTCATCCGCATGCCGGAACCGAGTGCGCCCAGATGGACGACCTCCTTGGCCAGCATCTCCAGAAGCGGCCGGCCCGCGGTGAAGACCCGCTCCTCGCCGCCGACGAACAGGCGCAGTTCGCCGTCGCGGGCGTGGTCGCGGTTGCCGAGCATGCCGACGTCCAGCACGGAGGGGGCGTCCCCGGCCAGCCGGACGACCTCGTCGGGCGCGACGGTGCTGGCGCAGATCAGGGCGCCGGGATAGCCGCCCCGGGCCAGGATCCCGTCCGGACCGCGCAGCACGGTGCTCAGGGCGTCGCCGTCGGCGACGGTGCAGATGGCGGCACTCGTGCCCTCGACCGCTTCGCTCGGGCGGGACGCGGCGAAGGCGCCCGCTCTGGCGAGCGGCTCGGCACGCTCCGGGGTGCGGTTCCACACCCGCACCTGTATGCCTTGATCGAGGAGGCGTGAGGCCAGGCCGCTGCCCATGGTGCCGAGACCGAGGACGGCGACGGGGCCCTTCGTGGCGTACGTCATGACTTCTCCTTCACGGTCTCCTTGACGACCCGGAACCTGAGGGACTGCGTCGAGTCGACCCATTCGCGGAGCGGGGCCACCAGGGCACGGTGGTCCTCGCTCTGCTGCCAGGCGAAGAAGTGTTCGGGAGTCTCCCACTCGCTGGTGATCACCCACTGGCGGGAGTCGTCGACGGGCTCACCCAGCCTTTCGACGATGTGGCCGGGAGTACCGGCGACGGACTTCCGGAGCTTGTCGTACATCTCCAGGAAGCCCTTTTCGCCGCCCTCGATGACCCGGACCGCGAAAACCACGGACAGCCTGTCGTTCTGTCGGCTGTTCTGCACAGTGCCCATGTCTCCTCCTGATGGTGAGAACCGGCGGGACACGCTTTCTAAGGACTCATGGCCCCTGGGGGGCTGCAACTCCGAATGGCGGACACCCCAATGGCCGCAGGGGTTCTCGCTCCGTGATTAGTCCATGCGGGTGAGTGACCAAAGGGCCCCGGACGTGGGCTTCCCGGGTGTCCGGAGACCCGTGAACCGGGTTCTGTTCCCCTTTTGACGACCGGTCGCCACACGGGTGGGCCGCCCGCCCGCCGTTCGGGCGTACGAAAGGCGCCCGATGGGGCCGGCGACCGGCTCGGGCGCCTCCCGTGGGGGCGGCGGTGCGGGACGGTCCCGCCGGTCTCAGCGGACCAGCCGTCCGGACGCCTCCGCGCGGGCCTGACGGCGCTGCACCCGGTTGCCCAGTGCCAGCGCGGTGCACAGCACCACGGCGACCGCCGCCAACTGCGTCAGCGCTGCGGTGAAAAGGCCGACCGGGACGGTCGCCAGTACGGCCGCCGCCGTGGTGATCCGCAGCCAGGGGCCACCCAGGTGCAGGATGCGGCGGAACCACGCGTGCCCGCACAGGAAGAGCGCGAGCCCCGCGCCCACGTACAGCGCCCCGGCCGTCGTGGCGGGCTCCATGGCGTGGCCGGGCACCTTCTTCACGCCCGCGGCGAAGACGACCACACCGAGCAGCAGCGGGATGTGCGCGTAGTTGTACGCGTTCACGGCGGCGACGGCGCGCGCCGTGTCGCACTGCCGGGCGAGGGCCCTCTCGGCCCGCTCCACGTCCGGCCGGAAGTAGACCCACCACAGGCACGCGGCGACGATCAGCGTCAGCACCGCGGTCGCGACGAGGGAGAAGTCGAACGGCAGTCCGGTGGCGCCGAGCGCGATCGCGATCAGCGACTCCCCGAACGCGATGATCATGATCAGCCCGTGGCGCTCGACGAAGTGCTCCGGCCGGATGGTGAACCCGGCCAGCCGGCCGTGCAGCCGCGGAGCCAGCGCCTCGATCAGCAGGGCGGCGGTCCACAGCAGGAACTGCGCCGTGCCGCCGAGGAACGCGCCGAGCAGGACCAGCGCCGCGCTGGTGAGGTTGAACGGCGCGAGACGCAGGATGGCACGGCTCGCCGCGGCGCTGCTGGTACGCGAGAACAGCCCCGCGTGGACGATCACGACCAGCGCGTAGCCCGCCGCGAACACCTTGGCCTCGGCGCCCTCCTCGAAGGCCCGGGGAATGGCCAGCGCCATCACCAGGAACCCGACCATGCTGGTGAACAGCAGCAGCCGTCTGCGATCGGTGCGCGGCGGAAGCTCGTTGGTGAGCCAGACGTAGGCGTTGAACATCCACCAGATCAGACCGAACACCACAACGGCCCAGGCGGCCCCGCCGAAGCTGGTGTCCTCCACCAGCACCTCGGTCAGCTGGGTGGCGGTGAAGACGAAGACGAGGTCGAAGAACAGCTCCAGGGTCGTGGCCCGTGCGGGCCCGTCCCTGCCGGTGCGAGCGGACGGCACGGACATCACCGGTACTCGCCCGAACGCGCTCGGTCCTCCGGCCCCGCCTGGCCGCCGCGCCCGAACCACCGCCCGCCGAGGACCGGTTCCCTGGCGAGCCGAAGCGCCGGGGCCGTCAGCCGCTCGGCCTGCCGGTCGAGATGGAGGAGGTACTCGTACACCCACCAGGACCGGCACGTGCGCGGCACGATCCCCGACCGCGCCACCTGGTCGTCCGGCGGCCCGCCCGCCGGGGGCCGCGCGTCCGCCGCCCGCTCCAGCTGGTCCCCGAGGCGGGTGTAGAACGTGGCGAGCTGCGAGGCGAGGCTGCCCAGCCGGAAGCGGTCGGGGTCCTGGTCCAGCACAACCTGCGACTGCCGGGCGAGGCCGCTCGTCGTCATCCGCAGCCAGACGGCGGAGGAGGACAGGAAGCACAGGTCCGCCCGCTCCAGGCCGCGTGAGCCGGGCTCGGCCAGATAGCCGCGCAGCGAGTCGTGCATGTGCCGGGTCACGGGCGACGACGAGGTCAGGCGCACCGACGGGCGGGTCGTGACGAAGCCCAGGGCCCAGCCGGTGGACGCGGTCAGGTCCCGGCTGCCCAGCCGGAACACCTCGGCCATGTTGCTCCGCAGCACCCCCGCCGCGCCGCGGGGCCACATCAGCGCGCCGACGAGCAGGCTGACCGCGGCCCCGACGGCCACGTCCTGCAGGCGGACGAGCCCCAACTGCCAGCCCGAGGGCGAGAGCAGCGTGTAGAGGCACAGGACGACCACGGTGAACGCCGCCTGGCCGACCGCGTCGGGCAGGGTGCCGGGGCTGAAGGCGGCGAGCCACACGACGACGGGGAACACCGCCCACACGATGGCCGAGTCACTGCCGGCGAGTCCGATCAGGACGCTGCCCACCACGACGCCCGCGACCGTCCCCAGCAGCGCGACCACGGCCCGGGACCCGGTGGACGCGACGCTCGTGCGCAGTACGGCAAGGACACCGAGCAGCGCCCAGAAGCCCCTTTCGAGCCCGGCCAGATGGACGACGACGATGGTCAGAGCCATGGCGACCGACGAGCGCAGCGCGTTGACGAACCAGATCGAGTCGATGGTCGCGGAGTCCCGCCACGCCATGACGACGCTGCTGTCGCGCGCCCGGCCCGCCAGGCGCCGCAGCGACGACCGGCACGGGCGGACGGCCCTGCGCCACGCGACGCGGGCCCGGTGGGCGGGAGGCGGGCGCACCGCCCGCTGGGTCTCCACCGCCGTGGTCGCCGCCGCCTCGGCGATGTTGACCGTGTAGAAGGCGTGGGAGACGAACGTCCCGGTCGGCGGGGACTCGTGGTCGATGCAGTCCACCCGCGTCCCGTACGCCGCCAGGAGCCGCTGGACATCCGTCGCATCGGGCTCCGGGCCGTCGCCGTCGAGGAAGTCCGCGGTGCGGCGCAGCAGTTCCGCCGACGCCTCCAGGAGTTCGGCCTCGGGCCTGTCCGCCCGGCTCAGGCCCCCCACGCAGCGGTTCGCGGCCTCTCCGATCAAACCCTTGGCCCACAGAAGCGCCCCCACGACGTCCGTCAGCGACCGGTCTGCGGACCTGGTGCCGCTCGGCTGGTACCTGCCCGAGGTGAACTCCGTGAGCATCGTGCGCACGGCCTCCTTTGAGACCTCCGCTTCGTCGGGTCCCGCCGAGTCGCGCAGCAGCGCGGCCAGTTGGTCGCCGAGCGCCCGCGTCGTACGCGAGACCGAGGAACGGAAGGAGTCCTTGCCGGCGGGTGCTCTCAGCAGCAGGGCCGCGACCGCGCCGGCGGCGACCCCGAGACCCCAGCCGCCGACCCGCACCGGGAGTTCGGAGAGCGGCGCCGGGGTGGAGGCCGCCAGCACATAGCCCAGCAGCGCGGCCGTCGCGCCCGACCCGCCGTGCGGGCCCTCGATCGCGAAGTAGTAGGCGAGGAAGGCCAGGGGCAGCGTCACGAGCACGGCGGAGAGCAGGCTCAGCGAGGCCAGGCAGCCGACGGCCACCATCAGTCCGCCGGCCGCGAGCAGCACGGTGAACGCCACCGACTCGGTGCTCCGGGAGCCCTCGAAGGTCGCGATGACGAGGGCGGCGAACGCACCGAAGGCCGCGAAGCCCGCCAGCCCCGGATCGCCCACGACGAGCAGGCCGAAGGCGAGCACCGCGGGCAGTACGACGGCGGCGCGGCAGCCGCGCAGGACCGCGTGCGCGGGGAGGTGTGTGCGCAGGCCGGTCCGGCGGGGTTCCTCCGGCAACTCCGCGCGGGAGGGCGTCACTGACTGTGTCATCGGACTCCTCTGCGTCACATGAGGAGATTCGGTCTCGGCCCGACGAGACTCAGTCTGCGCTTCCGTCGGGGCTTCCGCCCGCGCTTCGCGCGGAGCCTCCGGCATCGGGCGAGCCTTTCCGGCAGGCGTCCTCGGCCCTCGTGCCACCCGTACGGGAGGCGGCCTCCCGGCAGGCGCCCGCCCGACCGCGAGCGCATCATGAAGAAATGGCTAAGGCGACGATCCTGACCGTCGACGACGATCCAGGAGTCTCCCGGGCCATCGCCCGTGATCTGCGGCGCCATTACGGCGACCGCTTCCGTGTGCTGCGCGCCACCTCGGGGGACGAGGCCCTCGAAGCCCTGCGCGAGGTCAGGCTGCGCGGCGAGGCGGTGGCCGTGATGATCGCCGACTACCGCATGCCCACCATGAACGGCGTCCAGTTCCTGGAGGCCGCCATGGACCTGTTCCCACGCGCACGGCGGGTGCTGCTGACCGCGTACGCGGACACGGGCGCGGCCATCGACGCGATCAACTTCGTCGACCTCGACCACTATCTCCTCAAGCCGTGGAGCCCGCCGGAGGAGAACCTCTACCCCGTGCTCGACACCCTGGTCGACATCTGGGACGCGGCCTCCGACCCCGAGGCGCCCGAGACGAGGCTGGTGGGCCACCGGTGGTCCGCCCCGTCCTTCGCGGTACGGGAGTTCCTCGCGCGCAACCTCGTGCCGTACCGGTGGATAGCCGCCGACGAGCCCGAGGGCGCCCAGCTGCTCGAAGCGGCCGGCCTCACCGCCGCGGACGTCCCCCTCGTCATCACCACCGAGGGCAAGGTCCTGCACTCCCCGACGGAGACGGAACTCGCCGCGCAGGTCGGTCTGCGGACGAGCCCCGCGGCCGACTTCTACGACGTCGTCGTCATCGGCGCCGGTCCGGCCGGGCTGGGCGCCGCCGTCTACGCCGCGTCCGAGGGGCTGCGCACCGTGCTCGTCGAGCGCAGCGCCACCGGCGGACAGGCGGGTCAGAGCAGCCGGATCGAGAACTACCTGGGCTTCCCGGACGGCGTCACCGGCGCTCAGCTCACCGACCGCGCCCGGCGGCAGGCGACCCGGTTCGGCGCCGAGATCCTCAGTGCCACCGAGGTGGTGGCCCTGGAGGCCGCCGGGTCGGGCCGCGTGCTGCGGTTCGCCGACGGCACCTCCATCGGCGCACACACCGTGGTCCTCGCCACCGGAGTCACCTACCGGCACCTGGCGGGCGCGCAGCTCGACGGCTTCTGCGGCGCCGGCGTCTTCTACGGGTCGGCCGCCTTCGAGGCGGCCAGCTGCCGCGGCGACGACGTGTACATCGTGGGCGGAGCGAACTCGGCCGGTCAGGCGGCGGTCTACTTCTCGCGCTTCGCCGAGACGGTCCATGTGCTGCTGCGGGGGCCGGACCTGGCCCACTCCATGTCCGCGTACCTCATCCAGCAGATCGAGGACGTGCCCAACATCGAGATCCACCCGTGCACCGAGGTGGCGTCCGGCGCGGGGGAGGGCCATCTGGAACGTCTGACCCTCCGGGACAACCGGACCGGGGCCCTCACGGACGTCGACGCCACCTGGCTGTTCGTGTTCATCGGGGCCGAACCGCAGACGCAGTGGCTGGACGGGCTGATCGCCCGCGACGACCGCGGGTTCGTCCTGACCGGCCCCGACCTCCCCGAGGCGGGCGGTCGCTCGCCCCGCTGGCCGCTGACGCGTGCCCCGTACCACCTGGAGACCAGCGTGCCCGGGGTGTTCGCGGCGGGCGACGTCCGCGCCGAGTCGGTCAAGCGGGTCGCCTCGGCGGTGGGCGAGGGCGCCATGGCCGTCACGCTCGTGCACCGTTATCTGGAGGCCCAATGACCGCCTCGGTTTCACGGGAGGTGCTCACCCCGGACGAGCTGCGCACCCTGTTCCTCTTCGAGGCACTCGACGACGGCCAGCTGGCCTGGCTGGCCGAGCGCGGGCGGGTGGAGGTACGTGACGCGGGAACGCCCGTCTACGCCCAGGGCGAGGGGGCGACCTGCTTCTTCGTGCTGCTGTCCGGCACCGTCGCGCTCAGCCGCCAGCTCCACGGCGACGAGATCGAACTCAGCCGCAGCGACCAGCGGGGCGCCTACGGCGGAGCCACCCAGGCCTATCTCGGCGACCGTGTGGACCAGGTGTACCCGAACACGATGCGCGCCGTGACCGACGTGGAGCTGTTCGTCCTGCCCGCGGCCGAGTTCGCCACCGCCGTACGGACCTGGTTCCCCATGGCCCTCCACCTGCTCGAAGGACTGTTCCTGGGGCTCCGGGCCAGCGACATCATCGTCGGCGAGCGCGAGCGGCTCGTCGCCCTCGGCTCGCTGACGGCCGGCCTCACCCACGAGCTCAACAACCCCGCCGCGGCGGCGGTCCGCGCCACCGACACCCTGCGTGACCGGGTGACCCGCATGCGGCACAAGCTGGCCCTCATCGCGGACGGCCGCGTGGACGGCAAACGCCTCCACGAGCTGGTGGAGATGCAGGACGCCGCGGTGCAGCGCGCCCGGAACGCCCGCCCGCTGACGGCGATCGAGGCGGCCGACGCCGAGGACGAACTGGGCGACTGGCTGGAGGAGGCCGGGCTGGAGAACGCCTGGGACATCGCCCCCACCCTCGTCGCCGGCGCCATCGACGCAGACTGGCTTGCCGACGCCACCGCGGAGCTGTCCGACGAGAACCGCCGGGCGGCCGTGGGCTGGCTGAACTACACCGTCGACACCGAGATGCTGATGGGCGAGATAGAGGACTCGGTCCGCCGCATCTCCGGACTGGTCGACGCGGCCCGGCAGTACTCCCAGCTCGACCGCGCCGCCCAGCAGCCGGTGGACGTCCATGAACTCCTCGACGCCACCCTGGTGATGCTCAAGGCCAAGATCCCCGGTGGGGTGCGGGTGGAGAAGGACTACGCGGGGGACATGCCGCTCATCCCCGCGTACGGCGCGGAGCTCAACCAGGTGTGGACGAACCTCATCGACAACGCCCTCGCCGCGATGGACGGCGACGGCACCCTCACCCTCGCCACCTGGCACGACAGCGACCACGCGTACGTGGAGGTACGGGACACGGGCACGGGAATCGACCCCGAGATCCGCCCGCGGATCTTCGAACCGTTCTTCTCGACGAAACCGGTCGGCGAGGGGACCGGTCTCGGACTCGACATCTCGTACCGGATCGTGGTCAACAAGCACGGCGGAGACATCCGCGTCGCCTCGCAGCCCGGCGACACCCGCTTCCGGGTCTGCCTCCCCGTCGTCCGGCCCTCCGGGGACGAACCGCTCTGAAGCCCGGCCGCAGGGGACCGGCGGCGAACGGAGCGGAGCCGACACGTCCGCGGCCGTGCCCGGGCGCACGGGAACGGGCCGGAGCGCCCCGGAACCGGCGCCGGCGACTGGCGATCACCCGCCCGCGGCGCGAGCCTGGGGGGAACGAGCGCCGGCAACGCCCACCGGACCGCGCCGGCGGTACGTGCAGCGATCGAGGAGCGGCGCGATGGCGGACGACCGGATTCCAGGGATCGACCCGACGGCACGACCCAGTGGCACCGGCTGTGCCGAGTGCCTCGCCGGGGACGGCCCGGGGTGGTGGATGCACCTGCGGCGGTGCGCCGAGTGCGGGCACATCGGGTGCTGCGACTCGTCCCCCGCGCAGCACGGCACGCGCCACGCCGTCGAATCGGGGCACCCCTATCTGACGAGCTTCGAGCCCGGCGAGGACTGGTTCTGGAACGTCCGGACCGAGCAGTACTACGAGGGCGGGCCCCAGCTCGCCGAACCCACCGCCCATCCCCTTGCACAGCCGGTTCCCGGCCCGGCGGGCGCAGTGCCCGCCGACTGGGAGCGGCACCTCCACTGACGTCCCCGGCGTCCGCCGGGGCCGCCCGCCGGGAGGCGGCGGATCGCGCCCGCCGCGGGCAGCGGTCCGCGACGACGCGGTTGCGCGCGTCCCGGCGGGCGGCCCGAGCCGCCGAGCCCTCTTCCCACGGCTCTACTGCTCGTACGACTCCACTTCGCTGATCGGCCGTGCTGCCAGCCGCTCGGGGTCCTGGCCGGCCTCCGCGCTCGCCTTCCGCCGGCGCAGCAGGTCCCAGCATTGGTCCAACTGACGTTCCACGGCCTGCAGTCGTGCCCGATCGTCCGGATCGAGACCTTCGCCGGGGGACCGGTTGCGAAGCCGGTGCTCCTCTGCGACGAGGGCGTCGATGTTCTGCAGAATGTCGTCCGCCATCTCTGCCTCCCTCGGCCCGGATGCCGTCTGTGTGCCTACGAGGAAGTCGTCCCCCAATTGTCGGCGACCGCCGCCACCGCCGCGAGCGAAGCCCGTGGGGGGTTCCCTTCCGGGCACGGCCCTGTCTGCGGGCAGCCCGGCCGGCCGTGCCCGTCCGCGCGTGCCCCGTGCTCCGGCGGGACCGCCGCGGCGACGGTCCCCCGGCACGGCGGCGTACGGATCCGCTCCGGTCGGCGCGCTCCGGGGTCAGCCGCGCAGCGCCGCCGCCACCACGGACCGCGCCTCCTCCTGCACCCGCGCCAGATGGTCGGAGCCGAGGAACGACTCCGCGTACACCTTGTAGACGTCCTCCGTGCCCGAAGGGCGCGCCGCGAACCAGGCGTTGGCGGTGGTCACCTTGATGCCGCCGATGGGCGCGCCGTTGCCCGGCGCATGGGTGAGCACGGCGGTGATCGGCTCGCCGGCCAGGGTGTCCGCGGTCACCTGACCGGGGGAGAGGCGGCTCAGCACGGCCTTCTCCTCACGGGTCGCGGGAGCGTCGACCCTGGCATAGGCCGGCTCGCCGAACCGCTCGGTGAGCGCCGCGTAGTGGCGGCTCGGCGACGTACCCGTCACGGCCAGGATCTCGGACGCGAGAAGGGCCAGCACGATGCCGTCCTTGTCGGTCGTCCACACCGACCCGTCCCGGCGCAGGAACGAGGCGCCGGCGGACTCCTCACCGCCGAAACCGAGTGAGCCGTCGAGCAGCCCGTCCACGAACCACTTGAAGCCGACGGGCACTTCGCGCAGCTCCCGGCCGAGATCGGCCGCCACCCGGTCGATCATGCTCGACGACACCAGCGTCTTGCCGACCGCCGCGGCGGCCGGCCACCGGTCGCGGTGCCCGTAGAGGTACGAGATCGCGGTGGACAGATAGTGGTTGGGGTTCATCAACCCGCCGTCCGGAGTGACGATGCCGTGCCGGTCGGCGTCGGCGTCGTTGCCCGTGGCGATCTGGAACCGGTCGCGCTGCTCGATCAGCGACGCCATCGCGTGGGGGGACGAGCAGTCCATGCGGATCTTCCCGTCCCAGTCCAGCGTCATGAAGCGCCACGCCGGGTCGGTGAGCGGATTGACGACGGTCAGATCGAGCCGGTGCTGCTCCGCGATGCGGCCCCAGTAGGCCACGGAGGCCCCGCCGAGCGGATCGGCCCCGATGCGCACGCCCGCTGCGCGCACCGCGTCGAGGTCGAGCACGGACGGCAGGTCGGCCACGTAGGAGCCCAGGAAGTCGTACCGCCCGGTCGTCGCGGCGGCCAGCGCCCGCGCCCAGGGGATCCGCCGCACGTCCTTCAGGCCGCCGGTGATGATCTCGTTGGCGCGCTCCTGGATCCAGCCGGTCGCCTCGGAACCGGCGGGGCCGCCGTTCGGCGGGTTGTACTTGAAGCCCCCGTCCGACGGCGGATTGTGCGAGGGCGTGACCACCACGCCGTCGGCCAGACCGGAGGCGCGGCCGCCGTTGTGGACGAGGATGGCGTGCGAGACGGCCGGGGTGGGGGTGTAGCCGTCGGCCTCGTCGATCAGCACGGTGACGCCGTTGCCGGCGAACACCTCGACCGCCGTCACCTTCGCCGGCTCGGACAGCGCGTGGGTGTCGGCGCCGAGGAACAGCGGCCCGTCGATGCCCTGCCGGCTCCGGTACTCGCAGATCGCCTGGCTGGTGGCGGCGATGTGGTCCTCGTTGAAGGCCGTGGCCAGGGAGGACCCGCGGTGTCCCGAGGTGCCGAAGGCGACCCGCTGGGCGGGGTCCGCCGGATCGGGGTGCAGGGCGTAGTACGCCGTCACCAGCCGGGGCACGTCGATGAGGTCCTCCGGCCGCGCCGGCTGTCCCGCGCGCTCGTTCGGCATCCGTCCACTCCTCCGCATCGGTGGTGCGATCAGTGCAGGTGTCATGATCGCCCGTCAGTCGCCGTTCGTCCGGTTGCCCCTCCGCACGCACGTGCCGGTGGGCGCCCCGAGTCGGGCATGCCCAGCGTGCGCCCGCGCACGCGCCCTGTACGGGCGAATCTCCGGAATCCGTCCGAGCTCCTCCCGTGGAAGGCCGCCCGCCGTCCGGAACGTCTTCGTCCGCCCGGGAGCGGAAACGGGCTGATCACCTACACTCGCCGGATGGCGAAGTACTTCGACGTCCATCCCGAGAATCCCCAGCGCCGCACCGTCAACACCGTGGCCGACACCATCCGGTCCGACGGCCTCGTCGTGTACCCGACCGACTCCTGTTTCGCCCTGGGCTGCCGCCTCGGCAGCCGGGAGGGCATCAACCGGATCCGCGCGATCCGCAACCTCGACGACCGCCACCACTTCACCCTCGTGTGCCGGGACTTCGCCCAGCTCGGCCAGTTCGTGCACGTCGACAAGGACGTCTTCCGGGCGGTCAAGGCGGCCACCCCCGGCAGCTACACGTTCATCCTGCCCGCGACCAAGGAGGTGCCGCGCCAGCTGCTGCACCCCAAGAAGAAGACGGTGGGCGTACGCATCCCGGACCATGTCGTCGCGCAGGCGCTGGTCGAGGAGCTCGGAGAGCCCCTGCTGTCCAGCACCCTCCTCCTGCCCGGCGAGGAGGAGCCGCTGACCCAGGGCTGGGAGATCAAGGAACGCCTGGACCACGTGGTGGACGCCGTGCTCGACTCGGGGGACTGCGGCACCGAACCGACCACGGTCATCGACTTCTCCGGCGGCGAACCGGAGATCGTGCGGCGGGGCGCCGGCGACACGTCGCGGTTCGAGTAGCCCCGGGCCCGGACACCGGCCGGCCCCTCACGCCCCGCGCATCGCCGCGTGTCGTGCGGGGCCGGACCCGTCCCTCCGCGCCGGCCGGGTCACGCCCTGCCGTGCGCCTTCTGCGACTGGCGTGCCAGCGAGTCGAGGACCACCGCTGCCAGCAGCACACCTCCGGTGATCACCGACTGCATCGGCGTCGGGATGCCCAGCAGGACCATGCCCGAGGCGATCGACTGGATGACGAGCATGCCCAGCAGCACGGACCATGTCGTCCCGCGCCCGCCGAACAGGCTGACGCCGCCGATCACGGCCGCGGCGATGGCGTTGATCAGCAGGATGCTGGAGCCCGACGTCTGACCGACGGCGGCCACCCTCGAGGCCAGGAACAGCCCGCCGACCGCGGCCAGCGTCCCGGACACCATGAACGCCGAGATCCGCAGCCACACCACGTTCATGCCGGCGCGGCGGGCCGCCTCGGCGCCGCCGCCGATGGAGACGATCTTGCGTCCGTAGAAGGTGCGCCGCAGGACGAAGTCCAGGCCGACGACGAAGAGCAGGAAGATCAGCAGGGCGAGGGGGAGTCCCTGGAACCGGTTCAGGATGTAGGCGGCGGCGAACGCCACCACCGCCACCGCGGCCGTGCGCACGGCGATGACGCTGAGCGGCCGGTACATCACTCCGACCGAACGCCGCCGCCGGGAGTCCCGGTACGACGCCAGGAAGAACACGGCCACGCTCAGTGCGGCCAGCCCGTACGCGACCGCCTCCTCCCGGAAGTAGTAGCTGGTCAGGGCGTGGACGAAGCCTTCCTCGGGGAGGTTGACGGTGCCGCTGGCGCCCAGGACGTACAGCATGAGCCCGTTCCAGGCC
Organism: Streptomyces wuyuanensis; assembly: GCF_900103455.1. Classification (GTDB taxonomy): domain Bacteria; phylum Actinomycetota; class Actinomycetes; order Streptomycetales; family Streptomycetaceae; genus Streptomyces; species Streptomyces wuyuanensis. The sequence goes on along the minus strand of NZ_FNHI01000009.1, from coordinate 33,701 downwards.
AGCAGTCCCGCAAGGGTGACGACGAACGCCGGGACGCCGAGCCGGGCCGAGAAGAAGCCCTGGGCGGCGCCGATCGCCGCGCCCACCACCAGTGCGGCCAGGACGGCCGCCCACTCCGGCATGCCCCGGTTCACGTTGAGGACGGCGAACACCGCGGCCGTGAGCCCGCTGACGGAACCGACGGACAGGTCGACGTCGCCGAGCAGCAGGACGAAGACGAGACCCAGCGCGATCATGCCGGTGCCGACGATGTCGACACTGAGGTTGGACAGATTGCGAGGCGAGAGGAACTGCTGGTCCAGGCTCTGGAAGATGATCCACAGCACGGCCACGGCGACGACACCCGGGAGCGGCCCGAACTCGCCGCTGCGCATCCGGCGGGCGAAGTCGCGGGCATGGCTTCCGAAACCCCCGTCCGCGTCCGCGCGGCGCTGGTCCGCGGGCGTGGACGTGCCCCGGGCCGGGCCCTCGCCCGCCCTCGCGGCTCCGGTGTTCTCCGACGCTCCGGTCCGCTTCACCGCAGCACCTCCCCCCAACGGTCCCGGCGATGCGTCACGGCGTTGTCGGTGGCGCCGGTCATGGAGGAGACGATCTGCTCCTGCGAGGTCGTCGGCACGCTGAAGAAACCGTTGTTGCGGCCGAGGTGCAGCACCGCGACCTGGTCCGCGACGGCCTTCACGTCGCCCAGGTTGTGGCTGACCAGGAGGACGCCGAGACCGCGGTCCCGCAGGCGTTCGATCAGATCGAGGAACTGGGCGGTCTGCCTGACCCCCAGCGCGGCCGTGGGCTCGTCCAGGATGAGCAGTCTGGGTTCGCTCAGGAGCGCGCGGGCGATGGCGACCGTCTGCCGCTGGCCCGCAGAGAGCGAGGCGACGGGCACCCGGAAGCTGGGCAGGCGCATCGACAGCGACTCCAGCACGTCCAACTCCTGCGCCCGTCGCTCCATGGCCACCTCGTCGAGGATCGCTTTCCCGCCGAGTTCGTGCCCCAGGAAGATGTTGCCGACGACGTCGAGGGTCTCGCACAGGGCGAGGTCCTGGTAGACGCTGGTGATGCCCAGGGCCTGGGCGTCACGGGGGCGGGAGATCCGCACATGGCGGCCGTTCCACTCGATGACGCCCTCGTCGGCGGGCCCGACCCCGGTGATCACCTTGACCAGCGTCGACTTGCCCGCCCCGTTGTCGCCGACCAGGGCGACGACCTCCCCGGCGTGGATCTCCAGCTCGATGTCGGACAGTGCCCAGACGGCGCCGAACCGTTTGCAGATCCCGCGCATCGCCAGGAGTGGCGCGCTCACGTGAACCATCTCCTTCGCCCGTCCCGTCGCTCCGGCCGGGTGCGCCGCACGAGGTGTGGGTGCGGCAGCCGCCGGCTATCCCGTGAGTCCCGCTTTCCGGCAGGCTGCCTCCATCGCCGGGGTGCAGATCTGGTCGACCGTGTAGAGGCCGCTCTTGACCACCGTGTCCTCGATGTTGCCCACGGTCACCGGGACCAGCGGCCCCAGAACGGCGGGGATGTCGTCGTCGGTGTCGTTGCGTACGCGGTCCTTGGCGATGTCGTCGAGCTTCTCGCCGCGCCCCAGGGCGACGGCCATCTCGGCGGCGGCCTCGGCCTCCGCCTCGAAGGACTTGTAGACGGTCATGTACTGCTCGTCCTTGACGATCCTGCGGATCGCGGACAGGTCGGCGTCCTGCCCGGTGACGGGCGGCAGCGGCTTGACCCCGGCCGCCTTGAGCGCGGTGACGACGCCGCCCGCCAGCCCGTCGTTGGCCGACAGCACGCCGTCGATGCGGTCCGGCCCCAGTTCGGCGATGGCTGCGGACATGTTCCGGAAGGCGTTCTCCGGAATCCACCCGCCGGTGTAGTAGGACCTGGCGATCTTCACCTTGCCCTCGAGCACGGACAGCGCGCCCCTGCGCAGATCCCGGGTGTTGGGGTCGGTCGGGTCGCCGTTCATCATCACGATCTGGCCGCCGCGGGCCTTGGGGCCCATCGCCTTGAGGAGTTCCTGGGCCTGGATCCTGCCGATCTCCTCCGAGTCGTAGCTGGAGTAGGCGGAGACGGGCCCCTGGGCGAGGCGGTCGTACGAGACCACCGGTACGTTCGCGTCCCGGGCCCGGGCGATCGACGAGCGCAGTGCCTTGTCGTCGACGGGGTCGAGGATCAGGACCTTGGCGCCCTTTGCGATCATGGACTCGATCTGCTGCTGCTGAGTGGCCACGTCGGCGGACGCATAGGCGTGCAGCAGCTTGCAGTCGGGGCAGAGCGCCTTGACCTTGGCCTGGATGAGGGGTTTGTCGGCGGTCGCCCAGCGGGCGGTGTGGACGTCCGGGAGCAGCAGCCCGATCGTGAAGCCGTCCTCCCCTGAGGGGGTCCCGGCATCCTCGCCCGCCGTGCCGCAGGCCGCGAGTCCGGCGAGCGACGCGGCCGCCGTGGCGGCGGCCAGGGCTCGCGCCGTACGGCCACGCGACCATGGCGCCGTCCTTCCGGAGCGTCCGCGACGGCCCGGCGGGCGATGGTGTGGAACCGGCATATTCCCCAATGTATGGGAAAATGTGGAAAACGAGTTGTCGAGGCGAGGGTCGTGGGCCGCCGGCCGGGCGCGCTCCGCAGCGTCTCGGGCGACAGCGAGGGACGGGGGGTTGTTCCCTCCGCGGGCGGTCCCGGTGCGGGCGTTCGGCCCCGGGTCGCTGCGGCCTCAGCCGTCCGCCGGCGCGGCCGGCCGGACTTCGCCGCGGACGAGATGCACGACCTGGTCGGCGATCGTGTCGAGGACGTCCGACGCGGCCGTCGCGTCGCCGAGGACCAGGAAGTTCAGTGTGAGTCCGTCGGTCATGACGGCCAGGTAGTGCGCCAGGACCGCGACGGGAACCCGCAGCTCCAGTCCCACGTCCTGCCGCAACTGGTCGATGAGCTGCGTGAACGTGTCCGTGTACAGCTCGTACTGACGGCGTGCCAGGTGCTCGAATCCCGGCTGGCGCAGCGCGTACTGGGTGAGTTCGTAGGTGAGCATGTGCTCACCCGGGTTGGCGCACACGTGGTCCCAGTACGCCTGGAATCCCGCGCGGACGGTCTCCCGCACGGTGGCCTTGGGCCGGATCGCCTCGCGCACCACCGCGATGTAGTGCTCGGTGATCGCCTCGATGACCGACTCCAGCAGTTCCTGCTTGGAGTCGAAGCAGTAGTGGAAGACGCTCAGCGACACGTCCGCCTCGGCGGCGATGGACCGCGTCGTCGTCCTGGGGACACCGTCGCGGGTCATCGCCCGGATCGCTGCCTCGATCAGCTGCCGGCGTCGTTCGGCCGACGGCATCCGTGCCATGTGCTCCCTCGTTCCTTGTGCGCTTGCGGTGGTGCGGTGACGTGCGGTGGTGCAGCGCCGTGCGGTGCCGAGCCGGGCGTGCCCGGTGTCCTGTCCTGCCCCGGGCGTCGTGACGCGCGCCCGGGGGAATCGGCCGGGGCCGGCCGGATCGGCTGATCCGGCCGGCCCCGGCCCCGTTGCCCGCTCCGTCGGCGGCTCAGCTGCTGTAGACGCCCACTTCCTGCAGGGAATAGCCCCACTTGGTGCCGCGCTCCAGCCCTTGGACGCGCACGTGGCGGGCCGTCGTCCCGTCGAACCGGGCCGTGTCCAGACCGCCGTCGCCGGCCGTCGTGGACCAGACCGGCCGCCAGTTCGTGCCGTCCGACGACACCTCGATGCGGTAGGCCTTCCCGTAGGCACGTTCCCAGTCCAGGGTGACCCGCTTGATCAGAGCGGGTGCGCCGAGGTCGATCCGGAGCCACTGGTCGTCGTTCCAGTCGCTCGCCCAGCGGGTCCCCGCGTTGCCGTCGACGGCCCTGTCGGGGGCGTAGCTCGTGAAGAGGCTCCACTCCGACGAGCTGGCCGAGGCCGGCGCTCTCGAGGCGAGGTTCACCTCGGCCTTGTGCCGCTCCGACGCGCCCCAGGTGCCGAGGTAGGACTCCGCGCCCCGGAAGAGGTCGTCCACGACGCCCTGGCCCCCGACGATCCGCACGTCCTCCAGCCAGTCCGGGACGAGGCCGTAGTGCGCGGCCCCGTCGGTGTTGAGGTCCCAGGTGCGCTGGCCGGTGGTCTGCCGGTCGAGGACGGAGCCGCCGTCGGCGCTGCGGAAGGGGTAGCGCACCGGGTTGGGGGTGTCGGCGCCCCGCGGGCCCGGCCAGCCGCCGACGCCGTTCATGTCGCTGCCGTACCCGTACCCGACGCCGTACTTCTCACGCAGTGCGTCCGTGCGCTCGGCCTCCGCGCTGAACTCCGCGGAGCCGTGCATGTACTGGGCGATGAAGCCGCCGAGGCGGTACACCCGCTCGGTCCAGTCGATGTCCATCCAGCTGTGGGAGGAGATCACGCCGGGGTACGACTCGGACTCGAGGATGTCGAGCACCCGGCCGGTGGCCTTGACGCTCATGTGGTCGATCTCGAGCATCATCTTGCGCTTCATCATGCCGCGCACGGCGTACTCGCCGAGTTCGGTGAGCCCGCGGGTGTTGCACTGTGCGTCGGCGGCGTACGAGGGGACCTTCACGCCCGGCGGGAGTTCCTTCTCGGCGTTGGGTGCCGCGGCGAGCCCGATGGGGTTGTCGTGCTGCGGGCCCGCACACTTCTCCGTCTTCCAGAAGGTGCCGGTGGACAGGAACTGGCCGACGTTGATCGCGGTGCCGAGCGTCCCCGAGTCGAACCGCACACCGCACAGCGCGTTGTCGAACTTGTGGCAGAGGAACATGCTCCGCACACCCAGCTTGTGGAGCTCGTCGAGACCCCGGTCGATGTCGTCCCTGCCGCACTGCGGAACGTCCAGGATCTGCTTGCAGCCGAACGGCTCCGAGGTCTCCACCCCGAGGACCACGGCCAGTTTGCCCTGCTCGATGACCTGCCGGGCCTGCGCGGAGTCGGTGACGATCCGGAAGAACCCCTTGCCCGGGCCGCCGTAGACCTTGTCGATGTAGGCCTGCATCTCGTACGTCTTCTGCGCCTGCAGGCGGATGGAGGTCATCTCGTCGCAGCTGCGGTCCTTGAAGAAGTAGACCGAGCAGATCACGCCGTTGGTGACGAGGTCGTTGACGAGGACGCGCTGGCCGCCGCGCCAGGCCCGTTCGATCCAGGCGTAGTAGTTCTGCTGGTGCGTCAGCGAGTCATGGGCCGGCCAGTCCTTGAACGTCGGCCAGCCGTTGGGGTCGTGCCTGCCGTCCCCGCCCTTGGTGATGAAGTCGAAGACCGCGAGGGAGCCGTCGGGGTAGTGCTCCGGACAGTCCTTGAGCGCGTCGGCGATGCCCTGTTCCGAGAAGGCCCTCCCGCAGATCAGCCGTCCTCCGAACGCCTCGTTGGACATGATGTGGTTGTGCGCGTCGACGAAGCCGCGCACCTTTCCGTCGGGGCCGGTGCCCTTGAAGGGCTCGCCCGTGACATTGATCCCGGAGTCCGGCGCCGGCCGGGCGGCGGGGACCCACCAGCCGGACTCGGCCGAGGACCCGGGAGCCGTGCCCAGGACCAGGGCCAGGGCGGTGAGGAGCAAGGTCACCACCGCGAGGGGTCCACGGCGGCGACGCGAGTGCCGTTTCATCGTCATCACTCAGCCTTCGGTGAGCGGACGGACGGGGCCGGGGCCGAGTCCGCCCGGAGCCGGGACCTCCCGCCGAGATCCCCCTGTCATGACCCGTGCAAGCGGTGCGACGAGGATCGCGACTGTCACACAAACAGTCAATAGTCCGGGACAGGTGTCCTGATGGCTCCGTGGCGCGCCAAACAACGGTGTGCACAACTGAATTGAGGAGCCGTCAGGTCCGCGGCGGCCGATCGTCCCCTCGATCGCCGCGTGTTGGCCCGGCTCTCACCGTCAGGACATCCGCACTGCTTGCCGCACCGGCCCCGACCGTGGATGCTGAGCCGGACATGCCAACGACGCACGCCCTCCCCGTGCGCCGCACCCCCACCGCGGTCGTCAGGAGGACGCAGTGAACAGAAGCTCACGAATCCGCAAGATCCCCTTGATCCCCACCAGCGCCGCCGCACTCGTCCTCGCCACTCCCGGCAGCGCCCTCGCCGCTCCCCCGCCGCGCTGCCCGCGAACGGACTGGAGCAGCCTGCCCAGGGTGGGCACGCGCCCTCGGGTGTCCGGGTGAGTCCGGGGCGGTGCCCCTCCGCGAGCGGTCACAGAAACTTCACGAACCCGGGCGTTCTCCCTGCGCTCCAGCGGCAAAGCGAGCACCAAGCCACGAGGAGACGCCCATGATTCTCACCGCCGTGCTCATACCTCCCGCGCTACTGCTCCTGATCATCGCCATGGACCGCTTCGAGGACCGGATGTTCGCGGCCCCGGTAACCCCGAGGCACGCCGGGCCGCGACGCCGTATGCGCCTCCTCCCGCAGCGGCGCCGGCCGGAGACCGGACCCGCGGCGGAGGAGATCGAGCAGCCGCTCCCCGAGGCGGCCTGACGCTCCCGCCGGGCCCGCCCGCCCGGCACCGGGGGCCCGGCCGAATCCCGGGGCCCGCTCAGCCCTGGGTGCGCCGCACGCACTCCGTGACCACATCGCGGAGGTTGCCCGTCCGCTCCAGCAGCTCCCGCTGCGTCCGAGCGCCGGTGCCCTCCGACAGCAACGTGTCGAGCGCCTGCCGTGCCGCCGCGAGGTCACCGGTGGCGTCGAGGGCGTCCCGTACGTGGTCGAAGAGCGCGCGGACCACACGCTCCGCCGGCTCGGGCCGCATCGTCCCGGGATGCAGGAGCCGGTGCTCGAGCCCGTACCGGCCGGCCTGCCAGGCCGCCATCCGCAGCAGTGCCGTCCCGTGCGGGGCCGGCGGCTCGCCCTTGTGCCACTCGCGGGCCGCGGTCTCCACCAGGCCCCGCGCCAGGGTCGCGAGCAGAACCGTCGTGGAGGGGGACAGGCACACGTCCGCGACGCGGATCTCGACGGTGGGATAGCGGTGGGACAACCGGGCGTCGAAGTAGACCATGCCCTCGTCGCGCAGCACACCCGTGTCCAGGAGCTCCCGTACCTGCTCGTGGTAGCGCCGGGCGGAGCCGAAGACGTCCACCGGTCCGGCGGACGGCCAGCGCCCCCAGACCTGACTGCGGTAGCTGCCGTACTGCGTGTCCTTGCCCTGCCAGAAAGGGGAGTTCGCGCTCATCGCCATGAGCACGGCCAGCCACGGCCGGATGCGGTCGAGGACCGCTACACCCTCCTCGTCCGAGTCCACCGAGACATGCACATGGCAGCCGCTGGTGAGCTGCTCCTGCGCGGTCAGACCGAACTTCTCGCCCAGCCAGCGGTGCCGCTCGCCGAAACCCATGGAAGGGCTGACAGGCAGCGGGGCCGTCGCCAGCGCGGCGACGGCCGCGCCCACCCTCCGCGCATGACGGGCGGCCTCGGCCCGCCAGCCCCGGACCTCCTCGGCGATGTCCGCCATGGCGACGTGCGGCCGCGTGGCGAACTCCAGTTGCTCCCGGTGCAGTTCCTCCTCGAAGACCTCGTCCTTGTCATGACGGACCGCCTCCCGCGAGGCGGTGGCCAGCAGGGCCGTCGACACGGCCCGGGGCTCACCGCTCTCGGCGTCCACCAGCAGCAGTTCTTCCTCGACACCCACACTGCGCACGACAACTGCCCTTCCGCGGCCCGGCCGCTTTCGTCCGTGAATCCCCGGCGCTCCGGCCGCCCGGAGCGCCGTGCTCCGGGCAGCCGGTCGCGGCCGGTTGCGGACGGATGCCCCGCGATCGGTCGGCGACACCTCGCCGGGGCGGCTCGTCGCTCCGACGGGGTAGCGGATTCCCGGCGCTGCGGTTCGGCCGTGGCGCGGCAACCGCCCGGCAGCGCGCTCCCGGGGAAGAGCGGAGAGAGGGGAGGGCGGAAGTGGAGGGCGCGGAGTGTGGAGCCGGTACCGGGCACCAGGGGCCGCCGCGGTACGGAGCCCGTACCGCGGGAGCCGAAGGCCCGTCCGGCGGGCGCGGTTTCGGGCCTCAGCGGGAGCAGAGCACGGTCACCAGGGTGAAGGACGCGTAGAACGGACCCTCCGACAGGGACGCGAACCAGCGGCGGCCGCGTGCGGCGTCGATGCGGCCCTCCTCGATCGCGCGCTGTGTGTTGCGGCCCAGTCCGAGCATGTGGTCGGCGTCCTCGAAGTCGCGGAAGACGGGCGTCGTGGTGAGCACGGTCTGCACGACGAAGCCGGCTCGCTCGGCGAGCCGGCCGAGGCTGCGGCCGATGGTGGCGTTGCGGACGACGTCCGACGTCGTGTAGCGCGTGAACGCCCGGCTCGTGTCGAGGTCCTCCGCGTCCACGGCCAGCGTGTCCCAGTCGGGTTCCACGAGCCCGACCAGGGCTCCGGGGCGCGTGGCCGTGTGGAGCTGGGCCAGTGCGGCGGCCGGGTCGGCGACGTGCATGAGGACCCGGTCGATCTTGGCCCTGTTCGCCGTGCCGGGCGCGACGGGAAGGGCATGGGCGTCCCCCTCGCGGAGGTCGGTCACCGGCAGGTGGGCCGTACGGAGCCGGGCCTCGGCGAGCATGGCCGGGTCGTGGTCCACACCGATCACGGTGCCGGCGTCCCCGACGCGTTCCGCCAGCGCGGGCAGGTCCGTACCCGGACCGCACCCGACGTCCAGCACCGTCTGACCGGGCCGCACGTCCAGCAGCTCGATCAGTTCCTGCTTGTACGCACGCCCGGCCCCGCCGCCGGCTGCCCGCAGCATGTAGGCGGCCGGGTCGGGTCGTGACGCACCGAGAATCGTCGACATGCGCGAGAGTCAAGCACGCGGGCCGCCGCGGGCGCCACGCGGCCGCTGCGACGCACCCGGCCGGACCGCCCCACGACCTCCCGCCGCGCTCCCATCGCGCAGGCACCTCGGCGGGGTGTCAGTCCGTGCGTTCCGACGGGCGCTCGGAGTGCGGACCGGGGCCGCCGACGGCACGCACCCCGATGGCCGTACGCCCCTCGATCCGCAGCCCCGAGCGGATCAGGGCCCCCGTCACGGCATCGCCGAGGACCAGGTCCGCCGCACGGGCGGCGAGGCGGCCGTCCGCGGTCCGCCAGAAGACGTCGACCGCGTCCCCCTCGGGGCGGACATGGAGGAAGCCGGGAACCCCCGGCCGGCCGGTGAGGGGGAAACCGGCCCGGAGCAGTGCGGCGCGCACGGCCGAGGCGAGAGGGGAGTCGTCGGGCGCCGCGGACTCGGGGCCGGTTGCGAACAGCTCCGCGGTTGCGGTGGTCTCCAGGAGGCGCCGCATGAAGCCGCCTGCCGCCGCGACCACCACGGTCCGCCCTGCGGCCAGGCCCTGCTCCCGCACGTCGAGCAGCATCCGCAGCCCGGCCGTGTCGCAGTAGGACACCTCGGACAGATCGAGGCTCAGACCTTCCCGGAACTCCATCAGGGCCGACACGAGCGTGTCGCTGAGCGCCTCTGCGTCGAGACCGGTGATGTGGCCGCACACCGTCACCGTCGCGCGGGCCCCGCTCCCGTCGGTGACCGCCGCCACCACGTGGGCGCGCCCGGCGGGGGCGGGCGACCTGTCCAGACCGCGCGGCCAGAAAGCAATCACGAACCACCTCCGTAGGGACCTGGGGCCCCACCCATGATCGGGAACGGAGCGCCGGACGGCAGCCCGCTGGGCGAACGATTCATGCCGGGAACGTCCCAGGAGCGAAATAGCATGATTTCTCGCCTGGAAGGGTGAGGTGACGATACGCCTGGAGCTCGGTTCGAACGGTCGTGCGGCAACGATCGTGGGTCCCGTCCGGCCGTGCGGACGAACGCGCTTCCCGGGCGACGGCGTGCCGAGCGCGTCAGGACGATTCGCCGGCCACCGGACCTCCGCCGGACGGGCTCGGGACGTCCCGGGGGACGGCGGTCCCGCCCGCGCTCTCTGCGGGCGCGGCCCAGGCGCAGGCCAGCGAGCCGCCGATCAGGCCCGAGAAGAGGCCGAGGAAGAGCCCCCCGAAGTTCGCGACGGGAAAGGAGACGAGCGACAGGAGCAGCGCCGTGATCCCGGCGAACACACGCTGCTGCGGCCGGAACCACATGGTGAGGCCCAGCACGACGAGGAGCGTCCCGGTGAGCAGTGCGCCCGCGCCCGCCGTGGTGGAGAGCGCCAGCGGGATGCCCGACAGGCTCAGCGTCACATAGGGGAAGTACACGATGGGCAGGCCGGCGCCGAGCGTGAACAGGCCCGCCCAGAAGGGCCGCCGGCCGCGCCACGCCCGGAAGCGCCGGCGGGCGTGGACGGCGTCGGACCGCCGGGGCGGACGGACGCTGCCGAGGAGCGACCGTGCCCGCGACAGCGAGGAGCGGGCGAGCCGGGAGGCCGAGCCTGCCCGTCCGGGAGTCAGAAGCATTCCCGGCTCCCCTGCTTGAGCCGCATGGTCAGATCGGGGACGTTGAGCGTGGCGGCGGTCACCGCGACGGCGGTCACCTGCACGTCCGTCAGGTCGGCCGACCGGGCCTGCTGGGCGATGCCGTCGGGGTCGAAGTACCGCGAGTGCCTGTCTCCCGGGTTGATCGGCCCCTTGTCGACGGCGCCCGCCGCCACACCGGTCTCGATGTCCTCGAACTCGGCCTGACCGATCGACAGCGCCTTGGAGTCGATGAACATGTTCCTCGCCTCGACCCGATCCCCCTCGCCGCCGGTGAGCCGCAGCGTGTAGGGGCCGATGACCGGGATGGGAACCACCACGGACTGGCACAGGCCGCTGATCTCGGCGTGCCGGAACCCGGTGACCGTGACCGGCACCGGGGTGCCCTTCCTGGTGACGTCGACCATGCCGTAGATGCTGAGCCCCCGGACCTTCAGCGTGTCGGCGCTGATCTGGAAGGTCCGGCCGGAGATCAGGAAGGACGCGGCGAGTGCTCCTTCCGCCATCCCCACGCCCAGCGCCGCGGCGGCGGCGACCGAGGGCACCAGCACTGCGGCGAAGCGCTTCCAGCGTGTCCTGCCGAAGCTGTGCGACATGGCGGTCTCCCGAGGCCGTGGAGCGTCACTGCCGACGCCGGACACGAAGTTCGCCGAACAGGAGGCGGACCTGCCCGGTCGGTGCTGGATCCCAGGCTTGCGGATCTTCCGGCCGCTGGCACGTGCGCGGGGCAGACGGGTGAAGCACGGACCGTCGCCGCACCCGTCGCGCGACCGGACCGTCGCTCCCGCCGCGCGACGGAACGACCCCCGGTGCGGGGCCGCCGGGTCCGAGCGGGCACCATGACCTCCGTGCCCCGCTGCTCGTCCAAAGACCGTGACCGTGTCGTCGCCCTGGCCCTGGCGGCCGTCGCCGTGGCCGTGTTCGCCTGGGGAACGGGCGCGCTGCACTGGCCGTTCTCCACGGACCGCATCGGCGGCAGACTCGAGGAACTCGCGGGCCGGGCCGGCTGCCACGCCACGCTCGAGGCCGAGGAGGCCGGGCACCGGCTGGCGTCCTGCGCGGACGGCGACGCCCGGTACGTCCTGGTCACCTTCACCACCACACGGGACCGGAACGAGTGGATCGCGGACACCCTCCCGGACGGTACGACCTACCTCGCGGGCACGCGGTGGGTCGCGTACGGGACCCCGGCCACGGTCCGCACCCTGAGGGATCGGCTCGGCGGGAAGGTGCTCACCGTCAGGAGGTAGGGCACGTGTGTCCCTCCGCGTCCGGTGCGACGACGAGCCCGAGGTCGACCGCCTCTACGAGGCCCTCGCCGACAGGGGCTCGCCGCGGAGGGAGCTGGGGTCCTACGACTTCAGCGCGAAGTCCGGCCGGGTGAACGACCGCTTCGGCCCCTCCTGGCAGCCGGACCTCCCGGCGCAGGCGCGCCCCGGTGCCCCCGGCCCGGCGCGCGCAGCCGCACCGGGGGCTCCTCGGACGTCAGCGGGGCGCGGTGCGCGGCCGCGTGGCGCCGCGGGCCGACGCCAGGAGCTCGTCCACGGTCCACTGGTCGTAGACGTGCTCGCCGTACTTGGCGGCGACGACGCGCCCGTCCGCCGCGATCAGGAAGTCCGCGGGAAGTCCGAGCCGGCCGCCGTGCGGCCGGCTCGACGGTCTGCGCTCCCGTCCGCGGAGAATCGTCCATGCGCTGCGCAGCACCGCCCGCAGGACCGGTCCCCACGCCCGGGGGCTGAGCAGCGCGCGGGGCGACGCCTCCACCCCGAACTCCGTGTAGAGCTCCTTGGCGGGATCGGCGACGACGGCGAACGGCAGACCGGCGACGTGCTCGCGCAGTTCCCGGGCCGGCGAGTGGAAGACGACGACCTCCCGCACACCGGCCGCCTCGATCTCCTCGTGGCGGCGCACCACCGAACGCAGATGCAGATTGCACACCGGGCAGCCGGCGAAGCGCCGGAACTGCAGATGGACGAGCCGGTCCGGAGCGGGGACGGGGACCGCTTCGCCGGTAACGGCGGTGAGCGTACGGGGACTTACCACCGAGCCGGCGGTCAGGGGCCGTCTGCGCGGGGCCATGGGCACTCCTCTCGTAGGCGTACGTCGTACACCTACAAGCGTAGGCGTATCGCGTACGCTGTCAACCGCCATGCCCCGCCCGCGTTCACTAACCCACGACCGACTGGCCTCCGCCGCGCTCGCCGTCATCGACCGCGACGGCCTGGCCGCGCTGTCGATGCGCACCGTCGCGAAGGAACTCGGCGTCAGCACCATGGCGTTGTACCGATACGTGCGTGACCGCGAGGAGCTCGAACGTCTCGTCGTCGACGCCGTGCTCGACGGCTTGGACGCCGAGCCGCCGCCGTCGGACATGCCCTGGGACCGGCGCGTCGAGGCCATGGTGCGACGACTGCGCGACAGCGTGAGCGCCCATCCCGCTGCCGTGCCGCTCACCGTCACCCATCGCCACCGCGCTCCCGGCGCACTCCGCTGGTCCGAAACGGTCCTCGCCATCCTCACCGAGGCAGGGTTCCGGGGCGATCGGCGCGTCATCGCCCTGCGCGCCCTGCTCGCCTATGTGATCGGCGCGCTGCAACTGGAGCACTTGGGGCCGCTCGCCGGCGAGGGCACGGCCGTCATCTCCGACCTGGGGCAGGCCGACTTCCCCCAGCTGTCCGCGACGGCCCGCCGGGCGCGTCACATCACCGACGAACAGGAGTTCTTCGGCGGTCTCACCGCGCTGCTCCGCGGTCTTCGCCCCTGACGGGCGGCGCTGCCCCGGCCGTCGTGCCGGGTGTGCCGGCCGGACCGCACGGGTGCGGCGGCGGCCTCCGTCAGGCGGGACCGCCGCCGAACGCGATCTCGTTCCCGTCCGGATCGCGGTAGGTCGCCTTGCGCACACCGTTGGCATAGGTCTCGCGCGTCGCGGGCTCGAGGCCCCGGGCGGCGATGCCGGCGACGACGTCGTCGAAATCCCGGACGAACACGGTGTGCATCGCATGGCCGGCGCGCTGCGGCAGCTGCTCGATGTACACGTACCGGTGTTCCGCCAGTTCCCACACCGCCTCCGAGTCGTTCGGGAAGAACGCCGGGGGAGAGCCGAGCAGCCGCTGGTACCAGGTCAGCGCCGCTGCGTAGTCGTTGACGGGGATGCCTGCGAAGAGGTCGACGGCCATGCCGCCATGCTATTGCCGTGACCGGAGGAGTCTGCCGGGAAGGCCGCGGCGCCAGGTGCGGTGCGTCGCAGGGCGGAGGACCGCCGTCGCACCGGACGTACTCGGGTGACGCGGTGATGTCCCCTCCGCCCGCCGGCGGTCATGATTCCCGGGCGGTGCGTCCCCGGCCCCGGCACCTTCCGCCGCAGGATCGGCGCATCGTCGGCACCGCCCGCGGCACCTCCCCAGGCGAACCGTCGCTGGTCGCGGCCTCGCAGACCCCGTCCTCCTTCGCTACAGTGCGCTCGGCGCTGCGCCCCGCCGCGCCGCGCCGCCGATCCTGCCGCGGACCGGCCCCGTCGGTCGCCTCCTCCGTGTGCCGGAGACGGCGACACCAGCCGAACCGCTGCCCGGAGACGCCAGTGACACTCGATGACGCCGTACGCCCCGCCGCCCCCAACGCCGCCGTACAGCGGCTGCGACGCAGACTCGAGCGGCTGATCGGCGTGGCTGCGACCGAGGGGAACGAGCTCGTGCCGCTGCGCAACGGGCAGGAGATATTCCCCGCGATGCTGGACGCGATCCGCTCCGCGGAGCACACCGTCGACATGATGACGTTCGTCTACTGGCGGGGCCAGATCGCCCGCGACTTCGCCGGTGTGCTCGCCGACCGGGCGCGCGACGGGGTGCGCGTACGGCTGCTGCTCGACGGATTCGGTGCGAAGGAGATCGAGCAGGACCTTCTGAACGCCATGCACGACGCGGGCGTACAGGTCGCCTGGTTCCGCAAGCCCGTCTGGCTGTCCCCGTTCAAGCAGAACCACCGTTGCCACCGCAAGGCACTGATCGTGGACGAGCACACCGCGTTCACCGGTGGAGTGGGCATCGCCCAGGAATGGTGCGGAGACGCCCGCAACCCGGGCGAATGGCGCGACACGCACGTCAAGCTGCGCGGACCGGCCGTGGACGGCATCGCGGCGGCCTTCGCCCAGAACTGGGCCGAGTGCCACGACGAGATGTACGACGAGCACGACCGGTTCGCCGAGCACACCCAGCACGGCGACTCCGTGGTGCAGGTGGTCCGCGGCTCCGCCAGCATCGGCTGGCAGGACATGCAGACGCTGATCCGGGTCATGCTCACCTCCGCCGAGAGGCGCTTCCGCCTGGCGACCGCGTACTTCGCGCCCGACGAGTTCTTCGTCGACCTGCTGTGCCGGACCGCGCGCCGCGGTGTGCTCGTGGAGATCCTCCTTCCCGGACCGCACACCGACCAGCGCGCCTGCCAGCTCGCGGGCCAGCACCACTACACGACGCTGCTCGAAGCGGGGGTGCGCATCCGGCAGTACCAGCCCACGATGATGCACGCCAAGGTCATGACGGTGGACTCGGTGGCGTCCCTGATCGGGTCCACCAACTTCAACCGGCGCTCGATGGACCACGACGAGGAGGTGATGCTCGCCATCCTCGACGAGTCCTTCACCGCAACCCTCGACGCCCACTACGACGAGGACGTCGAGCACAGCGTGGACATCGATCTCGCGCGCTGGAAGCGGCGCGCAGCCCTCCAGCGCGTCAAGGAGGCGTCGGTCGCACCGATCCGGCGGTTCCTCTAGGGGCGGGGCCGTCCGGGAAGGTCACCGTCGTGCGGGATGGTTGCCCGGCCCGTCGTCGTGCGGAGCCAGGGGAGTGGGGGTCAGATCGGCCGGCTTCTCGCCTCGCTCCAGCAGGGTGTCCGCGGCACCGATGATGAGCGGGTCCGCCTTCCCGACGGCCTCCGGGTCCCTGTCCGCGTAGTCGGCCCGGAGCAGCAGATGACGCATCGCCTCCAGCCGGCCGCGCCGCTTGTCGTTGTTCTTCACCACGGTCCACGGAGCATGGGGCGTGTCGGTCTGCCGGAACATGTCGACCTTCGCCCGGGTGTAGTCGTCCCACCGGTCCAGCGACGCGAGGTCGGTGGGGGAGAGCTTCCACCGGCGCACGGGGTCGACCTGACGGATCGCGAACCGCGTGCGCTGCTCACCGCGGGACACCGAGAACCAGAACTTCACGAGCATGACGCCGTCGTCCGTGAGCAGTTGCTCGAAGACCGGTGCCTGGGCGAGGAAGTGCCGGTACTCCTCGGGGGTGCAGAAGCCCATGACACGTTCCACGCCCGCCCGGTTGTACCAGGAGCGGTCGAAGAAGACGATCTCGCCGGCCGCGGGGAGATGGGAGACGTACCGCTGGAAGTACCACTGACCGGCCTCCCGTTCGGTGGGTTTGTCCAGGGCCACCACGCGCGCGCCACGCGGATTGAGGCGCTCGGTGAAGCGCTTGATCGTGCCGCCCTTGCCCGCCGCGTCGCGGCCCTCGCACACGACGACCATGCGCCGGCCGGTGTCCCGGACCCACTTCTGCAGCTTCAGCAGTTCGATCTGCAGCACCCGCTTCTCGCGCTCGTACGCCTTGCGGCTCAGCTTGCGGTCGTAGGGGTGGTTCTCGCGCCAGGTGTCGATCGGCGTGCCGTCGCCGTCGAGCAGGACCGGCTGCTCGGGGCGGGCGTCGTCGATCCGCAGACCCCGCAGCAGCGCGGTGTCCGCCCCGGTCTCCATCGCCGGGGCGTCGGATCCGTCCCGAGCCCGCCGTTCCGCCGCGGCCCCCGGCTCGCGCGCCTCCGCCGCCCGTGCGGCCGCGGAGGCCTCGTGACTCTCCCGTCCCACGGCATGTGCTCCTCTCCGGCGTCCGGGACCCGATCGTCCCTCCTCCGATTTGTCCCTACGTGCGAACCCCGCCGGGCACGCCCCGAGCGTACGGGGCGTGCCCGGCGGGCCGTGCCGTCCGGCGGCTCAGTGGCCCGAGCTGTAGTACCCGCCCAACTGGTCGCGGTAGGCCGGGTCGCCGAGGTGCTTGTCCTTGTCGAACTCCGGCGCGGCCTTGATCTCGTCCTTCGTGCGGGACACGATGATCCGCTTCTCGTCGTGGTCGACGATCGTGATGGTGCCGGCCGGCAGCAGCACCTCCTTGCCGAAGATCCACACCCCGGTGTCGACGACGATGTACTGGGAGCCGACCTCGTTGGAGTGCTTGTCGACCTTGCCGATGTCCCCGTCGGTCGCCTCCACCCGATAACCCGTCAGGTCGTCGTCGCGGTTGTGCCCGCTGGTCGGTACGTAGGCCCACATGTGCTCGCTCACCGGTGCTCCTCACCTCGCGATGTTTCCCGGCATCTTCCTGGGCGGACGGGAATACCGGGATGAAACTCGCTTTCCCGTCCCCGGCCATCCGCTTGCCCCCCTTTCCGGGCGTCACACATAGCGGCCCGGCGGGGAGGCGGGTGAGGGCGGGCTCGGAGCGGGTGAGTGAGCGCGTGGAGGGGGCGGGGGACGGGAGCCCTGCCGCCGACCCGCCGACCGGAGGATGCCATCCGGTCGTGTGGCCTCCGGCATGACGCGTACGTCCGACGGTCCCCGAGGTCCGACCGGTCTACGACGTCCGACCGGTCCAGACGTCAGACGGGTCGGCGACGTCCGGCTGGTCTACGACGTCCGGCTGGTCCACGAGGTCCGGCTGGTCCGCGACGTCCGACCGCTCCGCCTGGCGCCGCGGCCGGACGGCCCGCCCGGGCCGCAGGGCAGGGGCGGAAATCGCCCACCGGGCACTTCGGTTCTCGTACTCGCCCTGTCACAGCTCGTCGTCGGGCGGCTCGCCGCTGTCCTCCTCGAACACCACGTGCACGGCCGCCTCCTCCGCGCCGGCGGCTCCGGCGTCGATGCCCACGTCGGAGGCGTAGAGCTGCTTGTCCGTGTCCGGTCGGGTTCCCTCGTCGGGGGCGACGAGTCGCCCCGCGCGCCAGGAGCCGACCTCGTCGTCGATCGGCTCGCCCTCGCCGCCCGGGAGGTCGCCGATGCCGTCCCAGTCGTCCGCCGCGACCTCGGGGAGTTCCTCGGCCAGCCGCTGGTCGAGCGTCTCTCCCTCGCGCTGCTCCGCGCCCGTCGTACCGACCTTGTTCACGCCGAACGGCCTCTCGGGCGGGGAGTAGCCCTGGTCGAGGATCTCGTCGTAGTCCGGCTCGTCCAGGGCGTCCTCGAGGTCCAAGTGGGCCGCGTCCCCCTGTTCCTCGTTGCCACCCACCGGTTGGTAGACGTCGTCCGCCCTGTCTTCGCTCATGGTCTTCTCGCTCCGCGGAGCTCCGATCTGCGGAGGACGTGCACTCCGGTCAGAGCGCCTGCTCGTCGTTCACGGCTCAGTGGCCCGTCTTGGGTGATTCCGCTGTCCGGGCGCGGAGCGCACGGTCCGTCCTGCCGAGGTCCACGCGGTTTCCGTGCCCTATGCGCAAGCCTAGGCAAGGTCACGCCCGACGGCCTGTCGATCTCACGGCGTCGCCGGTGCCGCACGGTGGGTGCCCGCCGGGTGAGCGGCCGCGCGCCGACGGCGAGGCCGCCGAGGTCCGGGGTGCGGTGGCCGTGGCCGGGTGGGGTCGCCGGCGCCCAGGGCGGTGCCCCGAACCGGAATCGGCAGGAATGCGCCGGTATTTCCCCGGTGATAGCCGGTGCTTCGGGGGATCAGCGGTGGCCCCGTGCTCCCGAACGGGACCCTCTGAAGGATCAGATGAGGAGCGGGTTAGCATATGAGCACCGCCTAGCTCGAAAGATAAATCTGTGACTGTCAACGAGGACTCGTTCACAAACTGGAAGCATCGCGAGGAGATCGCGGAGTCGATGATCCCGATCATCGGGAAGCTGCACCGTGAGCGGGACGTCACCGTCCTGCTGCACAGCCGCTCCCTGGTGAACAAGTCGGTGGTCAGCATCCTCAAGACCCACCGCTTCGCCCGCCAGATCGCCGGTGAGGAGCTCTCGGTCACCGAGACGCTGCCCTTCCTGCAGGCCCTCGCCGCGCTCGATCTGGGGCCCTCCCAGATCGACATCGGCATGCTCGCCGCGACGTACCGGACGGACGACCGCGGTCTCTCGGTGGAGGAGTTCACCGCGGAGGCCGTCGCGGGCGCCACCGGCGACAACAAGATCGAGCGCCGTCAGCCGCGCGACGTCGTGCTCTACGGCTTCGGCCGCATCGGCCGGCTCGTCGCCCGCCTGCTCATCGAGAAGGCCGGCTCCGGCAACGGTCTGCGGCTGCGCGCCATCGTCGTCCGCCGGGGCGGTGAGCAGGACATCGTCAAGCGTGCGTCGCTGCTGCGCCGGGACTCGATCCACGGCCAGTTCCAGGGCACGATCACCGTCGACGAGGCGAACAGCACGATCATCGCCAACGGCAACGAGATCAAGGTCATCTACGCGGGCGACCCGTCGGAGGTCGACTACACGGCGTACGGCATCAAGGACGCCATCCTCATCGACAACACGGGCAAGTGGCGGGACCGCGAGGGCCTGTCGACGCACCTCCGCCCCGGCATCGACAAGGTCGTCCTGACCGCCCCCGGCAAGGGCGACGTCCCGAACATCGTGCACGGCGTCAACCACGACACGATCAAGCCGGACGAGCAGATCCTGTCCTGCGCCTCCTGCACCACCAACGCGATCGTCCCGCCGCTGAAGGCCATGGCGGACGAGTACGGTGTCCTGCGCGGCCACGTGGAGACCGTCCACTCGTTCACCAACGACCAGAACCTGCTGGACAACTACCACAAGGCCGACCGCCGCGGCCGTTCCGCGCCGCTCAACATGGTCATCACCGAGACCGGCGCCGCCTCGGCGGTGGCCAAGGCGCTGCCCGACCTCAAGGCGCCGATCACCGGCAGCTCGATCCGCGTCCCGGTCCCGGACGTCTCGATCGCGATCCTCAGCCTGCGGCTCGGCCGCGAGACCACCCGCGAGGAAGTCCTGGACTACCTCCGCCATGTGTCGCTGACCTCGCCGCTCAAGCGCCAGATCGACTTCATCACAGCCCCCGACGCGGTCTCCAACGACTTCATCGGCTCGCGCCACGCGTCGATCGTCGACGCCGGGGCCACGAAGGTCGACGGCGACAACGCGATCCTCTACCTCTGGTACGACAACGAGTTCGGCTACTCGTGCCAGGTGATCCGTGTCGTCCAGCACGTCTCCGGCGTGGAGTACCCGACCTACCCGGCGCCGGTCGCCTGACCGCCGTGATCTGACCCGGTCGTCCTGCCCCGGACATCCGGGCCGTGGGACGGACCGATCCGTGTCCCGGAGGGCGGAGTACTCCGCCCTCCGGGACAGTCGTTTCCGGTCGGCCAGGCCGTGTCGGACGAATCCCGCTCCGCCCTGCGGGCGGACGGCGGCGCTGTTTGCCGGACACGGCCCCGGCAGCGCCGTCGCGCGGGCCGTCAGGGCCTCTCCGGCCGGCCGTCACCGTAGAGCCAGACGTCCCACAGTGCGCCGAGGTCCTTGCCCGACTCCCGCTCCACGTACGCCGTGAAGTCGTGCGTGGAGGCGTTCCCGTGGCGGTGGGTCCGTGCCCAGCCGCGCAGGACGGAGAAGAACGTGGCGTCGCCGACCGCCTCGCGGACCTTCTGCAGCGTCATCGCGCCGCGTTCGTAGACCGGGTCCCCGAGGAGCTGCCCGGCCTCGGGCTGGTCGGCGGGCGGGAAGGCCCAGTTGTCCTCGGAGTCGAAAGCGTCCTCGAAGCTCGCGCGGACGGGAGTGTCCTCGAACTCCTCCAGGTAGAGCCACTCCGCGTAGGTCGCGAAGCCCTCGCTCAGCCAGACGTCCCGCCACGTCCTGGGCGTGACGGAGTCGCCGTACCACTGGTGGGCCAGTTCGTGCACGAGCGTCGCCGCGTCGAACGAGTCCTCCGTGAAGACGGAGCGGCTCTGCGTCTCCAGTGCGTAGTCCGCGTCGCCCTCGCGTTCGACGATCACGCCGGTCGAGGAGAAGGGGTACGGGCCGAACTTCCGCACGGACCACTCCGTGAGCTCGGGGACGCGGTTCACCAACTCGCCGACGCGCGGGGCGACCGTCTTGTCCACCGCGGTGTGCACGGGCACTCCGGCCGCCCCGGGCCGGGACCGCGTGATCTCGTACGCACCGATGCCGACGGTGGCGAGATACGTCGCCATGGGCTGTGCGGAATGCCAGGCGAACGTGGTGCGCCTGCCGTCGGCGGTGGGGCGCTGGGAACGCAACTCTCCGTTGGAGACGGCGGAAAGCCCCTCGGGGACCGTGACGGAGATGTCGTACGTCGCCTTGTCGCCGGGGTGGTGGTTGCCCGGGAACCAGGTCATGGAGCCCTTCGGCTGCCCGAGCGCGATCGCGCCGTCCGCGGTTCGCAGCCAGCCTTCGCGGGTGTCGTCGGAATCGGTGAGCGTGCCCGGCGTTCCGCCGTAGCGGACCACGGCGCGGAAGGTGTCGCCCCTGCGGACGTCGCGGGCGGGGCGGAGGGTCAGTTCGTCGCCCGCCCGGGTGACGCCGGCGGGCGCCCCGTCGACGGCCGCGGAGCGCACGGTGAGGCCGTGGAGGTCGAGATTGAAGGCGCTGAGGTCCTGGCCGGCGCGCGCGGTGATCTCCGCGGTGCCGGTGAGCACGTGCGACTCCGGTCCGTAGTCGATCGTGAGCGCGTAGTGCCGGACGTCGTATCCGCCGTTGCCCAGAGTGGGGAAGTAGGGGTCGCGCGCACCCGCGGCGCCCGGAGTGCCGTGGGTTCCGGTGTGGTCCTCGGCCGCGCCGGTCACGGGCGCGCCGCCGAGGACGATCAGGGCGGCGGCGGCCGGAGCCAGGCTGCGAAGAGCGAACCGCGGATACACAAATGCGATGATATGGGGCGAAAGTTCAATCTTCCACCGCAGTCGCGACGGGACCCCGGCGACCGTCACCGCCCCCAGGCGTCACGTTCCACCGGGCCGAGCCGGGGCGACCGCGGGGCCTCGTGCTTCGCCGGGCCGCGCGGGGGCGGCCGGACTACCGTGGTCGTGTATGAGCCGCTGGGTACCGCTGGATTCGGCACCCCGCCTCGCAGGCGTGGTGGCCCTCGGAGCCGTGGCCGGTGTCTGCGTCGGGCTGTCGACCGATCCTGAGCTGGGTGTGCTGGCCGGTATCGCCGTCTCCCAACTGCTGTTCGTCCTGGCCGGCTGGGCCGTGCTGTGGCCGATGGACGCCGCCTCCACGCACCTCAACGCGCGACGCGAGGACTTCCGGCCCGTCACGGAGGAACTCGCCGTCGTCGCGGTGTCCCTCTGCGGACTCGTCGCGATCGTGCTGCTGCTCCTGCGCGGCGAGTCCGACACCGCACACGCCGCGACCGCACTGTGCGGTGTGTTCACGGCCTGGGCCGCCCTGCACCCGATGTACGCCACTCGATACGCCTACGTGTACTACGAGAACGCGGGCGGAATCGACTTCAATTCACAACACCCGCCGGCGTAGCGGGACTTCTTCTACTTCGGCTACAACCTCGGCATGACCTACCAGGTCTCCGACACCAACGTCTCGAGTTCGACGATCCGCGCGATCGTGCTGCGGCACCCGCTCTTGTCGTACCTCTTCGGCACCAGCATTCTCGCCACCGCCATCAACCTCGTCGTGGGAATCGTCGGCGGCTGACGACGGTCGGCATTCACACGGGCCCGCGCATTCCGGCGACGGCCCTCTTGAACCGGGGCGCGGGCGGTACGGATGACGAGTCGGCCGACGACGCGCAGGATGAGAAGAGCGACACATCGGGCGCACGCGTACGACGGGCGCCCGGGTGTGCGCCGGAAGGAGGGCTTACGCATGACGCACCACAAGCCGAACAGAGCGGTCGAGGGCGACCCGGACCACGGTCACAGCAGGGGAATGCCCCGGCGGCCCGACGAGGACGAACTCGAACAGCGCACGGTGCGCGACCGGGAGGAAGCGGGTCTGCCCGCGCGGGCGCCGGAGGACCCGGAAGCCGAGTACCGGGCGGCGCAGGACGAGATCGACCGTGAGGTGGACGCGGGCGAACTCCCGACGGGCGAAGCGGCGAAGAAGGACCGCGACCCCTACCCGCCGACCCGGTACGAGCGCTGAGGCCGAGCCCGGCCGGACAACAGGCACGTTCGCAGGACCAGCCCCGCTGCCGGATCGGCCTCGTCGCCCACACCGGGGCAGGCCCTACCCCCCGGCGGCACGCACAGTCCGATGCCGTCGGCGCGTTGGGGCTGCCCCGGGAGGCGGGTCGCCGCCCCCGTCCGTCGGTGGCGCGGTCCGTTTCCGTCCGCATGGCATCGTGTGACCCACCGGCATAGCCTGGAACGAGTGCCGACTTTCCGCCCACGCCCCGGTGGCGTAAGGGGTGAGACCGTGAATGCCTCCGATGACGGCCGGGATGGGCCGGCGCCCCGCGTAGGGCCCGTACCCGCGGAGGAACCGCACTTCCGCCCGTACCAGCACCCCGCCGCGGGCTGGGGCGCCGCCAAGAGCGTGGGCCGTGTGCTGTTCCGCGAGCGTGCCCTGGTCGACGGTCCACGCGCGATCATGCGGATGAACCACGAGAACACCGGCTTCGACTGCCCGGGATGCGCGTGGCCGGACGACACCAAGGGCCTGCGCCTGGACATCTGCGAGAACGGCATCAAGCACGTCACCTGGGAGATGACCCACAAGCGGGTCGGAGCGGAGTTCTTCGCCGCCCACTCGGTGACGGAACTGTTCGGCTGGAGCGATTTCGACCTGGAGGACCAGGGCCGGCTCACCGAACCGATGGTCTACGACCCGGAATCGGACCACTACGTCCCGATCGCCTGGCACGACGCCTTCGAGTTGGCCGGCACCGCCCTGCGCGAACTGGACCACCCCGACCAGGCGTCGTTCTACACCTCCGGCCGTCTGGGCAACGAGGCCACGTTCCTCTACCAGCTGCTTGCCAGGGAGCTGGGGACGAACAACCTGCCGGACTGCTCCAACATGTGCCACGAGGCCAGCGGACGTGCGCTGCAGGCATCACTGGGCACGGGCAAGGGCACCGTCGACCTCAAGGACTGGGAGACCACCGACGCGCTGTTCATCATGGGCGTCAACGCCGCCTCCAACGCGCCCAGAATGCTCACCGCGCTGGCCGAGGCGTACCACCGAGGCGCCCAGATCGTTCACATCAATCCGCTGGTGGAGGCGGCCGCCACCCGCACCATCGTGCCGCACGACTTCACGGACATGGCCCTGTTCAAGCCGACGCGTACCAGCACCCTGAACCTGCAGCCGCGCATCGGCGGTGACATGGCCCTGCTGCGCGGCATCTCCAAGGCGGTCCTGGAGCAGGCGAAGAGCGACCCCAAAGCCCTCGACCAGGAGTTCGTCGACCGTTACACAGCGGGGTTCGACGCGTACCGGGCCCTGTGCGAGGAGACCCCCTGGAGCGAGATCGAGCGTCAGTCCGGCGTCGACCGCGAGGACATCCTCAAGGCGGCGCGCGTGTACCACGACGCCGACCGGAGCATCGTCAGCTGGTGCCTGGGCATCAGCCAGCACGAACACGGTGTCGACACCGTCCGCGAGATCGTCAACGTCCTGCTGCTGCGCGGCAACCTGGGGCGCGAGGGAGCAGGACCGTCCCCCGTACGGGGCCACAGCAACGTCCAGGGCAACCGCACGTGCGGCATCGACCACCGCCCCGCCGAGGACTTCCTGAGGCGCCTCGCCGACGTCTGCGGGATCGACCCACCACACGCCCACGGCCTGGACACCGTCGGCACCATCGAGGCGATGCGACGCGGCGACGTGAAGGTCTTCGTCGGCATGGGCGGCAACTTCGCCCTCGCCGCGCCGGACACCCCGTACACCTGGGAAGCACTGCGCAAGTGCGACCTCACCGTGCAGGTGAGCACCAAACTCAACCGCAGCCATCTCGTCCACGGCCGCCGGGCCCTCATCCTCCCGTGCCTGGGCCGCACCGAGAAGGACCACCAGCGCCACGGAATCCAGAGCACCTCGGTCGAGGACTCGATGAGCATGGTCCACCTGTCCGTGGGCATGAAGCGTCCCGCCTCGAAGCGTCTGCTGTCCGAGCCCGCGATCGTCGCCGGGATCGCCCGCGCGGCCCTCCCTGACAGCTCCACGCCCTGGGAGTGGTACATCGAGGACTACGATCGCGTCCGCGACACCATGGCCCGGGTCCTGGACGGTTTCGAGGACTTCAACCGCCGTGTGCGCCTGCCGCTCGGCTTCCGGATCAAGCAGCCCGCCCGCGAACTGGTCTTCCTCACGCCGTCGGGACGCGCGGAGTTCTCCACCGCGCCCCTGCCCGACGTGGTTCCCGACCGCGGCACTCTCGCGCTGGGCACCATGCGCTCACACGACCAGTGGAACACGACGATCTACTCGGACGACGACCGCTACCGGGGCGTCAGGAACCTGCGCACGCTCGTCTTCATGAACGAGGACGACATGCGCGAGCGCGGCATCTCCGAGTTCGATCCCGTCGACATCACCAGCACCGCCAAAGACGGCAGCCACCGCCGTCTCAGCGGCTACCTCGCCGTCCCCTACGACATTCCCCGCGGCTGCGCGGCCGGCTACATGCCGGAGATGAACGTGCTGTGCGCGATCTGCGACTACAGCACCCAGAGCGACCAGCCGCTCATGAAGCACGTCAGGGTCACCGTGGCCCCCGCCGCCTGAAGGCCCGCGGGAAACGGCCGCCGGAGCGGACGTCCTCTCGCGGCGTGTCGCCCCGGCGTAGTTCGGTTGTGTCCGGGCATCCTCCGGCGCGGGACGCCTGACCGCCGCGCCCGGTCACCGAGGCGCCCCGAACTGCTCCCGCCGGACCGTGACGGCCCAGCCGTTGCCGAAGCCGGAGGCGCCGCTCCTCACCTGAACGCGAGAACATGACCGATCCGAAGAGATCGCCCCATGTGGAACGAAATGCTCCACAGCGGCGCTGTCTCCTGCATCGGCCGGTTCGAGACGCGCAGGCGTTCCGCCCTTGCCGGCCGTGCGGCAACCACCACGGACGACGCGTTCCGAAACCGGAGGTCTCGTATGACTGTGCATCACGGCGGGGGGAGAGAAACAGTGTGACATTGTTTCTCGGCACGTGGCGTGCCGTCGATCGGTGCCGTGACTTCGGGCCTGCACGCAATCGGGCGCCGATGGATTGTGAAGCGAGAAAACACCAGCTCAGCGCGTTGTCAGCGACATGTGTGCAGAATGCACGTACCCCGCTCCGCTTCTGTACGGGAGCGAGATATAGTGTTTCCGAGGGATCAGGTGGGCCACTTCGAACGTCATCTCGCTCCTGCTCGGCGGACCGGTTCGGCCGTTGTGATGCTGCACCTGAGCGCACACGTTTCGCCCCTCCCGGCGCGTTGTGACGCGCCCCGCACTCTGGTGCACACCGACGACTCACACCACCTGGAGGACCTGGTGGACGCCAGCGACGAGTACGCAC
This sequence comes from Streptomyces wuyuanensis, assembly GCF_900103455.1. Lineage (GTDB taxonomy): Bacteria > Actinomycetota > Actinomycetes > Streptomycetales > Streptomycetaceae > Streptomyces > Streptomyces wuyuanensis. Next base: position 7,888 of record NZ_FNHI01000009.1, on the reverse strand, counting down.
CCGGCCCGACCGGCACCGAAGCATTTCTGTACTGGGAAGCCCACCGCCGCGCCGCCTGCCGCCGGGCCGCCGCGTTCGCCGGACGCGTCGCCGGGCTGAGCGAGGCGCAGAGGACCGAGATCGAGTGGTGGTACGTGGAGGAGCAGCTCCAGCTCTGCCGGAAGATGAGACGGCACATCACCGAGCACTTCACCTCGATCGAGCGGCACCACGCCAGGCGCTACGCGCGACTGCGCCGGGCCGCGTACGCCGTGACGACTCTCGTCGGCATGGTGATGGCGGGCGTGTGCGGTGTGCTGCTCCTGAGCGGCATCGGCTGACCGACCGGCCGACGGGTGCGGCATCCGTACTCATCTCGTGGCCGGTCGGGCTCGGCACCGCCCGCACGACGCCGCAGTACACACTATTGCGTCATGCCACCGACTTCCCGGGCGGGGCGGTGGGCGTAGTGGTTCGCGCACGCAGGGCAGCGACGCCACAGCTCAGCCCCGAGTGTGTTGGGCCGGCGAGGCAGCTGAAATGACACTGTCCCCGACAACGTGTTGACCGGCGACCGGGGTGCGTGCGCGGCGGGCACAATGTTTGGTAGGCTGATCACAGCGTTCCGGACGCCGTTCGCACGATCCCCGTGAGAGCGTCCGAAGCGCATCGACACCTGCTGCGTAGAGCCGAGCGGGTGGAGTGGTCCGGGCGTCACCGCATCCCCCGTCGGTGGCGCCCGGAGCCATGTCGGCGGGCCTGCCGGTGCGAGGAACAGCGCATGCCGGCGTCCGCGGCCGGTGGTTCTACGACCGCTCGGCCACCGTGCGGCGCCCTGTCACTCGCCGGACAGGCGGAGATCCCCGGACCGGCGCCTCAGCGCTGCAGGAACGACGGCGCCGCCGGGGCGGGTCCCAGGGTCGTCGTGCCCGGCGCCGCGCGATGGCCCAGGCCCGTCCGGTAGGCGTCCAGCGCGGCCTCCGTGCGGCCGCCGCGTCGCAGCAGGTCGCCCAGGAGCCGGCACAGATCGGCGAGGTCTCCGCTGGCCCCGCTGCGTTCGAGAAGCCCCAGGGCCAGGACGTAGTGCTCCTCGGCGACATCGGCGTCGCCGCGTTCCTCCGAGATCAGCCCGAGCAGGCGGTGCGCTCCGCCCGCGTGCACCGCGCCGTGCTGGTCGCCCAGTTCGAGCAGTGCGGTGAGCAGCTCGGCAGCCTCGTCGAGCCGTCCCAGGCGTCGCAGCACATCGGCCAGTTCGACTTCCACCTGGGCGGCGAAGAGCACGGCACGCTTGGCGGTCAGCATGTCCCGTGCGGTCCGGAGTTCCTGCTCGGCGAGGTCCAGTTCGCCGTCCTGCGCCTGGACGTATCCGCGCATCCAGTGGCAGTGCGCCAGATCGGTCCGCAGCCGCAGTTGCCGGTAGATGGTCTGCGCCTTTGCGAGGGAGGCGTCGGCATCGGCCGTGCGGCCCTCCGCGAGGAAGGTGCGGGCCACCTGCCGGTGCATCCCCGCGACCAGCGCCGGATCGTCGACCTGCGGGGCCAGGGCCAGGGCGAGTTCGGCGGCATGGGCCGCGCGGGCGTGGGCGCCCATGTCGATGTACGGACCGATGATGGCCGCGTACAGCAGGACGAGGGCCTCGGGATCGGCCAGACCGCTCCCGTTCAGCTCGTCGATCGTGGCTTCGAGGAGGTAGCAGGCATAGCGCAGTTCACCGGCGAGCAGGTGCGCGACGGCGCGTCCCCGGACCGCGCGCGCCCGGCGGGGCAGCGGTTCGTCGCCGAGGAGCCGTTCCGCCGCCTCGAAGTGCCTTCTCGCGTTGTCCAGCTGTCCCGTCTCCAGCGCGCATTCGCCGAGCCCGAGCAGTGCTTCTGCCTGTTCGGCGGGGAGCTCCAGGTGCTCGGCGTCGGTGAGGAGCCGGCGGTAGCCCACGGCGGCCTGCTCGGCGGAGCCGGTGGCCAGCTCGCGCTGGGCGTCGGTGAGGGCGAGCCGGAGTTCGGTGGCGAGATGGGCGGGGCGGCCGGTGGAGAGCTCCTCGAAGGACGTGCCGAGCCGGTCGGCGAGGAAGCGCAGCGCCGTCTCGGACGGCCGCACCTTCCCCGCCTCGAGGGTGGAGATGTAGGCGGGGGTGTACGAGGGCTCGGCAAGCTGACGCTGCGTCAGGCCGAGGTGCGCGCGCAGCCGCTGCACTCGGCGGCCGATCTCGGCCGGTTCGTCCATCGGATCCCCTGGGTTGCTCGAAGTCCCCATTATTCAGGGGTAGTAGACCATTGCGCAGCTTCCTCGCCCACGCCTAGTTTAAGCACTCCGTTAAACGTGCTTGTTCGGATACTTGATTCCGGTGACAGGGGGAGGCTTCCATGCGCTCGGTTTGCCGCAGGGTCATGGCGACGGCCGGTGCCGCCGCCGTTCTCACGGCGGTGCTGGCCGCGCCCGGTGCCGCCGCCGATCCGGTGGACACCACCGGATCGGGCGTCGAGGTGGAGATCCCGGGACCCGAGCACGGCGACGCCGCCGGGTCGGGCCGTACGCGGGTACCGCGCGACGGACGGGACCGGCCCTCCCCGAGGCTCTCCGCGGCGGAGCGGACCGCGGACGGCGCCGTAACCAAGCTGATCGACAACGGCTCCACCGGCGATCGCCTGGACATCGTCGTCATCGGTGACGGCTACACGGCCGACGAACTCGACCGGTTCCACGTCGACGCCGAGGAGATGTGGGCCGAACTCGCCGCCGTCGAGCCGTACACGACGTACCAGGGCCTCTTCAACGTCTGGACGGTCGACGCCGTCTCGAACCAGTCGGGCGTCGCGGGCGACCCGGGGCCCGACGCCGTACGGGACACGGCCCTCGGCTCCTACTTCTGGTGCGACGACATCGAACGGCTGCTCTGCGTCGACCAGGCCAAGGTCGACGAGTACGTCGCGAAGGCGCCGGAGGCCGACCTCGTGGTGGTACTCGCCAACAGCGCCAAGTACGGGGGCGCGGGATACAACGAGCCGAGCGAGACCCTGGGCTACGAGGGCATCTCGACCGCTTCGGCGGGCAACGAGAAGTCCGGTCAGGTCGCCATACACGAGACCGGCCACTCGCTCGGCAAGCTCGCCGACGAGTACTTCTACCCCGGCTACCCCGGGTTCGAGGAGTACGCGGGGCCCGAGGTCGCCGATTCCAACATCTCGGTGCTGACCGCCGGGGACATGGCCGGGCAGCGCGCCAAGTGGCACCGCTGGCTGGGGGAGGAGTCTCCCGACGGCGGGACGGTCGGCACGTACGAGGGCGGGGGCTACTTCGTCACGGGGCTGTACCGGCCCACCGACGACTCCCTGATGCGCTCGCTCGGCAAACCGTTCAACCTGCCCGGCGTCGAGGCGATGATCGCCGGCTTCCACCGCCACGCACGGCTCGTCACCGCGGTCACGCCCACGGAGCGTCTGCTACGTCTGCGCGACACCGCGCGGGTCTCCGTCCCGAGGCTCACGGGCGCCGGCGAACGTCCGCTGAGGGTCCGCTGGTACCTGGACGGCAGGGAGCTGAAGCCGCTCGCGGGCCAGACCCGCGTGCGGATGTCGGACCTGCTCCTGTGGCTGCTCGACCTGCGCACGCACAAGCTGTCGGTCACCGTCGAGAACGGTACGCCCGCCGTCCGCGATCCGGAGATCGCGAAGACCCTCAGGTCCACGGTCGGCTGGAACGTCCGGCTCTGACCGCGGCGCTGATCACGGTTCTGGCGGCAGCGCGGATCACGGCTCTGGTTCCGCGGCCGTGACCGCGCGGCCGCTCTCCGGAGGGCGTCCCTCCCGCCGGAGTCCGCGGGGTCCGGGCTCCGGCGCGCAACTCCGTGCCGTCGGCGAACACGTCTCACCCGCCCGGGCGTGCGTCGTGCGGGAAGGGGACGGAATCGCCGCCCTCGGACGCACCGCGGCGGTTCACACGGTCCGCCGCATGGGTGGCGGACGCCGCGCCGCGCAGCCGGCGCAGGGTGTCGGAGACCGCCTCCATGCGCGCGTCGACGGTGTCGAGTGCCTCGCGAAGCATCCGCAGTCGGCCCTCGAGCAGGGCGGCTTCGGTCGCCAGCAGCAAGGCGGCGGCGGCAGGATCGGGGGGTTGGTCGGGGTCTCGGGAAGTCATGCGCCTTCCTTGGGCTCGAGCCGGGAGTCGTGGGGAACCGGTGCGGATCGGCGGCGGACGGCACGCGGGCCGGCCGCGTCCCCGCCGCGAGCGGTGTGGTCGGCCCGTGATCGTCCCGGGCCGTGGACGTGGGCCATGGGGGAAGCCGGTACGGACCTTTCCGCGATACCGGTGTCCGCACCGGGCCGTGCACGAAGGCGGCGCTGCCCGGACGGTGACGGTGAGCCTTCGGTCAACGGAGGCGAAGGCCGGGCCCGCGCGGTCACCGGCGGTATCCGGGAGCAGGCGGCGCGTGGACGCATGGGTGGTCCCTGTCTCCTGGACACACTCGCTCCCTTCGCCGCCGTGAGGGCTCGCACGGACTCGTGCAAGGCACAACCGGATTGACCGGACAGCCGGGGGAGCTGTGACACCGGGGCGCGGGCGCCGCGTATGCCGGCAGTGGCAGGGCCGAGCCCAGGACGGCCCGGCCCGGTGACGATCGTTGCCGGGAGGTCGCCCAGGGCCCGCCGACCCCGCTCACCGGGCGCCCGACCGGCACACTGCAGGCCCGGCCCGGCGACGGACCGCCGGGCGAGTCGACTTCGAGGTCGCCGAAACATCCTCGCGGTGAGTGAGCAGTGGCAGACCGCTGTCACCACAAGCCCTCCCAACATTCATCGGCAACGGCGATCGTCAGACGATTGGCCGATTTCGTCCCTGTCATCAGCCCTCCGTGAGGGAAATGCAAGGTGACACCGTGTACTCCGGTGCTCACACGGCTGAGATATTGGCAACAACTTGCTGGCAACGCCGTCACAGAACCGGTGCGCTCCCGGTCAGAAGGGCGGACGCGATTGGCGCGGCCGTGCCACTAGGGCCTGTTGTGAAAGTGGATCGTCTGTCAGACCTACCTGGGATGCTCCGAGCATGGAGATGACAGTGCAGCTGACGATCGACTGCTCCGATCCGCAGAGAATGGTGACGTTCTGGGCCGAGGCCCTGGGCTACGTGCCTGAGCCTGCGCCGGGCGGGCACGCCACGTGGCGTGCTTACTGGGCGGCGGTGGGGGTGCCCGAGGCAGAGTTGCCGGCCGGTGCCGGGGACATACCGGAGTCGATCATCGATCCCGCGGGACGTGGACCGAGGGTGTGGTTCCAGCAGGTTCCGGAGCCGAAGGCCGCCAAGAACCGGTGGCACTTCGACCTGAAGGTCGGTGGGGGCCGTGACGTCCCACTGGACGTCCGCACACAGCGGGTCAAGGCCACGGTGGAACGGCTGGTCAAAGCTGGTGCCACCGTGCTGCGGATCAAGGATGAGCCGGACATGGGGCTCTACGCCGCCGCCATGCAGGACCCCGAGGGAAACGAATTCGACGTCGTCTGAGGGCCGTTGCGACGGTGCTGGTCACAACCATTCGTTGATGGCTGCGACCAGCACCGTCGCTTCGTAGCGGACAGCGAGTTTGTCGTACCGGGTGGCCACGGCCCGGTGGCGCTTGAGCCGGTTGATCCCGCACTCGACCGCGTGCCGCTGCTTGTAATCGGTCTTGTCGAACTTCGGTGGCCGACCGCCACGCGAGCCGCGCTTGATGCGGTTGCGGACCCGGTCCGCCGGGACCGGGATCGTGGCCTTGATCCCGCGTCGGCGCAGGTAGAAACGGTTGCTGCGAAAGTCGTACGCCTTGTCGGCCCGCACCCGGTCCGGGCGCTTGCGCGGCCTGCCGAGCCCCAGCCTCGGAACCCGGAGGGCTTCCAGGACCGCTTCGAACTGCGGGGAGTCGCCCCGCTGCCCGGCCGTGATCACGACCGACAAGGGCTTCTGCCCCTGCTCGACCGCGAGATGGATCTTGCTGGTCAGTCCACCGCGGGAGCGTCCGAGGCCGTGGTCGGCCGGCTCGACGAAGATCCCGCCGGGTGGTTCCTTCTGCAGGTCCCCCTTTTCGCCGCCCCAGCGGCGTGCTGGTGGGCCCGGCAGACGGTGGAATCGACGTCGACCTCCCAGGTGATCAGGCCCTTCGCGTCCGCCTCGGCCTGGAGCTGGGTGAGGATCCTCGCCCAGGTGCCGTCCCGCTGCCAGCGCCGGACGGGGGAGGTGTCGCCGGCGAGAGAACCGAGGAACACACGTGCCTCTCCGCCGTCCAGGGGCACCACGCCGGGTACGTGGTGCCGGAAGTCCCGCGCCGTGTGGCGATGCGCCTCGGGCAGGGCGATCCGCAACTGCACGCCGTGCAACGACGTGGTGCGTTGGGTCGACACCTCGGAGTGGCAGATGCCGAAGCCGCCCGTCATGAGGTTCAGTTCACCGGGCCGGACGAGCGCCTGGTTGCCGAGGCTGTCACGATGCTCGATCTCGCCGCTGAACAGCCAGCTCACCGTCTGCAGACCGGTGTGCGGGTGGGGCGCCACCCGCATGCCGCCGGTCAGCGCCACATCGTCGGGACCGTAGTGGTCGGCGAAGCACCAGGCGCCGACGGGTGTGCGTGCCCGCTGGGGCAGTGTGCGCCGTACGGTCATGGCACGAGGGCCGCCCAATGGGACCTCGCGCGAAGTGAGGACCTCGATACTCCGCTCAAGCAGGTCCGAGCCCGCATGCACCGGCTCGGCCGGGCGTTTCTCCGTGTTGCTCACAGGACGCATCCTCATTCTCGCGATGTTCGGGTGGGTAAGGTCGTCGACACCGGACCGACACGGTCGGACGAGTTGACGGACGAAGCGCGGCTTGCGGCTCCGCACGATGTTCTCGGTCACCGCTCTCGGGGCTGTGGGGGCACGGTCACGGATTGCCGGACCATGCCCCGTTCGCCTTCGGCGGGAGGGCGGAGGAATCGGATTCGCGGACCGCACATGCGGCCGGAATGCCTTGCGTGGGCCGAGGTTCACCGGCCACACCGTTGCCACCCTACAGGCCGAAGGAGATCAATCGGCGGCGGTGCTTCACCGTAGCGTCGAGTACCTGATCACAAACAGTGAGCCTTTTCCATCCTCACTCTGAGCTGGCCAGATGCAGGGCGAGGACGGCCCGGACGAGGCTGGTGACGCGGGCGGTCGAGCACCGGAGCTTGCGGAGGAGCCGCCAGGATTTGAGGGTGGCCATGGCCTGCTCGACGAGTGCGCGAATCTTCGCGTGGGACCGGTTGACGGCCTGCTGACCGGTGGAAAGGGTTTCCCAGCGGCCCCAGTAGGGGGTGCGAACGGTCCCGCTGGCACCCCGATATGCCTTGTCCGCCCAGCACTTGATGTCGGCTGCGGCAAGGGCGTCGACGATGCCGTGCTCGCGGGCCGCGCGGACATCGTGGACGGCGCCGGGCAGGGCCGGCGAGGCCCACAGCAGCCGGCCGAAGGGATCCGTGAGGACCTGCAGGTTCATCCCGTGTTTCTTGTGTTTCCCGGAGTAGAAGGGCCGGTCCGCGGCGATGCGGTCGGTCGGCAGGAGTGTGCCGTCGAGGATCACGAACGCCTTCGTCGACGCGACCCGGATCGCGTCGGCCAGGGTGGGCGCGAGGCCTGCCAGGAGTTCGACAGCCTCGGTGGCATACCGGTAGGCGGTCGTGGTTCCGATACCGAATCCGGCCGCGAGCTGGGCATACGTGTTTCCCATCCGCAGGTGGGCGAGTGCGAGCAGGGCCTGGCGGCCGGGGTTCAGACGCCTCCAGCGGGAGCCGATCGCGCGACGGTGCTGCCGCAGACGGGCGGACAGAAAGCGCAGGGCAGAGCTGGACACGTCGACGCCCGAAGGGTAGACAAGCATGCGAAGCCTCTGGTGGAGACGGTTCTCTTGGTCGAAAACCCATCTACCAGGG